>NZ_BAAAPK010000001.1:2459053-3073817 GCF_039531105.1 Microbacterium lacus
TTCTCGATCGCGCACGCGCTGCTCGGCTGAGGGCACCGCCGGTTTCGGGCCGGTGAACCCTGCGTCACCGAATGTCACACCCCCTCGGCGACGACGGTCGCGCGGAGTACCCTGATGCCGTGGCAGCTCCCGATCAGCTCCTGTTCAGCTATGGCACCCTGCAGAATCCCGACGTGCAGCTCGACACGTTCGGCCGACTTCTCGACGTCGAGGACGACGCGCTGCCCGGGTACACCGTCGACTACACGGAGATCGAGGACCCGCGGGTGGTCGACCTGTCCGGACTGTCGGTCCATCCGGTCGTGCGACCGACCGGGAACGCGCTGGACAAGGTGACCGGCAAGGTCCTGCGGGTGACGGAGGACGAACTGGACGCCGCGGACGAGTACGAGGTGGCGCTGTACCGCCGGGTGCAGGTGCGGCTGCGGAGCGGGCGCGCGGCGTGGGTGTACGTCTCGAACTGAGCGGATCGCTCCCGCGGGGGTAGCGTCGGAGCGTGGCTCTGCATGACGATCCCCTCTGGCCCCGCGCGGGCTCGTGGCCCGCTCTCGATGACCGCGACGTCGACCTCGCCCTGATCGGGGTGCCCGCGTGGCGCACGTCGCTGTCGCCGACGGGAGCCGGCGCGACACCCGCCGCCGTCCGCGAGGCGCTGCGCCGCTACAGTCCCGCCCTCATGGACGGTCCGATCGATCTCGGCGCACTGCGCGTCGCGGACGCGGGCGATGTGCCCGAACCCGACGGGCCGGAGGGAGAGGACGCGGTCCGCGCGCTCGCGGCCACCGCTGCGGCGCGGGCTCGGCTCGTCGTCGCCCTCGGCGGGGACAACAGTGCGACCTACGCCGTCGCACAGGGCACCGGCGCCGGGGGGCTCATCACGCTCGACGCGCACTTCGACCTCCGCGACGGTGTCTCCAACGGCTCTCCCGTGCGCCGGCTCATCGAGGACGGCCTCGACCCGCACCGCATCGCGCAGATCGGCATCGCGGACTTCGCCAACTCCGCCGCATACGCCCGCCGTGCCGCGGACCACGGCATCACCGTGATCACCCTCGACCAGGTGCGTCGACGCGGTGTGGCCGATGTGATGTCCGAAGCGCTCGAGGTCGCGGGCGCCGGGGGCGGCGGCATCCATCTCGACGTCGATGTCGACGTGTGCGATCGCTCCTTCGCTCCGGGATGCCCCGCGAGCATGCCCGGGGGCCTTTCCGCGTGGGAGCTGCGCGCGCTCGTGCGCGCCGCGGCACTCGATGCGCGGGTGATCTCGGCGGACATCGTCGAGGTCGATGCGACAGCGGATGCCGCGGACATGCGTACCGTGCGGCTCGCGGCGCTGTGCGTCCTCGAGCTGCTGGCCGGAGTGGGAGGACGCTCGTGATCCGGCTGGTGCTGGTGCGGCACGCGAAATCGGACTGGGGCGACCCGAGCCTGGACGATCACGACCGGCCGCTGAACGACCGAGGGCTGCGGGATGCGCCGCGGATGGCGCGTGCGCTGGCCGAGACCGGATTCCGGCCGGATGTGATCCGCTCGAGCACCGCGCTGCGCGCGCGGACGACCGCGGAGGCCTTCGCGGCGCAGTTCGACGTCGGCGTGGACCTGGTGCCGGAGCTCTACGGCGCCCCGGCGGGGACGCTCCTCGCCGTCGCCGCCGCGACGCGGGCGGAGCGGGCCATGATCGTCGCGCACGACCCCGGCATGACCGTGCTCGCCGAGCGCCTGTCGGGCGGCGGCATCGCGCACATGCCGACGTGCGCGGTCGCGACGTTCACCTGGGCGGAAGACGACTGGGACGTCGCGGCCGCGATCGACCCCGCGGAATGGACGTTCGACAGCCCGCGCTGAGGGAGTGTCCGCGCACCGCGTGCGCACAACTCCCGCATTCCGGGCCCGGCTTGGACAGCGTCCCGCGGAATGACGCGACGGGGCGACCGGCCACGTCGCGTTCTGCGGGAGTCATGAACGCGCGGTGACCGCGACCCCGTCCTTCCAGACCGTCCGCACGAGCGGAACCCCGGGCCGGTAGGCCAGATGCGTGCGGGTCGGCGCGTCGAGGACCACCAGATCCGCGCGCAGGCCGGGCGCGATCGCCCCGACATCGTCGCGGCGCAGGGCGCGGGCGCCGCCCGCGGTCGCGGCCCACACCGCTTCCGCGGTCGTCATGCCCATCTCGCGGACGGCGAGCGCGATCATGAGCGGCATCGAGCTCGTGAAGCTCGACCCCGGATTGCAGTCGCTCGCAAGAGCGACGGTCACCCGCGCATCGAGCAGGCGGCGCGCGTCCGGGTACGGCTGGCGCGTCGAGAACTCGACGCCGGGCAGCAGGGTGGCGACCGTGTCGGAGCCGGCGAGCGCGGTGACGTCGTCGTCGCTGAGGTACGTGCAGTGATCCACGGATGCCGCGCCGAGCGCGACCGCGAGCTGAACACCCTCCCCGTGACCCAGCTGGTTGCCGTGCACCCTGGGCAGGAGACCCCGCGCGATCCCGGCGGCCAGCACCCGACGGGACTCCTCGGGGGTGAAGGCGCCACGTTCGCAGAAGACGTCGACCCATCGGCTGTGCCGGGCGCAGGCGTCCAGCATCCGGCCGCACACGAGATCGACGTACTCGTCGCGCCGCTCGGCGAACTCGGCGGGCACGACGTGCGCTCCGAGGAACGTGACCTCCGAAGTGACCTCCGCCGCCAGACGAGCCAGCCGCTCCTCGTCCGCCACGGTGAGCCCGTAGCCCGTCTTCACCTCGAACGTCGTCGTGCCCTGGGCGTGGAGTTCGTCCACGAAACCCGCCAGTCGCCGGCGCAGCGTGTCATCGCCCGCCGCGCGGGTGGCCTCGACCGTCCGCCGTATGCCACCCGCGGCATACGGCACCCCGGCCATGCGGGCTTCGAACTCGTCGGCACGGTCGCCGCCGAATACGAGGTGGGTGTGCGCGTCGACGAAACCGGGCAGCACGGCCCGACCCCCGGCATCCACGATCTTGACGTCATAGGCCCGCGAGAGTGCATCCCCACGCCGAGATGTGGGGAAATCCCCTCCGTTTCGGCGCTCCGATGCGGTTTCGCGGTCTGAGAGCGCGAGGCCGGCGGCGTCGGACGCGGGGCCGACCCACGCGATGCGCCCGCCTTCGATCAGCACGGCGGCGTCGTGCAGCGTGCCGCATGCGTCCCCGGGTGCCGCGACGTTCGTCGTGAGCTCCCCGATGTTCGTGATCAGCGTCGCGCGCATCGCTCTCCCCCCGGTATCCACTGTCCAGGACACGCCGCACGGCACGCCGCCGCGACGGCGCGTCGTGGACACTCGACCCGGGCGTTCACAGCATCGGCACCTTCAGGCCGCGCTCCACCGCCACCTCGCGGGCACGGTCGTAGCCGGCATCCACGTGGCGCATGACACCGGTGCCGGGGTCGTTCACGAGCACGCGCGCGAGCTTCTCGGCGGCCAGCGCCGTGCCGTCCGCGACCGTGACCTGACCGGCGTGGATCGAACGGCCGATGCCGACGCCGCCGCCGTGGTGGATCGAGACCCAGGAGGCGCCCGACGCGGTGTTCAGCAGCGCGTTCAGCAGCGGCCAGTCGGCGATCGCGTCCGAGCCGTCGGCCATCGCCTCGGTCTCGCGGTACGGCGAGGCGACCGAGCCGGCGTCGAGGTGGTCGCGGCCGATCACGATGGGGCCGGCGAGCTCGCCCGAGGCGACCATCTCGTTGAACTTCAGGCCGGCCAGGTGGCGCTCCTGGTAGCCGAGCCAGCAGATGCGCGCGGGCAGTCCCTCGAAGTGCACGGTGTCGCCGGCCTTCTCGAGCCAGCGCACGAGCGCGGCGTTCTCGGGGAAGAGCGCCTTCACCGCTTCGTCCGTCTTGCGGATGTCCTCCGGGTCGCCGGACAGCGCCACCCACCGGAACGGACCGCGCCCCTCCGCGAACTGCGGGCGGATGTAGGCCGGCACGAATCCGGGGAACTCGAACGCACGGGTGAAGCCGCCCAGCTGCGCCTCTGCGCGAATGGAGTTGCCGTAGTCGAACACGGCGGCCCCGGCATCCTGGAACCCGACCATCGCCGCGACCTGCTTCGCCATCGAGCCGCGGGCCCGGTCGGTGAACCCTGACGGGTCGCGCTCCGCCTCGGCCCGCCAGCCCTCGACCGACACGCCGACCGGCAGATAGGCGAGCGGGTCGTGCGCGCTCGTCTGGTCGGTGACGATGTCGATCGGGATGCCGCGCTGCAGCAGCTCGGGGAACACGAGCGCCGCGTTCCCCACCACGCCCACCGACAGCGCCCGCCCGGCGGCGCGGGCGGCCACGACGCGCGCGACCGCAGCGTCGAGGTCGGTCGTGTACTCGTCGAGGTAGCCGTGCTCGACGCGGCGCGCGAGCCGCGATTCGTCGACGTCGACGATGAGCACCGCTCCCCCGTTGAGCGTCACCGCGAGCGGCTGCGCGCCGCCCATGCCGCCGCATCCGCCGGTGAGCGTGAGCGTTCCCGACAGATCCTCACGCCCGAGCGACCGCGCCACCGCGGCGAAGGTCTCGTACGTGCCCTGCAGAATGCCCTGCGTACCGATGTAGATCCACGATCCGGCCGTCATCTGCCCGTACATCGTGAGCCCGAGGTGCTCGAGCCGGCGGAACTCGGGCCACGTCGCCCAGTCGCCGACGAGGTTGGAGTTCGCGATCAGCACGCGCGGCGCCCACTCGTGCGTGCGGAACACGCCCACCGGCTTGCCGGACTGCACGAGCAGCGTCTCGTCGGGCTCGAGCTCGTCCAGGGTGCGGACGATCGCGTCGTATGCCTCCCACGACCGCGCGGCCTTGCCGGTGCCGCCGTAGACGACGAGGTCTTCGGGATGCTCGGCGACCTCGGGGTCGAGGTTGTTCATGAGCATTCGTTTGGCGGCCTCGGCGCCCCAGCTCTTCGCGGTCCGTTCGGCACCGCGCGCGGCGCGGATCACACGGGTTTCAGGGGATGCGGTGGTCATGATGCGCGTCCTTTCGGAGGTCGAGGCTGCTCCAGATCAGGAGCTTCGGCTGAGACAGGAGGGATTCAGGCCTGTTCGGCCTGTACCGGCCGAAGCTCCTGATCTGGTGAGAGGGAAGAGCCGGATGCCGCCACCGCGGCTTCTGCGGCGTCCGCGACCCGGCCCGAGAGCACGAGGTCGGTCACCGCTTCGATGTCGGGTGAGAGGAAGTGGTCGTGACCCGGTCCGCGCACGACGGTGCGGACGAGATCACGGGCGGCGCCGGTCGCCGCCCCGGGCTGCAGGGGCGCGCGCAGATCGATCGCGCGGGCACCCGTAAGCACCTCGATCGCGAGCACCCGGGCGAGCCCGTCGACGCCTCGGCGCAGCTTGCGGGCGGCGGCCCAGCCCATCGAGACGTGGTCCTCCTGCATCGCCGAGGACGGGATCGAGTCGACGGATGCCGGAACCGCGAGCCGCTTGAGCTCGGACACGATCCCGGCCGCGGCGTACTGCGCGATCATGAGGCCCGAATCCACGCCCACCTCGTGCGCGAGGAACGGCGGCAAGCCGTGGCTGCGGGCGGGGTCCAGGGCACGGTCGGTGCGCCGCTCGGAGATCGAGGCGAGGTCGGCGACCGCGATCGCGAGGAAGTCGAGCACGTAGGCGACCGGTGCGCCGTGGAAGTTGCCGTTGGACTCGACGCGGCCGTCGTCGGTGATCACCGGGTTGTCCACGGCGGAGGCGAGCTCGCGGCCGGCGATCATCGCGGCGTGATCGATCGTGTCGCGCACCGCTCCGTGCACCTGCGGTGTGCAGCGCAACGAGTAGGCGTCCTGCACACGGGTGCACACGGCTGGGTCACGGTGCGAGGCGACGATCGGCGACCCGGCGAGGAGCTGCCTGAGCCGCGCGGCCGACGCCGCCTGCCCGGTCTGCGGACGGAGGGCCATCAGATCGGCCGCGAACACGGCGTCCGTGCCGAGCTGGCTCTCGATCGACATCGCCGCGGCGACATCGGCGGTGCGCACGAGCACACCGAGGTCGTGGAGCGCGAGGAGCAGCATCCCGAGCATGCCGTCGGTGCCGTTGATGAGCGCGAGGCCCTCCTTCTCGCGCAGGGCAAGCGGCGTGATTCCGGACGCTTCCAGCGCGGCGGCGGCCGGGACGAGCGTCCCGGAGGCATCCCGCACGTCGCCCTCGCCCATCGCTGCGAGGGCGACGTGCGAGAGCGGCGCGAGGTCGCCCGAGCAGCCCAGCGAGCCGTACTCGCGGACGATCGGTGTGATCCCGGCGTTCAGCATCGCCGCGTAGGTTTCGACGACGACCGGTCGCACGCCCGTGTGCGCGGTCATGAGCGTCTGCAGCCGCAGCAGCTGCAGCGCCCGTACGACCTCGCGCTCCACTTCGGCGCCGGTGCCGGCCGCGTGGGAGCGGATCAGGCTCGCCTGCAGCTGGGCGCGCCGGTCGGCGGCGATGAAGGTCGTCGCAAGAGCGCCGAAGCCGGTCGAGATGCCGTAGTGCGGTTCGGGGTCATCGGCCAGGCCGTCGACGAGCGTGCGGGATGCCGCGACGCGGTGCAGGGCCGCAGGGTCGAGCTCGACGCGCGCGGAATCGCGGGCGACGGCGACGACGTCGGCGGGCCGCACGGGGGCCGCGCCCACGACGACGGTGCGGAGGTCGATGATCGTGGTCACGTGACCGATCCCACACCTTCGGGGCCGCCCTCACCATGAGATCGATGAGGTTTGTGTCTGAGATATCAGACAGCATTGGCAAGGCCAGCCCTCAGTGGTGCGGCGTGGCGGGAAAGGTCATCATGAACTGCGACCCCTCCCCCAGTCGGCTCGTCACGGTGAGCGTTCCGCCCATCGCCTCGACGAGTCGACGACTGAGCGTGAGGCCGAGGCCGGTGCCGTCGTAGCGGCGCGAGAGCGACGAGTCGCTCTGCTCGAAGGGTTCGAAGATGCGCTCCAGATCGTGCGGCGCGATGCCGATGCCGGTGTCCCAGACCGTGACCTGCACCGAGTCACCCACTCGCTGTGCGCGGATCCCCACCTTGCCGCCCGCCGGCGTGAATTTGACGGCATTGGCCATCAGGTTGATCAGGGCAGCGCGGAAGTGCACCACGTCGACCCGCGCGGGGGGCAGATCGGCGGCCAGATCGGTCGACACGGTGAGCTCCTGCCTCACGGCCAGATCCTTCACGACGCCCAAGGCCTCCGCGATGGGCGCGCCGAGTTCGCACTCGACGAGGTCGACGGGAAGTTTTCCGGCCTCTGATTTCGCCAGATCGAGGATCGTCGTGATCACCTCGAGGAGGTGACGGCCGCTGCTTTCGATCTGTGCGACGAACGTGCGCTGCCGGTCGGTCAGCGGGCCGTGCAGCTCTCTCTGCAGCACCGAGCTGAGCCCGATGACGGCGTTCAACGGCGACCGCAGCTCGTGACTGACCCCCGCGAGGATCTCGTCTTTCGCCCGCGCGGTGCTCTCCGCGGCGTCTCGGGCGTTGCGCAGCGCCTCTTCGGTCGCCTTGTGCGCCGTGATGTCGCGCGCGATCACGGTCGTGACGTCTTCGTCGTCGTAGTAGCCGCGCACGAACGTGCATTCCACCGGACGGGTGTCGCCGTCGAGCCGCCGCACCTCCAGCTCCATTCCGGACGCCGCGCGCAGCGCGTCCGCCGCATCCCGCGCGTACGCGCGCGCGCGACCGGGCGGCAGGAAACGCCAGATTCGCTGGTCGATGAGCTCCGACAGATCGTCTCCGACCAGCTCCCTCGCCGCGCGATTGGCGAGCACGATCCTGCCGCCGTCGCGGAAGGTGACGATCGCGTCGGCCGCCTCCTCGACGATGAGCCGGTGCAGCTGCTTGTGACGGGCCTGGCGGCGCTCCGCCTCGATGCGCTCACGATCCACGGTCGCCGCTTCGATCAGGCTTCCGACGGTTGCGGTCAGCGGGGCGAGGAAGTGCACCAGAGCCTCGTCGAATCCGCCGTCCCGGTTCGCGAGCGCCACCATGCCCGTGACCCTGTCGCCGCGGCGGATGGGCACGCCCAAGAACGAATCCAGGGGCGGGTGCCCCTCGGGGCGGCCGGCGGCCCGCCGGTCGGTGAGCGGCTCGTTGGAGATCACGGCGGCGTTGTCGGTGATCACCCGCCCGAACAGCGTGTCGAGGTTGTGGAATTCCATCCCCCGCGGACCGAACCGGCGGTACATCTCGCGGGTGGTCTCGTTCCAGGAGATGTCCGTCATCGCCCAGGTGCGGAGGAAGGGGCCGTCGGCATCGTGCAGCAGCTGCGCGATGAAGCCGTAGGCGCTGCCGGTCGAGGTGAGCAGATCCTGCAGCAGGCCGTCGAAGAGCTCCCCCACGTCGGCGCCGGCGATGTACTGGTCCTGCATGCGCGTGAGCGTGTCGAGGAGCTCATTGGACCGCTGCAGCTGGGCGTCCACGGCGTGCAGGGTCGTGACGTCCTCCATGACGCCCTCGAAATAGGCGATCTCGCCGGCGTCGTCGTGCACGAAGTGCGAGCTGATGCGCACCCAGCGCAGGCCGCCGTCGATCCGGCGGATCTGCAGATCCTCGACAGGGACGGGGAGCCCTGCCTGCGCGCGGCGGATCAGCCAGTCCCGCCGATCGGGATCGGCGTAGATCTCGCGGGCGTGCATCGACCTGAGCTGCTCGAACGACTCGGCGCCCAGCAGACTGACCAGGGCGGGGTTGCCGGCCACGAACCGCCCGTCGACCGTGGTGCGGTACATCGGGATCGGGAGGCCGAAGACCACCTCGCCGAGGACGTCGGGCGTCTGATCGTTCACCGGCGGGACGACTCGTCCATCGTGTCGCGGATGACGCGTGCGAGATCGTCGAGATCGACGGGCTTGCCGAGGACGGCGTTGCCCAGCGCGGCCGCGCGGCTGAGGATCTCCGGACTCTGCGAGGCGGTCACGAAGACGACGCGCATGTCGTCCAGGCCCGGGATGGTGGGCAGGCGCCGGGCGACCTCGAGACCGTCGATGCCCGGCATCATGATGTCCAGGAAGAGCAGACCCGGCCTGACCGCCCCGCACGTCACGAGACCCTCCCACCCGTTCAATGCGGAGTGCACCGTGACGGCGCCGTCGAACTCGGCCGCCGCCGCCTCGACGAGTTCCGCCGTCACGGGGTCGTCATCGATCACCATCACCGCGAACTCGTGCACGATGCCCAGCTCGGCTGCGAGAGCCTCGAGCGTCGCACGGTGGCGTGCCGTCGGCTCGCTGCGTCCACGCTCCCAGGCGTTGATCGTGGGATAGGACACCGCGAGACGCCGCGCGAGCCCCTCCTGCGTGTCGCCGCTGGCTGATCGGATGCGGGCGACGAGGTCTGCCGAGGGGATCATGCGTAAACTCTACGAAACTTCATGAAGTTCTCGCACTCCCTGCTGTCCGAGCAGCGACAGCGGGTCGCGGTGGACGAGCGTCCCCACGTGGATGAGATACCAGTCCGCAACCTCGTCGAGGGACAGCCCGACGGCGGCGGCGTGGTTCTCCCGCGCGATCCGAGCGCGCTCCTCCGGGTCGTCCAGAAGGCTGCCGATGGCCCGTGCCAGATCGTCGACGTCGTCCGGCTCGAAGAAGGACCCCGTGAAGCCCTCCCCCTGAACGAGATCCTCGAGGTCACCGACGCGCGGGAGGACGGGAGGACAGCCGAACGCGCCCGCCTGGTGCAGAACCCCCGAGCTGCCCGTCGTCGCCGTGTAGGGGAAGACGGTGACGGATGCCGAACGGAAGAGTCCTTCCACGTCCTCTTCGGCGACATAGCCGCGGAAGAGCACATCCGGCCCGGCATACGCCCGCTCCACCGCCGCCAGGTAGCCCGGGGTGTTGGGGCTGTCCGCGCCGGCGATCACCAGCCGCACATCGGGGCGCCCGAGCGAACGGACGGCGTCGATGAGGGTCTCGACCTTCTTGTACGTGCCGAACTTGCCGAACGTCATGACCGTCGTCGACGACGACGGCGCGTCCGGCGGGGGCGGCGGGGCGCCGAACGATCCGTGCGGGGTGAGGGCGACGTTGGTCGCCCGGTACTTCGAGCGGAGGATCTCGACGTAGCGCGGCATCGTGGTGGTCACCAGGCTCGAGCGCAGCACGACCCACGTCAACATGGTCCCGATCGTCCGGAGGATCCGCTCCAGGACAGGACCGGAGCGGAACCCCGCGGAAGCGAGGTCGACGGTCTCGACGATGTTGTGCATGAGGGTGATCACCGGCAGCGCGTGCATGCGCAGCAGGACCGGTGTCAGCAGCCCGAGAGCCGCCGAGACCTTGGACGAGCCGAAGCTGGTGAAGTGGGCGTTCAGGATCACCGCGTCTGCGCCGACGGCGCGCGCGGCGCGGGCGATGCGCCACGGATTGGCGGCGCTGCCGAATCGCCAGGACCGACGCACCTCGACGCCCGGGATGTCGGGGTAGGCGAGAGGGAGGTCCTCGACGAGCGCGACGATGCGGACACCGCGTTTGCGCCCCAGCGCGGTCAGGAGATGCAGACCGTACTCGGCGAGTGTCGTCGGGCTGGGGCTCAGCGCGGTGACGACCGCGATCGTGGTGTCAGGCATTGCGGTAGATCCCTTTCCAGGAGTTCAGTCGGATGCGGAGGATGGAGGCGAAGAATCGCAGCGCCTCACGGCCGGGACGCACGGTCGAGCCCGGCGCATCGAACCAGCGCACCGGCACCTCGGCGATGCGGTAGCCGAACCGCTCGGCCAGATGCAGCATCTCCAGGTCGAACGAGAAGCCGTCGACCGTCTGCGCCGCGGCGATGCGGCGGGCTGCGTCGGCGGTGAAGATCTTGAAGCCGCACTGGGTGTCGGAGACGCCGATCCCGAGCCCCGCACGGACCACGGTGCGCAGCCCTGCCGTCATGGTGCGGCGCAGCAGCGATCGGTTGGCCACGGCCGCACCCGTCGCGGCACGCGACCCGATCGCGACGTCCGCCCCGCTCTCCAGCTCCGCGATGAGACGATCGACCTCCTGCGCAGGAGTGGCGTTGTCGGCATCCGAGAAGAGGACCATGCGACCGGTGGCGTGGGCGAATCCGCGACGCACCGCCGCGCCCTTGCCCGCGTTGCGCGGGGCTCGCACGACGCGGACGTTGGCGTGGTCGATCAGGTCGATGAGAACGCGGGTCGCGTCGTCGGAGCCGTCGTCGGACACGATCAGCTCCCAGGTCAGCTCGCTGCACGCCAGATGGGCGGCGAACGCGCCGATCGTCGGAACGATCCGCGCCTGTTCGTTGTAGGCGGGCACGACGATGCTCAGATCGACCGGGCGGGAATTGGGCGTGTCGCGCCAGGCCGTGTAGGCGTCGTAGGCGCTGCGGGTGGTGTTCATGAGCTCCTCTGCTCCTCGGTGGTGGTGCGGGTCGGTGTTGCGGCCGAGGCCGCGCGCGGTTCGTGAATCCGCGCGCGCGCCGTCTTCGACGTCGGAGACGTCGTGATGGTGGGAAGGGGCGACCGGCGCAGAGCCGGTCGCGACGTCCGGGCCGTCTCTCTGTGTCCTCGCACGAGCCGGGCGGCGGCCAGCGCGCACAGGGTCACCCCGGTGGTGGCCACCTGGAGCCAGGCCATGGACGCCGGAGTGTCGCCGGCGACCGCGAGCACGCCGAGCTGCATGACGGCGCCGCCGAGCAGGAGAGCGGGCCCCCCGGAGCGGCCACGGGCGACGTCCACGGCCGCGAGCAACGTGGCCAGCGACAGCAGTGACGTCGCGAGGGTGTACGGAAGGAGGAGCGCTGACCCCGATGCGTACGCGGCGCCGAAGAGCACGCGCATGAGCGACTCCCCCAGCAGCGAGACGGCGAGCGCCGCCGCCCCGCCGAGGCCGGCGATCACGCCGATGGCGCCGGCGAGCGCGCGCCTGCGCTCACCCGACGTGCTGGATGCCGATGCGAGCACCGGCACGACCGCCTGGACGATCGACCACGAGACGAAGTACAGCGAACGGCACAGCACCGCGGCGGCGGCGTAGACGCCGGCGGTGCGGGGATCGAACGCCGCCTTGGCGAGCACGAGGTCGGCATTGTTGAGAAGGGTCTGCGCGAGGAGCATCGTCACGGCGGCGATCGCGGTGACCCGCAGGGCATCCCCGCTCATCGCGACCCCTCGATCGTGCCGCGGGCGGCGGGTGCGGGCCACGGCGGCGGAGGCCACGAACGACACGAAGATGCCGATCGCCGCACCGATCACGCCGAACCCGGCGACGACGAGGCCGAGCACGACGGCCGCGCGGGCGGCCGCTTCGGCGCCGTAACTGAGCGCCAGACGACCGAAGCGCAGCCCGCCCTGGAGCAGTCCGCGGTGCACGGCCTGGACGAAGTAGATCGGAAGACCCGCGCCGATGATGACGAACATCCAGGGCGTGGAGGTCCGGAGCGCTTCGGCGAGGAACCATGCTCCGGCCCCGAGCAGCACAGCCGCCGCCAGACCGGCGATCGCCGCCGCGCGCACGAGCACCCGGCGCACGGACGCCGCGCTCTCCGGGTGGGCCGCGACCGTCCGCGCCGCGACGAGCTGCAGCGTGGCGGCGATGACGGCCGCGGCGAGCACGAGGGTGATCGCGAGCGTCGCGTCTCCGAATTGAGCCGGCGGCAGGAGGCGCGCGAGCGCGAAGGTGAGGCCGTAATTGACGGCGCTGACGAGGATCGTCGTGGCGGAGAGGATGGCCGCCCCGGTGAGGAAGGTGGAGACCCGGCCCGTGCGGCCGAAGTCGCCGCTCATCGCGCGCTCTCCCGGACCCACTCGCGAGCGGAGTCGAAATCCACGCGCGCGCGATCGGTCGACGCCGCGACGCGTGCGGCGAGAGCATCGACGGCGGACGTCCGGTCGGTGGCGATCGCCGTGACCGATCGGACCACCTCATCAGCGGTGAATCTGCGCGTCAGGTCGACGGCGAGTCCACCGAGGCCGAGCGAGCCGGCCAGTTCGCGCACCTTGACGTCGTAGACGAGGGGGACGACGGGGACGCCGAGCTTGGCCGCGGTGATGAGCGCATGCAGCCGCTCCGCGACCAGCACGTCGCACGAGTCGATGATGCGCGCGACGTCCTGATGCGTGGTGGGAAGATGCTCCACGAAGGGCAGTCCGGGATTCGCCTGCGCGAACTCACGGAGCACGGCGGCGTCGTGGTGCTCCTTGCCACGGGACTGCATCGGCAGTCCGTGGATCTCGATCGGCCGCTCCCGCGAGAGCCGGGTGAAGGCCGCCCCCAGTGCCTCGAGCACGTGGGGCCAGTTCTCCGGCACCTCGATGTCGTGATTGAGGCTGAGCGCGATGCGCAGCGGCGCGGCGCTGCCCGCATCCGCCTGGGCGGCGCGCGGTTTCTCCGTGCGCTCCCCTCGAAGCCACGACGGTGTCACGCTGAAGACCGCATCGGTGGACGCGATGACCGGCGTCGTCGTGCGGATCCTGGCGCACAGCTGTTGGGACGCCGCGTCGCGCACGGTGACGAAGTCGACGGCATTCAGGATGCGGCGCGCGAGGAACCGACCGCGCCGCGTGCGGATGGGGCCGACCCCGATGTTGAGCATCGCGATCTTCGCGGACCCCCACCACCGCGCCGCCCAGGTGAGCGCGCAGATCATCGCCAGCGTGGCGTAGCGGTTGCGCCCGGTTGCGGCGGAGAGCTCCTTGAGGATGCTGCCGCCCGCGAAGACAAGGACATCGGCGCTGCGTACGTGACGCAGCAGCGCGCGTCGATCACCCGCGGTGTCGATGAGCTCGTAGTCGTATCGTCCGCCCAGTCGCGCCATGGTGTCGCGCTTGTCGTACGTGTTGATCACATAGTGCGGACGGTCTCCGAGCTGGCTCAGGAACGTCTCGAGCAGCAGTTCGTCACCGATGTTGTGCTGTCCGTGGGTACCCAGCAGGAGGACTCGAGGACGGATGTCATTCATGGGTCTTCTCTCTTCGTTCGGGAGCTCTGCGGGATGATCGGCGATGCTGACCGGGTCGACGTCGTCCGGCCGAGGTCGAGTGCGGGACCGGACGGTCAGTACGGCGCCGAGGACCAGCACGGAGGCCAGCACCAGCACGAGCCAGTCGGCACCGAGGCCGCCGGAGTCGTCGGGCTCGAGCGAGGGCACTCCTGCCGCCGCGAGGTTGAGCAGCTCCTCCTCCGTCAGATCGCTGTGCGCGTCGTTCGCGGCCGCGTCGACGTAGCCCTCGCTGTCGGGGCCGAAGACGTCGTACGTCTGCGAGCAGTCCAGCTCGGCCGGCGAGGTCACCACGGACGCCGAGCGCGGGAGGACGAGCCTCTGGTACGTGCTCTCGGGGATGAGCACCAGTCCCTCGACGAGCAGCGGGTTGCCGTCGAGTTTGTCGAAGCGCAGCGTGTGGGTCCCGGCCGTCATCTCGACGGTTCCCAGATCGCGGTACTCGTTGCGGGAGTTGACCGCGACCAGCCCGTCGTCGACGCGTGCCTCCAACTCGCCGACCGACAGCTCGCCGACCTCGACCGGCACGCGGTCGCGTGAATAGACGGTGTCCTCGGTGTAGAAGTCGACGGCGCCCGGAGTGGGACGCAGCTCGAGAGCGCGGTGCACGTCGACGGAGGGTGAATCGATCGTGAGCGCGTTGCCCCCTGCCGCGCCTCGCAGCAGAAGGCGGTAGCGGCCCGACGTCTCGGCCGTGACGCCGATCGTGAACTGGGTGGGGCGGGGTACGGCGACGAAGGATCCCTTCAGCGTGCCGTAGACGCCGGGGGTGATCATGTCCGTGCGGTTCCACTTGGTGGTCGAGAACATCAGGAAGGCCCGGAACATCGGCGAGAGGTAGTAGCTGGAGGCGACGATGTCGGAATTGAAGGGGAACATCTTCGGCGACGGCGCCGAGAACGCCGAGCGGTTCTGCATCGTCCACAGATCCACCGCGACCGATTCGCTCGATGAGCCCGCGTAGACCCTCACGTCGGAGTCCTCTCCCAGCAGAGCGGAATCGACGTACGGCAGATACTCCAGGTCGTAGCAGCGCGTGAGGTCGAGTCGGTTCCACAGCAGACCGAGGTAGTCGCTCCAGCTCGAGTCGACGAGCAGGACCGGTCGATCGGCCTCCGGCGGATCGACGAGCTCGTACAGGATGAAGCTGTCGTTCTCGAAACGGTTCTCGACGAAGCCCATCGCCTCTTGCCGCTGCATGGCCGGACCGATGTACTCCTCGACATCCGGCAGGTATTCGGCACCGACGCCGCGGTTGTCGCGCAGTTTCTTGTTGACGATCATGTAGCGCAGATCGATGTCGCGCGCGACGTTGATCCACCAGTCCTGCTGGTAGTACAAGCCCCGCAGCAGGAGGAAGAACTGGAACTTGTTGTAGCTGTCGCCGGTGAGGCCGTAGTAGTAGCTGGGCAGATCGAGGTAGTAGATGAAGAACTTGTCGATGAACTTGTGATCGATGCCGTTCTCGTCGGTCACGAGCTTCGCCGTCTCGGTCGGCGGCAGCACCACGGTCTTGCCCTCATCCAGCGTGAGCAGCTTCTGCTTCAGCTCCTTGAGGTCATGGAGAGGATAGGGCGAGAGGAACGTCCCGAAGTTCCCCGATCCGAAGACGGTGCGATAGTTCGTGTTCGACAGGAGTGGGGCGAAGAAGACCGCTCCGATCGCCACGAGCGCGGCGCCCCGCAGCAGCGCGGCGTCCCGTCGGCGACCGGCGTCGTCGCGTCCGGCCGCGTCTCGACGACGCATCCACCGTCGGTACAGCGCGTCCACGCCCCACGCGAGGGCGAGCGACATGATCAGCGGGGCGATGACGAAGAGCAGAAGCTGGAAGCGGTGCGGAAAGCGCAGCACCTGCACGATCGTCGAAGAGATCATCAACCCGATCGAGCCGATGGGGCCGTCGTTCGAGGCGACCGTGCGGGTCACGGCCGCGAGCGTGCGGTGGAAGCTGGGGAACCACTGCGGCTCGGCGTAGCCGATGGTCGCCCAGAATGCGAACGCGGAGACGACGGCGAGGACGCCGAACAGCTGCCGGTGCGCCCGCGAGGTCAGAAGGGAACGCCGCACCTGCGGGACGACGAAGGGGACCAGGAAGACGACCGAGTAGACGAGGTTGCTGACCCGCGGGATCTTGGCGAGGTAGTCGCCGTAGAGGATCTTGTCCATGATGCCCGCGAGATCCCAGCTCAGCACGTGGAGCCATGACACCGACGCGTCGCGGATGAAGTAGTAGTCCCCCGGCACGGTCTCCGAGAGGTTGGGCACTCCGCGCAGGGCGACAAACTTCACGAAGAGCATGTACGGGATCAGCGTGACCACGACGAAGATGACCACGACCACGACCCCGCGACCGATGGTCGTGCCGCTCCAGCGGCGCAGGGCGCTCCCCAGAACGGGCATGAGCGGCCGCGATCGCAGCGCGGCGCGCACCCGCCCGGGCAGGGTGCGCAGCCGACGGGGCCCTGCCGAGCGGATCCAGCGCGCGAGCTCGCCCAGGAGCAGAGTGACGCCGGCGATCGCCACGAACACGACGAACAGCACGAGATAGTGCACCGCCGGGTTGAGCAGCACGACCGCGGAGGCGATCGTCGCACGCAGCACCCAGCGCCGCTGCGCGAAGAGCAGGGCGTGCAGCATCAGCAGGATCGAGACGGTGACCATCGCCAGCCCCAGCACCAGCGTGTAGAAGTGCGTCACTTTGGCGTAGATCATGATCGCGTAGATCAGTCCCACCGGCAGTGCGGTGGCCAGCGCCACGGTCACCGGCGAAAGCGTGCGGAAGACATCGGTGATGAACCAGACGAAGGCGCGGTAGGCGACGATCACGATGCCGGGGATCACGAGCAGGATCGCGAAGGGCAGCACCGGGAAGTAGCGGACCCACGTGGTGAGGAAGGCGTAGCGCACGCGGAACTCGTAGCCGTTGGTCAGCTCGTTGAACTGACCCGCAGCCTGCTCGAGCAGCTGGCTGTCGACGTTGAAGAACGGGACGAGTTCGTCGCCGACGATGACGCTCTCGCCTCGCAGGACCGCGGGGATGCCCAGCAGCACGTCACGGAAGATGACGAAGGCGACGACGACATAGACGATCGAGACGACGTGGACGATCCGGCGCGACGTGCGCAGCTCTGCCTCGCGCGCGGGATCGGGCGCGAGCGCTCGGGCGATCACCGCCCAGTCACGTCTGCGGCATGCACGGACAGAACCCATTCGTTCCGTCCGCATGCACGCCGGTATTCGACGTCGCTGAAGGCCTGGTCGATGATCCCCAGCCCGTAGCCGCCCCACTCCGACAGGCGCGGAGCGGGACGGTCGAGGTCGGCCGGGAGGGTGGCGCCCCAGTCCGTGACGAGGACGGTCAGTCCCGCCGACGAGGCGGTCATCGCCACGCTGATCGGCCCGTCCTCGCCCCGGTAGGCGTGCCGACGGATGTTCACCAGCAGCTCGTGGAGCCCGAGCCGGGCGCGATGTGCGTCATCGCCCGCAAGCCAGCCGGCCGATCGCGCGAGGAGGCCGATCATGCGGGCATCCATGTGCGAGAAGTCCACGCCTCCGTCCACGAGGAAGTCATGCGTCCTCATCACACGCCCCCGGATCGGACGATGACGGCCGCGCGGTCATCGAAGACCGGCGTGGAGCCGGCGTGGCGATCGACGGCATCCATCACTGCGGCGACGGCGGCGCGGGGGTCGAGGTGCGCTGTTGCCAGCGTGCGGTCGAGACCGTGCAGGCCGAACTCCGCTCCGTCGGCACCGGGCTGATCGGTGATGCCGTCACTGACCAACGCCAGCACCGTGCCGTGCGGGAACGCGAAAGCGTGCTCGGCGCCGCACGGGGGAACGGTCCCCAGCGGAGGGCACGTGGGCAGGACGGGAGCGCCGCCGCCGGCCGACCAGATCACCACGGGGTGGTGACCGACCGAGGCGATGCGCAGCGTGGAGTCGGCGGGGTCGACGGCGGCCACGACGAGCGTCACGATCGTTCCGGTACGCTCCAGGACGCCCCGCATCGACGCTTCCACGGCGACCAGGAGCGCGCCGGGGCGGGGTCCGATCTGCGCAGCATGATGCTGCACGCTCGCGAGCAGCATGGCGGCCACCAGCGAGGCGGCGCTGCCCTTGCCGGACACGTCGCCGAGCACCGCGAGCAGTTGTCCGTCGACCTCGAGCAGATCGACGATGTCCCCTCCGACACCCAGGGCTTCACGGACATCGCACGCGGCTCGCGTCGAGCCCACGGTCAGCTCGTGCGCGGTCGACAGCGCGCGCTGCACACGTTCGGCGTCGCTGTGCGAGCGGCGCGGGCTCGCGACCGACGGACGCTCAAGGAGGAGCGTCATCGTCCGGCCGCCGTTGCCGTGCGGGCCTGCGGCCTGGCTGCGGCGTTCACGGCGAAGACGGCATCGAGCCGGGTCAGCTCGAGGATGATGCGCACCGCGTCGGACACGCCGACGACCGTCATGGTACCCGAGCATGCGACGGTCGCCTTCAGCGTGCGCACCAGCGCCGCCAGCGCACTGGAGTCCATGAACTCCACGTCCGACAGGTCGACCGCGACGTGCGGATGCTGCCGGTCGATCTGATCGATGACCTCGCGGTCGTAGGCGTCGACGCCGTGCGCATCGAAGCGCCCGGAGACCGCGACGGTCGTGATGTCTGCCTCAGCGGTGATGGTCAAGTGCACGGTGACTCCTCGTGGTGATCGCGCTGTCGGGAACGCGAGGTCGGTGGCGACGGATCAAACGTTATACGCCTTTATAAGGTTTTGTCAAGCGAGAACGAGGGTGGCCGTCCGGCCGTCGGTCGAACCGTGCGCAGTCCGATCGATCTGGCATGCTGGGGCGCCATGGCCACCGCGCACGACGATTCCCGCCCGCAGGTGCCCGCTGCCGATCAAACGCTGCGGATGCTGTCGTTCCTCGCGCGCCAGCGCGGTCCCGTTGCCGCCCGCACGATCGCAACGCAGTTGGGCATCCCGCGCTCGAGCGTCTACCACCTCCTCGCCACGCTCGAGGAGCACGGGTTCGTGGTGCACCTGCCCGCTGAGCGCCGCTGGGGACTCGGCACCGCCGCATTCGAACTCGCCGGCGGCTTCGCCCGCCAGCAACCCCTCGCGCGACTCGGGCGGAGCCTTGTCGCGACGGTCGCCGACCGCACGGGCGAGAGCGCGCACCTCGCCGTCATGACCGGTCGCGATGTGCTCTACATCGTCGAGGAGCGCGCACCGCGACGGCCCGCGCTCGTGAGCGATGTGGGTGTGCGACTGCCGGCTCACCTCACCGCCACCGGACGCGCGATGCTCGCCGCACTCCCTCGCGAGCAGGTGCGCGCGCTGTACCCGGATGCCGCGTCCTTCGCCGATCGCACCGGCCGCGGCCCGGCCCGACCGGGCGAGCTGCGCGATCTCCTGCGCCGCGTGCGCGCCGACGGCTACGCGACCGAGGACGGCGAGGTCACGCTCGGGCTGCGCTCAGTCGGCGTTGCGGTGTGTGATCACACCGGCTGGCCGATCGCCGCGATCGCCGTCACCTATCCCGAGGAGTCGACGGTGGATGCCGCGACCGTCGCGGCCGCGATCACGCCGTCCGCCGCGGAGCTCGGCCGCCGCATCGGAGGCCGGTGACGACGCCCTCCGACGCACGGCGAAACGGCCGCTCGTCTCACGGCGACGCGCGACACCATTCGTCGTCTGGAGGTCGGAGTCCGGGACGGCGTCAGCGCACGATCAGCCGCGGCTCGACGAGCACGTGCTCGGGAGCCGCCGCCGGCGCTGTCACCGAGTGCCCCGACGGTCCCATGAGCAGATCGAGCACGGCGGAGGCGACGAGTTCGGGCGACTGCTCGATGCTCGAGATGCCGAGCGCCTCCGCGACGGGGGTGTTGTCGAAGCCGATCACCGGCAGGTCGCGGCGGCCGGCGTCGGCGGCGGCGAGGTGGGCGCCCACGGCGTGCGCGTCGCTCACGCAGATCAGGGCGTCCAGACCCGGCAGCACCGAGGGATCCGCGAACGCCGCGGCCATGACTTCGCGCGCCGCCGCGAGGCCGTCGACCGATTCGAACCGGGGGCCGGCGGCCCCGGCATCCGTCATCGCCTCGCGCCACCCGCGTTCGCGGTCGTCGCCGGTTCCGCTGCCGTGCGGCCAGCCGAAGAAGCCGACGCGCGGACCGTTCGTGGACAGGGCGTACCGCGTCGCCGCCCGCGTCCCTGCCGCACCGTCGACGTCCACCCAGGTGTGCGCCGAATCGAAGACGTCCTCCCCACCCCACGGGCGTCCGAACGAGACGAACGGCACGTTGCGCTCGAGGAGCCAGCCGGTGCGCGGATCGCCGAAGAACGTGCCGGTGACGACGACCGCGTCGATCTCGGCGCCGTCGATCAGGTCGGCGAGGCGCTCGATCTCCTCCTCGGCCGTGCGTGCGCTGTAGATGAGCACCCGCATGCCGCGTTCGCTCGCGCGCTCGGTGAGGGCGTGCACGAAACGGTCGAGGATCACCCCGGAGATGCCGCCGAGGTAGGGGTCGAGATGGATGCCGATCGTCGAGCTGCGCCGGGTGCGCAGACGCCGCGCCGCCGCGTGCGGGCGGTAGGCCAGTTCGGAGATCGCGCGCTGCACGCGCTCCCGGGTCTCTTCGCGCACGATGTCCGGAGCGTTCAGGACGTTCGAGACCGTCTGTCGAGAGACGCCGGCGACACGTGCGACGTCTTCGACCGTCGCGGGCTTGGCCATCCGCATCCCCTCTCCGTTTCGGATTGAACGTTCACATCATCATGGTCACAGTAGCGGCCGAAGGGTTGACAGTAACGGTTCCCGGCTCGTAACTTTCTCGTAGCGGCGGAATTTGATCGTTCAAAGTTTGAACGATCAAACCCTGCGCGGCGGCCGCGTCACCCCCCGCGGCGCTTCACACAGCGGTGTTTATCGAAGGAGACAGACATGACAAGGAAGACTCGCGCGATCGCGGGCGCCGGTGCGCTCACCGTCGCCGGTGCGCTCATCCTCAGCGGATGCGGCGGCTCAGGCTTCGACGACTCGAGCGGCGACACGCAGGGAGGCCTGACCTCTTCGGACGACGCGCTCGACATCCTGATCGGATCGAGCGGCGAGGCCGAGACGAAGGCCGTGGAGGACGCCGTCGCGGCGTGGTCGGCGGATTCCGGCGTCGAGGCGAAGGTATCGGTCGCGAACGACCTCGCCCAGCAGCTGTCGCAGGGCTTCGCCGCCGGCTCGCCGCCGGACCTCTTCTACCTGTCCACGGACGCGATCGCCGGGTACGCCGGCAACGGCTCCCTCGTGGCCTACGGCGACGAGCTCGCCAACAAGGACGACTTCTACCCGTCGCTCGTGGAGAACTTCACCGTCGACGGCGACTTCTACTGCGCACCGAAGGACTTCTCCACCCTCGCGCTCATCATCAACACCGACCTGTGGGAGGCGGCAGGTCTCACCGAGGCGGACGTCCCTACCACGTGGGACGAGCTGGCCGCGGTCAGCAAGACCCTCACCACCGACGGTCGCGTGGGTCTCGCGTTCGGCGCCGAGTACCAGCGTGTCGGAACGTTCATGGCGCAGGCCGGTGGCGGCATGGTCGTCGACGGCCAGGCGGCGGCGAACAGCCCCGAGAACGTCGAGGCTCTGGAGTACGTCAAGTCCCACCTCGAGGACGGCACGTTCGCTTACGCCGCGGACGTGGGCGCCGGCTGGGGCGGCGAGGCGTTCGGCAAGCAGCTGGCCGCCATGGTGATCGAGGGCAACTGGATCGGCGGCGCGATGAGCGCGGACTACCCGGATGTCAACTACCTCGTGGCAGAGCTCCCGGCCGGTCCCGCGGGCCAGGGCACGCTGCAGTTCACCAACTGCTGGGGAATGGCCGCGGACAGCCCCAACCAGCAGGCCGCGCTCGATCTCGTCGAGTACCTGACCTCGACCGAACAGCAGCTCGCCTTCTCCGAGGCGTTCGGACCGATGCCGTCGATCACCTCCGCCGCCGACGCGTGGACGCAGGCCAACCCCGATCTGGCCGCGTTCCTCACCGGCGCCGACTACGCGCAGTTCCCGCCGAACCAGGAGGGTGCCTCCGACGTCGTCTCCGACTTCAACGCCCAGCTGGAGTCGCTGAAGACGGGTGACCCGCAGCAGATCCTCGATTCGGTCCAGGCCAACCTCGAGGCCGTGGTCGGCTGACCATGACCCTCCAGGTCCGCACCCCTCGTCGCGGCGCATCCTCCGGGATCCGCCGCGGCGAGGGGGTCGCCGGATGGATCTTCACGGCCCCCGTGATCCTCATCCTCGGCGTGTTCCTCTTCATCCCGGTGCTCATGGCGCTGTGGGTGAGCTTCTCCGACTGGTCCGGACGTGGGAGCCCCCTCTCCCCCTCGGTCGGCTTCGTCGGCCTCGACAACTACGCGGCCGTCACGACCGGCGGGGGCCTCGCCGAGCGCAACTTCGGCATCGCGCTGCGCAACAACGCCTGGTACGTGCTGCTGGTCGTGCCCCTGCAGACCGCGCTCGCCCTCTTCCTCGCGGTACTGGTGAGCCGCGCGATCCTCCGCGGGCGCGGGTTCTTCCGCACCGCCTTCTACTTCCCGTCGGTGACGAGTTCGGTGGCGATCACGGTGCTGTGGCTGTTCCTCTTCTCGACGACGGGTGTGATCAACGAGGTGCTGTCCTGGGTCGGCATCGCCGGACCGAACTGGTTCAACGAACCCGAGGGCATCATCCACGCCGCCCTCGCCTCGGTCGGCATCACGTCCGGACCGGAGGCGCTCACCTCGAGCGGCTTCCTCGGGATCTCCTGGTGGGAGTGGCTCGCGGGTCCCTCCTTCGCGATGAGCGCGTTCATCCTGATGGCGATCTTCACCACGAGCGGCACGATGATGCTCCTGTTCATCGCGGCGTTGCAGAACGTCGGCGCCGAGCTCGGCGAAGCGGCGATGATGGACGGCGCGAACGGCTGGCAGCGGTTCTGGCGGATCACCCTGCCCCAGTTGCGCCCGACCCTGTTCACCGTTCTGACGCTGGGCCTGATCGGCTGCTGGCAGGTGTTCGACCAGATCTACACCGGCACGCAGGGCGGACCGGGCAAGACGACGCTCACTCCCGCGTTCCTCTCTTACCAGTCCGCCTTCAACGGGCAGGAGTGGGGTCAGGGGTCGGCGATCGCGTTCATCCTGTTCGTCATCATCATCGTGTTCACGATCTTCCAGCGCTGGGTGCTGCGCGAGCGGCCGGTCTCCAAGCGGCGAGCGCGGCAGTACCAGGTGAAGGGACAGCAGCCATGACCACGACCGCGATCGGCGAGACCGTCGTACAGGAGGTCTCCCCCGCCGCGCCGACGCGCCGCAGGCGCTGGACGCCGGGGGTTCGCACCGCGCAGGTGCTGCTGTACCTCACCCTGATCGTCCTGGCGCTCATCTACATCTACCCGTTCCTGGTGCAGGTGGCGACGTCGTTCAAGACCGATGCCGAGGCGACGGCCAACCCGATCGCGCTCATCCCGTCGGTCTTCTCGTTCGCCGCGTACGAGCTGCTGTTCACCCGGAGCGACTTCCCGCTCTGGTTCATGAACTCCGCGATCGTGACGGTCTTCGTCACGCTCGGGCGCGTGTTCTTCGTGTCGCTCGCCGGGTATGCACTGGCACGTCTGACCTTCCGGGGCCGGGGCGTGATCTTCGCGCTCGTCGTCGCGGTGATGGCGGTGCCCGGCGTCGTGCTGCTGATCCCGAAATTCCTCGTACTGAATCAGATCGGCATCTACGACTCGTACATGGGCATGATCCTGCCGCTCCTGGTGGATGCGGCCGGGGTGTTCATCATGAAGAACTTCTTCGAGTCGATCCCCGTCTCGATCGAGGAGCAGGCCCGCATCGACGGCGCCGGGACGTTCCGCGTGTTCTGGTCCGTCGTCCTGCCGATGGCGCGCCCGGCGCTCATCACGATCATCATCCTGTCGTTCCAGGGGTCGTGGAACGAGCTCAGTCACTTCATCGTGTCCACGCAGTCGCCCGAGCTCACGACGCTCACGAAAGGCGTCGCGTCGCTCGCGTCCGGGCAGCTCAGCCAGGGCAACCAGTTCCCGCTGAAGCTCGCCGCCGCCGCCATCATGACGATCCCCGTCGCCGTGATGTTCTTCATCTTCCAGAAGCGCATCATGAACACCACAGAAGGAGCCCTCAAGGGATGACCGACTCGACCAGCCCGCCCGTCCAGCCCCTGCTGAGCGATGCCGTGATCGCGCTGCGCGCCCCCACCCAGGTGTGGTCGGGGCGCAGCGGCGACCTCGGTGCGAGCGCGATCGACGGGGTGTACCACGGCGACGTGCGGCACGTCCGGGCGGTCGCGCTCACTGTCGACGCGGCGCGTCCAGAGTGGATCTCGGTCGCACCGCGCGGCGCGTCTGCCGTCGTCTTCGGCGGCCTGCTGCGTGCGCTCGATGATCCGACCCCCGACCCGAAGGTGCGCCTGCGACGCGAGCGGGTGGTCGGGGACGGCGTCGTCGAGGAGACCCTGACGGTGATCAGCCACCTCGACGAGCAGGTCGAGGTCGGGCTCCGTGTGCGCATCGAACCCGACTTCGCGCCGCTGCAGCAGATCAAGGCCGGCATCGCCGGGCCCGAGGTGTGGACCGCGGTGACCGAGGCCCCCGGCTCGGTCACCGTCCGCGCCGCCGAGCGGTCCTTCGTGATCGATGCGCCGGACGCGGGCGTGGAGGTCGACGCGGACGGCATCACCCTGCGGTGGCGGGTGACCGCACTCCCCCGCGCCGCGGTGGCGGCATCCTGGACCCTGCGACTGGACGACCCGGGTCTGGTCGTGCGCGGGACGACCCGACCGGTGTCGTGGACGGTGCCGCACGTCGGCGGCGACCCGCGCGTGCAGCGCTGGATGGATGCCGCGCTCGGCGATCTGGACGCGCTCCGACTGACGCTGCCCGACCTGCCCGGCGAGGAGTTCTACGCCGCCGGGGCGCCGTGGTTCCTGACGCTGTTCGGCCGGGACTCACTGTGGGCCGCGCGCCTCGCCCTGCCGGTGGATCACCGCATGGCGGCGTCGACGCTGCGGGTGCTGGCGCGCTTCCAGGGGACGCGGACGGATGTCGGCACCGCCGAGCAGCCCGGCAAGATCCTGCACGAGCTACGCGGCGAGCCGCTCGTGATCCCCGGCGAAGACGTGATCCTGCCGCCGGTGTACTACGGGACGGTCGACGCGACGGCGCTGTGGGTCTGCCTGCTCGCGGACGCGTGGCGGGCCGGGATGCCCGAGGGCGAGGTGCGGGCGCTCCTGCCGGCACTGCGCGGAGCGCTGGACTGGCTGCTGCATCACGGCGACAGCGACGGCGACGGCTTCATCGACTACATCGACGAGACCGGGCACGGCCTGGCCAACCAGGGCTGGAAGGACTCCGGGGACTCGATCCAATGGCGCTCCGGCGAGCTGGCCGAGGGGCCGATCGCGCTGTGCGAAGTGCAGGGGTACGCGTACGAAGCGGCGCGCGCCGGGGCGGACCTGCTCGATCATCTCGGAGAGCCGGGATCGGCGGAGCTCCGCTCGTGGGCAGCCACGCTGAAGGCCCGCTTCGCGGAGGCGTACTGGGTCACGACGGAGGAAGGGCGCTACCCCGCGATCGCGCTGGACCGGCACAAGCAGCCGGTGGACACCCTCACGAGCAACATCGGCCACCTGCTCGGCACCGGGATCCTCGAACCCGACGAGGAAGCCGGGGTCGCGGCCCTGCTGACCGGCCCGTCGATGCTGTCCGGCTACGGCGTACGCACGATGTCCACGGGCGCGCGCGGATACTGGCCGCTCAGCTACCACGGAGGGAGCGTGTGGACGCACGACTCGGCGATCATCGCGCGCGGGATGGCGCTCGCGGGGCTGCACGATGCGGCCGCGACCGTCGTGGACGGGCTGCTCGCGGCCGCGGAGGGCTTCGGGTTCCGCATGCCCGAGCTGCACGCGGGCGACTCCGCCGCCGAGACGTCGGTGCCGACGCCCTACCCGGCCGCGTGCCGGCCGCAGGCGTGGTCCGCCGCGGCGGCGATCACCGCCGCGCAGATCGCGGGCGGTCAGTCGACCTTGACGACCTGACCACCGGTGAGGGCGACGAGTTCGTCGAAGGTCATCGGGAAGACGGTGTGCGGCGTGCCGCCCGCCGCCCAGATCTGCGGGTAGCCGGCGAGGTCCTCGTCGATCAGGGTGGGCAGCGGCGCCGGGTGGCCGGTCGGGGCGACGCCGCCGATCGCCTGACCGGTCGCCTCGCGCACCTGCTCGGCGCTCGCCCGTCGGATGCTCCCCCGTCCGGTGCGGGCGGCGAGCGCGGCGGTGTCCACGCGGTGCGCGCCGCTGGTCATGACCAGGAGGGGCGCGTCGTCGGACCAGAACACCAGGCTGTTCGCGATCGCGCCCACCTCGATGCCGAGCGCCGCGGCGGCGAGGGCCGCCGTGGACGCGGCATCCGGAAGCACGACGATCTCGCCCGTGATCCCCGCGGCGCGCAGGGCGTCGTGGACGAGGCGGCTGCGGGCGGGGAGCGCGTCGGTCATCCGTTCAGGATAGGTCCCTGCGCTTGTCCTGCGGTCCCGCGAAAGGGCACACGTGTCCGGCGACACGCCGTGCGGTGCATTCGGGCCCCTTTCGTCAGCGGCAGGGCGGGCTGGCGCGCAGGGACGACGCGCGCCAGGCTGAGAGCGTGCTCCGCGTCCTGACGCGCTACCCCGCCATCACGGCCACCGTCGCCGTGGGGCTCGTGGTGCTCGGCCTCTCGCTCGCCGGCCAGTCCGCGGCCGGCCGATGGCTGGCCATCCTCTACGTCTCCGGCTTCATCGTCTGGACCCTGATCGGCATGGTCCGCGACGTCCTCCGCGGACACGTCGGTCTCGACATCCTCGCCGTCGTCGCGATGGTCGCCACCCTCGCCGTCGGCGAGTACGTCGCCGCGCTCATCATCGTGCTCATGCTCGCGGGCGGCGAGGCGCTGGAGGACTACGCCGGGCGCCGCGCGAAGCGCGAACTCACGGCCCTGCTCGACCGCTCGCCCCGCATCGCCCACGTGATCGTGCGCCCCCGGGAGGAGACCTCTGACGAGGTGCGGGATGCCGCCGCCGACGAGGTTCGCGTGGGCGATGTCCTGCTGGTGCGGCCGTCGGAGATCGTCCCGGTCGACGGGGTTCTGCTCACGGAGTCCGGCACGTTCGACGAGTCCTCGCTCACGGGCGAGAGCATGCCGGTTTCGCGCGCGGCGGGCGAGGAGGTGCTCTCCGGGGCGGTGAACGGGTCGCGCGCGGTGCGCATCCGGGCCGTGCGCCGCAGCGCGGACAGCCAGTACCAGCAGATCGTGGCGCTCGTCCGCGACGCGCAGGAGTCGCGGGCTCCGGTCGTGCGACTCGCCGACCGCTTCGCGATCCCGTTCACCGCCGTCTCGCTCGTGATCGCCGGTGCCGCATGGGGCCTGTCCGGCGACCCGGCGCGATTCGCCGAGGTGCTCGTGCTCGCGACTCCGTGCCCGTTGCTGATCGCGGCGCCGGTCGCCTTCCTCGGCGGACTCTCGCGTGCGGCGAAGGCCGGGATCATCATCAAGGGCGGGGCGGTGATCGAGCAGCTCGCGCGCGTCCGCTCGGCGGCGTTCGACAAGACCGGCACGCTCACGCAGGGAAGACCGGACCTGGTGGCGGTGCGCCCCGCCCCGGGCTTCGACGCCGACGACGTGCTCGCACTGGCGGCATCCGCTGAGCAGTACTCCAGCCATGTCCTCGCCGACGGCATCCGTCGGGCCGCGCAGGAGCGCGGACTCGGCGTCGCAGCGGCCACGGAGGCGCGCGAGGTCGCGACGAACGGCGTGACCGCGGTGATCGGTGGCCGCACGGTCGTGGTCGGCAAGCCCGCGTACATCGCCGCCCTCGCTCCCGACACCGAACGCACATCGCTCGAGCCCGGGCAGGCCGCCGCCTACGTCGCCGTGGACGGGCGGTTCGCGGGCGCGCTCGTCCTCGCCGACGACGTGCGTCCGGAGTCGCGCGACGTCGTCGAATGGCTCGCCGCGCACGGCGTCGAGCGGATCGTGATGCTGACCGGCGATGCCCGCGCGACCGGTGAGAGCATCGCGCACGAAGTCGGCATCACCGACGTGCACGCGGAGCTGCTTCCCACCGAGAAGGTGCATCTCGCCGCGCAGTTGCGCCCGCGCCCGGTCATGATGGTGGGCGACGGTGTGAACGACGCCCCGGTGCTCGCCGCCGCGGACATCGGCATCGCGATGGGCGCGAAGGGCGCGACCGCGGCGGGCGATGCCGCGGATGCCGTGATCCTGAAGGACTCCCTCGCGAAGGTCGTCGACGCGGTCTCGATCGGACGGCACACGCTGCGGGTCGCGTACACCGCGATCTGGATCGGCATCGCGATCAGCATCGCGCTCATGCTCGTCGCGACGACGGGGCTCATCCCGGCCGTCGCCGGCGCGCTGATCCAGGAGCTCGTCGACCTGACGACGATCCTGTACGCGCTGCGCGCCCTGACCGGCCCCGCGTCCGGTCTGCGGGTGTCCGAGTCCAGGGCGCCGGCTGCAGCGGCCTGAGTCCGGGGCGCCGGCTGCAGCGGCCTGAGTCCGGGGCGCCGACTGCAGCGGCCTGAGTCCGGGTGACCGTTCACCCCGGTTCCCGCCCCCGGCGTGCCGAAAGACTGCTGCCTGGTTCCTATGTCGCCCCCGGCGCGGCGACACGCCGACAGCCGTCACAGCCAGCAGTACTTCGGCACGCCGCGGGCCTCAGCCGCGCCCGGCAGCGCCGGGGAACCCCCGGAGTCGCGCCTCACGAATGCCGCGCAACGACGCGACGACCCGCTCGGGGTGATAGAGGATGTCCTCGGCGATGACATGCAGCGATGCCAACCCCATCGCGGCGAGAGCGACGTCTCGCCGCCGATCGCGCTTCTGCGCCTCCCACCCGGAATGGAACTGCGCACTGTCGCACTCGACGACCAGCCACCCGTCGAGCACCAGATCCACCCTCCCCACCCCGGCGAACCACTTCTGAAGCTCGACCTCGAACCCGAGCATGAGCGCGATCAGCCGCACGAGCGTCTCCGGGCCCGACTCGGCCCGACCGTCGACGAAACGGCGCAGCACCCGCCGTCGAGGTGACACCCCGGCGAAGATCTCGTCGAGGTCGTCCTCATCGATCAACCGCAGCTGCAGGGCCGAGTCGATCGTGGCGATCGCTGCCCGCGGCGGCTGGCACTCGATGGCCTGCGCGACGGCATCGATGACGTCCACGACGGTCGTCCGCGGGTGCGGACACCGCAGGAGCGGTCTCCAGTGCCAGATGCTCGCGCCGCGCGCGACGGCTGCCTTGCGCGTGCCGCGCTCGAAGTGCACATGCAGTTCGTCGCTCCGGAGCACGAACACGCCCACGCGTCGCAGCGACGACACGCAGCCGAGTCGACCGGAGTTCCGCGCGGCGAGGATGCAGTCCCGATCGGCCCCGGCGTGCATGTACACGCCGCGGCGCACACTGATGAGGACGCCCTCCCGCACCGCGCGCGCGATGTCCCGCTTGCTCCATCCCTGCCGGCGGAGATCCACCGCACGATAGAGCCTGTCCGGACCGGCCTCGTCTGTCGACATCCCGTCAGGTTGGCCGCACCGCCGCCGCTGTGGACCGCGCGCGGTCGCTTCTGTGCACGCCGTGACGAAGGCGCGGCCTGGGGAGGAACGGTTCCGCGGCCCGAACGACTGCTGACAGTGACTGAAGTCGGCATCCGACGGCCGGAATCGCCCCGTCCGCCCCACCCAGCCGTCGCCGGGGACGGGGCGGCGTGCGCCGCACCGTGCGAGACGCACGGTGGCGAGGGCCTTCGAGGAGGGACACTGCGCAGATCGCTCGATTTCATCGACGCACGTTGAACATTCGGGATGCCGGTGGTCGAATGGACCCGGATGCGCGAAGCCGCCCATCCCCCGCACCCGCCGAGTCCCACAAGGACGGTGCTCCCCGGCGCCCGCGTCTCAGGACCGAGCCCGGCGAGGCACCACGGCGGCCGATCGACGAGGACCGACCATGTCTGCGACCCTGCCCCTGCCCGACTTCCGCCACGAACGCGTCGAGACCGTGACCGGTCGCCGCAGCGGCCTGTTCATCGCGGTGGCACTGCACTCCTCCGTGCTCGGCTCCGCCCTCGGCGGCGCCCGCCTGTGGAGCTACCCGCACTGGAGCGACGCCCTCGGCGACGCGCTGCGCCTTTCGGCGGCGATGACGCTCAAGAACGCGGCGGCGGGGCTGGATGCCGGAGGCGGCAAGTCCGTGATCGCACTCCCGCCCGGCACGCAGTTGGACGCCGAGCGCCGTCGCGCGGCATTCCTCGACCTCGGTGACACCGTCGAGTCGCTCGGTGGCCTGTACCGCACGGCGGAGGATGTGGGCTCGACGACCGAGGACATGCTCACCGTCAGCGAGAGGACGAGCCATGTCGTGGGTCTGCCCGAGGCCGGCGGCGGATCGGGCGAGCCCGCGGGGCCGACGAGCCTCGGCGTGTACGAGTCGCTCCGCGCGACCCTGGAACGCGTGACGGGGTCGGCCGACGTCGCCGGGCGTCGCATCACGATCTCCGGCCTCGGCCAGGTCGGCAGCCGCCTCGCGGTGCGCCTGAGTGCTGAGGGCGCGAAGCTCACGGTCACCGATGTGAACCCCGCCAAGCGCGACCTCGCCGCGCAGCTGGATGCCGCGTGGATCGCACCCGGCGAGGAGCACCTCGTCTCGGCCGACGTGTTCGTCCCGGCCGGCATCGGCGGTCTCCTCACCGACGAGGTCATCGACGCTCTCGACGCGAAGGCCGTCTGCGGCCCCGCAAACAACCCCCTGGCCGATCACTCCGGCGCCGACCGGCTCGCCGGGCGCGGCATCCTGTATGCACCCGACTTCGTCGTGAACGCCGGCGGTGTGATCTACCTCGACCTGGAGGCCAAGCAGCTCGGCACCCGTGAAGAGATCATGGACCGCGTCGCCGCGATCGGCGACACCGTCCGTCGCATCTTCGACGAGGCCGAGACGCGCGGGGTCACACCACTCGAGGCGGCCGAGGGCCTTGCCGCGGAGCGCCTGGCGGCCGGCGCGCACGTCTTCGCGGGCTGAATCGCGGGACGCAGTCCCGCACCCGATGACACCCGGTCTCCACGGTGCGAGGATGGGAGCACCGCGTCGTCGAGGGAGACCGCATGTTCCGAAGCCCCATGCCCGATGTCGAGATTCCCGAGGTGGGCGTCTACGACTTCCTCTTCGGGTCGCTCAGCGAAGCGGATGCCGCCGCCACGGCTCTGATCGACCCGGCGACCGGTGCCGAGACGACGTACGGGGCGCTCCGCGCGCAGGTGGATGCGTTCGCCGGGGCGCTGGCAGCCCGCGGCGTGGAGACCGGCACCGTGGTCGGGCTGCTCTGCCCGAACGTGCCGGCCTTCGCCACCGTGTTCCACGGCATTCTCCGGCTCGGGGCGACCGTCACCACGATCAACTCGCTCTACACCGCGGGAGAGATCCAGAAGCAGCTGAGCGACGCCGGGGCGACCTGGCTCATCACGGTGTCGCCGCTGCTGCCGCAGGCGGAAGCCGCTGCGGCCGAGGTCGGCATCTCGGCCGACCATCTGATCGTGCTGGACGGCGCCGAGGGACACCCGAACCTGCGTGAGCTGCTCTCGGAGCAGCACACGCCGCCCGAGGTGAGTTTCGACCCGGCCACCCACGTCGCGGTTCTGCCCTACTCCTCCGGAACGACCGGCGTCCCGAAGGGCGTCATGCTCACGCACCGCAACCTCGTCGCGAACGTGCAGCAGTGCCGCTCGAACATCGATCTGAAGAACACCGACCGGGTGCTCGCCGTCCTGCCCTTCTTCCACATCTACGGCATGACGGTGCTGCTGAACCTCGCGCTCCGACAGCGGGCGAGCCTGGTCACGATGCCGAAGTTCGATCTGGTGGAGTTCCTCACGAACATCCAGACGCACCGCTGCACGTATCTGTACATCGCCCCGCCGATCGCGGTCGCCCTGGCCAAGCATCCGATCGTCGACCAGTTCGACATCTCCACGGTCCACACGGTCTTCTCCGGCGCGGCGCCCCTGGACGGCGAGACCGCGGAGGCCGCGGCCCGCCGCATCCACGCGCGCATGATGCAGGGCTACGGCATGAGCGAGCTGAGCCCCGTCTCGCACGCGATGCCCTACCAGCGGGACGACGTGCCGGTGAGTTCGGTCGGGACGCTCCTGCCGAACCAGGAGTGCAAGCTGGTCGACACCGAGACCGGCGAGGAGATCACCGAGCTCGGCCCGGACGGCGTGACCGCGCCGGGCGAGATCTGGGTCAGGGGCCCCAACGTCATGCTCGGGTACCTCAACAAGCCCGACGCGACCTCCGAGACCCTGGACGCCGAGGGATTCCTGCACACCGGCGACGTCGGGGTCTACCACGAGGGCGGCTACTTCTCGATCGTGGACCGGGTCAAGGAGCTCATCAAGTACAAGGGCTATCAGATCGCCCCGGCCGAGCTCGAGGCGCTGCTGCTGTCGCACCCGAAGATCATGGATGCCGCCGTGATCGGCGTCCTGGACGAGGACCGGCAGGAGATCCCGAAGGCGTTCATCGTGGCCGCCCCCGACGCGGGGGTGACGGATGCCGAGGTCATGGCGTTCGTGGCGGACAACGTCGCGCCCCACAAGAAGGTGCGCCGGGTGGAGTTCATCGACGCGATCCCGAAGTCCGCGTCGGGCAAGATCCTGCGCAAGGATCTCCGCGCCCGGGAGAGCGCTGCCTGATCCTTCGCATCGCCCACTGAGTGTCCAGGACACGTCGTCGCGTCCGCGGCGTACACGGCGCGTCGTGGACACTCGACGCAGGGGCCGGTCCCGGCAAGCGAAATGCCCCGCCGAGGCGGGGCATTTCAGAACGTGGACCTGAGGGGACTCGAACCCCTGACCCCCTCGATGCGAACGAGGTGCGCTACCAGCTGCGCCACAGGCCCATGAACCTCCGATAGGTTATCACGCACTCCGGGGCCTTCCCGCGCGCTGCGGCGCCGCACGCGGACGGTCCAGGATGGGAGTATGCCGCATCCCACGCTCGACCCGGTGACCCTTCTGCAGAACGTCCGGCCATGGGGCGGCACCCCCTCCGACATCGCGATCGCGGGCGGTCTGATCACCGCGATCACACCCGCCGGTCCGCCCGTGGAAGGCGCTGTCGACGGCGGCGGACTGCTCGCTCTGCCCGGACTGATCAACACGCACGCTCACGTCGACAAATCGTGGTGGGGCCTGCCGTGGCAGTCGTACGGCGGCGCAGGCGGAATCCAGGGACGGATCGACCACGAGCGCTCCCGGCGCCGCGAGCTGGGCTTCCCGAGCGTGGAGACCACCGCCGCCGTCCTGCGCGAATTCGCCCGCCACGGCACCACCGCCGTCCGCACGCACGTCGACATCGACACCGACATCGGCCGGGAGGGCATCGACGCCGTCCGCGAAGCCGCGGCCGCCTACGACGGCGCGATCGACGTGCAGATCGTCGCGTTCCCGCAGGACGGCGTCCTGCGTCGGCCCGGCGTTCTCGACATGCTGGCGGATGCTGCCCGCGCAGGAGCCGATCACGTCGGCGGGCTCGATCCCGCCTCGATCGACCGCGACCCCGTCGGCCAGCTCGACGCGATCTTCCGCCTGGCTGCGGAGCACGACGTCGGGATCGACATCCACCTGCACGACCCCGCCGAGCTGGGCGCGTTCCAGTTCGATCTGATCATCGACCGGACGCGCGCCCTGGGGCGCGAGGGTCGGGTGAACATCGCCCACGGCTTCGCTCTCGCGCAGGTCGATGACCTCCGGCGCCGCGATCTTCTCGCCGCGATGGGAGAACTCGACATCACGCTCACCACGGTCGCGCCGCTGCGTGTGCCGCAGTTGCCGCTGCGTGAGCTCGACGCGGCCGGTGTCGCGTTCGGCTTCGGCACGGACGGCATCCGCGACCTGTGGAGTCCCTACGGCACCGGCGATCTTCTCGGCATCGCCTGGCAGTATGCGCGCGCGTCGAGCATCGTCCGCGACGAGGACCTCATCCGGGTGCTCGAGCTCGCCACCCGCTCGGCAGCGCGCTTCGTCGGCCGCAGCACCCACGATCTGGTCGCCGGCTCTCGCGCCGACATCGTGCTGCTCGACGCCGAGAACCCGATGGACGCCCTCGTGCGCACTCCGCCGCGCGCACTCGTGATCGGCGGCGGGCGGGTGCTCCACGCGGCGTGAGCCGCGCTCAGCCCGCGCGGCTGGCGAGCAGTCGGCGCACGTGCGCTTCGATCTCCGCGTCGTCCACGGGACCGCGGCGACCGAGCTCGGCGGACTCGGTGCGGGCGCGCGCGACGGCGATCGACGGCGGGCGCTGGGCCTCGGCGCGCTGCCGTGCGGCTTCCTCGACGGCCGCCTGCCGCAGCGATTCGCGCGCGGCGGCGGCATCCAGCACGGCGGACGCGCGGGAGCCCGCAGACACCGTGAGCGGCCGGGGCAGTTCGCGCGGCGCCCAGCCGCGACGATCGGTCGGCAGCGCGACGTCCTGCACGGCAGCCTCGGTGCGCACGGCGACCGGTGCGACGCTCTCGCGGATCACTGCCCGCGCTCCGACGCGGTTCATCTTCTGCAGCAGCAGCGCGCACACGGCGGCGACGGCGACGCCGCTCCAGAGGGCGATCTGCGATCCGGTCGAGACCACGAGCCAACCGCCCCAGCCGGCGAGGCCGATCGCGGCGACCGCGAAGACGGTGAGGGTCAGACGCGTGCGACGCCGGGCCCGCGCGCGGCGGGCCTCGGGGGCGGCCTTGGCTGCGGCGCGCTCGTCGCGCGCCCGCTCGAGGTCCATGCGGGCCTGTTCGAGCGCGGTCTGCGTGCGCTCGTTGACGGCGCGGCGAGCGAGGCGCTGCTGCGCCAGCGCGGTGCGGGCGTTCAGTTCGAGACGGACCTCTTCGGGGGTCTCACTCGTCTCGGCCAGCACGCGCAGAGCCTGATTCAGACGCACCGCGTTGCGCTCCGCGGCGTCGAACTGCCGCCTGCTGTGCCACGTCGGCAGCAGATAGACCATCCACAGGAGCACCGCGACGAGCACGATCACTCCGCCGCCCAGTACCTGCCCACCCATGCCGACAACGGTATGCGAACGGATGCCGACGGACCGGCATCCTGCCGCGTGTCGGAGATGCCGGTTAGGGTTCAGGCCCGCAGGCGGTCGCTCGGCGGCACGGTCGCCGCATCCTGCGGCGCGCGCCCCTGCACCCAGCGGGCGAGGACCCCCTCGGGGACGTCCTCGCGCGTGAGGGCGAATGCGTAGTGGTCCCGCCAGTCGCCGTTGATGTGGATGAACCGCCGGCGCAGGCCTTCGTAGCGGAAGCCGAGCTTCTCGACGACCCGCAGGCTCGCCTGGTTCTCGGGGCGGATGCAGATCTCCATGCGGTGCAGGCGCATCTCGTCGAAGCACACGTCCGTCGCGAGGGCCACCGAGGTCGTGGTGATGCCACGTCCCGCGAACCGCTCGCTCACCCAATACCCGATCGTCGCCGACGCGAGGGATCCGCGGGCGATCCCCCACACGTTGAGCTGCCCGGTCACTTCACCGGCGTACTCCATCACGAGGGGCACGCCGGAGCCGTCGCGGTACTGCTGGAGGAGTCTGCGGATACCCGCGCGCATGTCGAAGGACACCGGCCCGTCCGGGCTCGTCGCCTCCCATGGCCGCAGCCAGGCACGGTTGGAGAGGAGTTCGTTCTGCAGCACGCGGGCATCGCGCGCACGCACCAGACGTATGCCGACTTCTCCGTGCCGGCGGGGCGTCGTCAGGTCCACGCAACCCCCTCGTGCCTGCGGCGTCAGAGCTTCGCCGCGAAATCCTTGAACCAGGGACGCAGCTCGGGGCCGAGATCCTCACGGTCGGCGGCCAGCTGCACGATGGCCTTGATGTAATCCACCCTATCGCCGGTGTCGTACCGACGGCCACGGAACACGACGCCGTACACGCCGGGTCCATCCGGGTCTGCGGCGAGCTCCTGCAGCGCGTCGGTCAGCTGGATCTCGCCGCCCTTTCCGGGCTCGGTGCGCTCGAGGATGTCGAAGATCGCCGGGCTCAGCACATAGCGGCCGATCACGGCGAGGTTCGACGGGGCGTCCTCGGGCTTCGGCTTCTCGACGAGCCCGGTGACCCGCACGACGTCGGGGTCATCGGTCTGCTCCGCGGCGGCGACACCGTACATGCCGATGTGGGCGGGGTCGACCTCCATGAGCGCGACGATCGCGGCGCCGGTGCGCTCGTGCTCGGCGAGCATCGTCGTCAGCAGCGCGTCGCGCTCGTCGATCAGGTCGTCGCCGAGCATCACGGCGAACGGCGAATCCCCGACGTGGGCGCGGGCGCGGAGGACCGCGTGACCGAGGCCCTTCGGGTCGCCCTGACGCACGAAGTGGATGTCGGCCATGTCGCTGGATGCCATGACCCGCTGGAGGCGATCGGCGTCGCCCTTCTCGGTGAGCTTGACCTCGAGTTCGGGGACGGAGTCGAAGTGGTTCGAGATGGCGTTCTTGTTGCGCCCGATGATGACCAGGATGTCCGTGATGCCGGCGGCGGCAGCCTCTTCGACGACGTACTGGATCGCGGGCTTGTCGACGACCGGCAGCATCTCTTTGGGCATGGCCTTGGTCGCAGGCAGGAAGCGGGTGCCGAGTCCCGCGGCGGGGATGACGGCCTTGAAGGGCTTGTGGGGCATCGTCCGACTCTACCGAGAGGCGGATGTGAGGCCCATGGGCGTCGTGTCGCCTTGCCCCCACGCGGACCCCGTGCTATCCGCGCCTACAATCGACGTATGCCCGACGAGATCGCCGACGCCAAGCGCGCCCTACGCGCCGAGCTGCGCGAGCGTCGTCAGCTGCTCTCGCAGCATGCGCGGGATGCCGCGGCCGCGGCGATCGCGCAGCGCCTCGACGCTCTGGTCGACGAGCTCGGCGTCCGGTCGATGTCGTGCTTCCTGTCCACCACGACGGAGCCGGGGACCCGCGACTTCGTCGACGCCGCGGTGCGGCGCGGCATCCGGGTCCTCCTTCCCGTGACGCGTGCCGACGGCCTGCTGGACTGGTCGGTCGCCACACCCGACCTCGACATCGCCGAGGGGCTGCACGGACTGCCCGAGCCGGTCGGGGAGCTGCTCGGACCCATCGCCGTGAACGACGTCGACCTGCTCGTGATCCCCGCGGCAGCCGTGGACCGCAGTGGGATGCGGCTCGGCTGGGGTCGCGGCTACTTCGACAAGACGATCGGCTCGATGGAGGGCTGCCCGCCGGTCTACGCGGTCGTCTACGACTCCGAACTCCTCGACGAGGTCCCCCGCGACGTGCACGACCAGCCCGTGACGGGTGTCGTCACCCCCACTCAGACCCTTCGCCTCGCGCCCGCGCGGCGCTGACCGCCCGAAAGAGCAGCCCATGCCGACCTACGCCTATGCCTGCAAGCAGTGCGGACACCGCTTCGACGCCGTGCAGTCCTTCGCCGACCCCACCCTCACCGAGTGCCCCGAGTGCGGCGGAGAGCTGCGCAAGGAGTACGGCTCGATCGGCGTGACCTTCAACGGATCCGGCTTCTACCGCACCGATTCGCGCGCGGGATCCGCGAAGTCCTCCGACGCGGGTTCATCCTCGACCGGCTCATCGGGTGGCACCGCGCCCGCTCCTTCGGCATCATCGAAGTCGGAGTCGAAGTCCTCGCCGGCATCGACCGGATCCTGACCGGCGGAAGCCGGCGACACTGAGGAGAATCACGTGATCAAAGGCTTCAAGGAGTTCATCCTCCGCGGAAACGTCATCGACCTGGCCGTCGCGGTCGTCATCGGCGCGGCGTTCACCGGCATCGTCAACGCGATCGTCGCCGGGCTCATCAACCCCCTGATCGCCCTGATCTTCCAGGCCGACAGCCTGAACGACCTGGTGATCGGCGTCCCGAACGTCCGCGGCGGCATGACCGATTTCGGCATCGGCGTGATCATCGGCGCGATCATCAACTTCCTCGCGGTCGCTGTCGTCGTGTACTTCGTCTTCGTCTACCCGATGAACCGGGTGAAGGAACGCGCGGCCGCGAAGGCCGGCATCGCCGAAGAAGAAGCGTCCGAGCTGCCGACCGAGCAGGAGCTGCTGCTGCAGATCCGCGATCTGCTCGCCGCGCCGAACGGCCCCGCACCCAAGTAGTCGCGCGGTCTCGGCCCTCGCGTCAGTAGTGCGGGGGCACGTCGCGGCGCAGGCGCTCGTCGTTCGGGCCCACGGCGCCGGGACCTGAGGCCTCGGGCGAAGCGGATGCCGAGCCCTCGGCATCCGCTTCGGTGGGCTCGTTCGTCGTCCCCGGTGCCGGTGTCAGCTTGGCGCGCCGGGATCCGGCGACCCGCTCGACGCGCTGGCGGGGAGGCTTCTCACTCGATGACATCGATCGGCTGCGTCTCGGTGTCGGCCGTGGGCGACTCCGGGGCGACGCCCAGCATCGCGGCGATCCGCGCCGCGACGCCGGCCGGATCGCTGTACAGGTCGAACGAGTGCACGCGCACGTAGTGCCAGCCGAGCCGGCGGAGGATCTGCGGGCGCAGACGCAGCGACTCCCGCAGCGACTCCCCGATCGTCTCGGGGTCGCTCTCGGCCACGACCGCGCGGCCGCCGTGCTGGGCCACGAGCGGCAGCAGCCCGCGGTAGTGCACGTCGACCGAGACCCCGAGCCGGCGGAGCTCACGGGCGAGGTTCCGGGTGAGCGGATCAGCGAGGTCCTCGAGGCGCTTCTCGCGCGCCCGCGCAGCGATCCCGCCCAGGATCGACATGAGGGTCGCGGCTCCGTGCTCGAGGCGCCCGTCGTCGAAGGCGGACGGGCGGATCGACGAGACGATCACCATCGAGCGTCGCGCGCGGGTCATGCCGACGGTGAGCAGCCGCTCGCCGTCGGGGGTGGACAGGTCGCCGAAGTCACTCAGGACCCGGCCGTGCTTGGTGAGCCCGAATCCGAGGGAGAAGATCACCCGGTCGCGGCTCTCGGCGACGGATTCCTCCAGCGTGAGCACCGAGAGCGGCTCGGCCGTGTCGCGCGAGACGAAGTCCGCGACATCGGAGCGCCCGGCGAAGGCCGCCTCGACCGCGGCGCGGACGCGTTCGGCGTGCTTCGCGCTCGCGGTGACGACCATGAGCGACTCGGACCCGCGATTGACCGCGTGCTCGATCACGAGCGTCACGACCCGCTGCACTTCGGCGTCGGGGCTCTCCACCGCGCCGCTGATCGGGTCGGGCGCTCCCGTTCCGCCCTCGACGTAGTCGACGCTCAGGCTTCCGCGTCCGAGGTAGGACCCCGCCCACGGGAACGAGATGAGCTCTCCCCCGTAGAACGCGTCGTTCACGAGCTCGGCGAGATCCTCGCCGCCGGCGCGGTAGCTGCGGGTGAGCGTCGCGACGGGCAACAGCTCGGCCAGACGCTCGAAGACGCTCGTGTCGTCGAACGGCTCTGCCGGTACGTCGTCCTCGGCCGGGATCCCGGAGGACACCCGGAACGGCGTCGGCTTCTGCGTCACCGGATCGCCGAAGACGACGACCTGACGGGCGCGGCGCAGCGCGGGTGCGGCTTCTGCCAGGCACACCGCTGCGGCATCCGCGATGATGACGACGTCGAACGCGAGCTCGAGGGGGATGCCGGGCACGTCGTACGGCGAGGCGAGCCACACCGGTGCGAGTGTGCGCAGGAGTGTGGGGGCGGCGGCGACGAGGTCGGCCGGGGTCGACGTGCCGTTCTTCAGCGCGGTCTTCAGGGCCGCGGCTTCGCCGGCTTCGTCGACGATCCCGATGCGCCACTGCGTGGCAAGCTGGGCGGCCAGGAGCGGACCGGATGCCGCGGCATGGGCCTCATCGACGAGCCGGAAGTCCCGCTCCAGACGATCCACGACGGATGTGTTCGCGCCGAGGAGCGCGCGGTCGCTGCGCAGCAGGTATTCCAGGGCCGACTGCCACCAGGCGAACTCGAGCTCGGCGCCCACGAGCTCTTCGGGCACGTGCCGGACGGACAGCTCCGCCAGGAGCGGCTCCAGCCCGAGTGACCGCAGTTCTCCGCGGAGCGTCGCGCGCTCGACGAGGTTGTCGAACACGTCGGACTCGGCGGCGAGCCCCGCGAGCGTGCGGACCAGCTGGGCGACGGGGAGCGCCGCGAGGCGGTCGGCGCCGTCGCGGCCGACGACGCCGTCCAGTTCCGCGAGATCGGCGTCCACCTTCTGCCACGCGACGTACACGTCGGCGAGTCCGAGTGGGACGGCGGGGATCACGCCCGCGTCGACGACACGCTGCCATTCGGTGCGCTGCTGCTGCACGCGCACAAGAGCTTCGTGCATGTCGATGATGTGCACGCCCGGGCGGACGTACTCGCGGGAGAGGTGGCGCAGGCGCCGGCGCTGCGGTCCGGTGAGCGAGGGGGCATCGCGGCGCGGACCGTGCGCCTGGATGAGCTCGCCGAGCGGCCGCTCGAACACCGTCGGGCTGAACTTGTCGAGCGAATCGCGGATGCCCTGCAGGAGCCGGAGGTACGCACCGAGCTCGCTCACGGTGCGGAACGGTCGCATGCGCGTCTGGGCGATGAGCTCGTAGCCGCGCTCGAGGATGTTCGGGACGTCCTGGTGATGCAGCTTTCCGGCCAGGGCGTGAGCGGCACGGGCGGCACCGGTCGTCGCGAACGACACCCCGTACCAGGGCGAGTCGTCGGGGCCGAATCGGAACTCCCCGAGCCGCGCGGCGGCCGCCAGCGCCGACGCGGCCTTCGTGCGGGCCGGGGCGAGGCGGGCGAGCACGTCGATGTCGAATCGTGCGGCGGCGGACGGCGTCGGGGTCTGGGCGGACAGCTCGGCGAGCCGGCGCAGGATGTCCAGCACCGAGACGCCCAGGTCGGGGTGGCGCGCGGTCACGGCGCCCCGATAGTCGCGCAGCACCCCGCGCAGGCGCACGAGCGCGTCGTCGATGTCGCCGACCTTGGGTGGTGTGGCCTTCTCGTTGCGCCCGATCGCCCGGATCAGGTCGCGCTGCAGATCGCGCGGAGAGACCGCGAGACCCGGGAGGCCGATGCCGGTGAGGCGGTGGCGGACGCCGTCCAGCGTGGAGCGGCGGGCGCTCACGACCAGCACGCGCTTGCCGTCGCGCACGAGCGCGCCGACCGCGTTGATGACGGTCTGCGTGCCGCCGGTTCCCGGAAGCGTGTGCACCGCCAGCGAGTGGCCGGCGGCGATGCGGGCGAGGACGCGCTCCTGCTCGGCATCCGCATCGAGAAGAAGGGTGTCCGAGGCCGGCGGACGATCGTCGGGATTGGTGAACGTCGGCTCGTCGCGACGGAGGGTGAGGGTCTCGCGGTCGTCGTGATGGCCCGCGAGGGCGTTGAGGACCGGGTGGTCCAGGTCCACGCAGTCGCGCGCCATCGCGGCGCCGACGTCGGCGAACGTCGAGACCACCAGGCGCGGGTGCACCGTGAACGAGTCGATCCCGGCGGCGAGCGCCCGGAGGTGGTCGATGACCGGCTGCGGCTTGAACACACCGCCGTCGTAAGCGAGCGCGGCGAGCGCGCGTCCGTCGACCTCGATGCCGAAGTGGGTGCGCAGCGCGCGCACGAGCTCGGGGTTCACGGTGAACGTGCCGTGCAGCTTGAGCTCGAAATCGGAGTGGTGCCGACGGATGCCGAGCGGACGCAGCAGCACGGGGGCGTGGCACTGCAGCCCGCCGATGTGCCACGAGGCGAGGCCGACGGCGAGGCTCACCGGCTCGATGCCGCGCGCGGTGCGCAGCTCGACGTTCTTCGCGGTGATGCGCTTCGCCGCGAGGCGCGCGTTGCGCAGGGCCACTTCGTCGCGGAAGAGGTTGGACAGCAGCGTCGAGCGCCCGGTGATGAACTGCGGCAGACTCCCCGGGTGGGCCTTCGTGATCTCGATTCCGCCGTCGCTCGCATCGTCGAAGTGCAGGAGCGTGGAGGGCCCGCCGAGTTCGCCGGCCAGGGCGCGGATGCGGTCCCGCTCGGGCTCGGCGATGTGCATGACGTTCACCCCCGGCTCCGAGAGTCCGAGGTCACCGGGGGTCACCGACGGCGCGTCGTCGTGTGCGCCCATGACGGCGCTGCCTTCTCCTCGCCACACACCGCCACACTAAGCGGCGGGCGCCCGCACGCCGGTGAGCCCGCGCGGGTGTCGTCGGATTGGACGACACGCCCGCTGATCAGGCCCGCTTCCGCTCCCCCTGCTCACCGCGAGAGGGCAGAAGTGATTGGTTCCCACGGCGTGTCGCCCTACAGATCTGCCCTCTCGCGAAAGAGCAGGGGGCTCCTCCCCAGGGGCGGAGCGCCGCAGGTTGTCCACGGAAGGGCACCACGGGCACGGGAGGTGAGGGTGGGAGCGGACAGGATGGGCGCATGACCGACGCGCCCATCCGCTTCCTCCTGCACCCCTCCCCCGTCGGCGACGTGCTGATCGCCGGCACCGACGCCGGCCTCGTGACGCTGCATCCACTGCGCGACCCGCTCGGCCAGGAGCAGGAGCGCCTCTCCCGCGCTCTGCACACCGTCCTCGAGCATGTCGACGATGACCCTCGACTCACCACCGCCGCGCGCCAGCTCGACGAGTACTTCGGCGGCGAGCGGCACGACTTCGACCTCGAGCTGGACTGGCGCCTGGTCCGCGGGTTCACGCGCGCCGCGCTCGAGGCCGTGCGCGGCATTCCGTACGGCGAGACCGCCGGCTACGGCGACGTCGCCGTGCTCGCCGGCAGCCCCCGGGCCGCGCGCGCGGTCGGCACCGCGTGCGCGACGACGCCGTTCTCGATCGTGGTGCCGGTGCACCGGGTCGTCCGCGCCGACGGGTCGCTCGGCGAGTACGGCGGGCACCCGGAGGTGAAGGAGTACCTCGTCGAGTTCGAGCGCGCGACGCTCGCGCGCGAGACCGGACGGGCCGCGGGCGAGTAGGCCGCCCGCGCGCCACGCGGCCCCGCGGATCGCAGATCCGCGGGGCCGCTGATCGGACCGCCTAGTGGTTCGTCGCCTTCTCGGCGCCGTAGCCGGTGAGCGAGCGCACATCCATCTCGGCCGCGCGACGCTTGTTCTCCGATCCGGGGTGCGAGAGGACAGAGCCCAGCCAGCCGAGGAAGAACCCGAGCGGGATCGACACGATGCCCGGGTTGTTCAGCGGCCAGATCGCGACGCCCGTGTTCTTGAACACGCTCGTCTCGGTGCCCCAGAAGACGGGCGACAGCAGGATCAGGATGATCGCCGCGGCGAGTCCCCCGTACATGCTCCACACCGCACCGCGCGTGGTGAAGCGACGCCAGAACAGCGAGTACAGGATCGTCGGCAGGTTCGCCGAGGCCGCCACGGCGAACGCGAGCGCGACGAGGAACGCGATGTTCTGCCCCTGCACGCCGATGCCGCCGACGATCGCCAGGATGCCGATGATGATCACGGTTCGCCGGGCGACCTTGACCTCGCCGTCGGCCGGGACGTTCCCCTTCTTGATGACATTCGCGTAGATGTCGTGCGCGAACGAGGCCGCCGCGGTGATCGTGAGGCCGGCGACGACCGCGAGGATCGTCGCGAACGCGACCGCCGAGATGAACCCGAGCAGGAACGGCCCGCCGAGCGCGAGCGCGAGCAGCGGCGCGGCCGAGTTGACGCCGCCGGGCGAGGCGAGGATCGTCTCGGGTCCGACGAGCGACGCCGCGCCGTAGCCGAGGACGAGCGTCAGCAGGTAGAAGATGCCGATGAGCCAGATCGCCCACACCACCGACCGTCGAGCCTCCTTGGCGGTGGGAACCGTGTAGAAGCGCATCAGCACGTGCGGGAGTCCCGCGGTGCCGAGCACGAGCGCGATCGCGAGGGAGATGAAGTCCCACGGGTTCTTGCCGTACTGCAGGCCCGGGCCGAGGATCGCGTCCTTCGGATCGGTGACGGATGCCGCCACCGCGCTCTCCAGCAGGGTGTTCAGGCTGAATCCGTTGATCGCGAGGACCCACACGGTCATCACGAGCGCCCCGCCGATCAGGAGGAACGCCTTGACGATCTGCACCCAGGTCGTGCCCTTCATCCCTCCGACGAGCACGTAGACGATCATCAGCAGACCCACGACCGCCACGACGATCGACTGTCCGAGCCGGTCGTTGATGCCCAGCAGGAGCGAGACGAGTCCGCCGGCCCCGGCCATCTGCGCGAGCAGGTAGAACAGGCACACGGCGAGCGTCGTGAGAGCGGCAGCCATGCGCACCGGGCCCTGCTTGAGCCGGAACGACAGCACGTCGGCCATCGTGAATTTGCCGGTGTTGCGCATGAGCTCGGCGACCAGCAGCAGCGCGACCAGCCACGCGACCAGGAACCCGATCGAGTAGAGGAACCCGTCGTAGCCGTTGATCGCGATCGCGCCCGTGATGCCGAGGAACGACGCGGCCGAGAGGTAGTCGCCCGAGATCGCGAACCCGTTCTGCGGGCCCGAGAACGAGCGGCCCGCCGCGTAGTAGTCCGCCGCGGTCTTGTTGTTGCGGCTGGCGCGGATCACGATGAACAGCGTCACCGCGACGAACGCCGCGAAGATCGAGATGTTCAGGATCGGGTTGTTCTCCACCGTGTCCACGGCGGTCTTCACGGCGGCGAAGACGTCGTTCATGCGCTCGCCTCCTGACGCTCGAGGTCCTCACGGATCTCGGCGGAGATCGGGTCGAGCCGGTGATTGGCGTACCAGACGTACCACATCGTGATCCCGAAGGTCGTGACGAACTGGCCGAGCCCGAGGACGAGGCCGACGGTGATGTCGCCGCTCACGCGCTGCGCCATGAACTCGGGCGCGAACGAGGAGAGCAGTACGTACGCGAAGTACCAGACCAGGAACGCGATCGACATCGGGAAGACGAATCCCCGGTGCTTGCGCTTGAGTTCCCGGAATCGCGGTGCCGATTCCTCGGCGAGGTAGTCGACGCCGCCCGGGGGGACGGTGTCGGTGGATGATTCGGACATGGTGAGGGCCTCCTTGCCTTCGTGGTGCCGTCTTCGTGTTTCTGCGGGGGGTCTCGTCTTGCGGTCTCGGCGGGGGTCAGGGGTGCACGACAGCGCCCCGGAGCGCCTGCTGCAGGTCGTCTAGGACCGTCGGGTCCTCGATCGTGGCGGGGATCTTGTACGGCTCGTCGTCGACGATCTGCCGCATGGTCTTGCGGAGGATCTTGCCCGAGCGGGTCTTGGGCAGCCGGTCGAGGACCGTGACGTCGCGGAAGGCGGCGACCGGACCGACGTGCTCGCGCACGAGGGCGACGAGTTCGCGCTCGAGGACGTCGTGCGCGATCGGGTGATGGGCCTTCAGCGTCACGAAACCGGCGGCGCGCTGACCCTTGAGCTCGTCGCGCACGCCGATCACGGCGCATTCGGCGACGGCGGGGTGCATCGTGAGGACCTCCTCGAGCGATCCGGTCGACAGCCTGTGCCCCGCGACGTTGATGACGTCATCGGTGCGGCCCATCACGAACACGTAGCCGTCCGCATCGATGTGCCCGGCATCCCCTGTCGCGTAGAACCCGGGGAACGCCGAGAGGTACGCCTCGCGGAAGCGGCCGGGACTCCCCCAGACGCCACGGAGCGTGCCCGGCGGCAGCGGCAGCCGGAGGGCGATGTTGCCCTCCGGGCTCGACCCGTCCGGTTCCGTGCCGGTGCGGTCCCGACCCTTTCCGTCGAGGATGCGGACGTCGTAGCCGGGCATCGGGACCGCGGTCGACCCCGCTTTGCCGGGCAATCTCTCGACACCGACGGGGTTCGCGCAGATCGGCCAGCCGGTCTCGGTCTGCCACCAGTGGTCCACGACCGGAACACCGAGCCCGTCGTTCGCCCAGTGCCAGGTCTCGGGGTCCAGGCGCTCGCCGGCGAGGAACAGGGTCTGCAGCGTGTCCAGCGCCCCGGCGGGGAGCTCCTCGAGATCGGGGTCGACGCGGCGGATCGCACGGAGGGCCGTCGGGGCGGTGAACATCGTCTTCACGCCGTACTCGGCCACGACGCGCCAGAACTCCCCGGCATCCGGCGTGCCGACCGGCTTGCCTTCGAAGAGCACCGTCGTCGCCCCGGCGAGCAGCGGTCCGTAGACGATGAACGAGTGCCCGACCACCCATCCCACATCGGATGCCGTGAACATCGTGTCGCCGGGGCCGATGTCGTAGATGTGGCGCATCGTCCAGGCGAGCGCGACCGCATAGCCGCCGGTGTCGCGCACGATGCCCTTCGGGGCGCCGGTCGTGCCGGAGGTGTGCAGGATGTACAGCGGATCGGACGACACGACGGGCACGGGCTCCGCCGGCTCCGCCCCCTCGGTCACGTCGTCCCAGTCGACGAACCGCACGTCCGCCACCGCGTCCGCCAGGTCCGCCGCCGATCCGGGCACCGCGGCGCGGTCGCGGACGACGACCGTCGAGACGATGCCGGGGGCGGCCTCCAGGGCCTTCCGCACGATCGGCAGATACTCCACGATCCGGCCCGGTTCGAGGCCGCCTGAGGCCGTGATCAGGACGGACGGGCGGGCGTCGGCGATCCGCATCGCGAGCTCGGTCGCGGCGAATCCGCCGAATACGACGGCGTGGATCGCGCCCAGACGGGCACACGCGAGCATCGCGATGACCGCTTCGGGCGTCATCGGCAGATACAGCAGCACGCGGTCGCCGCGTGTGACGCCGAGGTCGCGGAGGGCGCCGGCGAAGACGGCGACGCGATCCCGCAGCTCGGAGTACGTGTAGGCCTTGCGCGTCCCGGTCATCGCGGAGTGGTACCGCAGCGCGACGGACTCGCCGCGTCCGGCATCCACGTGGCGATCGAGGCAGTTCGCACTCATGTTGAGAGCGGCGTCGGGGAACCAGGTCCAGGACTCCTCGCCCTGCTCGATCACACGGGCGGGCTCGACACTCCACTGCACGGCGGATGCCGCCTCCCGCCAGAATCCGGCGGGGTCATCCAGGCTGCGACGCCACTGCGAGGCGTATCCGAGCATGAGGGTTTCTCCTTCGAAACGACGCTCCTTCGGCCATCGGGCCGACTTCGCCCCGGTGGTAGGGTCGACGCTACGAAAGCGGCGAGGACGCCGTCACCCCCGGAAGTAGGTAGTGCGTGGCAGCGCGGACCGGCCCCGACAGCGACGCCCAGCTCGTCGCGCGTGCGGTCGCGGACCTCGCCCGCCAGACGCAGTTCCCGTTCGCGTTCGGCGGTCTGGAGCGCGACGGCGCGGTCGAGGTGACCGCGACGGTCGGCACGCGGACCCGTCACCTGCAGGGCCTCGTGGTGCGTGCCGAACGCGGCCTCGGCGGGCGTGCGCTCGTGGAGAAACGGCCCCGGCTGGCGCTGGACTACCGCACGTCGCGCAACATCACGCACGACTACGACCGCGCGGTGCTGGGCGAGGGGGTCGCGACGCTCTTCGCGATCCCCGTCGTCGTGACCGGCGACGCGCGGGGTGTCCTGTACTGCGGGACGTGGGCGCAGTCCGCGGTGAACGACGTGATGGCCCGCCCCGCATTCGGCATCGCCGAGGCGCTGGCGAACGAACTGCGGGTGCGCGACGAGGTGGAGCGCCGCCTCGCGTTCGCGCCGGCGCCGGCGCCTGCTCCGGGCCTGGATGCCGCCGCCCGCGAAGAGCTGCGCGAAAGCTACGCCGAGCTGCGCAGCATCGCCGCGGCGGTCGCCGATCCGGACGTCCGTCAGCGCCTCGCCGCGCTCGAGCAGCGGCTCGCGGCGCTCTCGAGCGACGGGATCACCGGTCCCGCGCCGAGCGTCGCGCTGTCTCCGCGCGAGACCGACGTCCTCGCGCGCGTCGCGCTCGGCGCCACGAACGCCGAGATCGCCTCCGCGCTCGCGCTGAAGGAAGGGACCGTGAAGTCCTACCTGCAGTCGGCGATGGGAAAGCTCGAGGCCTCGACGCGGCATGCCGCGGTCATGAAGGCCCGGCGGGCGGGGATCCTCCCCTGAGGCCGGTTCAGCGCGTATCCTGCCCCTCATGGCCCGAAGAATTGTGCACCAGCTCGTCGACGACCTCGACGGCTCCCTCCTCGAGATCGGTGAAGGCGAGACAGTGCTGTTCTCGCTCGACGGCACCGCATACGAGATCGACCTGACCGACGAGAACGCCGCGGCGCTGCGCGCCGCTCTCGCCCCGTACGTCGCCGCCGGACGCTCGATCTCCTCCGCCCGCGGTGCGAGCGCGGCATCCTCCCGCCCGCGTCGCCGCTCCGGGCAACAGGATTACAGCGCGATCCGGGTGTGGGCGAAGGACAACGGATACCAGGTCTCGGAGCGGGGCCGGGTTCCGGCATCCGTCATCGAGGCGTACGAAGCCGCGCACTGAGAGCACGCGACGCGGCGCGTCGGGCCGACGCCCGGTGCGAGGATGAACGCATGTCCGCTCTCGTCGTCTCCGAAGAGGTCTCCGCCGCGCTCGAGCGCGGTGCCCCCGTCGTCGCGCTCGAATCCACGATCATCTCGCACGGTCTGCCGCGCCCGCGCAACCTCGCCGCCGCCGAGGAGTTCGAGACGATCCTGCGGGAGCGGGGCGTCACACCCGCGACGATCGCCGTGCTCGACGGCGTCGCGCACGTCGGGCTGCACGCGAGGGGCCTGCGGCGCATCGCCGAGGAGGATCTCGCGAAGGCGAGCGTGCGCGACCTGCCGATCATCCAGGCGCGCGGCGGCAGCGCGGCGACGACGGTCGCCGCGACGTCGCATCTGGCCGCGCTCGCCGGCATCCGCGTGTTCGCGACCGGCGGCCTCGGCGGCGTCCATCGCGGGGCGACCGACACGTTCGACGAGTCCGCGGACCTGGGCACGCTCGCGCAGACCCCGATCACGGTCGTGAGCGCGGGGGTGAAGTCCGTCCTGGACATCGCGGCGACGCTCGAACGCCTCGAGAGTCTGAGCGTCCCGGTGATCGGGTACGGCACCGACGTCTTCCCGAGTTTCTGGCTGCGTGAAAGCGCCTACACGCTGGACTGGCGCGTGGATGACGCCGCCGAGGTCGCCGCGATCATGCGGGCGCAGGACGCCCTCGGCAACCGGCAGGGCATCGTCGTGGCGAACCCCGTCCCGGCCGATCAGGCGTGGGATCCGGACGAGCACGACCGGGTGCTCGCGCAGGCGCTCGCCGAAGCGGATGCCGCACACATCACGGGCAAGGCGGTCACCCCGTTCCTGCTGCTGCGCATCGTCGAGCTCTCCGGGGGCCGGAGCCTCGAGGTCAACCTCGATCTCGCCCGGAACAACGTGCGCGTCGCCGGCGACATCGCCACGGCGTGGGCCGCACGTGGGTGACCGACCGCGTCTGCTCGTCGTCGGGGATGTGATCGACGACACGATCGTGATCCCCTCGGGTCCCATCCGCGCCGACACCGACACCGTCAGCACGATCCGGCAGGTGCCGGGCGGATCGGCCGCGAACACGGCGGCCTGGCTGGCGGCGCTCGGTGCGGACGTGTCGTTCGTCGGCGCCGTCCACCGGGCCGATGTGGACCGTCACCGGGCGGCCCTGCCCGGGGTCGACGCCCGGTTGCAGCCCTCCGACACGCCGACCGGGGCGATCATCGTGCTCGTCCAGGGATCCGAACGCGCGATGCTCACCGACCGCGGGGCCAATGCCGATCTCGACTTCGACGCGATCCCCGACGGCCTGATCGGCGATCACGTGCACCTGACGGGACACGCCATGGCGGCATCGGACGGCAGCGCGTTCGCGCGCTTCATCGGCCGCGCGAAGGATGCCGGCGCGACGGTGTCGGTGAGCCCCGGATCGGTCGCCTACATCGACGCGCTCGGCCCGGACCGATTCGCCGCGGTGATCGCCGGAGCCGACGTGCTCATCGCGAGCGCCGCCGAAGCCGAAGCTCTGGCGTTCGCGCCGCCGTCGGCGACCCTCGTGCTGACGCAGGGGGCGGACGGAGTGATCGTCGACGGCGCGCATGTCCCCGCGGTCACCGCCCCGGCCGCGGTGGACCCGACCGGCGCGGGCGACGCGTTCTGCGCGGGGTTCCTCGCGCGGTGGAGCGTGGACCGGGATGCGGTGGCCGCCGCGCGCGAGGGCGCCGCGGTCGCTGCCCGGGCGGTCGGGATGATCGGAGCGCGGCCCGCTCAGCCGAAGTAGTTGACCTTGAGCTCGTCCAGGGCGATCTGCACACCCTCATCGGGCGCCCACCGGATGACCATCCCCTGCCCGGGGGACATCGCGAGCGGGCGGTCCTCGGGGGCGATGTCGATGTAGGGCACGGTGACGTCCAGGAGGCCGGAGAGGAACCGGTCCTCGCGCTCGCAGCGCGAGAAGGTCTTCTCGATGCCTTCCAGCAGGAGGCAGCGCTGATCGGTGTGCGCCGCGCGGCCGAGCCAGACGGTCATGCCGTAGTACGAGCCGAGAGACTGCGACCACCGCAGCGCCCCCTCGATCGGGAAGGTCGGCGGAGCGGGCTGCGGCACATAGCGCGAGAGCGAACGGTCGAGCGGGATCTCCAGCAGAGTGCGCTCGGACGCGTCCTGTGCACGGAGGACGAGCTGCGGGCTCGGCGTCGGCGCGGCCGCCTCCGGGTCCGGGGGCGCCGTGCGGTCGAGCACGAGTCCGGCGACGATGAGGGCGCCGACGACGAGCACGGTCCCCACCACGATGTGCCGGCGGCGCGGTGGCCGTTCGGGTCCTTCCGTCCACCGATCCGGAGCATCTGGGCGGGACAGGAGGTCCTGCTCCCCCGGATCGGCGGCGTCCGCCGGATCGGCGGCGTCCGCTGGATCGGCGGCGTCCGGGGCGCGGGCGGCGGTGTCGGGCGCGGGGGGCGCGGCGGGCGCCGCTGCCAGGGCGGCTTCGCGCGCGCGGCGCACCTGCTCTTCGAGCTGCTCGAGCCGGGCGAGCGCGTCGGGGTCGGCGTGGATGTCGGCATCCGGAGCGTACGCACGACGACGCAGGGCCTGCAGCTCCGCGGCGTCCTCGTCCACACCCTCACGCTAGCCCGGTCACGCCCCCGCGCGGGCCGTCTCCCGCTGTTGCCGTGAAACGACATCTGCGCGTCGAGAGGGTGGGTGAACCCCATGGTCTCGCCGCGCAGTTGTCGTCTCAGCGGCTCGGGAGAGCAGCGACGAGCGAACGCGCCCACTCGACGGCGCGGCCGAGCTCGCCGTCGATGAGCGGCCCCTCGTATCCGTGCACCCGGAACGTCTTGGCCTTGATGCCCACGTCGAAGCCGAGCGTGCGCAGTTCGTGCCGCGCGGCTTTCGCGGCCGACCCCGGCAGGCGCGGCGCGTCCACCCGCGTGTCGAACGTCGCGGCCACCACTGGCCGATCCAGGTGCGGCAGCGCGGCGATCCACTCGCGGATGCCACGCTCCGGCGCCCGCGGAGCCCCGTGCTGCGCGACCGCGGCCTCCCGCGTGGAGGGCCTCGTCATCGAGAAGCCGTGCGTGGGACCTCCGACGACCACGAGGTCGGCATCCGCCACATCGGAGGGTGCGGACTCCGCCTCCACCACTTGCACCGACATCGTCCGGCCGAGCTCATCGGCCACCGTCTTCGCGATCCGCTCCGTGTTGCCCCACTGCGATTCGTACACCACCAGCACTCTCATCGTCTTCTCCTCCGGAACCCATGCCACACCCGCCGCCGCCCGGCGGCCAGAGCCGAAGGTCCTGCACCGCTAACCTCGAGCCATGGAGGACTGGGAAGAGGACGCGGCGGAAGCCCTCGAACGCCTGACGCATTCGCCGATGGCGGACGCGGTGCCCGGCACGATCCGCATCGTCTCGCTCTCGCAGCCGACCGGGCGCATGCGCTACCAGACGTGCGAGATGGACCTGATCCTGCAGGCACCGGGGATCGACGCCGAGCCGCTGCGGACCGAGGTCGTGCTGGATCGGCGGTACTGGCCGGACGCCGGCATGGTGCTGCGCGCGCGGATCTCGCAGCGGCAGCCGCGCATGATCGACGTGAACTGGGACGCTCTCGCGCGCGAGAAGCGCTAGCCCATCAGCGGGCGGAGCATCCGGGCGAGGGCGTCGATCTCGTCGTCCTTCAGCACGGCGAGCGCGCGGGCTTCACGGCGGATCAGCTCGGTCATCGCGGCATCCACCCGGACGATGCCCTCCTCCGTGATCCGCACGAGCACGCCGCGGCCGTCACGCGGGTTCGCCTGTCGCTCGACGTAACCGCGGTCGACCAGGTGCGTCAGGCGGTTCGTCATCGCCGCACTGCCGATCATCGTGCGCTGGATCAGCTGCGCGGGGCTCAACTCGTGCGGCTCGTCGGCCCGGCGGAGCGCCGCCAGCACGTCGAACTCCCACGACGCCAGGCCCGCGGTCGCGAACGCGCCCGCGCGGATGCGCCCGAGCCGGATCGAGACGCGCCGCAGTCGCGACATCACCTCGAGGGGGGTCACATCGACGTCGGGGAGCCGCCGCGCCCACGCATCGATGAGCACATCCACCTCGTCCGGGCCCTGTTCCTCCACACCACGACGCTATCGACACCTGCGCGAACCGGGGTCGCGGCGACGCGGTCCGTCGCGAATCGCTCAGCGCAGCACGGTGATCGTGGCGGATGCCGCATCCCACCGCCGCAGCGTGGTGCCGGTCCCGGCGATCGGCGGCCCGATCAGCGCGAGGGCGTCCGGGAGGGCGTCCAGTCGGAGCCGGCGCGCCAGACTCACGTGCGGTGTCCAGTCCGCCGCCGCGGTGTGCGGCAGGTCCTCTCCGGATCCCGCGGCGGTGTGCACCGCCGTGTGCAGGGCGCGGAGTTCGTCGCTCGGCTCGACGCGCCAGGCCAGCACGCCGCGGTCGCCGTGGGCGAAGACGACGGGTTCGGCGAGCGTGACCGAGACCGGGAGCGTCGCCGCCGCGAGCGCGAAGGCGGCGCGGGGGACGTCGAGGGTCGGCCGGGCGAGCAGCGTGAGGTGCGGGCGATTGCTCGGGGACGTGTGCGCTCCGAGGCTCGACATGCCGGCATCCGCGAGCGCCCGCCAATCGGCCTGGACGCGCGCGTCGGTCGCGTCATCGAGCACGAGCTCGATGCTCACCACGTCGGCCATGCCGCTCCTCCCGAGCCCTCCCGATGTCGGAGGCGCGGGAGTAGCCTGGCACCCTCGGCCGGAGAAAGGGAATCCCGACCGAGATGGCCGACTGGCACCCGATCCTCGCCGCGGTGGAGGGCCCCACCGGAACGTGGCGGCTCGTCGACCCGCAGGGTCGGGAGTACGGGCGGGTCGAGTTGCGCCGCGTGCGGACGCGGCGAGCGGATGCCGCTCCCCCGGCGTCCGATGCGGTCATCCCGCAGCCGGAGGACGTGGCGCGCTACCGCGCGGTGTGGGGCGACGAGCTCCTCGGCTGGGCGACGACGCTGCGTCACGCGTGCGAGAGGGTGCACGGTGCATACGTGCGCGCGCACGGTCCGGTCCCCTTCGCGGGGTACCCCGATCTGCGCCCGCGGGGTGCCGAGGTCGACGAGTTCGCGGCGCGCCGCCACCGCGGATCCCGGTGACCGTCATCCGCACTGAGCCTCAGGTCGCGGCATCCCACCATTCGAGGACCCGCGTCGCCTGCAGCGTGAGCCATCGCGACGGCTCCCCCTCGGGCACATCCACGTCGAACCAGGTGCGTCCGGCGAGCGGGGTCGTCTGCAGCCATCGCCCGTCGGGCGTGCGGGCGGCGCGGACGACCTCGATCGCCTCCGCGAGCCGCGCGTCGGGTGGTGTGCCCTCGTGGAGAGACACCTCGCGGAAGTGATCGAGCGCCGCGAGCGCGCTGTACCGGTGCCGGTTCGGGGACACGAAGCGATGCACGAACTCGCCCACGGACTCCCCGGTGCTCGCCCGGAACATCAGCCGCCGCGAGAGCAGGTACTCCTCACCGCCGTGGCGGGATTCGCGCAGACCCGTGTCGCCGGTGAGCTTCTCGTAGGCGAGCATTCCGCGCACCGCGTTGAGGGTCGAGTGGAACGACGAGCGCACCGAGTCGCCCTCTTCGGCCTCGCAGTTCCAGCCCCCGTCTTCGAGTCGGTGCGCGGGGAACCACGCGGCGAGCTGCGACACGTCGGCCCCGAGCCACGCGCCGGCCGCCAGCGTGTACGAGTTGATGCACACGTCCACCTCGCCACCCCAGTACGGCAGGTCGTCGTACTCCCACCGCGAGTTCGCGGCGAGCTTCTCGGCGGAGCCGGCGAGCTCCGACGCGTCCACCCCCCACTCGCGCAGGTCCTTGAGGACCCAGGTCGTCGCGACCCACGGCTGCCCGGGTTCTTGAGCCTCCGGACTGTCGAAGAAGCCCGCGGGGAAGAACGCGCCGCCCGCCCACTGCCCGTCGGCGCCCTGTTCGGCCAGCAGTCGGGCGCCGAACCCCTCCGACGCGACGCGCGCTCGCGTCGCCTCCCAGACCGCGGGGTCGGCCCCGGCGAGATCGCGCTCGACCTGCCAGCGGAGGGCGGGGTCGGAGTCGAGGAGCCAGTCGAGTGTGCGCGCGTCAGTCACCATGGCCGCACGATAGCCCTCATCGCCGACACCCGGTCTCAGCGCAGCCGCCGGCGGTACACCGCCATCGCGATGAGGTACGCGGCGATCAGGATGCCGACGCACCAGGCCAGTGCCACCCAGATCTCGCTCCCGACCGGCTGCCCGGCGAACAGCGCGCGCAGCGTGTTGACGATCGGGGTGACCGGCTGGTTCTCGGCGAACCACGCCACCGGTCCGGGCATCGACGCGGTGGGCACGAACGCCGAGCTCAGGAACGGCAGGAAGATCAGCGGGTACGAGAACGCGCTCGCCCCGTCGACCGTCTTCGCGGAGAGCCCCGCGATCACCGCGAGCCAGGTGATGGCCAGCGTGAACAGGATCAGGATGCCGATCGCGGCGAGCCACGCGAGAGGACCGGCCCCGGTGCGGAAGCCGACCGCGAAGCCCACGCCGATGACGACCGCGAGCGAGACGAGGTTCGCGACGAGCGAGGTGAGCACGTGCGCCCACAGCGCGCTCGAGCGCGCGATGGGCATCGACTGGAAGCGCTCGAAGATGCCGCCCTGCAGATCCATGAAAAGGCGGTAGGCGGTGTAGGCGATGCCGGACGCGATCGTGATGAGCAGGATGCCGGGCAGCATGTAGTCGATATAGGACGCGGCGCCGGTGTCGATCGCCCCTCCGAAGACGAAGACGAACAAGAGCATGATCGCGACGGGCGTGACCGCGGTCGTGATGATCGTGTCAGGGCTGCGCAGGATGTGGCGGAGCGACCGCCCGGTGAGGGTCGCCGTGTCGGCGGCGAAGTGGGCGCTCATCGCCCTTCCTCCGACTCGTGGTGAAAGCGCGGGGATGAATCAGCACCTCGGGCCTGGTTGGCGTCGCTGGAGGCCGGAATCTCCCCGGGCTCTGACACCCCTGCCTGGTCACCGACGATCGCGAGGAAGATCTCCTCGAGCGTCGGCTGCTTCCGGACATACTCGACCTGCGGTGGCGGCAGGAGGGCGGTCAGTTCGGCGAGCGTGCCGTCGACGATGATGCGCCCCTCGTGGAGGATCGCGATGCGGTCGGCCAGGTGCTCGGCCTCGTCGAGATACTGCGTCGTCAGCAGCACCGTGGTCCCCGCGTCCGCCAGCCGGCGAACGGTCTGCCACACCTCGATCCGCGCCTGCGGATCCAGGCCCGTCGTCGGCTCGTCCAGGAAGATCACCGGAGGATCGCCGATCAAGCTCATCGCGATGTCGAGGCGGCGGCGCATGCCGCCGGAGTACGTGCCGGCGCGCCGGTGCGCGGCATCCGTCAGCGCGAAGCGCTCCACCAGATCGTCGGCGACCGCGCCCGGCGAGCCGACGTGCCGGAGACGTCCCACGAGGACGAGGTTCTCGCGTCCGGTGAGCATCTCGTCGACAGCGGCGAACTGGCCGGTCAGGCTGATCGCCTCGCGAACGCGGGCGGGCTGCTCCGCCACGTCGATGCCGTCCACCTCGATCACTCCGGCATCCGCCCCCAGCAGCGTCGCGAGGATGCGGATGATGGTCGTCTTGCCGGCGCCGTTCGATCCGAGCAGGGCGAACACGCTGCCCCGCGCGACCTCGAAGTCCACACTCCGCAGGACCGCCACATCTGCAAAGGACTTCTGCAGTCCGTGGACCCGGATGGCGGCATCCGCGATCACGGCTCTTCCTCCGCTTCGATCCGCCGGATGGTCTCGGTCAGGCGCGCCCGCTCCTTGTCGATCCACCGCTTGCCGGTGTACGCGGCCGCGAAGGCGTCGGCGAACTCCACCGGATCCTCGCCGACGATCGCGGTGACCGGCGTCTGATCGGCGGCCGCCCGCTCCCACAGATCGGCGAAGTCGTGCAGCATCGTCATCATGACGGCCGGGTCGCCGTCCACGATGCCGCCGTTGTACATGAAGTAGCGCTCGAACGACGCGGCCGCCGTCTGGTACGGCTCGGGAAGCGCCTTCACACGCGCTCGGTACCGCCGCCATTCCTTCTTGTCATCGAGCGATCCGGTGATCACCTCGAACCACTTGGCAGCCATGTCACACCTCTCTGTCGCGGAGCCGGTCGATACGGGTCTGGAGGAAGCTCCATGTCTTCCAGAACTCGGTGAGCTGAGCGCGTCCGTTCGCGTTCAGCGAGTAGACCTTTCGGGGCGGTCCCTTCTCGGAGGGGACTTTCTCGACGTCGACGAACCCGCGCTGCTCGATGCGGATCAGCAGGGCGTAGACCGTCCCCTCGACGAGGTCGGTGAAGCCCTCGTCGCGGAGTCGCGCCGTGATCTCGTAGCCGTATGCGGGCCGATCGGCGAGCACCGCGAGCACGATGCCTTCGAGCGTGCCCTTGAGCATCTCGGTCATCTGACTGGCCATGCCGTCCCACCTACCCTGTGTCGCTGACTACCGGTACAAAGTAACACTGAGTACCGGTACTACGCAACACTGAGTACCGGCGCGTGTGTCAGTGTGTTTCACGCCCGCACGCCGCAGGCCTCGGGAGTGAATTAGCGTCGAAGACATGACCGGTTCCGCGGCCAGCCGCCCCCACGATCCCGACCACGCTCCCGCACGGAGCCTGGGCGCGTCGGCCACGGCCGACGAGTTCAAGGCCCTCTTCCGCGGTCACCCGGGCGGCATCGCCGTGATCACCGCGTTCGGCGAGCACGGGCCGGTGGCGCTCACCGCGTCCTCCGTGTCGTCGGTGAGCGCGGACCCGCCTCTGCTCATCTTCTCGGTGTCGGCGATCTCGTCGGCGACGCCCGCGATCGCCGCGGCGGAGTCGATCGTCGTTCACCTGCTCGACGCGGACGACATCGACGTCGCGCGGCTCGGCGCGCAGAGCGGGGTCGACCGCTTCGCCGATGCGACCGCCTGGACGCGGCTGGCCACCGGCGAGCCGGTCTTCCACGGCGTGCGGGCGTGGGCGCGCTGCGCGATCGTGAGCCGGATGGATGCCGGGAGCTCCACCGTCATCGCCGCTCAGGCCCTGCAGATCAACATCGAGCGCGACGTCGAGCCCGGGCATCACGGCAACGCCCTGGTGTACCACAACCGCCAGTGGCACCGCCTGGGCGAGCACTCCCGCCTGGACTGATCCTCCGCCCCCGACGCGGGGCTATCGTCTTCGTGTGACCGATCCCGCCCTGCACCGCCACACCGACTACGGCGCCGAGAGCCTCGATGAGAGCGACGTCGGATCCGACCCGATCGAGCAGTTCGAGTCGTGGCTCCTCGAGGCCGCGGACCGCGGCGTCTACGAGCCGAACGCGATGGTCGTCGGCACGATCGGCGAAGACGGCACTCCCTCCAGCCGCACCGTGCTGCTGCGGGCGGTGGATGCCGAGGGCTTCGTCTTCTACACCGACCGGTCCTCGCGCAAGGGCCGTGCCCTCGCGGCGCACCCGGTCGCGACCCTGCTCTTCCCCTGGTACACGCTGCACCGCCAGGTGATCGTCACGGGCGAGGTCTCGCGCGTGGACGATGCCGAATCCGACGCCTACTGGGCGACGCGCCCGCACGGGTCGCGCCTCGCGGGGACGGCGAGCGCGCAGTCGCAGCCGATCTCCTCGCGCACGGAGCTCGAGGCGCGCGTAGCCGCGCTGGAGGAGCAGTATCCGGAGGGTGCTGACGTCCCCCGCCCCGAGCGGTGGGGCGGCTACCGGGTGCGCCCGTCGCGCGTGGAGTTCTGGCAAGGCCGCAGCTCGCGCCTGCACGACCGGATCGTCTTCACCCGGCGTCAGGACGGCTGGGACGTGGAGCGGCTCCAGCCCTGAGCGGCTTCAGGGTCGGCCGTCATCCACCCACCGTGAGTGCGCCTTCAGTGCGCTGAGCACCGCGCCGCGGATGAGGAAGTACGCGCCGACCACGGCCCCGGCGATCAGGAGCCCGTAGATGACGAGGATGATCAGGTGCCAGCCCGCGAGTCCGGAGAACATCCGTCCACCCTATGACGGGCCGGGCTCGGCCTCGTCGAACGCCCGCCGCAGATACCGCGGTGCCTCCGCGCGCCACGCGTCTATCACGAGCTCGCGCAGGTGCTCATCATCGATCGCCCCGAGGCGGAACGCCACCTTGGGCTCGCACCACGCCGTGGTCGTGCGCAGGAAGACCTCTGGCGCCATCTCCACCAATGCGAGCGCGTCGACGCGGTCCGCGACCTTCACGGCGACGACCGGCTCGGAGGCGATGATCGCCCGCATGTCCGCGGGGATGCTGGGCCACGGGTGAACCTCCCAGGCGAACGGCCGGTTGCGCACGAACCACGATGCGCCGCTCGTGCGCTCGCGCTCCTCGACACCGGGCAGTCCCGCGACGGCACGACGGATGTGCTCGATCGTCGCCATGACCCCACGGTACGACCGGCCGCCGACACCGCGGCGGCGGTCACCGATACGGGTTCGCGGTCTCGCCGCCGTCGGCATCCGCGGTCCCGGCGAAATGCCCTCGATCCCACGCGTCGCCGAGCGCCTCGAGGTCGCGCGCGAGCGCGTCGCGGCGGGCCGGACGACCGGTGAGACCGAGGATCACCGGGCGCGCGGGCTCATCGCCCTCGAAGTCGACCCACACCTCCGCCCCCTCCGCAGGGTCGTGCGCGCCGAACGCCGCGAGAGGGAACACCCGCGCCGCCCACACGTCGACACCCGTGCCGAGCCGCACCTGAACCCGGTCGCCGCCCTCCGGGTCCGTCGTCGACACCACAATTGCGCGCTGGATCGCCATGCGGACACGCTAGCGCGGCCGGTCTCGAGGACCGCGCGTGCACAACTCCTCAGATTCGCGGCGAAATCGGCCCGTGAGGTGCCTTTCGATCCGCCGACGCAAACGGAACTGAGGAGTTGTGCACGCCGCAGCCGGAAGAGCGCCGTGCAAGACTGAGCCGATGCTCCCCCGCATCGCCGCCCTCCTCGCCTGCGCGCTGTTCCTGACCGGGTGCAGCCTCCTCGGCGCCGCGCCGTCGCCTGTGACGACCTACACCGACGCCACCGGCGAGAGCGTGACCGTGGACTGGGCGGACTACCCCGCCGCATCCTGGATCGACGGCGAGCTGCTGCTCGAGGCCCCCGACGAGAAGGAGCTCGAGCCGACCGCGCGCGGTCTGGTCGCCGCGGTGAACGACGCGATCGCCGAAGCCACCGGCATCCGTCTTGAGCCGCTGCGTTCCGAGTCGACGTGGTTCGACGAAGACAACTCCTACCCGCAGCAGGGCAACGGCTACGGGGGCGAGTCGATGCTGACGACGATCAACTGCTGCGAGCTTCAGGCCGACCGGGTGCCGCCGCAGGGCGAATGGCAGGCCGTCGTGGATGCCGCGTCCCGCGCCGCAGCCGAGTTCGGGCTCGGGCCGCTCCGGTTCGACGAGATCGACGGGGACTGCAACGGTCGAGAAGGGTGCTGGCTGTGGAGCGCGACCGCCACGGATGGCGTGCAGTGGCTGGCCCTGTCGATCAGTGACGCGGAGCGGGATCCGAGCGGCCAGGCGCAGATGGACGTCGAGCAGTTCGGCTGGCCGCCGCGCACGGTGTCGATCAGCTACGGCGCCACGGTCGTGCGCGCGGGCGCGAAGGTCGGGTTCGCCGAAGCGATGCAGCCGTTCGTCGGGCTCGAGCGGCCGGCCGCGACCACGTCCGATTGACGACCGGCGATCAGCGGAGCACCTCGGTGCGCACAACTCCTGCATTCGGCAGCTGAGACACGGCCGGACGGGCCGATTCGGCCCATTCCGCGACGGATTGCGGGAGTTGTGAACAGCGACCCGCGCCTAGGGCAACCGCAGGCCGGCCATCCCGCCGTCCACTGCGAGCAGTGTGCCGGTCGTCGAGGACGACAGCGGCGAAGCGAGGTACACGATCGCGTGCGCGACCTCCGCCGCGCTCACCAACCGCCCCATGGGCTGACGCGCACGCAGAGCGGATGCCGCCGCCTCGCGATCATCCGCGGCGTCCAGCAGCCGCCCCACCCAGGGAGTGTCCGCCGTGCCCGGAGTGACCGCGTTCACCCGGATGCCCTCGCGGACGTGATCAGCGGCCATCGCCAGCGTCAGCGCCGACACCGCACCCTTGCTCGCGGAGTACAGCGCCCGGTTGGGCACGCCGACGGTCGCGACAACCGACGAGGTGTTGACGACCGCCGCGCGAGCGGAGCGTCGCAGATGCGGCAGCGCCGCGCGGGTCACACGCGCGATCCCGACGACGTTGACATCGAGCACCCGGTGCCACTCGTCGTCGTCGTTCGCCGACACGTCGCCGGCCGCGCCGATGCCCGCATTGTTGATCACGATGTCCAGGCCCCCGAAGTGCGCGGCGACCGCGTCCACCGCGATACCGACCTGCCGCGCGTCGGTCACGTCCGCCTCGACCGCGAAGTGGCGCACGCCGGCGACGTCGCGGTCCAGCACCGCGACGCGCGCGCCGCGCTCGGCGAGCAGCGCCGCGACGGCCTCCCCGATGCCGCTCGCACCGCCCGTGACGACCACGATCGCCCCGTCGAATTCACTCATGGCCAGTCCTCCCGAACCTCAGTGCGACTCGCGTGCGACGTCCGGGCCGCTGGATCCGACGAGGAAGTCGAGATCCGCGCCGGTGTCGGCCTGCATGACGTGATCGACGTACAGCCGGGCCCAGCCGCGCACCGGGGCGGCGTAGGCGGCTTCGGTCGACGCGCTCGCCCGACGCTCGGCGAGCTCCTCATCGCTCACGGCGACATTCAGCATCCGATTCTCGACGTCGACCGTGACGAGGTCTCCGGTGCGGATGACCGCGAGCGGCCCACCCGCCGCGGCCTCCGGGGCGACGTGCAGGATCACCGTTCCGTACGCCGTGCCGCTCATTCGCGCGTCGCTGATGCGCACCATGTCGCGCACGCCCTGCGCGAGGAGCTTCTGCGGCAGGGGCATGTTGCCGACCTCCGGCATGCCCGGGTAGCCCTTCGGCCCGCAGCCGCGGAGGACGAGCACGGAGTCGGCGGTGACGTCGAGGGCGGGGTCGTCGATGCGCGCACGCATGTCCTCGATCGAGTCGAAGACGACGGCCGGTCCGGTGTGCTGCAGCAGCTCAGGCGTCGCAGCGGCGGGCTTGACGAGGGCGCCACGCGGAGCGAGGTTGCCGCGCAGCACCGCGATGCCGGCATCCGCCATGAGGGGCTCCTCCCGCGGACGGATGACGTCCGCGTCGTACACCGGCCGGTCGTCGAGGTAGTCCACGAGCGGGCGGCCGGTGACCGTGATCGGATCGGCTCGCAGCAGGTCGCGCACCTGCGCGAGCACGCCGAGCACTCCCCCGGCGCGATAGAGGTCGTCCATCAGGTACGCGCCGCTCGGCTGCAGGTTCGCCATGACCGGCACTCCCGCGCCCGTCGCGTCGAAGTCGTCGAGGGTGAGGTCGACCCCGAGCCGTCCCGCGATCGCGAGGAGGTGCACGACCGAGTTCGTCGACCCGCCGACCGCGGCGACCGCGACGATCGCGTTGAGGAACGCCTCCCGCGTCATGATCCGGCTCGGGGTGCGCTCGGCGGCGACCATGTCGACGATGAGCTTCCCGGTCTCGTGCGAGAGGGCGAGCAGCCGCGCGTCGGCGGCGGGGGTGCCGGCGAACCCGGGGATCGTCATGCCGAGCGCTTCGGCGACGACGGCCATGGTGGATGCCGTTCCCATCGTGTTGCAGTGTCCCTTGCCGCGGATCATGGACTGCTCGGACGCGAGGAACTGCGCGCCGGTGATCTCGCCCGCCCGGGCTTCTTCGCTCAGTCGCCACACGTCCGTGCCGCAGCCGAGCGCCTGCCCGCGGAAGTACCCGGTCATCATCGGTCCGCCCGGGACGACGACGGCGGGGATGTCGACGGATGCCGCCGCCATCAGCAGTGCGGGAATCGTCTTGTCGCAGCCGCCGAGCAGCACGAGCCCGTCGACCGGATTGGCGCGGAACATCTCCTCCATCGCCATCGCCGCCATGTTGCGCCAGAGCATCGCGGTGGGCTTGACCTGCGTCTCGCCGAGCGAGACGACGGGCAGGTTATACGGCACGCCGCCGGCGGCCCACACCCCGTGCTTCACGCTCTCAGCGACCTCGTTCAGGTGCATGTTGCACGGCGTGAGATCGGACGCGGTGTTCGCGATCGCGATCTGCGGCTTCGTGCCGTCGAGCGCGTCTTCGGGGTTCCCGCGCCGCATCCACGCGCGGTGGATGTAGGCGTTGCGGTCGTCTCCCTCGTACCACTCGGCACTGCGGAGGCGGCTCATCGGCGACCCTGACGTGGCATCTTTGTTTTCCATCAATTCGAACGCTGCACTAACATTCTGAATCATGCCATGCGCGACCGCTTCCTCCCAAGGTCTTCGATGACCCTGCGCGCGGTCCCCGCGACCGACGCGGCATACGCGTTGGCCGAGGGCGTCATCTGGGACGACCGCGCCGAGCTCGTCCGCTGGGTCGACATCAACGCGGGGCGCGTGCTGCGCGGGTCGCTCCGCGGCGAGCGCATCGTCGACATCGCCGCGACCGACCTCGGGCAGAGCGCCGGCGCCGTCGCCCTCACCGAGGACGGCGGTCTGCTGGTCGCGGCGGCCCGCGGACTCGCGGTGATCTCCTCTGACGGCGCCGTGTCGTTCGGTCCCGATCTGCTCGGTGGCCGCCGCGACGTCCGCCTGAACGACGGCGCGGTCGACCTGCAGGGCCGGTTCGTCGTGGGGACCCTCGCCCTCGGCGCGGAGACCGGCGACGAAGTGCTCTTGCGCATCTCACCCGACGGCACGGTCGAGACGCTGCGGAGCGGCATCCGCCTCTCCAACGGCGTCGGCTTCTCGCCCGACGGCGGCACGGTCTACCACGTCGACACGCTCGCGAACACGGTGTCGGCTCATTCGTACGGCGACGGCGCGTTCGATCACGACGAACAGTGGATGCCGATCCTCCGGGACCTCCCCCACTACCCCGACGGCCTCACGGTGGACGCCGAGGGGATGCTGTGGGTGGCGCTCTGGGGCGGGGCGAGCGTCCGCCGCCACGCGCCCACGGGCGAGCTGCTCGAGATCGTCGAGGTCGATGCCGCCCAGGTCTCGTGCCCGGCGTTCCTCGGTCCCGAGCTCAGCACGCTCGGGATCACGACCGCGCAGGAGGGGCTCGAGACCTGGGCCGACCAGGCCGGCGCCCTCTTCGTCGCCGACGTCGGCGTCGCGGGGCTCCCCGTGCCGCGCTGGCGCGGCAGCACCACCACGCCGTACTGGCAGAAAGCAGAGCAATGAGACTCGTCCGCCTCGGCCCCGCGGGGTCGGAGATCCCCGCCGTGCTCATCGACGACGACACGTTCGTCGACGTCTCCGACGTCACCGCAGACTTCGACGAGGCCTTCTTCGGCTCGGGGGCGCTCGCGACGCTCGGGGATGTCGTCGCCGCGAAGGTCGCCGCGGGAGCCGCCCAGCCCGTGGCCGGTCGCCGGTTCGGAGCGCCGTTCGCGCGCCCCCATCAGATCCTCTGCATCGGACTGAACTACCGCGACCACGCCGCCGAGACCGGGCAGGCCGTGCCCGAGGAGCCGATCCTCTTCACGAAGTCGCCGAACACGCTGATCGGACCGGACGATGACGTGCAGATTCCGCGGGGGTCGCGCAAGACCGACTGGGAGGTCGAGCTCGGGATCGTGATCGGCCGGCACGCGTCGTACCTCGCCGACGAGGCCGAGGCGGCCGAAGCCATCGCCGGGTATGTGCTCGTGAACGACATCAGCGAGCGCGAGTGGCAGATCGAACGCGGCGGGCAGTGGTCCAAGGGCAAATCGGCCCCCACGTTCAACCCGGCGGGCCCGTACCTGGTGACCCCCGACGAGGTCGGCGACGTCCTCGACCTCGCCATGCGCCTCGAGATCGACGGGGTCGTCCGGCAGAACGGGTCGACCGCGACGATGATCTTCAGCCCGGCGTACATCGTGCACTACCTGAGTCAGTTCCTCGCGCTCGAGCCGGGCGACCTGATCAACACGGGCACCCCGCCGGGGGTCGGGCTGGGCCTGAAGCCCCCGCTCTACCTGCACGGCGGCGAGACGATGACCCTGTCGATCCAGCGGCTCGGCACCCAGACGCAGCGCGTGATCGCCGACCCGACCGCGGCCGGCTGATGCGCGCGCTCGTCGTCACAGCGCCACGCGAGGCGGCGGTGCGCGAGGTGCCCGACCCGGTCCCGGCTGCCGGCGAGCTCCTCGTCGACGTCGAGCGCGTGGGCATCTGCGGCACCGACGTCGAGCTGTACACGGGCGAGATGGCCTACATCGAGCAAGGTCACACGCACTTCCCGCTGCGGCTCGGCCACGAGTGGACCGGCCGGGTGACCGGCGTCGGCGACCCCGCCGACGAGGCCTGGATCGGCCGGCGCGTCACGGGCGACACGATGCTCGGCTGCGGGCAGTGCCGCTTCTGCCGCGCGGGCGTGCACCACGTGTGTCCCGACCGGTTCGAAGTCGGCATCCGCGACGGCTGGCCGGGGGCGCTGGCCGAGAAGCTCCTGATCCCGACTCGCTTCGCGTACCGGATCCCGGAGAACGTGAGCGTGACCGCGGCCGCGCTCGTGGAACCGGGCGGCAACTCGCTCCGCGCCGCCCGGGCGGCGAGCATCTCGCCCGGCGACGCGGTCCTCGTGCTCGGCTCGGGGACGATCGGACTGCTCGCCGCGCAGTTCGCCCTCGCCGCCGGTGCGGAGGTGCACGTCGGCGGAGTGCGCGAGGGCTCGCTCGCGCTGGCGCGCTCCCTCGGCGTGCCGCACACGTGGCAGCTCGACGAGCTCGAAGGATCGGCATCCGATCGGTTCGACGCGGTCATCGAGGCGACGAGCAACCCGGCGATGCCCGCGCTGACGGTGCGCCTCGCGCGGCCTGCCGGACGCGTCGTCTACATCGGTCTCTCATCGACACCGAGTCTCGTCGACACCCGCGACATCGCACTGAAGGACATCACGGCGGTCGGCATCCTCTCCGCCTCTCCGGGCCTCGCCGGGGCGATCGCGCACTTCGCGGACGGGTCGGTGGTGCCGGATGCGATCGTGAGCGAAGTGGTCGCGCTCGAGGACGTTCCGTCGCGCCTCGAGGGCCGACGCGGAGCGGATGCCGGGCCGGGTCCGAAGGTGCACGTCGACCCTCGGCTCCTCCCGTGACCGATCGCCTCGTCGGGGCCGACCGCGTGATCGCGGTGCTGACCGAGCTCGCCGAGCACCCCGCCGGTGTCACGCTCGACGAGCTCGCGGGCACGCTGCAGAGCCCCAAGCCGACCGTGCACCGGGCGCTGGCGACGCTGCGCCGCGCCGGACTCGCCGACACGATCGGGCGGGGGGTGTACATCCTCGGCGACGAATACCTGCGGCTGGCGTTCCGCAACCTCGACGGACGGCCCGAGATCGCGCGCATGCAGCCGCTCCTCGAGGATCTCGCGTCCCGGTTCGGCGAGACGGCGCACTACGCGGTGCTGTCCGGCAGCGACATCGTGTATCGCGCGAAGATGGACCCGCCGCAGGGCGCGGTGCGGCTGACCTCGGTGATCGGCGGGCGCAACCCGGCGTATCGCACCGCAGTCGGGAAGGTCCTGGTGAGCTCGCGGGTGCGCCACGTGGACGATCTGACGGCCGTGTTCGGTGCGTTCCCCCTCGAGCAGAAGACCCCGCACACGCTCACCACCGCAGACGCACTGCTCGGCGAGCTGGAGGCGACCCGCGCACGCGGCTTCGGCATCGACGACGAGGAGAACGAGGTCGGCATCGCCTGCGTCGCGGTGCCCGTGGTCCTCGACGGCTCCGCGGTGCCGACCGGCGCGGTCAGCGTGAGCGCGGTGCGGTTCCGCTGCCCCCTCGAACGACTCGTGGATGCCGTGCCCGAGATCCGGCAGGCGATCACCGACCGGCTCGGGCCGGCCGCGCTCAGGTAGGCCGCGGGCCGGGTTCGATGTCGCCACCCGGTGCGACGATGCGTCCACAGGGCGGACGAGCACGGGGGGCGTCATGCGGGGCGAGGCGACCGTGCTGCACGCCGACCTCGACGCGTTCTACGCCTCGGTCGAGCAGCGCGACGCACCCGAGCTCCGCGGGCGGCCCGTGATCGTGGGCGGCGGGGTGGTCCTCGCCGCGAGCTACGAGGCCAAGGCGCGCGGCGTGCGCACCGCGATGGGCGGCCGCCAGGCCCGCGAGCTGTGTCCCGACGCGATCGTCGTTCCCCCGCGGATGGACGCGTACTCGCAGGCGAGCAAGGACGTCTTCGAGATCTTCCGCGACACGACTCCACTGGTAGAAGGCCTCTCGATCGACGAGGCCTTCCTCGAGGTCGGGGGTCTGCGCCGGCTCGTGGGCAGCCCCGAGGAGATCGCCGCGAGGCTGCGCGCACGCGTGCGGACCGAGGTCGGGCTGCCGATCTCGGTCGGCGTGGCACGCACGAAGTTCCTCGCAAAGGTCGCCAGTGCGGTCAGCAAACCCGACGGGCTCCTCGTGGTGGAGCCCGATCGCGAGGCGGAGTTCCTCCTGCCGCTGCCGGTCGAACGGCTCTGGGGAGTCGGCGCCGTGACCGCCGAGAAGCTGCACAGATTCGGCATCCACACCGTCGGCGAACTCGCGGAGCTCGAGACGGCGACGGCCGAACGGATGCTGGGCCGGGCCGCCGGCGCGCACCTGCACGCGCTCGCCCGGTTGCGCGACCCGCGTCCGGTCGACACGACGCGGCGCCGGGGATCGATCGGCTCGCAGCGCGCGCTCGGATCCCGGCCCCGGACGCCGGAAGAGCTCGATGTGTTCCTGACGCAGATCGTCGACCGGCTCGGCCGGCGCCTGCGCGAGAAGGAGCGCGTGTGCCGGACGGTCGTGCTGCGGCTGCGCTACGGCGACTTCGCGAAGGCGACGCGGTCGAAGTCGCTGCGGATGCCGACCGATCGCACCTCCGTGCTGCTCATGGTGGCGCGGGGGCTACTTGCGGCCGCGCAGCCGGTGATCGCCGAGCGGGGCATTACGCTGATCGGCATCTCCCTTTCGGGCCTTGGTCACGCGGCGGAGGGTCCGCCGGAGCTCCCGATCGACTGGGAGGACGGCTCGCGGCTGGACACGGCGCTCGACGCCGTCCGCGACAAGTTCGGCTCGGCATCCGTCGCCCGCGCCGCTCAGCTCGGAAGGGATCCCGGCTGGTCGACCCCGGTGCTGCCCGAGCACGAGTGACCGCCGCGGGCCGCGCGGAGGTCAGCCCGCCCCGATCTCGCCTGCTCCACCGTGCCGGCGCCGGTCGGTGGCCTCGTACTGCTGCGGGGTCAGGCCGGCGGACTCACCACCCCGAGCCTGCCGCGACTCATAGGTCTCGCGCGCGGGCCAGAAGAACTGCCGGATCCGGGCGAACAGCGTGGGCTTGTGGCTCATGCAGCGAGCCTAGGCGCCGTGGTCGCGGGCGCGCAGAACTGCGTCGATGTGCAGGATCACGGATGACGAGGGGCTGCGGTCTCCGTCATCGTGCACATCTCCGCTTTTCTGCACGATTGCATCGTGTGCGTTTCATCCTCGGTGAACGATCACCTCATCGACGGCGGCCAGCTCAGCCTCGGACGGGGGCGTGAAAAGCTCCAGAGCCGGCACGAGTTCGGCGCGGGAGACCGGATACGCCTCCGCCGCTCCGTCCGAATTGCGCTTCTCGAGCCGACGCCGGAGTTCCGACTCGGGGATGTCGAACACGTGCCAGGAGATCAGCGCACCGGCCGCCCGCGCATCGGCGAACTTCTCCGCACGCTCTCCCGGCAGCCACAGCCCGTCCTCGAGGATCACGTCGACGCCCGCGCGCACCAGCTCGAGCGCATGCTCGTACAGCGCGCCCTGCAGCCGTTCGTGGAACTCGCCGTCCGTATGCGGCGCGCCGAGTCTCGCCTGCCAGTCATCGGTGGCGATGCGGGTGCCGCGTCCCTCGTCTTCGAGCCGGCGGGCGACCGTCGTCTTGCCGGCACCCGGCGGTCCGCAGAACAGCGTCAGGGTTGGGCGCATGATCTCAGTCTGCTCCGCCCGAGATCGGCAAGACTGAACACCTGACGACGGGAGAACCGATCATGCCCCTGCCTCTGACCTCCGAGCAGCTGGACGCGGCCATCGCGGCCGAGTCGTTCTCGGGCGTGCTCACGATCGACGTCGGCGCCGAACGCACGCTCGAACGGTGCGAAGGGTTCGCCCACCGGGCCCTCGGCGTTCCCCACACACCCGCCACTCGGATCTCCGCCGCCAGCGGCAGCAAGGGCTTCACCGCGCTGGCGATCATGCGATTGGTCGAAGAAGGCGTGCTCGGCGTCGACGATCCCGTCCGCCCGATCCTCGGTGACGACCTGCCCCTCGTCGACGGCGCGGTCACGATCGAGCACCTCCTCACCCACACCTCGGGCATCGGCGACTACCTCGACGAGGACGCCGACGCCGACATCGACGACTACGTCTTCTCCGTGCCGCTGCACACCCTCGCCGAGACCGAAGGATTCCTGCCCGCGCTGGAGGGCTTCCCGCAGAAGTTCCCGCCCGGCGAGCGCTTCGCCTACTGCAACGGCGGATACGTGATCCTCGCGCTCATCGCCGAGCGCGTGAGCGGTCGCGGCTTCCACGAGCTCGTCCAGACCGAGGTCTGCGACCGCGCGGGCCTCATCGGCTCGGCCTTCCTGCGTTCGGACGACCTCCCCGCGGATGCCGCGCTCGGCTACCTCGAGGAGACCGGCGACCGCACGAACGTGCTGCACCTGCCCGTCCGCGGCAACGGCGACGGTGGGATGTACCTCACCGCCGACGACCTGCACCGGTTCTGGAACGCGCTGCTGGACGGGCGGATCGTGTCGCCCGAGACCCTCGTCGAGATGACCCGACCCCGGTTCGACGTACCCACAGAGCACAAGCGATACGGCATGGGGTTCTGGCTCGGTCGCCGCTCGTCCTCGCTCATCCTGGAGGGCTACGACGCCGGGGCATCCTTCCGGTCGACGCATGATCCCGAAACGCGCACGACGGTCACCGTGCTTGGCAATTCGTCCGAGGGCGCCTGGCCGGTGATCTTCGCCCTCGCCGACGCGATGGACGGCACGACGAAGGGGAAGTTCCCCGACGAGGACTGAGGCGGAGCGGATGCCGCACGCGCGGCATCCGCGCGTCGTCAGCGCCCGGCAGCCCGCTGCCGCCGGCGCTCTTCGTCCCGCGCGGCGGCGACGTCGGGCGTGGGCGCGGATCCGCCCAGGTGCGCCGGCTGCCACCACTGCCCGGCGCCGGAGAGCGGATAGGTCGCCTGCGCGTCATCGAGCAGGGCGATCAGGTCGGACCGCAGCGCGGCCGTCGCTGCGACGGGGTCGTCGGCGGTGCTCACGTCGATGGGCCGCCCGAACGCGATGCGGATCGGCGCCCGGAACGCCTCGCGGAAGCTGGCGCGATGATTCTTGGTCCGGAGGAACTGCCCACCCCAGACGACCACCGGGATGACCGGGACTCCGGCCGCCGCCGCCATCCGCACCGCTCCCGTCTTCAATTCACGGACGGTGAACGACGCGCTGACGCCCGCCTCGGGAAACACCCCGAGAAGCTCCCCGTCCTGCAGCGCCGTGACGGCGTTCGTGTAGGCGTCCCGGCCGGCCTCCAAGTCGACGGGGATGTGCCGCATCTTGTTCAGGAGCCACCCGACGACGGGCTTGTCGGCGGCGCGCTTGGTCACCAGGAAGCGGATCCGGCGTCGGGTTCGCAGCCAGGCCACCCACTCCACCAGTGCGAAGTCCATGTATCCGAAGTGGGTGATCGCGAGGACGGCCGCCCCGGAGGGCGGGATCGCTTCAGCACCGGTCACCGTCGGTCGCAGCCGCAGCACACCGCCGAAGAGCACCCGGCCGGCGCCGACGGCCATCGAATAGATCGGCTCGAATCGACGTCTGGGCTGGGGCGCTGAGGTCATCCCTCGATTATTTCCCGCCCGGAGGCACGCGGGGCGCGTATCGTCCGGATCACCGAACCCAGTAAGTTGTGCACAATTGAATTGCGTGCAATGCTTTCGGGATGACCAGCCCGACGCTCGACGAGTTCGTGTGCTTCGCGATGTACTCCGCCTCCCACGCGACCACGCAGGCCTACCGCGAAGTGCTCAAGCCTTGGTCGCTGACGTATCCGCAGTACCTCGCCATGGTCGTGCTCGCGACCGGCGAGCGCACCGTCGGCTCGCTCGGCGAAGAACTGAACCTCGACTCCGGCACCCTCTCCCCGCTCCTGCGCCGACTCGAGGCGCGCGGACTCGTGCACCGCCGCCGCGACGGCGACGACGAGCGCGTGGTTCGCGTCGCCCTGACCGACGAGGGCCGCGCCGTCCACGCCGAGGTCATCGCCGCCGCCGGCTGCCTCGTCCCCGGCTTCGTCGACAGCGGTCGCAGTGTGTCCGACCTCCTCGCACAGCTGTCCGCGATCACCGCCAACATGCGGGCGCTCGCCACCGAGCTGCGCGCCTCCGCCTGATCCCCCCGATCCGAAAGGAACCCGTGAACGCCCTCTACACCGCAGAAGCCCTCGCCACCGGCGGAGGCCGCAACGGCCACGTCCGCACCGCCGACGGCATCCTCGACACCGAGGTGCGCGTCCCGAAGGAGCTGGGCGGCGCCGGCGGCGCACCGAACCCCGAGCTCCTCTTCGCCGCCGGCTACGCGGCCTGCTTCCACAGCGCGCTGCAGAGCGTGGCGCGCGCCCAGAAGACTCAGATCGAGGGCTCGAGCGTCGGTTCGAGCGTCTCGCTGCTGCCCAACGGCGCCGGCGGCTTCCAGCTCGCCGTGACCCTCGAGGTGAACATCCCCGAGATGCCGCTCGACCTCGCCCAGCAGCTGGCGGATGCCGCCCACCAGGTGTGCCCGTACTCCAACGCCACGCGCGGCAACATCGACGTCACGATCAGCGTCGTCGACGACTGACCCGACTGCGGAACGCCTCCCCGGCCGGGCCCGGCCGGGGAGGCGTTCTGCTGTCGCGCGATGAGTTCGGCGAGCGTGCACGACGGCAGCACGATCCACCCCTCCCGCCGCGCCTGTGAAGCGATCTCGAGCGCCGGCGGCGTGAAGCGCCCGATCGCAGCCGCCCGCGCACCGAGGGCGGCGATCACCGCATCGAACGCGTCACCCGACGAGATCATGAGCTCGCCGTGCTCACCGACGTCGAGACCGGATGCCGAGGCCAGGAGCCGCGATAGCAGCAGGCGCCGCGCATCGGCGTCGACCCGGTAGCCCCGGGTGTCCATCCCCCAGGCGCGCAGCGTCGCGCCCGGGTAGACCTCGGCGACCGCTCCCGTTACGCCGGACCGGTCGACACGCAGCCCGCGCGCGGCGAGGCGTCCGGTGAGTCCCGCGCAGCGCAGAGCGGTGACGCCGAGGCGGTCGGTGGAGACGCTGAGCGGCCAGCGGCCGGTCTGCTCGCGGATCCAGACATCCGTGGCTCGGTAGGACAGAGAGCGCCGCCAGTCCGCTCCCCCATCGACCACCGGCGGGCGGTCGGCGTCGGCATGCGCGGACACGAAGTCGACGAAGGCGTCGGGCCAGCCGAGCGCGCAGTCGATGCCGATGCGGGTGACCGCGGTGGCGGCATCCGCGATCTCGTCATCGGCCACCCCCAGGCGGAGCTCGTCGAGCCGAGCGGACCCGGGCTCCCACGCGATGACCGCGAGCGCGGTGCGCCGCTCGTCGGCGGCGAGGTCGACACCGACGGTACGCATGCGTGAAGGGATCACTCCTCGACGGTACCGACCCGTCGCGACGCGCCTACCCTGAAGGGATGCCGCCCCTCACCTACTCCGAGGTGGGCGCCACCGCAGGCGAACTCCCGCCCGGGTACCACCACGTCCGGATGCAGCGCGTGATCGGCCGCGGTCGCGAGGTGTTCGAGCGGGCCGCCGACGATCTGCTGGCCGGCGAGGTGCAGCGTCGCGCCGGGGCGCGCGTCGACCTGTCGGACGTGCCGCTCCGAGAAGGCACCCGCGTGGACATGCGGCTGCTGCTCTTCAAGATCCCCTGCCTCGTCGTGTGGGCCGAGCGCACGGACACCCTCTGCGGCTTCGCGTACGGGACACTCCCGGGGCATCCCGAGCGCGGCGAGGAGCGTTTCGAGCTGCGGCTTCTGCCTTCCGGCGAAGTGACCTTCCGCATCATGGCGTTCTCGCGCCCCGGGCGCTGGTACACGCGGCTCGGCGGTCCGATCGGCCGGTGGGTGCAGCGGCGGACGACCGCCCGCTATCTCCGCACCCTGGGTACCGGCACCTGACCTCGGCCGGTGCCGCGGCGCGGCATCCGTGTCAACCCCTTGGCCTGCACGAGCGCGACCCGCGACGATCGAGTCATTCACCTTCGAGAGGGTGCCCCGCCTCACCAGGCCGGGGCCGGGCGTCATACGTGGGGCACGCATGGTCCTCCGGTGCATCGATGGCAACCAGGTGAAAGGCCCCGATCCGCCCGCCCGGATCGGGGCGTCCAGCCGATCAGCAGGGAGACTCGCATGTCATACACCGTCGGCTACTTCGTGGGGAGTCTGTCCTCCACCTCGATCAACCGCAGGCTCGCCGCGGCGCTGCAGGGTGTCGCGCCGAAGGATCTCGAGTTCGTCGAGATCCCCATCAAGGACCTGCCGCTGTACAGCCCCGACTTCGACGAGGATTTCCCGCTCGTCGCGCAGGATTTCAAGAACGCGATCGCCGAGACGGATGCCGTCCTCTTCGTCACGCCCGAGTACAACCGCTCGATCCCGGGCGCGCTGAAGAACGCGATCGACTGGGCCTCACGGCCCTACGGCGAGAACGCGTTCGACCACATCCCCGCTGCCGTCATCGGCGCCTCGGTCAGTTCGATCGGCACCGCCGTCGCCCAGCAGAGCCTGCGCGGCGTGCTCAGCTACTGCAACGCCCGCCAGATGACCTCACCGGAGGCCTACATCACGTGGGTCGAAGAGGACTACGCCGACGACGGCTCGATCACCAACGCCAGCACCGAGGAATTCTTGCGCGGATTCATGACCGAGTTCCGCGACCACATTGAGCGCGTACTCACCGTGCTGCCGCGGCCGGATGCCGATGAGGGCTGACCGGCCTGCCAGCGGTGGCGGTCTCTCAGCCGGCTGCTGAGAGTCCCGCGGCGACGGCGAATCCGAGGACGGCGACCAGCGCGGCGGCCTTGCCCGCCTTCTGGGTCGCCTCGGGGATCATCGAACTGACGAGCATCACCAGGAGCGCACCGGCCGCAAAACCGTCAACGGCGCCCGCAAACGGGTCGCCCACGAGGGCGGAGACGCCGTAGCCGGCGACGGCCGCCAGCGTGCACACCACGGCCACGATGCTCCAGCCCAGGATGATGGTGCGCGCCTTCGTGCCGGCCGACCGCATGTCGGCCGAGGACCCGATCGCCTCGGGGAGGTTCGAGACGAAGATCGCAACCAGCAGAGCGACGCTCACGCCTTTGCCGGCGGCTAGGCCGATCCCCAGCACAGCCTGCTCGGGGATGCCGTCCAGCAACGCACCCAGCAGCAGCGGCATGCCCGCCGCGGTCTTGCCCGACCGACCACCCAGACGTTCGACTCCTTTGTCGCCGAGATAGAACGCGAGTGCTCCGGCCGCCAGCCCCAGGGCAACGGGCAGGCCGCCCGCCACAGAGAGACCGTCCGCCACGAGTTCGAAGGAGACGCTGGACATCAGCGCTCCTGCGCCGAATCCCAGGACAGCACCGATGACGCGATCGTTCCACTTCCTCACGACGCCGAGCACCGCGCCGATCACCAGCGATGACGCGGCGACGGCACCCCAGATCAGAGCCCACATCACGTTAGCGACGTTAGCGATGACGGGCGGGTCGGCTCACCGCTTGCTTTGAGGCCGCGTTCATGATCGCAGACGCAGCGTGAGAGGACCTGTGGCCGGTTTCTCAAGGTTCTCGAGGAGTGAACGGTAACTCGTGCGCTCCCCTCGGGTCGATCAGGCGCAACCCGTACAAGTCGCGACCCAGGTCGGAACGTAAGGAGAATCTCCCCCCGTGCATGCTTTAAAGCCCTGATCAATAGCGATTTTGCGTCCGCCAGAAGCGCCATTCAGGAGCGCTTCATTCTCGATGAGGACATCCATATTCACTCTTGCGTGATCCTGATAGTGCGCTAACATCACTACATCAACGAACATTGTTGACCGCGATGGGGACGCCCGCCCGAAGAGGTGCCGATCGCTACTACTGCACAAAGGAGTGTCGAAGTGAGTACAGCAATCACGCGCTCAAGAAAGCGCCGGATCCTGCTCGGGGTGACCGCTGTCGCAACGGCGGCGATCATGCTCTCAGGCTGTCGCGCGGCCGACGATTCTGCATCCGATGCCGACAAGGCGTCAGGCGATGGCCTGGTCATCGGCTGGAGCCAGCGGGGAATCAGCGGCAGCGACTGGTGGAAGACCCTCGTCGAAGGCGGTCAGGCAGAAGCCGACGAGATCGGAGCCACGATCGAGCTGTTGGATGCCAATGGTGACACTGTGCGGCAGAACGCAGACGTCCAGACCCTCATCACGAAGGGCGTGGACGTCGTGATCATGAACACCAACGATCCGATCGGTGTCGGGCCTTCGGTGCAGGCCCTGAAGGACGCCGGCATCCCTCTGGTGACGGTGAACTCGAACCTGGATGCCTCGCTCGTCCCCGACACGTTCTGCTACGTCGCGGAGGATCAGGAGGCGACCGGCGCGCTTGCCGGTGAGGTCGCGGCGAACAAGGCCATCGAGAGGTTCGGCGACACCGGCGAGATCAAGCTCGTCGGCATCGGCGGGTTCCCCGGTGATGTCCTCAGCGACCTGCGCTTCAACGGGTTCATGGAGGGCTACGAGAAGGTGATGTCGGGGTACACCGGAATCACCACGAACGCACTGGACATGAAGTTCGGCGAATGGAAGCCCGATAAGGCCCTCGGGCCCATCCGGGACGTCGCCACGGCGAACCCCGACCTGAAGATCGTGTACAGCATGAGCGATGTCATGAACGGCGGCGTCGTCCAGGGACTGCAGCAGGCCGGGCTCTGGGGAGATGGAATCATCCTCGCCAGCTACGACGGCGGCATGGTCTCCGTGAAAGAAATGATGGACGACCCCACCGGCCCTCTGCAGGCGACCGCGTCCAACCAGCCATGGGACCAGGGCGTGACGGCCGTGAAGATGGCCCTCGCCGCCTACAACGGCGACCAGTCGGCCTGCCCCGACAAGACCCTCTTCATCGACACGACGGTGGTCACGCCCGAGAACGCGGCCGACTACTACGTGGCCGAAGACACCTACGTCCGCGCGCAGGACTGATCGCCGAACCCGGTCGCCGCACCACGAGCGGCGACCGGGCACGGCCCCACACCCCAGGACCCGAGAAGGAAGACATTCATGTCTGCAGGCTCAGTGACGGAGCCGTCCGCTGCCGGCGGCCAATCGTCCCCCGACGCGCAGCTCGAACTCGAACTCGACCGCATCACCAAGGGATATCTCGGAGTGCAGGCCCTCAAGGGCGTGAGCTTCGCGGTTCGACGGGGCAGCATTCACGCGCTTGCCGGGCAGAACGGCGCCGGCAAGTCGACGCTGGCCAAGATCCTCTCCGGTGCCGAGACCCCCGACGCCGGCACCATTCGCCTCGGCGGCACGCTCCAGCGCTTCCGCCACCCACTCGATGCGCAGCAGGCGGGGATTCACACGATCTATCAGGAGCTCTCGCTGGTTCCGAGTCTCTCGGTCGCCGAGAACATCTTCCTGGGACGCCTGCCCAGAGCGGGCGGAGTCGCGGTGGACTGGAACCGGATGGCGTCGGAGGCGCGAGCCGCACTGGACCGTGTCGGTTTCGACCTCGACGTCCGTCGGCCCGTCGGCAGCTTCTCGACAGCCGAACAGCAGGCCGTCGAGCTGGCCAAGGCCATCCATAAGGATGCGCGACTTCTTCTCCTCGACGAGCCCACCTCGACCCTTCCCCTGCCCGATGTCGACAGGCTCTTCACGGTCCTACGCTCCCTGTCACAACAGGGGGTCACGCTGCTGTACATCTCCCACCGCATGGACGAGCTTTACTCGCTCTGCGACGCGGTCACCGTGCTGCGCGACGGGGTCACCTCCGCAGATCTCATCACCGCCGAGAGCAAGCCTGCCGATGTCGTCACGGCCATGGTCGGACGCTCGCTCGAGGGTTCGATCGCCGATGCCGCGTTGCGAGGTGAGCGATCGCCCCGCCTGGGAAGCGGCGCGAAGGAGAGAGTGGTGATCTCCGTGCGAGATCTATCAGAGGACGACCGCGTGAGAGACGTGTCGTTCGATCTGCGGGAAGGCGAAGTGCTCGGCATCGCCGGCCTGATCGGCAGCGGACAGTCCGAGCTCGCCGGGCTCATCGCCGGCGCGAGAAGGAGAACCTCCGGCGCTATGAGCGTGGAGGGGAAACCCGTGGACTTCACCGCCCCTCGGGATGCGATCCGACGAGGGATCGGACTCCTCCCCCAGGACCGAAAGAGCGCCGGCTTCATCCCCGACATGGGTGTCGCCGGAAACATCACCCTCGCGAGCCTCCCGATGTTCAGCCGCCTGAGCGTGATCGATTCGCGCCGCGAACGCAAAGCTGCCGGCGACCTGGTGACGCGCCTGGGCATGAAGGTCTCCAGCGTGAATCAGCCCATGAAGACACTCAGCGGCGGCACTCAGCAGAAAGCGATCCTCGCGCGGTGGCTGGTGCGCAACTCCCGTGTACTCGTGTGCGACGAACCGACCCGCGGTGTCGATGTCGGCGCCAAGGAAGACATGTATGAGCTGCTGCGCGAGTTCGCCCGCGAAGGCGGGACGGTTGTGATCGCGAGCTCCGAGATCACCGAGGCGATGATGTGCGACCGCGTCCTCGTCATGGCCCGCGGGCGCGTCATCGCCGAACTCGACCACGACGAGATCGACCCGCACGGACAAGCCATCCTCCAGAAGTTCTCGTGATCGACACGTAGACCGACCTACTGCCCAAAGGAACGAAATGTCACACAACATCGTGCAGACACCGCCGACGAACAGCTCACCGGCTGATCCGACACCGCACTCCCGTCTCAGGAGTGCGAAAGCACTGTGGAAGCGGATCCTGCCGAAGAGCTATCTGATCCTGGTGCTCATCGTCATCATCATCGTTGGCTACTACGCCTCAGCCGATTTCCTCACGATCCGGAACGCCGAGAACGTCATTGCCGCCGCATCCATCGTCGCGGTGCTCGCCATCGGCCAGTTCTTCGTGATCCTCACCGGGGGCATCGACCTCTCGGTCGGATCCATCCTGGCGATGTCGACGGTGATCGTCGCCCTGACTCTGCAAACGGGGATGTCCGCGGGGCTGTCCGTCGCCTTCACCCTGTTCTGCTGCGCGATGGCGGGACTCATCAACGGTCTTCTGGTCGTCTGGCTGCGGATCCCGCCGTTCATCGCGACTTTGGCGATGATGAGCGCTGTCAAGGGGTTCAGTTACATCATCCAGTCGACGAGCCTGATCCAGATTCTCGATCAGTCGTTCATCGAGGCCTTCGCCACCGGGACGATCCTCGGCATCCGAAACCCCGTCGCCATCTTCCTGGTGGTCACGATCATCGCGGCGCTCGTGGCGAAGTTCACCACGTTCGGTCGATCGCTCTACGCGATCGGAGGCAACCCCGAGGCCGCGCGCCTGTCCGGCCTGCCCGTGGCAAGGAACCTCATCATCACGTACACGATGTCCGGCTTCCTGGCGGGGCTGGCAGGCCTCATCGCAGCCGCGCAGCTGCGCCAGGGCAGCTCCCTCATCGGAGTGGGCTACGAACTCGACGCGATCGCCGCGGTCGTGGTCGGCGGCGCCTCGCTCATGGGTGGCAAGGGCGACCCGATCAGCGCGGTCATCGGCGTGTTCGTCCTGGCCACGATCATCAACATCATGAACCTGGTCGGCATATCCTCCGAACCGCAGCTGGTCATCAAGGGCGCTGTGATCGTGATCGCAGTGTTCCTCTCCAGCGCGGGAGGCGTCCAGCGGATCTCCGGATTCTTCTCGAAGAGATTCGGCAGGGCGCGACCCGTCACCGCCTGACGCCCACCTCGGCCGGCATCCGTCGGCGACATCGACCATCGATCATCGACACCGGAAGGGGGTGTTCGTCTTGCCTCGAAACAGCAATTCAAGCGGCCGCGGGCCACGAATGGTGGATGTCGCCAACCTCGCGGGGGTATCCCACCAGACCGTGTCGCGCGTCATCAACGGCACGGGCAACGTCGCCCCCGATATGCGCGCTCGCGTCGAAGTGGCGATCGAACGCCTCCGCTATCGGCGCAACCCTGCGGCCCGTGCGCTCGCGACGAGCCGCAGCATGAACATCGGAGTCGTCAGCTACGGGCTGGCGCAGTACGGTCCATCACTCGCCCTCAAGGGCATCGCCGACGAGGCGCGTGCTGCCGGTTACGCGACCAGCCTGGTGAGTCTGGTCGATGTCGATCGCGCGAACATGCGAGAGGCCCTCGACCACCTCGTCGCGGACTCGGTGGACGGGATCATCATCCTCGCCCCGATCGACGCGGCGTTGACCGCGATCGACGGTTTGGATGCCGGGGGTGCGCCGCTGGTGATCTGGCAGCCCGGGGCCGACGAAGGAGAGCACCGCGTTGTCACCGATGAGATCTCCGGCGCGCGGATCGCGACAGAGCATCTCTTGAGCCTCGGACACCCCACAGTCCATCATGTGAGCGGGCCGGAGGGCTGGCTGGGCACAACCGCTCGACTGCGGGGCTGGTCCCGTGCACTGTCCGAGCACGGGCTGGTCGCGCACCCTCCTGTCGACGGCGACTGGACCACCCGGTCGGGCTACGAAGCCGGACTGCGGCTCGCCCGCGACGCACGGGTCACAGCGGTGTTCGCCGCGAACGACCAGATGGCGCTCGGGGTCATCAAAGCCATGGCGGATGCCGGGCGGTCGGTACCGGGTGAGGTCAGCGTCGTCGGGTTCGACGGGGTTCCGGAGTCGGAGTTCTTCCGCCCCAGCCTGACCACGGTGCGCTTCGACTTCGCCGATGTCGGCCGACGTGCAGTCGACCACATCCTCGACCTCATGCACGGCATCGCTCCGGAGTCGCCTCCGCGCGTCCTTCCGCAGCTCATCGTGGGAGGCAGCAGCGGCGCCGCCCCGACCACCACTGTCGACTCCCCGCAAACGATCCGCTCGCACACGAACAGAAGGACACGATCATGACCATCCGCAAACTGGGCCGAACCGGACTCTCGGTGTCCGATGTGTGCGTCGGGACCTCCGCGCTCGGCAGCTTCCCCGCGCAGTACGGCTACGAAGTGGACGAGGACACTGCCGTCGCCACCATCCGGCGGGTCTTCGAAGGGCCGTTCACGTTCATCGACACGTCGAACGAGTACGGCGGCGGCGCGAGCGAGGAGCGCATCGGACGCGCCATCGCAGAGCACGGTGGGATTCCCGAGGGGTTCGTCGTCGCGACGAAGGTCGATCCGCTGCCCGGGTCGACCGACTTCTCGGGCGCCCGCGTTCGCCGCTCGGTGGAGGAGAGCCTTGTCCGCCTCGGCGTCGACACCCTCCAGCTGGTCTACCTTCACGACCCCGAGAAGATCACTTTCGAAGAGGGCGTGGCTGCTGGCGGTCCGCTGGAGGCTCTGATCGATCTTCGCGACCAGGGCGTCATCGAGCACCTGGGGGTTGCCGGCGGGCCCATCGACCTCGAGCTGCAGTATCTCGCGACCGACGCGTTCGACGCGGTGATCAGCCACAACCGCTACACCCTCATCGACCAGACGGCCGAGCCGCTCTTGGACGACGCGCAGCGCCGCGGCGTCGCATTCGTCAATGCCGCCCCATTCGGCGGCGGGATGCTCGTGCGCGGAGCTCGCGCCGTTCCGACGTACTGCTACGCCCCCGTGTCGGAGGCCACGGTGAAGCGGGCCCTCGCGATGGAAGCGCTGTGCGAGCGCCATGGCGTGCCGCTCGCCGCGGCCGCGTTGCAGTTCTCCACTCGCGATCCACGCGTCGCGTCGACGATCGTCGGCATGTCGCGGCCGGACCGAGTCGATCAGACGGTGGGGCTTCTCGACCATCGCATTCCCGAGGAGCTGTGGGCCGAGCTGCTCCCCCTCGCCGCCATCGGCCGACACGGCCACGAGACAGCTGCCTGAACGCTTCACGGAAGGAATCGAAATGGTAATCAAGCGCAACCCTGAAGATGTCGATGTCGTCATCGTGGGCGCCGGGGCCGGGGGTGCAACCGCCGCAAAGGTGTTGACCGAGGCAGGACTGCGGGTCGTCGGCCTGGAGCGGGGACCCTGGCTCAAACCCGAGCATGCGTCCGGCGACGAACTGAAGTTCCTCAATCGCAATTTCATCTGGCAGGACCCGAAGATCAAGCCCCGCACCTTCCGCGCGAACGACTCCGAAGAAGCGGTGATCACGAACTTCTCCGCCACACCGCAGGTCGTCGGCGGCGGAACGACGCACTGGGGCGGCATGGTTCCCCGAATGGCCGAGAGCGACTTCAAGCTCCGCAGCCTGCACGGCGACGTGCCGGGTGCCAGCATCGTGGACTGGCCCATCTCCTACGCTGAGCTCGAGCCGTACTACACCCGCGTCGAGTGGGAGTTCGGCACCTCCGGACTGGCAGGGGCGAACAAATGGGAGGCCTGGCGCAGCCGCGGGTATCCGACCAAGCCATCCCCGCTGAGCCAGATCGGCCGGACCTTCGCCACCGCGATGGCCAAGATGGGTCACAGCACGTTCCCGATGCCTCAAGGCATGGTGACCGAGCCCTACCGCGGCCGCGAGCCGTTCAGCGAGAACGGCTTCTGGCAGCAGTATCCGGACCCCGGGACGGGCAAGTCCTCCACACTCATCTCGTTCATCCCGGATGCCGTCGCCACGGGCCTGTACGATCTCCGGTCGGACTGCTACGTCAGCGAGATCCTTGTCAGCAAGGACGGCAAGGCGACAGGTGTCCGCTACCAGGACGAGGACGGCGACGAGTTCGTCCAGAACGCGAAGGCCGTCATCGTGTGCGGTGGCGGCATTGAGACGCCGCGTCTGATGCTGATGTCCACGTCGGCTCTCTTCCCCGACGGGATCGCCAACAGCAGCGGCATGGTCGGCAAGAACGCGACGTTCCATCAGTACTCGTTCTCGGTGGGGCTCTTCGACCGCGAGGTGACCGACCCGCTGTACGGCTGGGCCGGGCACTACATGAGCCTGTGCTCGTTCGATTTCTACGAGACCGACACGAACCGGGGCCATATTCTCGGCTCGCTGATCTTCCCGTCGATGATCGGGCATCCCGTCAACTGGAGCTTTCCGGGTCGCCCGACGTGGGGGCAGTCGGCGAAGGATGCCGATCGGGAGTTCTTCAACCACAGCATGAAGATCGGCATCCTGCTTCACGACCTTCCGGTCGAGTCGAACAGGGTGGATCTCGATCCGAACGTGAAGGACGCCTGGGGTCTTCCGGTCGCGCGGATCACCCACACCCCGCACGCGAACGACTATGCGCACGAGAAATGGCAGGTCGCCAAGAACGGCGAGATTCTGGAGGCCGCCGGGGCGAAGAGGGTCATTCCCGTCAACATGGAGAGGATCACCGGCAACACTTCGCACGAGCTCGGCACCGTGCGCATGGGCGATGATCCGGCCACCTCAGTCGTCGACCGCTGGTGCCGCTCGCACGACGTGCCGAACCTCTACGTCTTCGACGCGAGCTTCTTCCCGACGGCGACGGGCATCAACCCCGCGCTGACCATCATGGCGAACGCCTGGCGCTGCTCGGACCGGATCATCCAGGTGGACCGCCACGGCTGGACCGAAGACTGAGCACGCGTCAGCGACACGAAGGAGAGACGAAAATGGGTCAAGCGGAATGGGTCACAGTGCCGATTTCCACGCGCGACGTCGAAGGGCCGATGTTCTTCACGCCTCATGAATGGGACACGATCGAGGCGGCGAGCGCCCGCATCATCCCGACCGATCACCACCCCGGTGCTCGCGAGGCGCGCGTGGTGCGGTTCATCGATCGCATGCTGGCGGGGACGCAGTTCATCTTCCCCGCGGCGGACGGCAACGGGTTCTTGCGGATGGAGGGCCGCGAGGAGGAGGCGTGGGCGGAGCGGATCCAGCAGCGGCGCGCCTTCTACCGCAACGGAGTCGTCCAGATGGACGCGTTGGCTCGAGAACGCGCGGGAGTGGACTTCGTCGAGCTCGACGACGAGGCGCAGGATGCCGTGCTCGAGCAGCTTTCGGGCGTCGAGCGTCCGCGCCCCTTCCTCGTGGCAGAGAAGGATGAGGCGGGGCTGGGCGGTGCGCCGGCGGGCAACCAACCGGTCAACGAGGATTTTCTGGAGTTCTTCCCTCTGCTCGTCCTGAACACCCGACAGGGTTTCTACGGCGACCCTGTCTACGGGGGCAACGAGAATCGCGTCGGCTGGGGCGTGATCGGGTTCGATGGCCCGCCGTCGCTGGCCTCGACGATGGACGGCAGCTATACGACGCGAAAGTACATGGTCGAGGGGGCCGAATGGCCGTACGACCAGCACCCGGCAGTGCTCCGGTACCGACGGAGCTGATCGCGCCCGAGCGGCCCGGCCTCGCCGGGGTCGCGCCGCTCGGGCGGCATAATGAGGGAATGTCTGCGAGCTCGTTGCCACCGACCCCGCAGAGCGCGGTCCGCGAGCGTGCGGCATCCCGAAGCAAGGGCCCGCGCATGATCGATGTCGCCAGGCTCGCCGGGGTGTCGCAGCAGACCGTCTCCCGAGTCGTGGCCGGCGCGACCAATGTCGCGCCAGACATCCGGGAGCGTGTGGAGAAGGCGATCGCCCAGCTTCGGTATCGGCGCAATCCCGCAGCTTCGGCACTGGCCAGCAGCCGGACCATGACGATCGGCGTCGTCAGCTTCGAACTGTCGGTGCTCGGTCCGTCTGTCGCCCTCTACGGCATCTCTGAAGAAGCGCGAAAGCACGGCTACTCGACGCGACTGGTCACGCTCGGCTCCCTCGACCGGGAGACGATCCGTGCTGCACTGGATTCGATCGGCCCGGATGCCGTCGACGGCATCGTCGTGCTCGCGCCGCTCTACGAGGCTCTCGCGGTGCTTCAGGGACTTGACACCGACACCCCGATCGTCACGTTCGAACAGGGCACTCCCCCGAGCCCGACGAGCATCTCCATCGACGAGGTGCGCGGCGCACGAATGGCCGTTCGTCATCTTCTGGACCTCGGCCATGAGACGGTATGGCACGTGCAAGGTCCGCCCGGGTGGATGGCGTCGACCGCCCGTGCCCGCGGATGGGCGGACGAACTCTCGGCCGCAGGTCGCGCGGCTCCTCCCCCGATCGCGACATCGGACTGGTCGGCCGCCGAGGGCTACCGCGTAGGGCAGCAGCTCTCGCGCGACCGGAGCGTCACGGCTGTCTTCGCCGCCAACGATCCCTTCGCGCTCGGCCTCACGAAGGCGTTCGACGACGCGGGCCTTCGGGTTCCTGAAGACATCAGCGTCGTCGGGTTCGACAACGTCAAGGAGTCGCCGTTCTTCCGGCCGGCGCTGACGACCGTGACGCTCGACTTCGAGGCGATCGGGCACATCGCCGTGACGCGCATCCTGGCGATGATCAAGGGTGAGGCCGAGGGTGACATCCCGCTCATCGAACCCGCACTGGTGATTCGCGACACCACCGCACCGCCTCGCCGCTGACGAGGTCCCGCAGGCAGGCAGGCAGGCAGGCAGTCGTCACGGGTCGGCCGAGGGATCTGGAGCGCCCGCCCGTAGCGATGCGCGCCGCGCCCCGATAGTGCGCTCTCTCAGTGTGGACCCCGACAACCGCGTCGCCTCGGCGCCGTTTTTACGGAGCACTTTGGATGTAGGCCTTGCGCCTATGCCCAACCTGTGGTCGACTGAGTTAGCGCTAACTCAGCGTCTCCTGGCAACGAGGCCCTTCTGGTGTTTCGGACAGCCTGATTCAAAGAAGAGAGAGAACGAGATGATCGATCCGTACGTCGTCGCGGCGGTATCGCCTCGGACGTTCGCCGTGAAAAACCCCGGCGATGCCCTGGCCAACGTCAAGCGAATCAATGAGTTCATCGACACGGCCGCCATGGTCGGCGCATGGGAGGGGTCCCCCGTCCGCCTCATCGTCATTCCCGAAATGGCGATTCAGGGGATGATCGCGAACACGCCGGGCAACCGCGCGCGGGAGGCGCACTTCGCCGTCACGATCCCCGGCCCCGAGACCGACGAGCTCGGCAAGAAGGCAAGGCAGTTGAACGCCTTCATCGCGGCCGAACTTTACATGGTCAAGGACGATGACTTCCCCGACCGCTACTTCAACGTGGCCTTCATCATCGACCCGCAGGGCGAGGTCATCTACAAGCGCTACAAGGCGACCAGCGACGCGTACGAGGGCGGGATGCTGGGCAACATGAACCCGCACGACATCTTCGACGAGTTCGTCGAGAAGAAGGCCGACGGCGATGTCATGAACGCGATCTTCCCCGTCGCACGCACCGAGATCGGCAACATCGGCATCGCCATCTGCCACGAGGGGGTCTACCCCGAGGTTGCGCGCGGTCTGGCAATGAACGGGGCCGAGATCATCATCCGTCCGACACTTATCGAACCAGCTGTCCAGAACGGAATGTGGGAGCTGCAGAACCGCGCCCACGCGATGTTCAACTCGGCCTACGTCGTCGCGCCGAACCTCGGCCCCGAGTACCGGGACGATGGCGGCATGCAAGACCTCTTCGGCGGCCAGTCGATGATCGTCGGTCCCCGCGGGCAGATCCTCACGCAGCAGCGCGGTTGGACGAGCGGCGACTCCTTCGTGGTGACGACGCTCGACATCGAGGCACTGCGCCGTGCCCGCGTCGCCAACGGTCTCTACAACCAGTTCAAGGATCTTCGGACCGAGCAGTACCGCGCGATCTACGACAAGCCGATCTACCCCAAGAACCAGTACGCAGACGCCGCGCCGACCGAAGGATGGCTGGCGCGCGAGCACCAGACGCGCGCCAAGAACATCGAGACGCTCATTGAGCGCGGTGTCCTCGTTCCGCCGACCGGTTACCAGAGCCCGGCGCTGTAGGAGTTCCCGAATGACGAAACGTGTGGCGATCCTCGGCATGGGCCGATGGGGTCGCACGTGGAAGCGCGTCCTGGGTGAGATTCCCGGTGTCGAGGTGGTCGGCGACGATCACCTCGACACCGGGGGCCGGCGTCCCGATTACGCGGACGTCATCGCAGCAACAGGTGTTGACGCCGTGATCATCACCCTGCCGGTGGGCCTGCACGTGGACGCTATCCGGCATGCCGTGGAACGCGGCATCCCCGTTCTCTGCGAGAAGCCGCTCGTTGCCACGCGTGCAGAACTCGGCGAACTTGTCGCGCTTGTGGACGAGACGGCGGTCGTCGTTCGGGTCAGCCAGAACTACCGTTCGCGCGGCTGGGTCAGGGCGACTCGCACCGCCGTCGCCGACCTTGGCGCGGTCAGACACGTGAGCATCGCGTTCGCACAGCCCGAATTCCTGGACGGTGGGCGAGGTGCGCTCCCCCATCCGTTGCTCGACGACATGGCGATTCATCACATGGATCTGCTTCGACACCTCACCGACTCCGAGGCGAGGGTCTTGGGTGCATGGTCGGCGAGACCAGAACCCACGCAGTACTCAGGCGAGACAGACCTCGACGCGGTCCTTCGCCTCTCGAACGGAGCCTTGGTCTCGTACGCCGGCACCTGGGCAGCGCGCGGCGCCACCACACCATGGGATGGCGACTGGGAGATCCGCTGCGATGGCGGCACGGTCCACGTGCACGATCGTCGGGTCTTCGTGGAGACCTCCGCCGGGGATCTCACGTCTCGCGATGTTACGGAAGACCCTGAGGATGCAGACCTCGCAGCGGTCTGGGTCGAATTCGCCGCCGCGCTCGACGGAGATCCAGACGCGGGAGTGTCGGTTGCTGACAATGCCCGGAGCCTTTCGCTGGTTTTCGACCTGCAAGACCATGCGCTGCGTCGCACAGACGGCTCAGCCGGAACCGGTCGCGGCGAACAGAAGTAGTCGCGACCTTGGCGGAAGCGTCCCCGCCGGGGCAGGTGGGAGGGGTCATCCCTCTCACCTGCCTTCATCGCGACGTGGACCGTGATGCTTCGCTTTACCGTCCGTTCGTCGCGCACACGGCGTCGAACATCGCCGTAACTGGAACCGGTGGCTGGTTGGGCCGCCTTGATCTGCACGCAACTGCAGTTGCTGCGGGCCCTACCCCTGGAGGGACTCGAACACGTTTTGAGCATTGTGCTCTGCGACATCGAGCGACAGGATCCGCGAAATTTCACGGATTTCTGCGGTCACAGCGACAAAAAGCTACGTCCGAAAACAGCTAACAGCATTCACAATGCGGCCAAAATACGGCCAGAAACAAGACGGTTTGACCCGGTATTCCGGGGCTGCAGCAGGCACCCTCATGCGACGGCATCTACCGGCAAATTCTAACATCTCCGATTTGAGCAAAATGCTCATACATTGAGCCTATTTTCCTTTGCAGTTGAGCAAAGTGCGAAGGACGGGCGTGGCCTTGACTCGAGGGAAAACGTGGGCCGGACCTCGTAGCTGTGCCGACCTCCTGCGCAAGTACTCCGAGCCCCGGACTATCGGGGGTGAGGACCAGCTCTGGGCCCGCCAAGTTCGGTCGGACGGCGTCACAGTCCGATGGAGGGACCCGACGGAGATCCAGGAGGTCGATACGGACGAGTACGCCGCACTTCGTCTGCCCGCATCCGGTTGTACGTCTCGCGGGTTATTAGGTCCTCCGCGAGCCCCGCCTCGCGAGCCCGGGCCATCATCCTGGTTGCGGTGCTGACGCTTACGCCCAGCTGATCTGAGACGAGCTTCAGCGGTGCGATGTTGACTGTCGTCGCTATCCGGTAGAGCCTCACCGCCTCGAGGACCGTTTCACCCAAGTCGCGATCAGGCGCGTGAGCTCGGATGTCGGCAAGGTACTCGCTTAAGGACGTCGGCTCCGTCGCCCCTCGTTGCACCGTGACCACGCGGAGCGCAGACCGCTGCACGATCTGCAGCACGCTGACATCCCGCAGTGAGGCAGCCGTGACCTCGTCACCCTCGCCCGACCGGTCCGCCCGAACCGATGCAGCAACGGAGCGTCGCAGCTGCTGATCGTAGACTGCTCGCACATGAATCGAACCACGGGTGCCCGGTTCACCCTTCCCGGTAGCACGCCATCCGGTTGGCATGCGCACACCATCGCCGACATCTATCCGCTCAGGGTCGACGTCGTCGACGGTCAGCTCACTCACACCGGGAGTTTCCCACGACTTGGACGACGTGAGCAATTCATGTCGCGCATTGCTCATCAAAGGAGTACGGTGTGCGCAAGTGATGTCACGCATTGCTCATCAAAGGAGAAGCTGATGAACACATCCACGAACTCGCTTGCACTAACCATGAAGGATGCCGCCAAGCTCGTCGGAGTCGACTACCGCACAATCAGGCTCGGCATCGAGAACGGCACCATCCCCACCGTGCAGCTCGGAGAGCGAAGAATGATCCCTCGCGCCGCCTTGCTGCGAGTATTCGGCGCCGACACCTGACAGCCCACCGACTAGATGTATCCGGCAGTCACGTTGGTGACACGCGGCTGAGGGGTGTGCCGTTGATGGCGGTGTGGTGGCGGTGAGCGTTGTAGTGCTCGATGAAGGGTGCCAGGGCGTCGGCGCGGGCGGTGTTTGAGGTGAAGATCTGCCGGTAGGCCCATTCGGTTTGCAGGGTGCGGTTCAGGCGTTCGACTTTGCCGTTTTGCCAGGGGCAGTGCGGGCGGATGAGGACGTGTTTCGCACCGAGCCAGCGGAGGACGCTCTGGAAGTCGTTCGAGAGCCGGTAGCTGAAGTGGTTGTCGGTCATGACCCGTTCGATGCGGGTGATGCCGTGCGTCGCGAAGTACGCCGCAGCCCGGGTGAGGAACCCGGCGCAGGTCGCGCCCTTCTCGTCGGGGTGGATCTCGGAGTACGCCAGCCGGGAGTGGTCATCGATCATCGAGTGGACGTAGTCGAAACCGATCCGAGCCCGCTTATGGGCCGCCGTGTCGCTGGCGGCTCTGCCGTGGGCGCGCCACCCGCCGCCGTCAGGGATACGCCCCAGTTTCTTCACGTCTATATGGACCAGCTCACCCGGGCGGGCGCGTTCGTATCGGACGGCGGTCTGTTTCGAGGCGCGGATGGCCCGGCCGGTCAACGGATCGCATTCCGATAACCGGGGAACACCGTGTCGACGCAGGATCGCCCCGACCGTCCGAGCGGGCACTCCGACGGCGGGGCCGATCCGGTCCTGACCCTGTCGCAGCTGGACCCGTAGCTGAAGGACCCGTTGCTCGACCTCGAACGGCGTGCGTCGCGGCATCGACCGTGGTCGGGACGACCGATCCACCAACCCGGCCGCTCCCTCCAGACGGAACCTGGACACCCAACGATGCGCGCACTGACGTGAGATCCCCAGCTCTCGAGCAACGTGCGCGACCAGGCGCCCATCGCGCACGACCCGAGTTATCAACAGGGTCCGTCCGTACACATTCAACCGAGCACTACCGTGGGCCATGGGAACCTCCGGGGAGATTAGGGAACGTAAGCACTTCCACTAAGCCCCGGAGGTTCTCCTCAGCGCAACCCCCGAAACGTCACCAACGTCTCAGCCGAGTACGACTAGAGCGCGGACTACTCACGGCGGCCTAAGGCGGGTCGAGATTCCCGTTCCCGACGGTCACGCTTCAGCCAGACTCCAGTGAGTCCCCCAAAGGTGACGACCCTGTCGAAGTAATCGCATCATGATCTTCGACAGGAACGCCTTCCACGTCGACCCCCCTGTTGAGCGAGGAGGACGGCATCATCGATGTCGAAACCTCGGCCGAATCTCTTGTGCCGTCGCGATCTTCAGTCGATTCGCGGGCCACAGCTTGCTGAGCCTCGTGGTGCTCGCCACAATGCCGGAGTTGATCTAGTGTCCACCGAACCGAGTTCAGATCGTCGTCTGCGACTCAGCGGATGTGCGCACGCGTTCCATCGCCGAGGATGACACACCCGTGCCTACTTTCTCGACCAGACCCATACCGATAAGTTCAGTCGAGCACGGAATCTGAGCATTGGGGATGCGTTGACTGACGAGCTGGCACAAGCAACGAACTCGGATTCCTACTCGGAGTTCGAAACCTGGTACTCCAAGTTGACGACATCGACGTTGCACTACGCGCGGGAATCGGCCCTGCGGATGCTTGAAGAGCTTCTCGACGAGAATGTGCCGCCTCTCGACCGAGGCCGCTTTCGGGTCACAGGTTCGAGGGTGAAGTCTGCCCAACGGCTTTACAAGAAGACTCGTCTGGAGAAGTACCGGAGCAAGATCTCGTTGTGGTCCGATGTGCCTGACGTCATTGACGACCTCGTTGGCATCCGGCTCGTGTGTAACAACTTGTCCGACATCGAAGTTTTCTCCGAGATTGTCAGCGCACTTCCTTTGTACGCGGAAGAAATCGCGGTCCCGATGGCGGTCGAACCAAAGTCAGTTCGCGACTATTTCGCGACCCCAAAGGAGACTGGGTATCGGGCCTACCATGTCAACCTTGTGGTTCTCGTGCCTCGCCTGAGCGCTCATGTTCCAGTTCGCGTCGAAGTGCAGGTGCGGACCCTGCTCCAGGACGGGTGGGGAGAACTCACTCACGAAGACACCTACAAGCCGGGTTCTGTGGTTCCAGAGTGGATCACACGCATGTCTCTGCGTATGGCTGAGCTTCTCGCCGCGGTGGACAGCATTGCCCAGGACGTTCGCGAGCAGCTCGACATCGAAGCCGCACGGACGGTCGCGGGCGAATCAAGCAGGCCTGGTGGGGCGAAGTCTGCGCCCTCCACGAACCTCTCGACTGTTGCAGCTAGCGCGCCTAACGAAATGTTTGCTCCACTTAGTGCCGCTCTGAATTCGATCCTGAAGGATCTGGATCGACCGCGTCCACTCGCCAGCATCTCGCAATTGTTGGTCTCACAGTTCGGAAGTGAGATCGCTCCGGAATGGGGTGGGACCGGATCCTTCAAGACGTTCGTCGAGTCGGCGGCACCCGCGGCCATGGTGACGGGACCACCTCCGGGATACGTGCACCCGCTGGGGAAGAATGTTCCGGAAGATTGGGAGTCAGATTGGGTTGGCGCAGCGGAACGCGGAGATCTCCCACCGGTTGTCCAGGAGCTTGCACGATACGAACGGGGACTCCCGCGCGTGTCTCGATCGAGGGTGCAACACACCATCGAAGCCCTCGTCGAGGCGTTGCGTCGCAGGGAAGACCTGCAAACCCTCACACGCGACGACATCGAACTTATCGCGCGCGAAGCCGTCGACAGCGCAGGAAGAGCTGGACGTCTCGTTGTGCGACCGCACGTCGTGTACATGTTGACGGTGCTGCGGAAGGCGGATGCCCTGACTCCCGACGTTTCAGCGATAAGCGTCGCAGCTGTCCTTGATGAGCACTTGTCTGCTCGCGGAATCGAAAGCGGGCTACCTGAGACAGAACTGACCGAACAACTGAGCGAATGGCTCATGCCAGGCTGAGCGCGATGGCTCGGTAACGCATTCTGCAATAACGTAACGCCCGAACGGCCTTGGTTGAGGTGTCGCGTGCGGCTGTCCTCCGCCGCGTGGTTCGGTGTCGGTCCGCTCGCCGAGTCGACGACCCTGCCAGAATCTCCCGCATGGGTCTTTCAGACTTCGCGGGATTCGGCGTCGCGGGCTACCGATCGTTCGGCGCTGACGATCACGTTGCCGTATTCGGTCCGATGACGAAGATTCATCTGGTCGTTGGACAGAACAACACGGGCAAATCGAACGCGCTGCACTTCATGGCAGATGTCTTGACGGCGCTGCGGGCAGGAGACGGGCGAGGCACGCTTGTTGGGCTCTACCCCGGCGGACTCGACCTGCCAGCTGGCTGGCAGACCGACCGAACCCGGTTGATCTCAATCGGACTCCATCTGACGGAATCTGTGCGCACTGCCATGCGGTTCAATGACGAGATCGTCCGCAACTGGTTGCAGACGGATGCATACACGCGAGGTTTCGCGGACACAGTTTGGCTCGATCTTGAGATCTTGCCGGACATATCAGGCGGCGCCTTTGCAGCCCGTCTGAGTCGTGACCAAGCGGAAGCTGCAGGACGTGAGCAGACGCCATTCGTGACCGGACATCTGCACCAGATTTCGCTCAACCTTACGACCGGCGCGTCTAGTGATCCCAATCAGAACCTCGAGAACATCCTTCGTGCGTGGCGGCCGTGGCAATGGATTCCCGAAGTCGGCTGGGTTGACGCCATCCGTGAGATCACCTCGGGCGAGAGCGAGGAATACTTCCGGAACGGGGCCGGCCTTGTGGCTCAGTTGGCGCGCCTAGAACGACCAGGATTCGCGACTCACGCTGAAGACACCGCTCGTTTTGAGGCGCTGCAAGCGTTCGTCCGGGACGTCTTAGAAGACCCGGAGGCCGGTATCCAGATCCCTGACGCGAAGGACACGGTGCTTATACGGACTCGCCGCGGGGTGATGGAATTGGACAAGGTTGGGACGGGCATTGGCGAGGTGATCTTCCTCGCAGCCGTCTCAACGACCACCAGCGAGAAGCTGATTTGCATCGAGGAGCCGGAAGTACACCTTCATCCGACGCTTCAGAAGAAGCTAATCACCTACCTTCATGAGCACACAGGCAATCGCTACTTAATGTCAACGCACTCGGCTCAACTCTTGAACGCAGAGATCTCGACGATCACCCACATCGAAATGCCCGAGACATGGTCGATTGCTCAGCCCGTCATTAAGCCAGCCGATTTGGCGCGGGTTGCTTCCGACCTTGGCAACCGGGCATCGGATCTCGTCCAGTCCAATTTCGTTGTGTGGGTTGAGGGGCCCTCCGACCGCCTCTATGTCAGGCACTGGCTCGAACAATGCGATCCCGGTCTCACAGAGGGAGCGCACTACTCGATCATGTTCTATGGCGGGGCGCTGCTGAGCCATCTCACGGCGGATGACGAGGAGGTAAGCGACTTCATCCACCTCCTCCGCATCAATCGAAATCTCGCGGTGGTAATCGACTCGGACAGAGCATCCGCGGCCGACGACCTGAATGCCACAAAGAACCGTGTCTTGGCTGAACTCGAGGCGATTTCAGCGCCCGCGCTCGTCACGGCCGGCTACACCATAGAAAACTACGTGCCTCGGACCGCGCTCAAGGCGGCGGTGGAAGAGCTCTACCCCGATCACACGTACTCGATGCCCTCGGGCGACTACCGATCCCCATTAGGAAAACCCTTCCAGGGCAAGAAGACGCGGCCGAGCAAAATGTCGGTGGCCAGGTATGTGACCGAAGACAGGATCGCTTGGGAAGAGTGGCCTGAGGGCCTTCGCGACCAAATCCAGTCCCTTGCTGGGGCAATTCGGGCGGCGAACAGCTTGCCTCCGCAGGACCGAACCACCTAGAACGCCGGCCAAGCTGAACCAAGTCCCGCACTGATTCGAATCTCTCGCTCGCGGTCTTCGGACTACGACTACGGGCCTAACGCTGATGGGCCGACAGAGGACGGTTTAGCAAGCCTTCGCCGTCAGCGGCAATTGCCCGCGCCCGCGAGCCGGTCCATATCCGTGCAGTGCCCAGAAAACGCGGCTCGCGGGCGGCCTGAGCGCGTGCGTTTGGCATTCCTACCCGAGCCCCGGCGACGAGGTTGGGAACAATAGTCTCGCTGAACGGACAGCAAAGAGCTGAAAGACCGGCAAGCTGGCATCAGCGTCAAGCGCGCCCGAGTTCCACCTCTGAAGCCAGCCCGGGTTGATGAGTGCTCGTCGATGCATCAACGACCTCCTCGTTCGTCGCCGTTCGGGCGCGCCACGAGACTAGGAGGTTCCGAACGCGGTCATAGGTGCTCGGCCCCGTCTGGCGCCAGGCTGCTGTCGTTCGAGGGCAGCCTGGCGGCCGATGTCGTCGCCGCTATCGCGAGGACGCCCGTCCCGACCTCGCTGGGCTCGATTTGATCGAATAGCATCGGGCCTAGTCGGCGCAGGCCAAGGATCGGGCTATGGTGCAAAGCGTGACGGAAGACCAACGCGCGTTCTGGAGTGCAGTCGTCCAAATCATCCCGGTTCTATTGCTGGCATTGGTCGTCGAGGCACGCATCCTCGCCTTCAGTCGCGAAGACGCCGCGAAGTTCTGGGCAAACGAAGCCGCCCGCATGGTCAAGTTGGTGCAGACGAAGAAGCTCCGTGGCATCTGGCGGTCTGCGATAGCAGCGTTGTGGTCGAACCTGCTATTCGTCCGACGGCACCTAACTGGCCCGGTGGTAATGATCGCGTGCGTTGCGCTCATGGCTACTGCTGAGTTCGTGGGACTGCTGGCGTTGGCACGGGGCAGTGATCTTGGGAATTTGTGGACGGCGGTCGCGGCAACCGCCGTATTGCTCGGGATGGCGCAGGTGGCTATCGCGCCCGTCCTCCAACGCACGATGCTCGCCTTAGCCCGCGCGATGCCGCGAGTGACTGACGTTGAAGCGGCGCTGGACGGTCTGGAGCGACGCCGACCCGGCGAAAGCGAGACTCCTCAGTGCAAGTGAGCTCAAGATCTCGCCACTTCGTCGTCGGCATCACCGCCGAAAGTCAATTCTTTCCTCACCTCGCAGGCTCAGATGGCGCGAGAGTTTCCGATCCCCGCACGCACAGCGCTCGGTGAGGGGCCGGCTGTCGGGCACTGGGATACAGGGCAATGGAGGAGGTTCTCCCGGACTAAGTCGATCAACTTGTCGAAGTGGATCAGCTGCACGCCGAACGCAGCGGACGGCCGCCCAACCATTTGGCAAGTGAGGTTCTGGGACACGTTCTGAGCAACGATGGGGGGGCGATAGCCGGTGCGGTCACGCGGCTACCTTCGCCGTGGCAATGAAATGGTTCTTCAAGGCTGGGAGCACCAACCGCGAAGGCCCCTAGGACGGTCCTCCTCGGATACTGGTGACGCGATTGTGCACAACCGTCTCGTAGACGGCTCCTTTATGGCGACACTCACGACCAATCCTGGATTGTGCCGAGTGCGCCGTGGAGACGGTCCCTGATGCCACCGGGACCGGTCCATGTGACCGCAGGAGACGCGTCGACATCCGCCTCGAGGTAGCGGAGCGCAGCAATCGCGGAAGCGCGGCCCACAGCCCGCGTTCCGATGCGTGCGGCCTCGGGGGGTGGGTACCCCTGCTCAATCGCGATGGTGTAAGCGCTCGTGAAAATCTCCTCGACCTCATCGTTCGAAAGCATTGGGCTCCGGAAGACCATCGGCCGCACTCCGTTCTGGATCGCTGGCGGGCTACTCCCAAGGTTGGCACGCACCATAGTCACCGCGGTAACTGAATCAACGCATCGCCCGATTGGCGATCCTTGGGTTCTTGCGGTGGTCGCAACACTTGCTGAATGGAGAGTGTTGTGGCGGAGTTGCCGTTGAGGTTTCGGTTGGATGTAGTCCAGCTGGCGTGGGAAGGATTCCAGGTCGGGCAGTTCGCGAGCGAGGTGGGCGAGCGGATCGGGGTGAACCGGACGACGGCCAAACGGATGCTCGTCGCTGCCGGCGGTGTCAGGCCTCGGCGTGGCCGGAACCTGCAGGGCCGGTATCTCTCGTTCGCCGAGCGGGAGGAGATCTCGGTCGGCATCGCCGCAGGTGAATCGGTGCGCTCGATCGCCCGACGGATCGGGCGTGCGCCGTCAACGGTTTCGCGGGAGTTGACCCGTAACGCGGTGCGTGGCCGGTATCGCGCGTCGACCGCGCAGATGGCCGCGATGGGCCGCGCGGTCAGACCGAAGCCGACGAAGCTGGCGACCAACGTGCGGCTGCGTGCAAGGGTGGAAGCTGACTTGGCTAAGCGTCGATCGCCGGAGCAGATCGCCGGTCGACTGCGTCGAGAGTTCCCCGACGACCCGGAGATGCACGTGAGCACGGAGACGATCTACCAGTCGCTCTACGTGCAGTCCCGGGGTGCGTTGAAGCAGGAGCTGACCCGGTATTTGCGCACCGGGCGGGGGCTGCGCCATCCCAGCCGGAAGGTGGGGCAGCGCAAGAACCGGATCCCGAACATGGTGAACATCGCGGAGCGTCCGCCGGAGGCGGGCGACCGTGCGGTTCCGGGGAGTTGGGAAGGTGACCTCATCATCGGCGCGGGGAACTTGTCGGCGATCGGCACGCTAGTGGAACGGCATTCGAACTTCACGATGCTCGTGCACCTGCCCGACGGTTACAAGCCCGACCAGGTCGCGCCAGCGCTGACGAGGAAGATCCAGCAGCTTCCGGTGCAGCTGCGCGGGGCGCTGACCTGGGATCAAGGGCCGGAGATGCGCGACTGGGAGAAAGTGCGCATCGACACCGGCATCGACGTGTTCTTCTGCGACCCGCACTCGCCATGGCAGCGCGGCATCAACGAGAACACGAATGGGCTGCTGCGGCAGTACTTTCCAAAAGGCACGAACCTTGGCGGGTTCACCGAGAGAGAGCTCGATGCCGTCGCCCGAGAACTCAACGACCGCCCCCGCAAACGCCTCGAGTTTCAGACCCCGAATGAGATCATCAGATCAGTCCTGTTGCGATGACCGCTTGAATCCGCCGATCCCTATCCGTGCGCTGCGGGAATGAGGTGGTTCGCGGGCGCTCGTGAGCGCGTGCGTCTGGAATTCTCTTGCGGGCGCGTTGTGTTTGGTGGTGACGATGTTCGGTTGCGGTCGACGTAGCCCAATGTGGCTGTTGTGGCGCGTTGATTGGCTCGCTTGAGGAGGACTCGGCGGCGCAGTCCGATACAGGTAGGGTCGACTGAATTGGGGAGCTCCGTCCCCTGCATCTTGGGGGATGAGCATGCCGAAGTCGACCGCGCCACTTGACGGACTCACGCCTCCGCCCGCAGGCGGACCTCGACCGGCGAAGCGACGTCTACCCCCGTGGGCGTGGATCGTCATTGCAGCAGGTGTCTTCGGCTTCGCTGTGCTCCTATCGCCGATCTTCGCTGTCCTGTTCCTCGTCGTGCTCATCACGGGGATCGTCGGCCTTGTGCGCAACAAGCCGACGTGGCTGCGGTTCCGAAGCCGCAAGGTCGCGACCTGGGTGACCGCGACCGCCGCCGTCGGATTCTTGATGACAGGTAGTCTCGCAAACGCCCTGCTCACACGGTCCCCGGAGACGGAGGCGAGCCAGGCCCATCACGCTCGTCTCCGTCGATGGCCGCGACGACACCGACCAGTACGGCCGGCTGCTTCGGTACGTCAGAGTCGGCGGTCAGGACGCCGGTTCGCACATGCTCAGCACAGGTTGGGCGATCGCTCGATACAACGGCCGCGACGGCTACGGTACCCACCCTCTCCAGTCGGAGTACATCGGCCTGGATGGTGAGCACGAGATGCCCGCTCAGCCCGCAGCAGAGCCGGAACCGGCGCCGGCCGAGCCCGCGCCCGCCGAACCCATGCCGTTCGTCGAACCGGCTGCACCAGCCACTGACCCGCAGTTCCGCACCTGCGGCGAGGCCAACGACAACGGCTACGGCGACTACCAGGCCGGGGTGGACCCTGAATACAACTGGTATCAGGATCGCGACAACGACGGCTGGGTCTGCGAAAGGTAGCCATCCGTTCCCGCGCGCCAGCACCCCCCAAGAGCTATGCGAGCGGTTCGGAAGTACATGGCCTCATCTGCGTCGACGGCGCGCCGCGCCGTCCCGGGACCGCAACCAATCGCCTCGAGCGAGTCAAGGCTGATGCCGAGTTGTCCTCCCCAACGGATCCCTAATCGGGCAGTGCTCGGTGGAGGGACGTCGCTTGCGGGACCTAGCGCGCTCGTTCGACATCCCTATTGCCTTCGCTGCCCGGAAAGCAGTGCGCGCGACGCTTCATCATGTGAGCATGGTGAAATGCGCGGCATGAAGGACGATGAGCGCCGCCTTCGGATCGCGAATCAGGCCTACGACTTCATCGAATCCGAAGTGCGTCCGCACTTGGTGTCCGGCGGACGATTGTGGTCGAAGGGATCCGGGGGCCATCCGAGCCGGCTCCGTACGATTCTGAGCGGCTTGGACGCTGAGCACGAGGTGATGTTCACTACTGACGCTGCGATCCGGCTGCCGAAGCGTCAGCGCGTAGTGGAGCATGTGATCCCGTTCAAGCGGATAATCATCGAACTTGTCGACCCTAGGCAAGCTGACCCGCGCTCGAACTCGGGCGTCGAGCCAATCGCTGGGGGCCCCGCCACATCTCCGGAGCACTTGCTCGAAATCTTCGATCGGATGATCCAGAAGTGTTGGGTAACGCACGACGAACACGAACGTCTCAATCGCGCGGGCGCAAGTCTCCAATGGGATGCCCCCGACGGGGACGGGTGGGCGCGCTACCGGAGCGCTGCCGTCCTCGCGCATCGCGTCCAGCCGACGGACAGTTCGCGCGCCCATAGCGCGAGGATCGGATCCCCAAACGAGCGATGCGCGTAGATGCTTCGTCGTGGGCCCGAGAATCAAACCTCCGGACATCCGGTCCTCATCGCCGCTGTCGCTACTGGCCTCCGCCAGCTACGTTTGCGCGGCGCAAGAAGAATCGGACGAGCAGGATGATGCCGGCGACGATCGCAGCGACGACCACCATCGCGACAACCACCGCTAGCACGAGACCGAGAATCAGCAGAAGTCGCGCCACACCGAGAAGCATGTCGTCGCAGGCTCGATGCGGTCAAATCCGCCGAGCGTGCTCGATCCCTGTGCGGGCGTTCCCCGGTTGAGGGGGTACCCGTTCAGGCCGGCGTGGAGCGTCAAGGCGCGCTTGGTGATGGCCAGTCGACGAGAGGCGAGTCGCCCTTGACGTACAGCGGGTGCTGCGGGTGGCCGTTCTTTGTGATCTTGAGCGCCTTGAGTGGCGGCAGCAGTTCGAGCGCGTGAGCAACTCGCGTGGGGTTCGCGTTCGTTCCCCATCCGGCAACCACCGTCCCAGTTGCGTTGGCCAGCACACGGTCATTCTCGGGACCAACCGGATCGGACGCCGCGAGCATCACCGCGGGGCTTGGCGTGCGGTACGCGTACAGGTTGAGGATCATCATGCTTCCGAACCCATCGCGCTTGGCGAAGTTCACGCATCGCCGCAGCGTCGGATCCAGATCAACCGCGTCGGCGGTGCTGGGGTTCAGGAGCACGAACGTAATTGTCGGCTGCGACGCATCCCAGACCCGCGTCAGGCTGTACCGGTAGTCGCCGCGGATGTCTGCGGCCGCAGAGACGAAGTCGGTCACGACCAGATCGTATAGCCCGAGCGCCATGAGTCGGATCGCGCCGGATACAACGATCCCTCAGCGGGCGGTGCGCGAATCGGGGAGCTCGGCGGGCGACCGGGAGGCTGGGCTTACGTGTCCGACTTGTATCGGTCAAAGCTCGGATGACCACAGATCATCGCGGAGACTTTTGAACAGCTCGCGCCCTTGTGTCGGCCAGCTCTCACCTGCACTCGCCAGGTCTATCGGAATGTACGTCGGAAACACCTGGTCGGGATAGCTGAGCTTCATTCGCCTCGACCACGGAAACAGATGCGGGAGCGCGTTCTGTGCGTCTACCTGTAGGTCAACTAACGCGTCGCGCTTGAAGACGTGCCACCAATTGATTCTCGCGTCGCCGGGCGCGGTAGGGTCGCGTCGTACAAGGACCCTCAGCAACACTCGCCGGGTCAGGACGACCGCTGTGGGGTCGCTCGCGCGCTCGTCGACCGGATCGACGCCGAACTCGACGTACTCGATCTCCTCACCGTCCAGCCAGAGCAGCATCTGAGACTCCACCTGCTCAACCCACGGCCAGTAGCGAGGATGCTGCTGTCCGGACTCAATCAGTCCGCCCCACCCGTATTGCCGGCGTTCCGCAAGCACGTCGCGCATCGATCGCATGTCCTCCGGGAAGTCCTGCATTGTCGCCTCGCTCTCTTCCTCCCCCCTGTGGTGCTGCCCACCAGGGCATCATGTCAGAGCGCGGTGGTAGCGCGTCACGATCTCTCGGATTCGCCGAGGGCGCCGATCTCGACCATGGTCTGATCTGCATTCGGGCGGTGAGCCCAAGCGGGTGCGAAACGACCGGCGCAGTGCAGCTTGCTTGACGTGCCGAAGCCAGGGCAGCACCAACACTGGGTACCTTCTCATCATGGGGACTAGCGAGGCATGTCAGGACCAAGCGCCAGAACGATTTGGTTGCGCCGAGGGCTGCCGCGCGGTCGGGGGTTCGTGAGATGGCCGGTTGGGCTCGCGTCTTGGTCGCAGCGATCCTTGTCACAAGCCTCGGCGCGGGAGTATGGGGCGGCCTACTCGCTATCGCACAGCCTTCGTTGGAGACGCTCGATCAGAAGGACTCGATTGAGCTATGGACAGATCGCCGCGAGGCTGAGCTCTCCATTGTCTGGACGCTTAGCGCCGACGGGCAGGTTAGTCTGCGAGTCACCCACGTCGGAGACGGGCAAGATCGAGCACCAGCAATCGCTTACGTCGTTTTCTCGTGTGGCGCGAGGCTCGAGAACGTCGTTCCGAGCCTGGACTTTCAACAGGATTCGCCGCCAGCCTACGAGTTGATAACCGCCGGTGATCCCTCCGGCTGCCAGGCATTGGATGAGCCGATCGGTTTTCACGAGCTCGAGTATCAGCTCTTGACCGCACATCTCCGCCCTGGCGAGTCTCTCCTGCTGACGGGGAAGCCCATTGAGGCTTGGAGCTCCGAGACATTGAACGCGCGGCTTGCGCGATCGCCACAGATGGCATCCATCTCCGTCGGGGCGGACGAAGGCGACGGTACGCCCTTCAGCTACTACAACTACCCGCTGCTCAAAACGGTTGAGGCAACTATTCCGGCGCGTTCAAGCTTCGCTGTTGCCCTTCAGGCGACCGCGACTGAAGAGCGACAAGCGGTCTACGGGCCAGAGGGCACAGGCGTTGAGCAGCAGACGAGCAACAGTGTGATCGATTGGGGGAATGGTCGGTTCGTCGACTCAATTCAGTGGAGCGCTCAAAACGTCCAAGTTCTGTACTCCGGTATTGCGCGGTGGTCTGAGCCAGGCGGATTGAATCGTTCACAACTTCTGTTGCTGATCGCTGGAGCGCTGCTCGGAGTCGCCGCCTCCATCGGCGTAGAGATCTTGCTGCGCCTCGCCGAGCGGCGAGAACGACTCGTGACAGAAGCAGAACCAGGAGCAGATCGAGCACTAAAGCCACCTATACGATCTGCAGGCAGATATCGAAGCAGGCCTCACCATCGGCGAGGTCGACTACTTGCGCAACGCACTCGGCGCTTGCCGTGAGGCCGAGCTTCGGCATAGGCCTCGAACCACACCGCGCTCGCAGTGGTGGAGGAAGCACCGATCTGGACAAGAAGGCGAACCGCGCGCGAGTGGACGTGAGTCGAGCAGCCTCGGCAGCACTTGGTGGGTGTCGTGGGACCGTCCGACGTTGTGGGCTCCGCCCCAAAGGCGGGAGACTCCCTACCCCCGCCGCCTCGCAGCGCGCTGGGCCTGTGTGCTTGCGACATACGGCGTGTCTTGGCCGCCGGTCTCGCTAACCAGTTCTGGCGTGCCCGCTAAGCTCCCGCCGGAGCGCCGGATACTGCTCCGGCTGAGCGTCGAACTTGTCGAAACTGGGGGACTACCGCATGAAAACGATTGGCGCCGTCGCCGCGCTTGTTTCCATCCTTCCGTTCACCGGATGTGCCGCGGACGCAATGCCGTCCGAAGTCTTGTCGCCTTCTGAGCCGTCGGTCGCGGAATTGCCTGTGGAGCTCGAAGGAACTTGGTGCAGCGCGTTGGATGATGATGACTGCCTGTCGTTCACGCAGCTCGGCGTTGAGTCGCCGGGGGCGTGGATATCCATCCCGGGCGGCCTATCGGCCACCGAGCGCACAACGTTCGCGCTCTGCTCACCCGTTGCCGCGAGTGACGCTGATTGCGCTGGCGCCATCGCGAACTTCTACGAGTACTTCCCGCCCGGTGTTGCCTTCAATTGCCAGGAGACTGTCGACCGCATCAACCTTGAGTCTGCTGGAGTGCTGCAAATCCGCGGATGTTCACCCGACTACACGGACCTGCACAAGACTGAGAAGGCTCGACTTGTTGATGTCACCGATCATCTCGGCGACCCGTATGAGGATTCGCCGCCCTACTACCTGAGCGAGTAGAAGTTTGCCGCCAGCTCGTTCTCACGCGGGCGCCGCAATAATCACGATCCTGGTGGCAACCTCGCCGGGTCCGGCAACCGTAGTATGGCGGATCCCTAAACGGGCGGCGCACGCTGGAGGTACGTCGCGCACGGGACCAAACGCGCTGCATCGCCACCCCGAGCGGGCGATGCGCGTAGGTGGGCCCGTCCCCTGCACGCTTGGATGCCTGGCCGCCGCCCGGGAGATTCCGAGTCGCGACCGCGCCGACATCCGGCGGCTTGTCGAATGGGCTGAGATGCGTGCGCCCGCCCATCGCGACCCCAGGGTGGCAATCCCGGAGCCGCGCTTGAGTAGATACGATCGCTGAATGTTGGTCGCTGCAGCGGGGTCATCGAATTCGTCTGGCGACCCTCTCGCGACCGGACTAGCGATTGCGGCGCTCCTCGTATCGCTCCTTGCCGTTATCGTTCCGGCCGCGACTGGGCGACAGCAACGACTCCGCGATGATCGGGCGAAGCGAAGCGAGATGTACCTGGAGCTCATGGAGCTTGTCGAGCGATACGGCCTGTGGGTGGTCGACCGGACTTACGACTTGCTCGAGACGTCGCATGAGGACTTTGTCACTGAGATGCCCCACCGACGGACAGAGCAACCGGGGCGGACGGTTCGCGTTCGAGCGCGGGCGATCGTGAGCGCTTACGCGTCCGTCAAAGTCTCAGACGCCTTCACGGAATGGCAATCCTCGCTGGAGTCGTTCGAAGCCAAGCTCGACGAATTCGCGTTCGTAGCCCACGAGGAGGGTGAGCAGGCTGTGCCTGTCGAGGAGGCAGAACCTCATCGCGATGCGGAGGTTGCTGCGAGGAAGCGGCTCGCCGACGCCGTGAACGCTCAGCTGGTACAGGAGCGGCGATGGCGGCGGAGCCGGGCAGCACAACCCAAGGCGTGATGGAGCTAGTCCCTACGAGGGCGCGGAACGTCGCGGCAACCACACGGCGGAATTCGGACTGCGGTGACCGGTGAGAAGTGAAGTTGGGTCGACACGGTCGCGGCCCCGAAGGGTCGGCGCGGAGGTCCGCGGGCGTGCGATGGGGCTCTGAGGCGCTGCCCTTCGCCCCCCCGACTGACGACGCGGGGCGGCTGCCTGACGTGTGTCGGAACGTCATCGCCACGCCATCCCCGACACACTGGACGGCGTGCCTGCTCCGACTCCCACCCCTGCCGACGAGATCGCCGACGTCCTCGGCGACCTCGTCTCGCTCCTCGACGACCGACTCACTCCGGACCCGCTGATCGACTACTTCGCCCCGATCGCGACAATCGTCCTCGCCGTCGCCGCCGTCGCCGTCGCCGTCTTCTCCTGGAGGACTGCGCGGCGGGCGAACTCCATCGTCGAGGAACATCGGGAAGAGGACCGGACAGCCAAGGAGGCACGCTTCCGCCGGGGCATCGCCGTCGACATGCGCGACTGGGCGACGCAAGCGGTCTGGCGGGCACGGTTCGGGGTCTACTTCGAGACGAAGGACGACGACGGTCGCGACGTCTGGGATCGTAAGCATCGGATCGAGGCTCGCCTGGAGCGTGAGGGAGAGGAGAACGGGCTCCGCCTGATGAACTTGATGCATAGGCGGATCGTCGAGCGGAACTTCAAGGCGGAGTCGATGACGATGGAGGAGCGTGCTATGGCGATGCATCCGTCGAGGATCAACGAGGGCCAGGATGAGCTTCTACCGCTCGTCAAAGCCTGGTCGATCCAACCATCGAGCATCGAGACCGAGCTTCAGGCGGAGGAGACCGGCGAGGCCGTTAAGAATCGCGCCCGGCTCGAAGCCCTCCGACGAACGATTGACCGTCACGACGCGGAAGCAGATACGAAGCCCAACGACAATCTCTGACGGTTATCGTGCGACGGCCGTCGTTTCGCGATCCGCTCCCCGGAACTCGATATGAGACGGATCCTTGCGCGTCGAGCGCGCACGAGAAGCGACTCAGGCTGGCTCTGTGTCGTCGATGTAAATGACTTTCGCTGTTGCTGCTGGCGGAGGCGGGGGAGTCAGGATGGTAAGGCTGACGAGCCAATGCCTAGAAGGCGTCCGCGTGAAGATCCGGTCGCCGTAGCAGCGCTCGGCAGTGGTCGACATCACGCTCGTCAGGAAGAGGAAGTTGACGTGACCTTCTCGTTCACGAGGCCCTTGGCTACGTCCGAGAGGAACCACCGCTCAACGCGGGTGAGGGCCGCTAGGACTCCTTGATTCGTGGACATCGCCATCAATTTGGCAACGACGTCCTCGATCGTGTCGCCTCGAAGTCCTAGGGAGGAGAGCTTAACTCCCACTGGTATGGGGAGCCCGTAGTCCTCAAGTTCCGCGATGAACGGGGGCAGAAAGAGCGACTCGATCTGGCGGATAGCGAACTCGTAGTTTGCGGCAGGCTCGCCCCGGACTTTCGATACTTCATTCTGGATCGTTGCTGTAGCGCGGATCGCGGACGGGAGTTTGAAGCCCATCCAGTTCCGTTGAAACGACAACACATCGTCCACTACGTCGCTTCGTGTTTGTCCGGGGCGAATGAATGGCATGGCAGCGGCGACGAGCGATGGGACATCGCCCTCCGACCGACGCGCAGCACCTAGCTTCGCGAGCAACGACCCGGGGTTGTCACCGCTTCGATCGCGGCCGCGCAGCAACTCGTTATAACTGAATGTCACGACCGCGGCGAGTTCCTCGGAGCGGGGAGCCCCGGTCCAGGACAGACGCTGGAACTCACTCCGCGATGCATTGCGCATCTCCCGCGCCGCCTGCACTTGCAGTTCAGGGTCGAGGCCGCGGTTCTTGCGGATCGTCGCCATCGACAGCACGTCCTGATTGAGAACGAAGCTGAGTCGTTCGAGCGAGTTCGGCGTGAGCTCAGCCTCGTCGAGCTGGATGAGAGTGGCGAGTGAGGCGGCTTCCGACTGCGACTCGATTGGCAGGTCCACTGCAGAGAGCGATGGTTCGGGGTTGTCAGCGTAAGAGATAACGCGGCCGACGAAGTGCTTGAGCATCCGACCAGCTCGACCACGAATGTTGGAGAACGTGAAGAAGTCAATCGGCTTCCGATCGATTTTCTTGTCATAGACCACGACGTTGCGAGCGACGGTGTTCACACCCTCGATCAGAGTTGTGGTGCATACCAGCCGATCGATCTTTCCCATAGAGAACAGGCGCACCATGGCGCGTTGCAGGCTCCGTGGCATAGGGCCGGTGTGCGTGCCGACACCTCCATGGAGCGCTCTGGCGACTGACCACTCGGGATCGTAGTTGTCTCCGATCCAAGCAGCGAGGTCGATGACGAAGGAGTCCGCGGCTCCGGTCGCCAGTTCCAGCGCTATTTGGCTAGCGCGCGATGGCGAGCTGACGAAGATCAGACTCGGGCCGTCCGCGTCGCTGTTCAGAAACTTCTTCATATCGACGAGCCGGTCATCGACCTCCGATCGGTCCTCGACGTCCACCACCACAGGGCTGAAATCCGAGAGGACAAAGGACTGGGCCAGATCCTCACCAGTTCCCGCTCCGAGTGAGTCAATGTTCGGGCCCAACAGGTAGTACTGAGCGCCCGTGTTTCGGAGTTGCCGCCACGCGATGTTGAGCGTCGCGCGGCGCTTGTCGTCGGTCTCCCCATCTCCCAACTTGTAGAACTCGTCGATAACGAAGAAGTCCACATCCGGAAAGGGATCCAGCTCCAGGAATCGCTCCTGGGTGAGGACGAAGACGTTCCGGTGCCCCCTGGTCTGACTCGGGTGCGACACGACGTAATAGGACGTCCCGAGGTCGATGACGCGACGTCTGGTCTCGTCGATGAGCGCGATCGTCGGAACGATCACGACGATGTTCGCCCATCTCTCTGAGAGGAGTAGCGCGTCAAGGATCGCGGATTTGCCGAAGGATGTGGGCGCGGACAGAATCAGGCTCTCTCCGTCCATTAGCCGCTCATAGACGCGCTGCTGCTCGGAATGAAAGGTGAATCCGCGTCCGCTCAGAGAGCGCGGTGAGTGATAGGCCAGCTCCATTGCTTGCGCCTCGTCGTGCACGCCGGCAAGCGGAGACGCATAGGGGTACAAGCCCAATCGCAGAGCAAGCGAATCGACCACCGGCACCAACGGCCCCGACGCTTCGAACCTGTCCAAGAATCGGATGAACCGTTCTCTTGCCGGACGTTCGTCGTCACTCAGAAGGAGGAGATCAGAAATCTCGCGAAGCTCCCGAAATGCACTTGGCGGGGCCGGCACTAGATCCCCTGGAGTGCGCGCAGCTTCGCGTGCATGAGATCGACCAGCTTGGCCTTCGATTTGAGCGGAACCAAAATGAGACGCACCTCGACTTCCAAAGGTTTCTTCAGGCGGGACTCAAACGCTTCTAACGCCTCTGACACTTCCGCCGTCAGGGCGTCAACGTAGTCCTGGGCGACGACATCGTGCCGATCGACTGCCTCGCTGTCGTACGTGAGGAATATTGGCATGACGATCGAGTCTGAGATCTCGTCCAAGCTGCGCGACTTAGCGATAGCAGTCTTGAACGCTTTGGCATGCGGCCACTCATCATCGACTTTGCGAGTAATGAACATGAACTCCTTGCGGAGGAAGTCGCTCGCGAGATGCGATTCGATGTCAGCAAGCGCGCTCGTCATCGCGGACGTGAGCTCGCCGTAGAACTTCGCTTCTCCGAGCCAGATCCGAATCTCGCCGTCCGCATCTCCAACGAGGTGAACGCTGTCGAAACCCTTCACCACCTCGTTCGACGAATCCTCGTAGTAGATCTTGCTAACCGCCGGTTCCGCTTGGTAGAAGTCGACGAGAGCGGCGTGGAGCAGTAACTCGCCAAACTCGCCTCGCCGCTGGTACTTGTCGGTGGAGTAGACCGAAACGGCCGCATCGCGAACCGATTGCACGGCCGTCGCGCTCGAAACGCGTGCCGCCTCTGAGTACGTGAGGGCGAATGTCAGCAGGTGCCGATCGAAAATGTCCTCGACAAGATGTGCGGCGCGCCACGATCCTGCCTCGTAACCCGCGCACAAGGCATCGACAGCAATGGAGTCGGGCACGAGTCGTACCCGAAGCTGCAGAACTGGCACTCGCGTTCCCCTCACGCTTGCGGTCTCCGAACGATATCGCGAACGCGCCCCCGGTCTGCCAAGGCGGTGACTAATCCGGGCGGTCGATGTCCATCGCCAGCCCGGCGGCAACTCGGGTCCTTCCCTAGACCCGCCAAGGACTCGCTCTCGCCGCAGAGTGCTGGTACAGCAACCGCGACCTCGGGGAGCCTGATTCGCCCTATCCGCATTGCGGCTCTGTTCAGCGGCGCGGAGGTCAACTCGCCCGAAACTCCGACCGGTCGGCACGAGGTGCGGCGCACTGCGCGCAGAGCGGTCGTTTGCCGTTCGTGTATCACCCTGCCGCAAGGTGCTCGACGATGTCGGCGAGTTCAGAGACTGGTCGGCGGCCATCGAGCGTGAGTGTCGCAGTCTCGCGTAAAAGCGGTTCTACAGTTCGAACGTAGTCCCGGATCTCGTTCTGGTCCCGCAGCGAGGTTCCATACGGGTTGTCTGATCGGCGGGTCGCGCGCTCCATGAGAATCTCGACGGGCGCCGTGAGGAGAACAATGTCAGCGAACCGATCGTAGAAGCGACCCTGGTTCTCGACGGTGCCGGAGACGATCACCGTGGTCTCCGCGGCGAGAAGCGCCGACATTCGCGGTTCGTCCCAGGTCCCGTCGTCGAGCACCCAGCCGTCGAAGTCAGTGTCCACGGTCCGCAGCCCGCGACGCGCAAGCGCAGCGAGCACGGTCGATTTACCGGCCCCTGACATGCCGGTGATCAGGACATGCGCCACGAGCGCCACACTAACCAATGACGCACCTCGGACGATCGAGCGCAGCGCGATAGCCGGTCGATGAGCACACGCAGCTCGTCGGTGCTACCAGCGGGCGTCAGTATTGGCTCAGGCGAGGGTCGAGGCCGCTCAGTTCATTCCGGATCTCTTCGATGGCTGCCGGCGTGAATCTTCGCACCTGCAAATGGAGAATCGCGTCGGCCGCGATCTCGCTGACGCCGAAAGCTTCGATCACCGCTGACCGTGCTGCCGCGGCATCGCCGTCGACGCTGGCGCAGACCTGCAACAGCTCACCAGCGCGCTCGAGGACGAGGAGGTAAGCACGCAGGATCTCTCGACGTGCAAGCAGATTGTCGCGGTCTTCGTCCATGGCGCCACCGTAGCGAGCTTCGGTCATCGTCAAGAGGCGTGGACAGCGCCTGCAGTCATGGGATTGGCGCTGTACTCGGTTTGCTGTCGGGTCATGATGAGCAGTCGTGGATGATGCGGTCGATCCAGTGATGTCGCGGGAGCGCGGAGATGGCCGCAGCGTCGAACCAGCCGACCTCGACAAGCTCATCGGCGTCCAGGGTGGTGTTGCCTGTCGGGAGCGAGCACTCGTAGGCGACGGTGACGTAGGCGACTCGGTCGCCGTTGGGGTAGACCGCTTCAAGGGACTGACCTCCGTAGGCTCCGACGATCTTGCCCACGGTCAGTGTGACCCCCAATTCCTCCCGGACCTCGCGGACCATTGCGTCGGCTGGCTCTTCGACAGGCTCAACGCTTCCGCCGACCAGGCTCCACAGTCCGGAGTCGCGGTGGCGTGCCAGCAGAAACGTCGAACCGTTCCTGATGACCGCGGTGACTGCCGGCAACAGCAGCAGGTTGCGACCGACCCGCGCGCGAAGCTCGGCAACGTACGGGGAGATCGACATGCACTCGAACCTACCGAGCCCGTCCGAAAGGGGGTCGCTGAGCGGTCACTCATCGAGACGGTCGACGGACCTCGCGAGGTCAACCGGCAGAAGCCATGCTGCGCCCCCTCACCGCCCGCATGGCCAGCTCGAGCACCTGCACTTTCGCCGTGCCCTAATTGAAGCCCTATATCCCGATTCCACTCCCCCGGGTCGGCGCCCCGACACTCGGCCGTCCCCAGACCCGCGCTTCTCGGTTCGGCGCCGCGCGCCGGACCTCCGCCTCCGCCGCGCGCGCAGCATCCTGCATCGTTAGTTCCGGCGTACCGCGCTGCATCGACTCGGCTACCCGCTCACGGGCAGCGGCATCCGAACCCGCGATAACGATCGCGATGTTGTCAAGCCGCCCGCGGGTGAGCCCGACGTACAGCCCCGCAGCATCAACGTCCGGCCCGACAACTGATGCGTCTGCGGTGTCACCCTGCACTCCGTGCACGGTCGATGCATAGGCAAGCTGTAGGTGCTCGCGCGCATAGTCGTGCGGAATGTGCCGCAGCTCACCACTGTCGCCGACTGACACGAGGGAGACGAAGTCGTCGTAGACGCCGCGCACGACCCACTGCGCGCGGTTCTCGACGCCGGTGACCCGATCGTTGCGACGGGTCTGCACCTCGTCGCCGACCAGGATGCGCTGTTTCCCCATCCCCCACGCGACGACGCCGGGGTCGAGCTGGCCCCGATCGACTCTGCGCTGTTGGATGGCATCGTTGATGGCATCCGCCTCGGCGTTGGTCCCCGACACGAGCGTGACCCGCTTGCCGCGCGCGTGCCAGTAGAAGTACGCGTCGATCATCCGCTCGCGCGCCGCGTCATGGTGGTCGACCCGCTCGATGTGGCCGCGCTCAGCGAGCTCGCCGGCCACGGCCAGAGCGTGCTCGCTATCGCCCGCGTCGCGCAGGCGCAGTGTGAGCGCCGCGTACCTGGGATCGACGAACCGGTGCACGGTGTCGAGTTCGACGGACGCGTTGGCATGCCGGATGGCGGATGCCATCGCCCCAGCATGCCCGACCGGCAACGCCTGGTGTGTGTCGCCGACGAATGCGAGCCCGACGCTGTGCTCGAGCGCAAGTTCGATGAGGACGTTCGCGGTCTCTAGATCGAGCATGCCGGCTTCATCGACGACAATGCGGTCGCGAGCGTGAAGAGCCCAGTGCGCAGGGCCGCCGTAGGTGCCACCCATCACGGGGTCGACATCGCCCAGGGCGAGGCGCGTCCACACCTTTCCCCCGGCTTCATCCGTGCTCCATCGGTAGCCATGATCGAGAAGCAGCGCATGGATGCTGGCCGCCGCAGCCCCGATCTCTTGAACCGCCACCGAAGCTGCCTTGCGCGTCGGGGCGACCACCACCGTTCGCCGCCTCTGCGCGGTGAGGGCCTGGACCGCTGCCCGCAGCATCGTTGTCTTTCCTGTGCCAGCCGGGCCGGTCACCGTCACGAGCCCGTCCGTTCCGGCGATGGCGCACGCGGCAACGTTCTGCGAAGCATCCAGAATCGCAACGTCCTCGTGCGATGCAAGGCGTCGCAGCTCGCCGGGCAACAACGATCGCCCGGGCACGGCGAGTGCATCGAGCCGACCGCCGAGGCGCGTCTTGGCGCGCACGGTCTCGGTCGCCATGAATGCCTCTACGTGCGGTGGCGCACCTGGTGCAACCAGGCGCACGACAAACTTTGTTGCGCGCGCAGTGATCTCCGCGACAATGTCGTCGAGCTGATCGCGCGGCGCGACGATGCCCGTGCGAGAGAGCGCGCGCAATGCGCCGGCGCGGATGTCGAAGCGGCTGAAGCGCCCTCCGGATGACGTCGACCGTTCGTCCGCGTCGACGATCGTCACGGCAGCGAGGAGATCGAGATCGAGCTCGCTTAGTTCCATCGCAACGACCGCGACGGGTGATCGCACGCCGAGAAGTCTCGGGTCCACCGCCGCGATCTCGTCACGGACGCGCGACTCCCACGACATCTCGTCGAGGTCAGCCGGCTTGTTCGGTCGCGCCACTGCCCACGCGCGCCGGTCGATCTGCTGCAGCACGTCAACGCTGGGTGCCGATCCCCCGTGCGCCGTCGACCACTCGGCGATCAGGCGTGCGCGGTTGGCCTCGATCTGCGCCGACCGACGCGAGAGAGGCCGGACGGCGCCCGCGAGTTCGGCGATTTCGCCGGAGTCGTCGATCGTGTACCCGTGGCGCGCAAGTGCGGCAATCCATGGGGGGTCTGTGCGTGCGGCGAGCTCGCCCTCGGCGGTGACGACGGTATGCAGCTTCATCGCGACGCGCGAGTCGAGGTTCGACCACTTGCCGTCCGCTCCAAGCACCTTGATGTTCAACCAGAGGTGGCGGTGAATGTGTGGATCGAGCGCGCGGGAGCGACGATGATGCAGCTCGACGACCTCGATGCGGGTGATCTCTTCGCGGATGAGCCCGCCATGCCCGCGCCGCGCGTTGAGCTCGGTCTGCCAGGTGAGCAGGATGCGCTCACGCAGCCGGTCTTGCAGCGCTTCGAACTCCGCAGCGAGTTCCGGATGCAGCAGCGCCGCGATGCTGTAGGACTTCGGGTGATTGAGCGTCCCGTCGAGCAGCAGGTCGGCGTCGGGGCTCAGTCGCTGGTGGCCGCGCTCCTCCCCCGTAATGGGGTCATGCCCGGCGAGCCAGACGCGAAGGCCGCTGGCCGTGAGCCCGTCGGAGGTGATGACGCCGTTCTCGACGATGAAACGAGAGACGGTCGAATCGGATGCCGCGCCGTAGGCCTCGAGCGCCTCGACGCCGGTCGGGTGGTGCAGGTGGGCGTCGCAGGTTCCCTCAAATGCATACGCGATCGCCTGCCGGACGCCACGCGACTCGACGCCCCTCTTCCATCTCTCCAGGCCTCCGCGCATGGCGCCAGAGTAGGCCGGGTTTTTAACGTTATCCAGGGATTTTTACGCGTTGCGGGTCAATGCATCAAAGCGGTTTCAAAGGGTGTCGCCCACCGTTGGCGCCTGCGTGCATTGCACTCCGATCGCACTTTACGATCGCGACCTGAATGGGGTTGTGATGTCCTGCAAATGAGGACCATCGACGAAGCTCATCACGGCAGGATTAGCAGTGCTCGATCAAAGCCGAGGAGTGGACATGGACTGGAAAGCGTGGCCGAAGGATTCTGGCGACCATTCGCCGCTACACCAATCGTCAGGGGTCATGGGTGTCGAAGAGTTCAACGAAGCCCTCAAATCACGACTGGACGGTGACCCTACGGCGAGAACGGGATGGGGATCCCTCACGGACCTGGTGGTTCAAGTCGGACAAACTAATTGCCGACTATCTCCGGACACAACGCTGGAGGGCGTGACCGCGTACCTCAGAGGCGTTGCGTCTGCTGGCGGGGTCTACTCACTTGTCCGGAGCACGGAGGACGTCGTCCGTCGTCTCGTCCCCGGCCGACGACCACAGCGCATCCGGGGGTTCTACCTCTATGCGGAGTCCCCCATGGAAGAGCCACGCGTGGTCGCGCCGGTAACGCGGGCCATGGACCATTGGGAGATCGCGATGCTCGTCTTGGAGTCCGTGGCGGTGCTGCACCGCCGTGGACACCAGCGGTTACGGATCTACCCGAACATCGCAGGCAGTGGCATGGCATGGCGTACACGCGTGATCGATGTCGACACTGCCCGATTCGACGATTTCGGGGTTCAATGGCCCCGGGCGGAAGGCGCCGCCTATGCCTACACAACCGCAGCACGCTATGACGTGGGCGGAATGCTCGTCGATGCTACGTGCACCACAGACGAGCTCGCAGACCACGTACTCCAGGCTTTTCCAGATCCCGCTCGCGTCGGCCGCGCGAGGGACTGGATGTATGCGGGCTGGTTCGGTGAAATGCTGGAATCAGCCCGCCAACATCGGAACCTTCCCGTCGGTGATGAACAGATTCGAGTTGGTGATCGCATGCATTGGACATTCCTCCCGGCCGCGGGAAACTCTGTAGAAGAGCCGCCACCGTTCAGGTAGTCGTCGCCTCGCCGGGACAGTGCAAGTCCGACCGGCGCGCACCTCGAGAAGCTGAACTGGCCAGATCCGGCGCGCTACGTCACGCACTTGTACGCTGATCGGGGGATCGTGCGAGGCGGTGGTCCGGCGACGTGGCGCTAGCCGCCGTTTGGAGGTGGGCATGGAAGCCGATGACAACCACGGCGCCACGACAGAGTGGCCCGTCAGCTCGTTGACACCAGCAAGGAAGCGCGAACTCATCGCCCGCGCCGATGCAGTGCGTGGTCTGATGATGGACGTGGATCCCGGACCTTGGCAACCGGAACCGCGGATCGCCCGAATCGGTTCTCGCGAGCTCGCGAACCGCTTCGATCCAGACGCTGAAACCGCACAGCACGTGGCGGCTCTCCTACTTGGACTCGGATGGTCAGATTCGAAGTGGCTTCATGGTGCGGGCGTACCCACCCAGCTCGTGATGCTGCTAGACCCGCTCGCGGTGGATTGGCTCTCGCGGGACTACACCACGGACCCGCTCGATGAGTGGGCGGCTCGGCTGGGGTTGGCCTTCCAGGCCGCGACCGGCGCCGTCGACTACGACCTCAACTCCGATCTCGACGAGTGGTTCGCATGGGACAAAGCGCTGGCAATCTTGGCACGACGACCCTGGCTCCTGGTCACGTGGGTGAAGTTCCCCGACGAAAAGGGCGGACATCTCGCCGTCCACGACGGCGCGTTCGGCGCCGCGTTGCACTTCGATGATCCTGACGGGCCGACTCTCGGCGGCCAGTCGGTCAAACCCACGCCTCTCCACTGGGAAGACCTCGCCGCGCTGACTGACGCATCGACAAGCTCGGACGAGCCCTACGTCGAGTGGGACGATTACTGGGGCGCTCCGACGACGGAACCGGCCGAGACGCACCGTCTGGCTGTTCTGACCGCGCTCCGCGCCGCCTTGAGTGGCGCTGGCCCGGAGGCCAATGATGAGTATCGATGGAATGCGCGCCCCGCCGGATTGGCGTCGACGGACTGGTTCTCCGCATACGACTTGACAGAGGTCTTTCCGACCGCGCGGACTGCGATTGACCTGTATGCGGACATGCTGGTTGGCGAGTATGAGAGTGCGCAACGGCTCGGTGGCGTTGCCTACTGGCACGAACCTCTGTGGGTCGTCCACCGTGGGAATCTGCCCGTTCTCCTTTTCGATGAGGCTGGTCAAGTTCATCTGCCGGCATCCGGATGGCTTGAACAAGCTGAGGACATGGCGATCCTCCACAATCCGACCGGCGAGCCGATGGGACCTTGGTCCGCGGTCAGCTTCGATGTCGGCTGGTTGTTGGAGTCGGCCCAGCGCTGGGAAGAGCAGTGGATGGCGCCGGCTTCGGCAGTCGTAGGTGATCTACTTCGGGCTGGCGCCGGCTACGTCCGCGCCTATCTCGGCGACAGCTAGGGACGTTCGCCAAGGGCCATGATTGAGCCGTAGTTGACCCGAGACTTATGGGCGATTCGGGACGACCCGCCGGTACCAGGGGTCGCGCGCCGACTCAGCTGGCGAAGCGTCTTCGTCGATCGGCCCCCCGGGCTCTAGGCCGAGAGCCTTCATGTGTGCGAGTGCGCGTTCGACCGTTGTGATCTTCTGTTTCAGTTCCTTGATCGACGGGGCGGTGTCGTCCGAGAACTCATCGAAACGCTCGTGCTCACGCCGAAGTTCCATCTCCATCACGACGAGGTTCCTCCACACTGATGGGTCCGACTCCAGTCCCTGTCGCTTGCGAAGGATCTCGGCCGTCAGTTGTCGCAACACCACTGCTTCCATAGTCGCCGCACTCGTGCCAGGGCTCGCGAGACCGAAAGCGATACCGCCACCACCGGCCGTGACCAGGGTTCCCGCCGTAAGCAGACCACCGATCATGCCGCCCGGTCCGAAGGCGGCAAGAGCGCTGGTGATCGCCGCTGCGCCGGCCAATCCTGCGCCGGCGGCCAGCGCCAATCCCCCGGTCGCGACCACGACGGCTGCGGCACCGGCGCCGATGGCACCCCACTTGACCCAGTTCACCCCGCGACTCCCGCCGAGGGCCTCCTGAGCCGCTTTGGCGGCCGAGAAGAGGTCCGTTCCGAACACGCTGCCCAAACCCATCTCAGCCGCGAGTTCCTCAATCGCTTTCTGTCTGGTTTCCGGAGGCACGGTGATCTCGAACGGGAGGATGACGTTCTCGGAAGCGATCACCGTCAGCTGCACGACCGCTTCCTCTTTGGAGAGGTGGCGTGCCGGCAGCGGCTCAAGCGCCACTGCGCGCGGGTCGGAGAGGTCGAACGACAGCCGTGCTACCGCCGACGGTAGCGGACGCCCCGACTCTTCACGCTTTGCCTTGAGGACGTCGATGAGCATCGCCTGGACGCTCCGAAGCGCACCCGTGTATCGATCCCGCTTGTCGCCTTCAAGTCTCATCTTGATGAGGTGGGCATAGCGCAGTGCTAGCAGCGCGAAGCTCTCTGCCGTATCGAGCGGGACCTCCACGCCGGTCTCTACCGGCGCCAGTTCCTTCGATCGAGAACCGAACAGTGCGAATCCGACGGCCTCCGCGACCACGTCGTGGCTGAAGTACTCGACGGCCTGATGAGGGGCGACCGGACCGAGCGCGCGGGTGCGAACCTGGAAGTCGATCATCCATGGGAATGCGGACGAAACTCCTCGTCGCGCCGCGACCGGATCGTGCCAGTCCCAGAAGCTCACCCACCACGCCAGGTTCGTCGGCGGCTCCTGCAAGGTCTCGCGCAGCTTGTCCACCCCGAAACTCGCGCTCGCCAACGGGCTTCCGACGGTCACCATCCCCACCACTTCGACACCCGAAGGCAGCCGCCGCACGAGGTCGGCGGCGATGACGGATCCGAGGCTGTGCCCGACCAGCACTATCCGTCCGTGATCGGGAAGCTTGCTCAGGATGCGGTTGAGCACTTGCGCCCGGATCTGCGGATCCTTGAGGTAGTTGCGTGCTTGTTCGAAGAACGGAACCGCGACGGCGAAGTCGACGAGGGCGTCGCCGCCGAGAAGCCCGGGGCCGCGGTCTTGGCTTCCGAGCCGGAACTCGATCGCTGCGATTCGACGCTCGAACTCCCTCCGGTTCTGTCTCGCTGCATCACCTGTTGGCGGCCTGCCGGTGAGGGGCGGAAGGGACTCAGGTTCGTCGGCCCTCTTCAGCGCGTGGGCGTATCGGGGCGCGATGACCTTCACCGACTCGAGCCCGGGGTATCCGATGCTCCTCAGCGATTCGGAGAGCCGCACCTTCCAGTGCCCGTCCGGGTCGCCGGTTCCCACGCCGTGCAGGAACAACAGAATGGGCTTGTCACTCACGGCATCATCCTTCATCTTTTTCCGGCTTCAGTGGTCGTGACATCCGCTGCCCGAGGAACGCATCGAGCACGGGCGAGAAGTAGCCGCGAACTCGGTCACTTCCCACGATCAGCGCCCTGTCGAGCAGGAGGTTCTGTGACTCGCACGACGTCTCGGGGGCAAGGCAACAGGCGTGGCACGCTGCCAGATTCAGTCCGTCGATACTCTGCGGCTCCGACTCGATGCACACGGGGTCGTTCGGGCACCACGCCGCCTGCTCCAGAGCGCGAACGATCGCCTCGACGAGTAGATCGGGTTCACCCTGCCGAACGAGCCCTCCCAGCGTTCCTTCGATGTCGGATGACGTCGTGTAGATGAAGACGCCGAAGTCACCGTCTGATTCGCAGTAGATCCGCTCACGGATCGAGGCAGCGGTGTAGCCACTTCCGAATGTCAGTTCGCGCATGAGGAGGTGCGCGAACGTGTGGAGCAGCATGTACTCCGGCGACACGACATGCAGGCGTCCGCCGAGCATGGATGCGTTCTGATGACCGAGAACGGTCGAGCCCCGTCCCTGGACCACATCCTGCGCCGCCCAGGCGCTCACCGCCTGCTCGGAGAAACGAAGGAACACTCCCTCTCCGTACCCCTCGATTGCGGGCAGCCATTTGCGCTCATGAGGAGACGTCGGCACAGCCGACACGAGTTCCGCGTCGGGCGTGTACCGGCGGAACCCGATGACGGCTCGCACATCTCGCAGTCGATCCACGAGGACCACGTCGGAGATCAGGTGCGCGAGTTTGTCGCCGGCATCACCGCGATCGGCTCGCAACTTGACCGCGCGGGTCTGGAAGTCCGCAACCGGTGAGCGTTCGGAGATGGCGGCGACGAAGGCTTCGTATTCATCCGCCTGCAGGCTGCTGCGGGTGGCGCGGATATCGGTGACGCCGCCGTCACCCGGGGGGTTCGCGTGTGCCAAGACCGCTGCGACCGGGGTGCCGGTGTCCAGGGCGATCTGAGCGGACAGCATCGCCCGATGCGATTCGTCCGTTGCCGCACGCAACGCGGCGAAGAACGCGTGCGCGCGCAGCTTCGCGAGGTCTACCTCGTCCCGACTGTCGACGATGGGGATGTCGATCGCGCTCAACGTGTCGGCAAAGTGGAGACTCGTGGCACCGCGTTGTTGAGGATCGATCGGCTTGCCGCACAGTCCCCAATCGCGTTCCCAAGGCTGCTTCCCACGGCACGTGAAGCCCTCGACAGCGAAGACGTCTCTCCGCAGCTCGCCGAGCGATCGCCGACGGCCACATCGCTCGCAGCTGACCTGCAGGCTGCTCAGGCCCTCGGCGCGACCTTCCGCCGACTGGAACCGCAGTTTGTCGGATGCCTTGCAGTCGCCATCTGAGCCCCTGTGCAGCCAGTCGACCCACGGGATGTCCGCGATATGACTCTTGGCTGTGCACACGGCGACGAATCGCATCGGCACGAGTCGACCGTCACACCCGGTCTCCCGGCAGACCGGGATTCCCCCCGTCTCCATCGAGCGCGACCACTGGATCATGCGCCGGCAAACCTGACAGAACAACCATGAAGGGAACCGCTCGAACTCGAGTCCGGGGGTCTTCTGGTTCTCGGGCGTGTGAGTGGTCGGCGCCGCCCAAAGGTCGTCGACACCCAGGGCCTCGGCGAGGCGATCCGAGTGCACAGGACGCCTCACCTTGGACGACGGCCACCTGTCGCCCGTCGGCACCATGAACGACTGGCCCAGGATGTCCACGATTGCGCCGGGACCATATGGCGAGACCGTTTCCGACGCCCGCACCGTCTTGACCATCGGCTCAGCCATGACGCTCTCCGTTCGCTCGCACTCGCACCACTTCGTCGACGTTCCTCATCGAGTTCATCACCGGCCATCCGCGTCCCGGGTCGGTGAACTGCCTCATCAGACGCTCGTCCTGATCACGCGACTGGTAGAGCAGCTTCTTGCCCTCCTGTTGAACACGGTTTCGCGCATCCACCCAGTCGAGCACCGCATCATCGATCTCTTGTGCCACGGCATCCTTCTCCCGTTCGTCGGCATACGCGACATGGGCCTTGAGCAGCTCCACGGCCTTCTTGACACCTGCCGAATCAGGGTCGAACAGCGACGCGTCGCTGTTGTCGGACAGATTCGCGCCGTGTCGCACGAGGATCACGAGCGCGGCGCGGAGCGCCCGCCGTCGCGCCTGAAGCGACCACGGGGCGACGCTGGACGGTTCGACGAACCGGTAGTAGGCCTGATGGTAGGAGCCGAACGACTCGAAGACCGACCGGTCGCGGGGCTTGCCCGAGCGGAACATCGTGACGACGAGCCCGGGTGTCTTTCCACGGCCGACTCGGGAAGTCGCCTGGATGTATTCTGACGTCGTCTTGGTGTGGCCGTTCAGAAGCATCACACCCAACCGGCTCACGTCGATGCCGACGGACATGATGTTGGTCGTCGCGAGGGCATCGAGCACTTGAGGGTCGTCGGGCCCCTTCTCGAGACGCTGCAGGAGCGCGATGAGCTCTGCCGAGTCGACGTTGCCATTGAGCTCGTGGACGCCGTCGGAGCCGAGCGAGCGGGCTGATCCTTCGGATTTCTCACGACGGACGAGGTTCGACGGTACGTCGTCGCGGAGGATCGTGACGGTGCGGCCCAACTCGCGCAGGCTGTTGTGGTAGACGACCAGCGTCCAGTACGCGTTCTTCGCCGGGCCAGCGAGGTTGACCGCTTGAGGGGCGTTCAGGAGTTCGGCCGACAACTGACCGACGGCCCAGGACGGCGTGTGCGCCTGGGGCATGATGCCGAGATAGCGGCGGCCGGGCGACTCGGGATCTGGCTCCGAGAAGTAGTTGTCGTCTGCGTCCAGTCCCGACGGCGGGAACGACTCCACCTTCTTCGCCATCAGCTCGCGCACCTGTTTCACCGACGCGCGGGTGGTCGCCGTGGAGGCCACGGTCTTCGGCGCGGTGCCCCGCCATCGCAGAAGTGCACCGATCGCCGCCTCGTAGACCCCGACGATGGTGCCGAGCGGCCCGGACAGGAGGTGTAACTCGTCTTGGATGACAAGAGACGGCGGATCCGAGACACCGCCCGTGCCGAAGAGCTTCGCGCCCTGCTTTATCCACGCGAGGCGGGCCAGCTTGTCCACCGTGGCGACCAGCATGGTCGGAGGGTTGTCGTAGAGCCCCTCGTCCACCACCTGAACGGGGAGTTCGTCGTGGAACGGGCACTCTTCATTGGGGCAGAAGAACTCGAAGGAGCTGGAAGAGGCCCGTACCCCATAAGCTTCGTCCCGGGAAGTGTGCCGCGGCGGCAAGATCGGATTACTGCACCACGGACAGTCGAGCAGCTGGAACGGGTTCTCCGGTCGAGACTGCCCCCGGACGATGCCGAGTTCTTTCTGCGCCTGCTTGTACGTCCCCGGCGTGGTGGTGTTCCCGAGCCAGAGCCCGATCGAGAACGCCGGGGTCTCATCGAGCCGCTCGTCGTCCGCCCTCATGAGCTCCAGGGCGCAGATCAGCGTCGCGGCGCGCTGGAACTGCTGAGCCGTCAAGAGCCGCATCGTGTAGCGGGTCAGTACGGCGAGCCCGCCGCCGTGATAGCCGCGGACGAGGCGGCGCCTGATCATCTCGATTGCCGCGAGCCCCAGGTAGGCCTCTGTCTTGCCACCGCCGGTGGGGAACCAGATGAGATCCACGAGTTCGCGATCCACATGGTCTTCGTCGACGGTCGACTCGAGGGCGCTCAAGATGAACGCCAACTGGAAAGGTCGCCACTGCGGTTCGTCATCGCCACGATCGGCGTCGAGTCGTGCACCGTAACGCACGTCCTCTTCCACCAACCGCCCCTGGCGGAGCATCTGCCATCTCATCGCGGTGTTCGCCATGCGGAACGCGGTCAGGACAGCGGGTTCGCGTTCCAGGAGAGCGATCCCCTCCTCCATGCGCCGGGCGGCTCGCTCCTGACGGTCGACGATGTCGGCCGCGAGGTCATAGAACACACCTGTCGTCCTTTGCGCTTCGAGACGCTCTTCGGCGATCCAGGCGCGGTAATCCGCCACCACCTGCGCCAGCGCGGCGGCGTAGGCCTCGGCGGGGACCGACTCGTCCGCCAGCCATCGCATCCGGTAGACGTCGCCCGCCCCTGCCTTGGCGCGGATGGCACCGACCTCAGCTTCAGGGAGGACCGTGGTCGTGACTGTCGTCGGCGCTTCAGTCGGGGACCAGTCCACGGCGACTCCGTGCCCGATCGCGAACGACGGCTTGTTGCGATAGCGGAACGCGAGTTCGCGGTCTTCAGCGGACGCGTAGACATCACCCTGCGGGTAGGGCGACAGTCCACCATCGTCAGTACACGACATCGAGACCTGGAAAAGACACAAGTCCGTGTGCCGCTTCGCCTCGCCCGCCGCGACCTCACGGGAGTTCGACAACGAGACCGTCGTGAGACGCTTGCCCGCGTGGTGACGAGACCGCCACGAGAGGCGCGCACGCCCGTCGAGTACCTCGCGTTTGCCGCTTGACGTGATGTCGACCATCTCGCGGTCGGCCAGCTGCCGACGTTGCCAGTGATCTTCGTCGCCGCCCACCTTCGCGTACACACCTGCACGGAGGTCAACCGCGATGACATCTCCCGAGTGGACGAACGACACCCCCATGGACTGAGGTGCCCAGCCGAATGCACCCGTGATGTTGATACCGAGGTCTTCCTCCACCTCAGTCGCGCTGACATCGAGCGCCCCGTCGTCATCTATCGGGACGTCGATCTCGACAACCGCTTCGTCAGCGTCAAGGGTCTCGACGTCCTCAACCACGGATGCAGGCGCCACCCCGACCTCGATCGGGTACAGCGTTCCCACCAGGTACGCGTAGACCGGGTTCCGCTCAAGCAGTTCGCCGTCACCACCCAGGGGGCCCAGCCAGCGTCGCCTCACCTCGGCGATGACGGCGTCGCGGCCCGCGCGCGGGTCGCAGATCGGCTGAACGGGTTCGACCTCGTTGGTGTCGGTGGTGTCGGTCATTTCTTGCTCCAGAGATAGTCGAATTCGTTGTAGGCGAGCTGCTCGCCGAACTGCTCGAAGGTGTCCTCGACGTTCACGACCAGGCACCTTTCCGTTCCGCCGTTCGCCGGCCCGCGTAGACCACGCCCCACCATCTGCAGATATCGGTTCGGACTGAACGTCGGTCGGGCGATGTACAGCGCACGCACCTTGGGCGCATCGAACCCCTGTGTGAGCAGGTCGCAGTTGACGAGCACCTGCGACTCCCCCGTCTTGAAGCGCTCGACCACGCGTCGCCGTTGATGCTTCCGCACACCGCCGTCCACCGAGTCGGCCCGTACATCCTGCAGACGCAAGAGCGCCGCAATGGTGTGTGCGGAGGCGACGGATGCCGCGAAGACGAGGACCGGCCAGTCAGGGTTCTCCTGGAGGAGCGACGTGATGTGGTCGACGACGGTTTGAGTGCGGCCCATGTCCTGACCGATCAAGGTCAGCATGTTCTTCGTGACTTCCTTCATCTGTCGGAACTCGGCATCCTGATCAGACACCGACACCGACACGCCCCTGAGGATGTCGTAGTCGACTTCCGAGAGCACGGCACGATCCCTCAATTCGCCGATGGGATCCTCCGGGTCCAGCGCCTCGAGCCGGTTCGACCCGAACCGCTCCACGAACCGTCGATTGAGCTCCTCATTGCGGCCCCGGAACGGAGTCGCCGTCAACCCCAACAGAGGCCGGTCGGTGCGCGCCGCGGTGAGTCCGAGGTTGCGTAGGATGTCGGTATACGTCTTCGTCCCCGCGGTGTGTGCCTCATCGATGACGACCATGCCCGGGCGAGTCAGCCACGCGTATTGCGGTTCGCCGAGCCGACTGAGCAGCGTCGCGTCGATGGCGACGACGATCTGCAACTCTTCGTTCGACTCATCGAGCTCGTGACCTGACCAGAAGCGACTGATGTCGAGCGGGCGCTCATCTCCGATCCACCGCCAGACCTCGGTGAAGGCCGTGATCGCCTGCTCGCAGAGTTCCTCACTCTGGGCGATCCAGAGGAGCGGCGACTCCACAGCACCGATCTTCATGAGCCTGAGCAGCGCCTCGACGGTGACTCTGGTCTTCCCGGCACCCGTGGGCAAGTAGAGGAGTCCCCTTTTCCTCGCAGGATCAGCGGTGGTGGCGAGCTCGGTGATCTGCTCTGCGAGCGCGGCCTGGAAGTCGTGCAACTCGTTGAGGAAGATCTGCCCCTGCACCTGGGTGACCGAGGGCGGGTGCGATTCGCGTGCACCCGCGAAAGATGTGTCGAACCCGAGGAGCTTGACCGCGCTTTGCGCAGCGGGCGAACCGTCCCACTGGCGAGGGACGGGAACACCTACTCGGGTCAGGTCCTCCCGCAAAGCGCGCACGGCGTCCTGCCCATGGACCTGTAGGAACAGTTCGGCGACTTCCCGATCGCCGAGGATCCCGGTGCGGGACTCCACGGCCGCAAGCAGTCCGTTCGGCAGACGCTGCCGGAGGACCTCAGCTCCGACGAGGATGAGCAGACGAGACTCGTTGTTGCGCGCCACCTGCGCGCGCTCGATCAGTTCGCTCCGTCGCGCGTCTTCGTCGTCGCGGAGCACGCCCTTGACATCACCGGCGGTGAGCCCCAGATCCAGCGCGCGCGCGAGTTGTTCGAGCGTCTGCTCCGAGTCCAGAGACGAATCGACGATCACGACACCGTCCTGCTTCGCCGCGACGAGGCGGCGTTTGGACACGCCGTGGATACTCTGCAGTACGCGGAAGATGGACTCGGCCCGCGCGATCTTCTGCTTGTTGAGGCGCGCCGTCACGCGTCCCTGCAGACTGGGGTAAATGTCGAGCACCGGCGTGGATTCGCCGACGCCGATGACTTCGAGTGACTGCTGCAGTGCATCACCCGCGGTGAGCAGCTCCCACTTCGAGACGAGTTCGCCGAAGTCACCGTCCGTCGGGATGTACGCGACCGACGCTTCGTCGAGCGCCGCAACATCGCTCGTTTTCATCGTCACCGCGACTTCACGTCGCGGTGTGAGCGTCACCACGCCCTTGGAAACGGCAGGGATGGTGTCCGGGATGGCGACGTCGGAGCGCGATGCGCACACGCGGACGAGCTCCGCGAATGCCTTCGCGTCGGACACGCCGTATCCCTCCGTGGCCAAGAAGGCATTTAGGTGTTGAGCGGGAACCGCATCGAGCTGACTGGGCAGCCCCAGCGTGACGCTGAACTCCGCGTCGGCCACTACGGGCAAGAACGCACCGAACACATGAAGTCGGGACGACACCGCCTCCATGGGCCGCACCACCCCCCGGGTGGTGAGAACGCGGCCGTAGTTGCGAACGGTCCACCACTCGAAGCTGGATGCCGGAATCTCGGCGACTTTCCCCGGTGCGACTCGGACCCTCAGCGTGATCTCGCGGCTCGCCATGAACCGGAGTACACCGCGCGTCCAGAAGACCCGCTCCTCGTCGGTGAGGTCGTCGGCAAGGACGTCGAGAGGCCCCACTCCGTCGCCGTCAGGTACGACGACGCGCGCGTCACTGAAGCCCGAGCGCTGGAGATGAGCGCGTGCCATCTTCTCCACCGCTGACACATAGTGCGGCCTCAGCGAATCCCGGTCGAGCGGGTAGTCGCCGATCGGGGTGTCGACGGCTCCCGCGGCCCTCACGAGCGCGACACTGGGCACCCTGGCGTCGTCGAAGTGGCGCGCGGGCACAGCCCTCGCGAATCCCGGATCGGCGAGGATCTCGCGCGCAGGGCGCCAACCGCCGGCCACGGTCGGGACGAGGATGTCAACCCCACGCTCACGAACCCGGCGAATCGCCTCCGACGCCACCGCCGGAGTCGCACTCCCGAGGACGCCCCAAAATCTCCCCCACTCGTCGTGCCCCCAACGATCGGACGCACCGTACGCCAACGCTGATGCCGTCTCGTCAGCCGAGACGACGCGGAACCCCAGCAAGCGCAAGTCGTCCGCCACCGTGCCGAAGGCCGCGATGTCCGCTCGTACCGTCCGCACCCCGTGCGGCACATCGGCGCCGTCCAGTGGCAGAAGCACCGAAGTCGATGCATCCACCCGTGCCCAGCCCCCGCCTTCGAGCGGCACGATGGGCGCGGGACCGACCACGCTCTTCATCTCAGCAGACACGGGCGCCAGTGCCGCGGCGATGGAGATCGCGGCCTCGACGTCTTCGACGGCGCCGGCGTGGGCCAGCTCTTCGAGCCACGCTGCCACGCCGCTCTCCCGCGACGAGCGCTCCTCATCGGTTCCACCGAGCAGCGTGCGCAGCCGAAGGCGGCGGGTGGGCGTCGTGAAGCACTGCCAATGCGGCATCGTCTTGCGTGGCGCGCGTTCCTGCCACGCGCGCGCGGCCGACGGCGTGATGGGGGCCTTCTGCAGATCGGGAACGCGCTCGAAGTACGCTGGGATCTTCAACTCGCCGGTCGTGTCCGGGATCATCGGACGCTTCGCTGCACGCTCGGGGATTGCCTGCGACAGGAACCTGTCGGCATTGCTGCGCAGCTCACGTCCGCGGGCGGGGAACAGATCCAGATGCGCAGCGGGATCCGCCGGAGTCGCTGCGCGTGTGACGACATCGAGGAACAGGTCGGCGGCGACACCGAGCATCGCCTGGTTCAAGAGTGACCCAGGGACGAGGGACGTGCGGTCGTCGTTCACCTGCCACGGCGCGTTGAAGATACCCCTTGCCGTCGTCTCGTCGATCAGGGGGAACCACGCCCACAGTCGGCCCACACCGGCACGGCCCTCCGGGCGCACGGCATAGGACACGGTCATGGATGCCCGACGCGACGTCTCGGGCAAGGTCGAGGCCACGTCGATCGTCGGTTCGTACGACCGCTCTGCGTAGAGCCAGCGGACGGGCTCCGATCCTGGAACGATGAGGCGCACCTCACCGGCGTCCGGGTGACCCGCTCGCAGAAGATCACGGGAGACCGGCCCGGCTCCCGGCGCCCCTTGGATCGTGATCCGCAGCCGGTCGAGCGGCTTGAAGAACAGCAACGACTCAACCTCGAAGGTTTCGAGCTCCTTGCGGAGTCGCTCACCCTCACGGGTGAGGGGGAGCTTGATGACAGTCGTCGCCCACGACATCAGCTCGGCGAGGTTCGGATCTTCGGCCGCCGCGCGCACGGGGTGGGCGACCGTCGGGATGCGGAGGAGCGGAAGACGACCACCCTCCGTCGGGATGCCGGCGAACAGCTCGGCCGTGTCGGGAGCGTTGAACTCGAAGCTCACCGCGCGACTGTAGATCTGCGGGTGGTCGGTGATGCCGAGGATCGACTTGAACCCGAGACCGAATCGGCCGATCTCCTCGCCGCGCTTCGTGCTGAGGAAGGCGTAGGTGACCGCACGGACGCCGTCCCGCGTGAATCCTGCCCCCTCGTTCGCGCAGTAGAGCGCCCCATCGGCGATGCGGAACTCCACCGTTCCGGTTGTGCCCGTACTCCCGATGGCATCGACCGCATTCTGCAGCAGCTCGCTGATCTGCCGAGTGCCGTAGCCGCCGGTGCGGAAGCTGTCTTCCTGCCTGACGTGCTCCAGCAGCAGGTCGGGATCGTTTTCGTAGGTCCGCAGGGCGGTCGCCTGTCGCTCTTCGATGTAGCCCCGCAAATCGGGATCCATGAGCTCCGGCCAGCTCGTCACAGTCTTACTCCCCTCAGCAAGTGGACGATGTCCACGCCGGGCAACTCCGCCCAGCCGACTGACGTTAGGGGCCACCACCGACATCGCCCCCGCGACCGGCCCCGAATCCTCTCGAGCATAGGCAAAAGATGAGAGTCCCCTAATGTCTTAGGTGCGAGTCGGCCGATCCGAGCCCCGGACAGGTGCCGCTGACGGGCCGGCTACGATGACGAGGTCGTGGAGTGTCAGGACGAGGGAGTGTTGCGGAGTGAGTGCCACCGAGGTGACCGAGCGCAGCGCACTCAACGTCGCCCCCGGCTCCCTGGTCCGCGTCCGCGACGCGGACTGGCTCGTCACAAACGCGTCCCCCACGCAAGACGGCCTCCTCATCGAAGTCACGGGGCTCTCCGAACTCGTGCGCGACACCCGCGCCGCGTTCTATGAGCACCTCGACGAGATCGTCCCCTACGACCCGCGCAAGACGAAGGTCCGCGCCGACGACTCCCCCAAGTACCGTCGCTCGCGGTTGTGGCTCGAGTCCACGCTCCGCAAGACGCCGATTCCCCTCGGCGAAGGCCGCCTCTCCGTCTCGACCCAGATGCTCACCGATGCCCTCGGTTACCAGCGCTCCGCGGTCCGCAAGGCGCTCAGCAATGACAACCTCCGCCCCCGCATCCTGCTGGCCGACACCGTGGGTCTCGGCAAGACGATCGAGATCGGGATGATCCTGTCCGAACTCGTCCGCCGGGGCCGCGGCGAGCGCATCCTCGTCGTCACTCCCAAGCACGTGCTCGAGCAGATGCAGTTCGAGATGTGGACCCGCTTCGCCCTGCCCTTCGTCCGCCTCGATTCGGGCGGCATCCAGCGCGTCCGCCAGAAGCTGCCGGCAACGCGCAATCCGTTCAGCCTCTACAAGCGCGTCATCATCTCGATGGACACGCTCAAACAGGACCGCTACCTCAACCACCTCCGCAAGCACCAGTGGGATGCCGTCGTGATCGACGAGTCACATAACCTCACCGGCTCGGGTACGCAGAACAACTCACTCGCCCGGGTCCTCGCGCCGAACACCGAGGCCCTGATCCTCGCTTCGGCGACGCCGCACAACGGGAACAAGGAGTCGTTCGCCGAGCTCGTCCGCCTGCTCGAACCGACGGCGGTCGGCCCCGACGGCGACATCGATCGCACAGCGCTCGACCGGCTCGTCGTTCGTCGCCACCGCCACTCCGCCGAAGTCGCGCGCGAAGTCGGTGACGACTGGGCGGAACGCAAGGAGCTGCAGCATCTGCTCGTCGACGCCTCGCCGGAAGAGGATGCCGTCGCTCAAGAGCTCGCGGACGTCTGGCTGTACCCGACTGCGGGAACAAGCCCGTATTCGGGCGAGAACAAGGGCCTGTTCCCGTGGACCCTTGCGAAGGCCTACCTGTCGAGCCCGCCCGCGCTCGTCGAGTCTGTACGCAATCGCATCCGCACGCTCGGCGAAGAGCTCACCGTCGCACAGCAGCGCGAGCGTGAGGCGCTCGACCGACTTCTCACCCTCGCCCAGGCGAGCGCGGCCGGCCCGTCCGCGAAGATCGAGAAGCTCATCGAATACCTCAAGGGCATCGGCATCTCGAAAACCTCCGAGATGCGGGCGGTCATCTTCTCCGAGCGCGTCCCCACGCTCCTTTGGCTGCAACGCGAGCTCCAGGCCCACCTCGGCCTAAAGGCCGAGCAGGTCGCCGTCCTCTACGGCGGTCTCTCCGACGTCGAGCAGCAGGAGGTCGTCGAGTCCTTCAAGCTCTCGTCGAGCCCGATCCGCATCCTCGTCACCGGCGACATCGCGTCGGAGGGGGTGAACCTCCACTCCCAGTGCCACGAGCTCGTCCACTTCGACATCCCGTGGAGCCTCATCCGCATTGAGCAGCGCAACGGCCGCATCGACCGCTACGGGCAGCGCCACGCGCCGCAGATCACGACGCTTCTGCTCCGTCCGAGCCACGACAAGTTCGCGGGTGACGTGCGCGTGCTCACCGCCCTCGTCAAGCGCGAGAACGAGGCTCACGGCGCACTGGGAGACGCCGGCGCACTCATGGGCAGCTACAGCGTGGCCGCCGAAGAGAAGGCGGTGGAGTCCGCCCTCAGCAAGGGCCAGTCCCTCGAAGACGTCATCCCCTCCCCCGAGGCGGTCGCCGCGAACGACGCCGACCCGTGGTTGAGCTTCATCCTCGATGAGGCAGACCACCACGTCGACACCACCACCGAGGTGACCGTGTCGGAGCGCATCACGACAGGTCTGTTCCCGTCGGATGCCGCCTACCTGGCCGCCGCGCTCGAGGAGGTCTTCGAGACCCCCGCCGCATCGCAGGCCGCGGGCGGCGTCGAGTGGCGCGAGCACGCCGGCTATGGACTGGTGGAGCTCAGCCCGACCGACGATCTGCGTCAGCGCCTTTCGGTGCTCCCCCAGGCCTATCTCGCCGACCGCCGCGTCGTCGACGACATGAAGCTCGCGATAACGCCGACGCTCGCGCACGCCTCGCTCAAGGAAGCGCGCGACGACCGCTCGAACCAGAAGGGGCTGTGGCCCGAGGCCCACTACCTCGGCCCGCTGCATCCGGTGCTCGACTGGGCGGGCGATCGCACCCTCGCCCGCCTCGGCCGCGATGAGGTGTTCGTCGTGCGCGGTGACGTGTTCGCGCCGACGGTCCTCGTCCTGGGATCTCTCACGAACGAGCGCGGCCAGGTCATCGCGACGAACCTGGTCGCGGTCTCCGGCACGTCGGTGCAACCTTTCGCCGACGCCGCCGAGGCGTTCGACGAGCTCGGCGTCACGCACGACCGCAGCAACCCCTCCCCCGTGGGCGACGTCGACGACCTGCAGAAGCTCATCCCGACGGCCGTCGACGCCGCCGAGGAGCACCTGCGCCTGACGTCCGAGGCCGCGGCACAAGACGTGCGTCGCCGCGTGAGCGAGTGGTCCGATCGTGTGCAGGAGTGGGTGGATGCCTCGGAATCGCAGCGGCAGATCGAAGAGTTGCGCGCACGCACCCGCCGCGTCCGCGAAGAGGCCGAGATCGCACGGACGATGCTGCCCGCGCGGCGGCTCGCCCGACCGTTGCTCGTGATCGTCCCCGAGGAGAACTGAGAATGGCATCGGATGCCTTCGTCGTCGGCGAAGACTGGATCAGCGAGCACTACTTCAACACCGAGTCGACGAAACAGTCCTTCCAGTCTCGGGTCGCGGCGCTCCGCAAGTCATGGGACGAGCGCGCGAAGGACGGCGAGCAGACGCCGTCGTCACGCCTCGCCGGCGTGCGACGCGACCTTCTGAGCGCTCTCGCGAGCGAGGCGACGGATGCCGCGGCCTACGACTCCGCCGTGCTCACACCCCTCGCCACGGCCCTCGGCTACGCCGACGCACGCTGGCACCGCACGGTCACCGGTCCGGTGACGATGGTCGCGCCCGCCGACACACCGGAGTCGCCCGCGGGGGCGGTCGTCCGCGCACGGCGTGTGGACGACCTCTCCGATCTGCTGGCGAAGGATTCCGCAACCCTCCTCGAGCCATTCACCCCCGAAGACGCTGACGCGGTCACCTCGGTCGCCCGCTGCCTCTCGTACCTCTTCAGCGGCGACGACACGCCGGCCTTCGCCGTGGTCTTGTCGGGCACGTGGGCGCTCCTCGCCGAGCGCGACCGGTGGGCCGAGGGCCGCTACCTGGCCGTCGACCTGCAGCTCGCGCTCGACCGCAACGACACCAAGCGCGCTGGCGAGTTCGACCGCGCCGTCGCCGTGCTCAGCAGCGAGACGGTGCTACCCGACGTCGACGGCACCACGTGGTGGGCCGAAACCCTGGACGACTCGGTCAAGCACACCGTCGGCGTCTCGAAAGACCTTCGCGAGGGTGTGCGCGAGTCGATCGAGATCATCGCGAATGAGGTCGTCCGGCGCCGCAAGGCCGAGGGGCTCGACCCGCTGCCCGACAGCGACGCGAACGTGCTCGCACGCCAGTCGCTGCGCTACCTCTACCGCATCCTCTTCCTCCTCTACGCCGAGGCTTCGCCCGAGATGAAGGTGCTGCCGGTCGGCGCCCCCGAGTACGCGCTCGGCTACGGCCTCGACCGTCTGCGCGAACTCGTGCTCGTCGAACTGGGCGAGGAGTCGCGTCACCGCACGCACCTCTACTCCTCGCTCGCGACCCTCTTCCGACTCGTGGATGCCGGGCACGACGCCTGCGTTCAACACGAGGCCGACGAGACCATGCGCGAAGGACTGACCTTCAACCCGCTAAACGCCGACCTGTTCGCGAAGGCGGCGACCTCGCTGATTGACGAGGTCGGCCTCGGCGACGGCGCGCTCCAGCGCGTGCTGCAACTGCTGCTGCTCACCCGCGAGAACCAGGTGAAGAAGGGCCGCGACCGCGGCTTCATCTCCTACGCCGACCTCGGCATCAACCAGCTCGGGGCGGTGTACGAGGGGCTGATGTCGTACACGGGCTTCTTCGCGAAGGAACCGCTCCTCGAAGTCGCGCCCGGCGGCGACGGGTCAAAGGGCTCATGGGTCGTTCCGGTGTCACGGGCCGACGGCATCGCGGCGAAGGACTTCGTGCTCGGGCCCCCGGACGACCTCGGCCGGCGGGAGCCGCGCCGCTACAGCGACGGGGAGTTCGTGTTCCGCCTCTCAGGCCGTGAACGGCAGACCTCCGCGTCGTACTACTCTCCCGAGGTGCTGACGAAGTTCGTCGTTTCGCAGGCGCTCGAAGAGCTGCTCGACCAGGACGGCCACCGTACGACTGCCGAAGAGATCCTCGGGCTGTCGGTCTGCGAGCCGGCGCTGGGGTCGGGCGCATTCGCCATCGAAGCGGTGCGGCAGCTCGCCGAGCAGTACCTCGACCGCCGCGAGCACGAGACCGGTGAACGCATCGACCCCGACGAGCGCCCGCGCGAGCTGCAGAAGGCGAAGGCCGCGATCGCGCTGCACCAGGTGTACGGCGTCGACCTCAACGCCACCGCCGTCGAACTCGCCGAGATCTCGCTGTGGCTCGACACGATGGTCGACGGACTCAAGGCGCCCTGGTTCGGCCTGCGCCTTCGCCGCGGCAACTCGCTCATCGGCGCGCGCCGTGCGGTGTACACGCAGAAGCAGGTGACCGACAAGGCGTGGCTCAACGACACCCCCGCCGACGTGCCGGTGTCGACCCTCGTCGACGACATGAACGAGGGAAGCGTCGGCAGCGCGACCTCGGGCAAGATCCACCACTTCCTGCTCCCCGCCGACGGGTGGGGTTCGGCGGTCGACGCCAAGGAGGCGAAGGAACTGGCACCTGACGCTCACGCCGCCCTCCGCGCGTGGCGTAGTGCGATCCGCCGCAAGCCGACGAACACGCAGCTCAAGCGTCTGACCGCGCTCTCGCACCGCGTCGAGATGCTGTGGCAGTTCACCCTCCGCCGGCTCGAGATCGCCGAGGCGCAGGTAAGTCGTGACATCACGCTGTGGCACGACCCGCGCACAATGACGGAGGTCGGCGGTACGGTAGTCTCCCGCGCCGACATCGAGGCGTTCTTGCGCGACCCCGATGGCGCCTACCAGCGGCTTCGCCGGGTGATGGATGCCTGGTGTGCGTTGTGGTTCTGGCCGCTCATCGATCCGATCACGCACGGTGTCACACCGCCGACCCTCGACGAGTGGATCGAGGGACTGGAGGCGACGCTCGGCCGTCACAGCGAGGCGAAGCCGCGCCGCGGTGGGGAAGGTGCCCAGACGCTTGGCCTGCCGACCAGCTGGGGGAACCTCGCGGATGCCGAGGCCGTCGACCTCGGGTACGCCGGCGCCGCGCCCAGCGATGACATCGAGACGGGGTTCCCCTGGTTACGCGTCGCGGGTGAGGTGAGCGCAGCGAACGGCTTCTTCCACTGGGAGCTCGATTTCGCGGGCGTCTTCGCGCGGGGTGGCTTTGATCTGCAGGTGGGGAATCCGCCGTGGGTCCGGCCGGACTTCGACCCCGCGGCTGCAATGGCTGAATTCGATGTGTGGTGGGCGCTCGTGGCTAAGCCATCTGCAGTGATTGCTCGAGACCGTAAGAAGCTTCTAGCTGAGGATCCCGTCGCTCGGAACGCCGTCGTTGGTGATGAAAGCGAGGTCGTATGCACTCGAGCCTTCATCGGAAGCGCCACGCAGTACCCCTTCTTGCGCGGGCTTCGCCCAGATCTCTATCGATGCTTCATGTCCCAGACCTGGCTCCATGCCGGACCAGAAGGGGTAGCCGCACTCATACATCCGGAGACACATTTCACGGACGAAAACGCTGGCGCCCTGCGCGAGTCTGCGTACCGCCGGTTGCGAAGGCACTGGCAGTTCATCAACGAGAAGCGCCTATTCGAAATCCACAACCTTGTGAGCTACGGCGTCCATGTGTACTCGGCTGAGGCCGATCCAAACTTCATCATGGCAACGAACTTGTACCATCCCGAGACGGTAACGGGCTCGCTGAGGCACGACGGTTCGGGGCCGGAACCCGGGCTCCGAACCGACGATGGGGAGTGGGACGTGCGCCCGCACAGGGCTCGCGTGCTGACCGTGACCGTGGATACGCTCACCGCCTGGCATGAGTTGCTCGACGCGGCCGACTCGTCTCCCAGCAGAACCCGAATGGTTTACGCCCCCACATCAGGGATCGCCTCCGCCATGAACAAGACAGCGAATGCTGAGCGCGTCGGTGCGTTGCCGCTGATCTTCTCGACGGGATGGGACGAGGGCGCAGACTTCACCCGCGGCTACTTCGAGAAGGAGTGGGGGCACCCGAAGTCCTGGGAGCAAGTGATCCTGCAGGGTCCACACCTGTTCGGGGGGTCCAGCTTCTACAAGTATCCGAATCCTTCGCTCAAGAACAACAAGGACTGGTCGCTGGTTGATCTCGAAGAGCTTCAATCAAACGCGCATCCCATCACCGCATATCAACCAGCGGTGGACGCGGGCGTCTACGGCGCGGCCTACCGGCAGACAGACATCGACACACGCGGCTACTTCAGGATTGCATGGCGAGCGATGGCGGCCAACACCGGCGAGCGCACCCTCAGCGCTGCGCTGATCCCGCCGGGTGCCGCGCATGTCGACGGGATTAACTCCCTTGCAGCACCCGATGCCGATGCGACAACCTTGCTCGCCCTCTTGGGCGCATTTGTCTCACTCCCACTCGATTTCATGGTCCGCGCGGTGCCGAAGTCGGCACTTCGACGGCGGACTATTGAGCGTCTGCCTTCTCCGATCGGTCAACTGACTGGGCATCTCGCGCTCCGCGCTGCCAGGCTCACGTGTCTCACCGACGCGTACGCACCGGTGTGGAACGCCCTGATCCAAAGTCTCACCACGGACTCCACCTGGGCCGGCGGCCTGGACTATAAAGGGCGCAGCGGAATGTGGCCCGGAAATTCGCATTGGACCCCGTCGACGCCACTTCGGCGGGCTGCCGACCGGCGTCAGGCGCTCGTCGAGATAGACGCAATCGTGGCGATATCGCTCGGCATATCTGCGGACGAGTTGTGCACGATCTATCGAACGCAGTTCCCCGTCCTTCATGATTACGAACGTGGCCGTGGACTGTCCCCTTACTTCTACGATGCGAACGGCCGTGTCGTCCCAAACGAGGTTCTGAAGGTCTGGCGCCAGAAGGGCGACGCAATCACACAGGAAGAGCGAACCGCGACGAACGGGTCGGGCAACACGTACGAGTACTACCTCCCCTTTGTCACCCTCGACCGCGAGGCCGACATGCGGCAGGCGTACGCGCACTTCGAGCGGATCCTGCAGGAGCGCTCGTGAGCGAACTGCTGCCCTCGCGCCAGGCGGCCCAAGTCCGATCCGGACTCGTCGACTACCTGACGACGACGTTCGCGCTCTCAGACGAGGAGGCGCGGGGTGCACTCCGTGACTTCCTGGACGACCCCGATGACGGCATCTTCCGCGGACCCTACGTCCGCGCTCGTGTGCCGTTCCGCGCAGCAGACGCCGGCTGGCGTGATGGGCTCGGCTGGTACGAGGGACACACTCCGTACGGCCATCAGGCTGAGGCGTTCCGGCGACTAAGCTCGGCGAACCTCGGCGAGCAGCCCGATGGGCCGGTCAAGACCGCTCCCCTGCCGACGCTCGTCGTGACGGGCACCGGATCGGGCAAGACCGAGGCGTTCCTCTACCCGATCCTCGACCATGTCATCCGCGCGAAGGCGGCGGGCGACACCGGAGTCAAGGCGCTTATCCTCTACCCGATGAACGCGCTCGCGAACGACCAGTCACGTCGCCTGGCCGAACTGATCCGTGGGCACGATGCGCTCAAGGGTGTCCGCGCCGCGATCTACATCGGTGAGACTGGGCGCACCCGCACGCGGGTGACAGCAGAGGGCTTGATCAACGACAGGAACACGATCCGGTCTGAGCCGCCTGACATCCTGCTGACCAACTACAAGATGCTCGATCAGCTGCTGCTGCGCAGCGCCGACCAGCCGCTGCTCGCGGCCGCGGCGACTAGTCTGCAGTACCTCGTGCTCGATGAATTCCACACCTACGACGGCGCTCAGGGCACTGACGTGGCGATGCTGCTCCGACGCCTCGGCCTGACGCTGCGACGCCTGCGCCCGGCCGGATCACCCGAGCCGACCGGCAGCGGTCCGCTCGGCGACGTGACCCCAGTCGCGACGAGCGCGACCCTCGGCGACGACGGCGATCCCGCGCGCATGCTCGCGTTCGCCGAGACGGTGTTCGGCACCCCGTTCCCTGCCGACAGCGTCGTGCGCGATACCCGCCAGTCGATGCGTCAGTGGGTCAACGGCTCGCGCGCAGGCGGAACCCAGCTGGGTGGCCGACCCCGCGCGCTCGACAACTCCCTCGTGGCACAGATCGTCGCGCTGCACACCGAAGGCGAAGAGATCGCATCGCGGATCCTCGCCCAACGTGTTTTGATCACACTCTTCGAGGAAGGCTCGGCCGTCGATTGGTCGAACGCCTCCGACGGGGATCTCCTCGCGTCGGTGGCATCCCATCCCCTCGTCCAGGCGATCGCACAACGTGCAGAGACCGCGATCGACATCGACGGACTCGCCGATGAGTTGCTTCCCCCCGGCCTCGGCATCACCGAGACCTTCGAACAGCGGAGCAGTAAACGTCGCATATTCATCACGCGCGTCCTCGCCGCACTGAGCTATGTTCGCGCGCGAGTCGGTCGGGACGCGCTGTCGATCGACCTGCACCTGTGGATCCGCGAACTCACGCGCATCGACCGCGCCGCCACGTCGACGGCGCGGTTCCACTGGGCCGACGACGGCCCCGTCGCGCCCGGCCACGACGACTCTGTCGAGACGAACTGGTTCCCCGCGGTCTACTGCCGTCACTGCGGGCGCAGCGGCTGGGGCGTCCAGCTCGCGCCGGTCGGCAACGAACTCTCGGCGACCGACGACGACATCCGGCGCGATCACGCGGCGCGCGACACCAAGAGTCGCTTCCGTGCGCTCCTCCACGCTCCCGTCGAGGCCGACGCCTCGCTCGGCGGCGACCCGGTGCAGGGTCTCGCCTGGTTCGACCACGAGCATCGCGCACTCCTCACAGCTCCGCCCTCCGATATTGAGGACAGCACCGCGCTCCCCGTGCTCGCGCTGACCACCGGCGAGGTCGACGACGACTCGCGCGACGACATGTGCCCCGCATGCGGCCGACGTGACGGCATCCGATTCCTCGGCAGTGCCATGGCGACCATGCTCTCTGTCGTCGTCACGACCCTGTTCGGCGACGCCGACCTCGACCGCGCCGAGAAGAAGGCACTCGTCTTCACCGACAGTGTGCAGGATGCCGCGCACCGCGCCGGTTTCGTGCAGAGCCGCGCGCACGTGTTCGCGCTGCGCAACGCGATCCGTCACGGCATCGCCGACGATTCGGCGCCGCTCGACGAGATCGCGAACCTCCTCGTGCAGGATGCCGGAGACGACCCCGACGCCCGCTACCGACTGCTGCCGCCCGACCTGGTCGACCGCGACGAGTTCATCGAGTTCTGGAAGGCGCCGACGCTCCGCAGCGTCCCAGCCGCTGTACTCACGCGCGTCAAGCGTCGGCTGCAGTTCGACCTCGCGATGGAGTTCGGCCTGCAGTCGCGCGTCGGACGCACGCTCGAACTGACCGGCAGCCTCGCGGCATCCGTCTCCACGACCGAGGCGTCGATGCGCGCGGCCGGCCGCAAGGTGCTCGACGAGACACCGGCTGACGGCGTGATCGGCGGCCTCGACCCGGCTTCCAGCCCCGATGAGGTCGTCGTGCGGTGGGTGCGCGGTGTGCTCGAGCGGATGCGCGACCGCGGCGCCATCGGCCACGAGTGGTTCACCCGCTACATCGAGGAAGACGGCAAGCGCTGGCCGATCTGGGGCGGCAGGCCGCGCGGAGTCGGGATGCCGGCGTTCCCACCCGGCCGTGACGCCCCCGGCTACCCGCGCGTCGGCCCGCACGCACCCACCGGCGACGACGCGAAGCGCACACACCTCGACGTCGTGTCGTCGGCCCAGAGCTGGTACGCGATCTGGGCGAGGAAGGTGCTCGGCTCGACCCCCACCGACGGAGTGCGGCTCACGTCGGCGCTGCTAGCCGAACTCGAGCGGACGGGGCTTGTGCGCTCGCACCCCGTGTCGGGCGGCGCGGCGACGGCATACCTGCTGCCGCCGTCGGCGATCGTCGTCGAACCCGTCGACGGCGTGGCCCTCACCCGCGGTGACCTGCGCCTCGAATGCGACGTGTGCCGCAATCCGGTGACCGGCACCGCGGACGCGCTCGGTCAACTCCGCGGCGGGCCCTGCGTCTCGGCGCGGTGCCCGGGAACCCTTGTCCCCGCGGCGAGCTCCCCGGAGAACTACTACCGCACGCTCTACGACAAAGGATCGATGCGACGCGTCGTGGCGCGGGAACACACGAGCCTGCTCGACACGAAGATCCGGCTCGAATACGAGAACGGGTTCAAATTGTCGTCCGGCGACCCCTCGGCACCGAACGTTCTCGTCGCGACGCCGACGCTCGAGATGGGTATCGACATCGGCGACCTGTCGACCGTCATGCTCGCGGGTCTCCCTCGCAGCGTCGCCTCCTATCTGCAGCGCGTCGGGCGTGCTGGACGCCTGACCGGCAACGCGCTGTCGGTTGCGACGGTGACCGGGCGCGGCGATCAGCTTCCCCGCATAGGCGATCCGCTGTCGGTCATCAACGGCGCCGTGCGCCCCCCGGCGACTTTCGTCGACGCCCAGGAGATCCTGAGACGCCAGTACTTCGCATCGATCCTCGACCGTCGCTCCGCCGAAGCCGACACCGTACAGAAGGCACGCGACGTTCTGAAGACGAGCGAGTCGGGCTCGTTCCTCGGTGACGCCGTCGCCTTCGCCGACGAGAGCGCGGCCGACCTCGTCGAGGCGTTCCTCGGCACATTCCCGAGCCTGGGTTCGGCGGCCGCCGACCGTCTGCGCGAGTGGGTCACCCCGCCGGGAGAGCCCGGCACGTCGGGTCTCGCCGCATCCGTCCGCGATGCCGTGCACCGCTGGAACGTCGAGCTGCAGACCGTCACCCGGCGGCGTACAGAAATCGGCAACGCACTCCCCGACCTCGAGAAAGCGGCGGAGCTCGGCGTCGAGAGCGACGCGAAGGACGCCTTCCGCGCCGCTCAGGCGGCGGATCGGATGCTTCGCGCGCAGCAGACTGCCCTCACCGACGACTACTGGATAAGCGCACTGGAGCGCTTCGGCCTTCTGCCGAACTACACGCTCCTCGACGACTCGGTGCGTCTCGACGCGGCGGTGTCGTGGATCGACCCCGACACGTCCGAGTGGCACGACGACACGTACGCCTACGAACGTGGGGCGGCAGTGGCGATCCACGAGCTCGCCCCGGGCTCGTACTTCTACGCCCAGGGGCTCGAGATCCCCGTCGACGCGGTCGATCTCGGGCCCGGCGGCGAGGCGGTCGAGGACTGGACCTTCTGCCCCGCGTGCGGGTTCGCTCGGCGCGCCGCCGACGGCATTGTCACCGAGTGCCCGCGCTGTCGGTCGAAGGGCATCGGGGATACCGCGCAGCGGATGCCGGTCGCCGAACTCAAGACCGTGTCGGCCGTCGCCCGACGAGACGAAGCGGTCATCGGCGATCGCAGCGACGACCGGCGGCGCACCGCTTTCACCGTGAAGGTCGCGGCCGACCTCGACCCCGCGGGCATCGTCCGACGCTGGTACGACCAGGGCACCGGATTCGGCGTCACCTACGCGCGGGATCTCACGATCCGCTGGATCAACGTGGGCAAGCGCTCCGGCAGCGGCCCGAGCAGGTTGCTCGCCGGTGCCGAAGTCACCGGCCCCCTGTTCCGTGTGTGCGACACGTGCGGCCAGCTCGACTCGCAGGCCGGCGGCAACAACCGGCGCGACCATCGTCCGTGGTGCCCCCGCCGCGACCAGGCATCCGAGCGGACGGTCACTCTCGCACTCACACGCACGCTGGTCACGCAGGGCATCTTCCTCCGTCTGCCGCCCGCACTGACGCTCGGCGACGGCGTCGTGGTCCCGAGCCTGAGCGCCGCCGTGCTGCTCGGTCTCCGCGAGTCGATGGGCGGTGACCCCGATCACTTGCGGATCGTCCCGGTCACTGAACCCCTCGGCGGAGACGACGGTGGCACCGCCCAAGCCCTGCTGGTGCACGACACCGTTCCCGGCGGAACCGGATATCTCGCCGAACTCGCCGACCCGACCCGGTTGCGCGGCATCCTCACCGCAGCATGGAATGTGCTCAAGGACTGCGAGTGCCAGAACGAGCAGCGCACCGCGTGTCACCGCTGCCTTCTGCCGTTCGCTCCCGGAACGTCGACCCTCTCGCGTGCGTCGGCTGAGCAAGCTCTCGCAAAGCTGCTCGACGTGTCCGAGGATGCTCCCGCCGCGCATTTCGACGTCACGGACGTGGACCCGGGCGTCCCGCTCGGTGAGTCCGTCATCGAGCAGCTCTTCCGCCAGACGTTCATCGAGCGTGCCAAGACGCTCGGCGGCACCGTGAAGGAGATCCCCGGCGACTGGGGCAACAAAGTGCAGGTGTCGTTCCCGGGTGACTCCCGGATCTGGATGCTGCGTCCCCAGGTACCCCTCGGACCCACCCAGCCTGACTTCGTCCTGGAGCAGTTCGGCGGTGGCGCCGAGCCCATCGCGATCTACACCGACGGCAAGGCATTCCATGCCACGGTCGGGCACAACCGGCTCGGCGACGACGCCGACAAGCGGAGCGCCGCGCGCGGTCTGGGGTATCGAGTGGTGGCCGTCACGTGGGCCGATCTCACCGGCGACAACCTGGACGCATCCTGGTTCGTCCCGGCGTGGGCGGAGAAAGTGGCCGCGCAGGCACAGCTTCCCCTCTCACAACTCGGCAAGTTGACCGTCGATCCCGTCACGCTGCTCATGGAGTGGATGCAGAGGCCGGACGACGAAGCGAAGCGGCGCGACACTGTCGCGAGGGTGCTGCCGATGATCCTGCGGCAGGGCGCGGTGTCGACGCCGTTCGGCGCCGAGTCGGCGCGCGAGCGCGCCGCGCGGGTGTTCACCGAGGGACTGCCCAAGACGACGGTCTCGGCCCCCGACTGGGTCACTGCCCACGGTCCTCTCGTGTCGACCACGCGACTCAAGCAACACGGCACCACCGAGTTCGCCCTCGTGCTCGACGATCGCGACGAAGCTTTGGCGACCGCCGGTTTCGATCGCGCATGGCGGCTCTGGTTGCACCTGTCGAACATCGTGGGGTGGCGCAGCGACATGTCGGGGGTCGAGGTCACGACGAGGTCGCGACTCGCCACCGTGTCCGCCGTCGCGTCTGCCGCGACCTCCGTCGAGCTCCCCGCGGAGTGGGCCGCCCTGGCGGAACACGCCAGAGACGGCGAACTCGCGGTGATCGAGCAACTCGCTGCAGCCGTTGTTCCGCAGCCTGAGATGGGCGTGGAGGCGGCCGGCGGCATCCCACTCTCCTTTGCATGGCCGAGGCCGCAGGTCGCGATCGCGCTCGATTTGCAGGACGGCGAGCACGAGATGCTGGAAGCGGACGGCTGGACCCTCATCGACCCGAAGTCCGTGAACCTCGCCGCCGATGTGACCGCCTTGATCGGAGGAACCTGACATGCCGTTGATCACGATCGCTGCGAAGAAGCATCCGAAGCACGGGAACGACGTGAAGGCGAAGATCCAGACCTTCCTGGAGAAGCTCGGCGAGAGCGACGCGACACCCGGCCTTCACATCGAGCCGATCAACGGATCCGTCGATTCGCGCGCGCGCACGGGACGCGTCGACATCCACCTTCGGGCGGTGTTGTTCCGGATCGATCCCCCGCAGGGTGACACCCACTACATCTACGCCGGCACGTGGAACCATGACGAGGGCACCGAGAAGGCCAAGAACCTCGCCCTCCACGTGAACCCGGTCAACGGGGTGCTCGAGCTGCGCGAGGCCATCGCGGCGCATGAACCAGATGTGTCGGCTCCCGCCGCCGAATCCACTCCGCCGGTCGCCTCGGCGTCGAAGCCGCTGTTCACCGAACTCGGATACTTCGTCACCGACCTCACCGAGCAGTTCGGATTCCCGCAGAAACTGGCCGACGCGGCGTTCGAGCTCACCGACGAAGACGCCGTGCTCGCCTTTGCGGAGGAACTCGACACCCCCTGGCAGCAGGAAGTCCTGCTGTCGATGGCCGCGCGGGAAGCTCTGCATGTCATCAAGGCTGAACTCGGTCTGGACAAGCCCGTGGAGATCGCTCCCGACGCCGACGAGGCTACCAAGGTGCTCGCGGCGCTGGAGCATCCGGCATCCCGCATGCAGTTCACTTACGCGGCCGACAGCGAGGAACTGCGACGGATCATCGAAGACGGCGACTTCGGCGCGTGGCGGGTGTTCCTGCACCCCGAACAGCGGGAGTACGTCGAGAGGGACTACTCCGGCGCGTTCCGCCTCAGTGGTGGCGCGGGAACAGGCAAGACCGTCGTCCTCCTGCATCGCGCCCGCCGGCTTGCGCTGGCGACCCCGGGCGCGCGGGTGATCCTCACGACCTTCACCCGCGCCCTCGCCGAGAACCTGCGGCGCGATCTCGAACGCCTCGATCCGACGGTTCCGATTGCCGAGAAGCTTGGCGACGCCGGGGTACTGGTGCGAGGAGTGGATCAACTCGCGGCCGAGGTGCGCCTCCGCGCGGGCGACGAGTTCGGGGCATCCGCGCTCGCGACCATCGGCTCCACACGTGAAAGGACGGCATCACCCGCTGACTCCGAATGGCCGGCCGCGATCACCCAAGCGGGATCCGCGCTTCCCATCTCGCTCCAGTCGAAGCCGTTCTTCGAGGACGAGTACGCGCAGGTCGTGCTCCCGAACGCGATCATGGATGCCGACGCATACTTCACCGTGCGGCGTCCTGGGCGCGGAGTGGCACTCGACCGCGGCAAGCGGGCGTCGGTCTGGGCCGTCGTCGAGCAGATGCGCAAAGACCAGCGCATCGCGAACCAGCTGGGTTACGGCGAGATCGCCGCCATCGGCGCCCACTGGTTGACGACGAGCGGGACCGTCTTCGGTGATCATGTGCTCGTCGACGAGGGCCAGGACCTGGAACCGTCGAAGTGGAAGCTCATGCGCGCGATCGTGGAGGAGGGCCCGAACGACCTCTTCATCGCGGACGACAGCCACCAGCGGATCTACGGTCGGCCGACCGTACTCAAGCACTATGGCATCAAGATTCAGGGGCGATCGCGCCGCCTCACGCTCAACTACCGGACGACGCTCGAGAACCTGCGATTCGCCCTCGGGGTGCTCGCTGGTGAGGAGTACGAGGATGCCGAAGGCCTCGAGGTGTCGACCGCCGGCTATCGATCGGCGCGCAGCGGACCCAAGCCGTCCATGCACGCCGCGAAGTCGGATGCCGAACAACTGGACATGATCGCCGCAGACATCTCGCGGTGGATCGACGAAGGCGTGCGGAAGGAGACGATCGCAATCCTTGCGTCTTCGAACAACGCAGCCAAGAAGGTTCAGCAGGGGCTCGGGCAGCGGGATGTATCGGTCGCGCTCATCACACAACCGCGGGTCACGGGCGGCCAGCCCGTCGCGATGACGATGCACACCGCGAAGGGCATGGAATTCTCGCGCGTCGTGCTCTTCGACGTCTCCGACGGGCTTTTCCCGCCACCGGCGGCATACAAGGGTGTGCCGGAAGAGGACAAGCCCGACAAGGACAGGCAATTCCGCTCGCTGCTCTATGTCGCCGCGAGCCGTGCGCGGGACGAGCTCGTAGTCACTTGGAAGGGTGCGCCGAGCGCGCTCCTCCTCAGCTGAGCCTCAGCGACGTCCGGCGGCTTCGGCCGCGGCATCCGGATCTGTCGTACGGCCAAGCTCGCTCAACACCCACGGTGCGTCGCGACGCCTCTGCACCGATACGAGATAGCCGTTGTCGCGCAGGTACTGGGCCGCCCAGCGGATGTCGTACTGCCATGTAAAGAACAGATCGCCGGAAGCCTCGAGTTCGTCTGCGTGATCGCGCCAGACGATCTTGCAGACCTCGACGATCTTGCCTTCGCCGTCGAGTTCCCGGAGTGCGGCGAGTACCCAGCCCTTGAGCGAAGATCTGTCAGCCATGTCGTCAGGCTATCGACCGGCGCACAGCTGCGGCGATAGTGGCGGCCACGAGTGCGGGATCGGCACGCACCTCGTGCTCCCAGAACCGGAGCGGCGTCCACCCGGCGGCAGTAAGGGCCGCATCCGTCTCGGCGTCCCGCTCTCGGTTCCGCTGGCGCTTCGCCAGCCAGAAGTCACCGTTGCGTACGGGGGCCTGATAGTGCTCCGGACAGCCGTGCCAGAAGCATCCGTCGATGAAGACCGCGATGCGCGCTCTCGTGAAGACGATGTCCGCGGTTCGACGTAGATTCGGCATCGGACGCACCGACGCCCGATAGCGGAGGCCCATCGCATGCAGGCGACGTCGGACAGCCAACTCGGGAGCCGTATCGCGGCCGCGGTTCGACTGCATCGACGCACGCGAACCCGGTGTGCTCGCCCAGGATTCGGCACGACGAGGGACGGCGTCCGACTCGCTGTCCGGCATCCGCTGAACCTCCTCCCCTCCACAGTAGATTTGACCCGATGACTCTGCAGGCGCCGGTGCACGTCGAGACCCCGACGACTGACACGAGCGCGACCCGCACCATCTCGGTGCTCGACCTGTTCGCCGGTGCTGGCGGTCTCACGGCCGGATTCCATGCCGCATCGGATCGCTACCGAGTCAAGCGCGCCGTCGAGCTCGACACCGCCGCCGCCGCGACCTTCGCGGCCACGTTCGGCCCTGACCTCGTCTATCGCGGCGGGATCGAGACGTGGTTGAAGGAGGAGGACGTCCCGCAGATCGATGTCATCGTCGGCGGCCCGCCGTGCCAGGGCTTCTCGATGCTCGGAAAGCGTGACAGCGGTGACTCGCGAAACTACCTGTGGCAGGAGTACGCGGCGACGATCCTCCGCGCTCAGCCGAGGTACTTCGTCGTCGAGAACGTGGCGGCGTTCGCGAAGTCACAGCAATTCCGGGACTTCAGCGAGTCGACCCAGTCCGACGGGCTCCTGCGCGACTACACCTTCGAGTGGGACATCCTCAACGCGGCGGACTACGGCGCGTTCCAGGCGCGCAAGCGTGCGATCCTGATCGGCCGCCACCGCGATCTGCCCGCGATCGGGATCCCCGAGCCGACGCACGTAGGGCGGCATCGCACCGTGCGCCAAGCATTCAAGAACATCGTCCCGACCGTCACCGAGACCAGGCTCGACGACCGGTTCAAGACCTTCTTCGGTGTCGAGCTCCCCGGGGTGTTCCGCCCGTTCGAGCTTCACGTCGGTCGCGACTACGCCGAGATTTCCAAACTTCGCTTCCCCGAGATTCCAGAGGGCGGCAACAGGTTCGACCTGCCGGATCGACTCAAGGCGCCATGTTGGATCGGGCACAAGAGCGGGTCCGGCGACGTCATGGGTCGACTGCATTGGGACAAACCATCGGTGACGATACGTACCGAGTTCTTCAAGCCCGAAAAAGGCCGCTATCTGCATCCCACGGAGAATCGCGCGATCACCCACTACGAGGCCGCTGTGCTGCAAGGCTTCCCCGACACGCACCGGTTCGTCGGCTCAAAGACGGCGATCGCGCGGCAGATCGGCAACGCTGTTCCGATACCGCTCAGTGAGGCGATCGCGACCCACCTTTTGGATAGGTTCTGAGGACGAGAGCGAGTTCAAAGGACTTACACCCATGAGCATCACCAGCTGGAGCGACGCACAGGTATTGCGTGCCATAAACAGCGGGTCGGTACCGTCAGAAGATCTGGTCAGCCGGGACGGCTGGGCACACGTCTGCCGCGTGCGAGGCCGCCTCTTCGCGCAGGTCGACGAAGAGGCCTGGCAGGACCTTTGCAGCAAGCGGGGCTACCTACAGAAGCGCTCCAATTCACGGGGATTCTGAAGCCGCCCCGCCACCCTCTGCGTCAACGACGGTTGGCGACGTCCTCCGACATCTATCCACATCTCGTCTCAGTCGCGTTGACGACGACCGATCGGTGACCGACACTGTCCGGAGACGGACGATCAATCCGCACCGAACGGAGGTCGAGATGGGCTACATCACCCCGTACGAGACGGCGAAGGGCCGCCGCTACCGCGTGCGCTATCGCAAGCCGGATCACACCGAGACGCAGAAGCGCGGCTTCACGACGATGCGTGAAGCCGCAGCTCTATCTCTCCATGGTCACAGTGTCCAAGTCGAAGGGCGAGTACATCGACCCGTCCTCGTCGCGGGTTCCGGTCCGCATGTTCGCCGTAGGCTGCGTTCGAAGCAGCCGCCCATGTCGAAGCCGTCGTACTACACGACGCTCGAGCAATCGTGGCGCAATCACGTCGCTCCGATGTGGGCAGATCGGGAGATCTGGTCGATCAGGCGATCTGAAGTCCAGGACTGGGTATCAGAGCTCGCAACGCAGAAGTCGCGCACCGTCGTCCTTCGCGCTCTGGGGGTCCTCGCCGGCATCCTCGATGTCGCCATCGACGATCGGCGATTGACGAACAATCCGGCCCGCCATATTCGCAATCTGCCTCGCAATGGTCCGGGCAAGCGCCGCGTCTACCTCTCGCACGACCAGGTGGCGACGCTGGCCGCGTGCTCGGCGCATCCGACCATGGTCCTGACGCTGGCGTATACAGGCCTGCGCTGGGGCGAGGCGACGGGACTGCGCGTGCGCAGCGTGAATCGGTTGCGTCGCCGCTTTGTCATTGAGGAGAACGCGGTGATGATCGCCTACGAGATCCATGTCGGCACTCCCAAGACGCACGAGCGGCGCTCGGTTCCGTACCCGCCGCGGCTCGCTCCGATGATCGAGGAAGCTTGCGCGGGCAAGGGTCCGGAAGGGCTGCTCTTCGGCGACGGGGTCAACCACATGCGCAACTCTGGCAGCCAAGGCTGGTTCGCGAACGCGGTGAAGCGCGCGCAGGCAATCGACCCGTCGATTCCGCAGCTCACTCCGCACGACCTCCGTCACACGGCCGCATCGCTCGCCATCAGCTCGGGCGCGAACGTGAAGGCTGTGCAGCGGATGCTCGGGCATGCGTCGGCAGCGATGACTCTCGACACCTACGCCGATCTCTTCGACGACGATTTGGATGCCGTCGCGCAGCGGCTCAACGACGCCATGCCGCTCGTCGCCCTGCCGGCAGGACCGCAGACCCGCTATGCCCGGCCGCATTAGCCGCAATCCATCACCGCCACGGCGACAGCAAGGTCCGGCCGCAATGACCTCTCGGGCGGGTAGGGCGGCCGTGCACTGCTGATGTGCTCCACATACGGCGCAGCGCTGTCTTGCTGGCTTGCCCACCGAGTTTGACCGGGAAATCCCGACGTCAGCCGTCCTTTAGATCACGTAGTACTTCCAGCACGTGCTCGCCGTACCGGGCGAGGTCGAGGCTGGTCGCGTCTTCCCGAAACGCAAGCGTCCCGCGCGGATCGATGACGAAGGTGTGCCGAGCAGCTCGATCGCTCGACTCTTCCTCGCCTGTGCGGTCAACGCCATAAGCGGCGCCCGCCTCTCGGGTAGGGTCCGACAGGAGCCGGTACCGCAGGCCCTTGTCACAGGCGAAGCTATCGTTCTTTTCCGCGGGGTCGAATGAAGCACCGAGAACAACCGTGCCGTCACGCGTGATGGCGTCAAGGCTCGCTTCTATGGACGATGCCTGGCGTGAGCATCCGGGCGTGTTTGCCTCCGGGTACCACCACAGCACAACCCACGACCCTCGAAAGTCGGCGACGGTCACGGAGGAGCCGTCCTGATCGTAGAACGTGCAGTGCGGTGCGGGTTCACCGATTGTGGTCATTTGACTTCCATTTCAGCAACTGATGAGGAACCGGCTAGGACTTCGCCAGAGTCAGACCGTCAGGCAATTGCAGCACCCACCAGAATTCGACAAGGGTCTTGGTCTCGCGCATTGACACACCCAGGATTGACTCGACCTTTGTCAGACGGTAGCGCACGCTGTTGACGTGCAGAGCGAGAGCGTCAGCAGTGACATCGACCTGGCAGTCGTTCTCAATGAAGCACCGGACGGTCTCGAGGAGCGTGTCACCGTACTCGCCGAGTCGGCGCAAAGGCTGGAGATACGTCGCCGTGGTCACGTCGGCGATGTCGCGGTCACCCATGATCGATGCAACGATGCCAAGCGACTCGAGGCTCTGCACCCCTGCGATGCCGGCGATCTTCGCCGCGTTGAACGCCCGGGTAGCACGTCGGAACGCCGACGGCAGCGATGAGATCTGCACGGGGCCCGAGACACCGATTCGGCCGCTGCCTCCCGTGACCGGGGGTGCGATGGCGAAACCGCACACCTCACCACCGGTGACCGCTGAAACCCCTCGGCGTCCGGCACCCTGACCGGCGAGTCCCAGCCGCTCCTCGAAATCGGCGTAATCCTCGTTGGTGCCGACCTGGGCTCTGAATGCCCAGTAGTCGGCGGCACTGTCAAGACCGTATGCACCGAGGCGGTTAAAGGCGTCGACCTCCTCGGCGGAGCCTGTCAGGATGCTCCACACGAACTCGTCTTGCTGGGAGCGTAGCCTGGCCTGATTAGCGATCTCGGCGTTGAAGTAACCGGCGCTGAAGTCGAGGAGCGCACGGCTCATGGTCTCAGCGATGCCATTGAAGCCGGCGATGACGAAGATTTCGTCGATGTCGTCAGCCGTGGCCTGCTCTCGCAGGCACTCCATCGCGAGGTGACGGAGCCCGTGCACCAGATTCAGGCTCTCAGACAGCGACTGTCCAGAATTCGCGGCGCGTTCCCCGAACAACGCAGCCTCTTCCCAAGCCACCACGGTGCGGTCGCGGGTGCTCTCGATGCACGCCTCGAGTAGCTGGTCCCACACCGACGCAAGCTGGTCGTCGTCGACATCTGCGACGACGGCCAGCTCGGCCAGTTCGGTCTCGACCCGTGCGGAGACCGAGGCGACGTCGCGGCCGCGAATGCGCGACAACACCTCTACGAACTGCTCGCGATGTGAGTCGATCATCACTGCGTTCCCGTCCGCGCTCGCATCGTCATCAGAGCCGGTACCACTCCCGCGCGTTCTCGGCCATCACCTTGGCGCGCGCCTCCGCGGACAGCAGGGAGAGGAAACCGGCGATGTCATCATCATGACGGTGCGGATAGTCGGTGGCAAACATGAGCATGTCGTCATTGCCGATCCACTGCAATGCTTTGGCCATCAGCTCCGGCGGACCCGCGTCGATCGGCGCGGTCGAGAATCGGAAGTGATCGCGCATGATGTGCAGCGGAGGACGGTCGAGCCACGGAACCTCGCGCCGCAGACCCTTCCACTCCTTATTCATCCGCCATCCCCACACGGGGAACCACAGGAACCCACCCTCCAGCACGGAGACGCGCAAAGCCGGGATGTCGGTAAACACGCCCTCGGAGATGAGGCTGGTGACCTGAGTGGCGAACGACTGCCACTCGGCGCCGTACTGCTCGACGTAGTAGTTCGCATACCCCGTCGACGACGGCGCGCCTTCGGTCGTACCCCCGTAGTGGAGCCCCACGACGAGGTCGCGGGCGGCGAGCTCACGAAACACGCCGTGGTACTGCCGCTGACCCCACAGGTTGTCGCTCCGCGTCGGAAAGAACGCTTGCACGAACCCCGGGTGGTCCCCCACGCGGCGGATTTCTTTGATCATTGCTGCGGTGTCGCGCGCGGGCATCACCATGGTCGCCCTCAGCCGGTCGTCCTTCGAGAGCCATTGGTCGATCAGCCAGTCGTTGACAGCGCTCGCCAGCGCCGCCGCCCAGTCGGGATGACGCAGCCCCTCGATGCCGTAATAACAGTTGACTATGGCGTTGTCGACGTTCCACGGGTCGAGGATGTGCTCTTGCAGGAGCCCCACGCTCGTGGCGGGTCCGGCGCCCTCAGGGCGCCACTCCAGTCGAGCGGCACGTTCGCTCGCAACTGGGTAGTGGTGGTTGGGCATGACGGGACCACGCCACGCGCGCTCGGTGATCCAATCGACCCACAGCTCGTCGAGGTAGGGAAAGAGCGCCTCGATCTGGGGAATGTTCGCATGCACATCGACATCGATCACGGCACCGTCCCACACCTCCTGGCGGGTGGTCTGCTCCAACAATGCGGTCGTCATCCGATGGCCTCCTTGATCGGCTCTTCAGGGCGAGGGGGTCGGGGCGCTCGCGCGGGCCGGGCGGCCCGTAGCGACACCACAACGTAGGAGTCTTCGATGCTCACTGCAAAGCTCTCCACCTTGTACGGGCCCGGCTGCGGGCCGTCACTGGAACCGCCGACCTCGGCAACCGCAGCGGCGTACTCGCTGGGGGTGTACGAAGCTTCTCCTGAGTCGAGCTCAGTGCGAACCTCATCCCCGGTCTGGACCTGCACGCTGAACGGGCGTGCGCGTGTTCCCACCGGATCGAAGTAGGACTGCCCCGTGCGGATGTCGAACTCCCAGCCGTGCCAGGGGCACGCCAGCATGCGGTTCTCGCCGTGGAACACATACTCTCCCACGGCATCTGAGGTGAGATTCGTGACGAATCGGCCCTTGCACAGGTCAGCACCCCGATGAGGGCATCGGTTGAGAAGGGCGTAGAACTCGCCGCTCTGTCGGAAGACCACGATCTTCCGACCGTTGCTGGTCTCGATGGTCACACGGTCGCCGTCCTTGAAGTCGTCGGCCTTACCGACGACGATTTTCGTCTCCGCCACCGTTCAGCCCGCCGTTCTCGCCCGCTGGCCAGCACCACTCAAGATGAGCTCACCCGTCGTCCGTAGCGTGTGCGTCGCACCACCGACGAGCAGGCCGCCCTCCATTGCAGGACACAGCAGGTCGTAACCCCAAGCAATCGCCCGCGCGATATCGTGCTCGCCGAACGTCAGAAGCCCCGCCCATTTGCCCTGCGCATGGGCGGCCTCGACGATGCGCTCGTGCCACGCTGCCATGTGCTCATCAGCGAAGTCGAGGATCGGATCGCCCCCATGGGAGACGGCGAGGTCGCCCGGACCCGGAAAGAGCATGTCGAGCCCGTCAACGGCGGCGATATCCTCGGCGTTCGCGAGCGCCTCGATCGTCTCGATCTGCACAATGGAGAAGATTTCCTTGTTTGCGCGGCGGAAATGATCGACGATGCTCTCCGATGTACGGTAGGCACCCACGCTCCGCTTTCCGAGCGGGGGATAGCGGACCGCATCGACGAACGCCTTGGCCTCATCCACCGTATTGACGAGCGGGCACATGATGCCATCGGCTCCGGCGTCGAGCACTCGCTGGATCATGCTCGAGTCGTTCCCGGGAACTCGCACGATCACAGTTGTCCCCGTACCAGACAGCGCGAGGATGCAGTGGGCGACGCTCTCGAAACTCGCCATCGTGTGTTGCATGTCGATGACGACCGAGTCGAACCCGAGTCGTCCGATGACTTCGGCGTTCGATGGCGACGTTCCCGTCAGCCAGCAGTCGATGGCGATTCCGCCCGACTCCAGCTTCTCTCTCATCCGCAGGTTGACCATTCGCGCATCTCCTTCGATGTGTCGTTTCAAGTTCGTTCGCAACGGACAGCGCGGCCAGTGCCGCGCTGTCCGTGCCACCGCCGTTAGTCGATGACCGCGCCGGATCCGGGCTTGAGCGGGATGCCGAACAGCGCGCTCGCGTTCTCGCCGAGTATCGCTCGCCGCTGAGCCTGTGACAGGCTGGCCGGAAGGGCGGAGGGCTCATCGAAGTCCCAGTGCGGGTAGTCCGACGAGTAGAGCAGCTTGTCACCCATACCGGAGGCTTCGAAGGCCTCAAAAACGTCCGCGAACCATTCAGGCTTCTCAGGCTCTTCCATGGGTTGCGTCGTGTACCAGAAGTGGTCGGCGATGTATTCTGACGGCCGCCGCTGAAGATCGGGAAGCTCAGAGCTCATCAGGTCGTAGGCGTTGTCGAGTCGCCAGGCCAGGGGCACGGCCCACGACCACGCGAGTTCGACCAGCGCGAACTTCAGGTTGGGGAAGCGATCGAAGACACCTTCGTAGACGAGACTCGAAATATTCGGGAAGTTGTACGCACCCCAGTCGCAGTGCTCCTCGAAGTAGTACGTCGGGCTCCCGGATGCGGTCACCCGATGCGCCGCGAGGACGTGCATGCTGATGGGGATGTTGTACTCCTGGGCGATCTCGTAGATCGGGTAATACTTCTCGTGCCCGGGAGGGTTCATGTTGTCGGGCGCGAAGCTGATGAGGTTCCATCGGTCCCGGTATGGCGAGTCCATCCGGCGTTGGATTTCGGCGACGGCCAGCTCGGGAATCTCATAGGGAGTGTTGATCGCGCCGTGCCATCGCTCGTCGATCGCGAACCAGCTCTCCTCCCGGTCTTCGTTCATCGCGCGACACATGGCATCGGCGAGGCCGCGCGGCGTATTGCGCGATCCATTGAACATGTAGCCGCTGATGTCGTTGAGCATGGCCGCGGTGATGTCGTACTTATCGAGCAGCTGCTCGCGGGCGAAGTCGGGGTTGGACATCGGTGCGCCACCCTCGGGAGGCTCGGTGTCCCATCGGTGGGCAAACTCGCGGTGTCGCGGGCGATCGCCGCCGGGGCTACCACCCCGAGTGAGTCCCCATTCGGCGGCGTATTCACGCCAGCGCTGTGGGAGTCGGCTCATCACCCCGGGCTTCGCGGGGTTGAAGTCGGGGTGCACATCGGCATCGATGATCGGATACCGCGTGCCGCTCTGCGCTCCCGTCGTCACGCCTTCCAGGATTGTCGTCATCGCTTTCTCCTTCGCGTTCTCTGTTTCTGTGACCGGCTCGTCACGCGCCAGCGGCGACCGGCTCGGGTTGAGCGCTCGCAAGTGCCAGCGCGACATCGAACAGTTCATGACCGTTCTGCAGGATCTCGTGGTTGACTTCCTCGACCGAGAGGCAGCCGGTGAAGGCGAACGCGATGTGGATCTCGTTTCGCATGAGCTCGATCACCCGCTCAACCCCGCGCTGACCGCCGGCGGCGAGGCCATACATGTAAGGCCGTCCCATCAGCGCGGCTTTTGCGCCAAGGGCGAGGGCCCGGACGACATCGATGCCACGGCGAATTCCGCCGTCAACGAGGACATCGAGATCGTCGCCGGCAGCGTCCACCACGCGCGGCAACGCAGAGATTGCGGAGGCCACGCCGTCCAGGTTTCGACCGCCGTGGTTCGACACGCTTACGCCGTCGACGCCGAGTGCGATCATGTCGATGATCTTGTCGTCGCTGAGGATCCCCTTGACGATCAGCGGGCCGTCCCATCGTTCTCGCAGCCACGCGATGTCGTCGAGCGTCACCGGTCGAAGTCCTGCCATCGCGGCCTCGAAGCTGTAGACCGCGCGTCGGGCGGAGTTCACGCTGAACCCGGAGGCCATGTTGCCGAATACGAAGTCCAGGGCCCATTTCGGGCGCGAAACTCCTGTCGCCAACAGTCTGGGCGAGATCGACAAGGGGAGGCTGATGCCGTTGCGCATGTCCCGCTCGCGGTACGGCTTCATCGGGGTGTCGACGCTCACGACCAGCGCCTGGAATCCTGACGCCCGCACACGGTCGACGAGGTCAGCGTTGCGTGACTCATCGGGGGCCAGGTAGATCTGATACCAGAGCGGACCCCCGTCCGATGCCTTTGCAACAGCTTCTACTGGCTCGCTTGCGCCTCCGGGCATGATGTAGCCGGTGCCGAACTTCGCCGCGGCCTTCGCCACTGCACGCTCGGCTTCAGGGTTTGCCATCCGACCGAAGCTGGCGGGGGCGAGCATGACTGGCATATTGAAGGTCTGCCCGACGACATTAGTGGTGAGATCGATACCCTTCCGAACGTCCACCAGTGAACGCGGAAGGAGAGTCACCTTGCTGAAGTCGTCGCGGTTCGCAGCCAGCGTGCCGTCGTCTCCTGCTCCCCCTTCGATCACGTCGAAGATTGCTCGTGGCAGCCGCCGCTTGGCAAGCCGTCGTATGTCATCGATGTTCACTGCTCGGTCGAGTCTGCTCACTGCCTACGCCTCCATCGTCATCGCATCGTCGCCATGACCCTCCTGCCATTCCACTCGGAGCGTGTTTCACACTCAACGGAGATTCCGCCGATGATCGCCTCGCTGTCCCTGTATGCCCGCACAGTCAGGCCGGTCCGGGCGCGGTCAGTGGCCGTGAAGATGGAGAATGCACCACACTTCGGCGAGCGTGCGCATATCTTTCAGCGAGCAAGCTGTCATCGACTCGAAGCGCTCGAGGCGGTACCGCACCGTGTTGACGTGCAGGAACATCGCCGCTGATGTTTCCGCTACGCTCCGCCGGCGGCGGATGAACTCCGAGACGGTGTCGATGATCGCCTGGCCTGCGGCGCCGTTGTCGAGAAGCGGGTCGAGGTACCGCTGCTTCAGTATTTGCGCGACCTCTTGGTCGGCGGACACAGATGCAGTGATCGAGAGGTCGTCGAGACTCACGAGGCCGGTGATGCCGACTTGCCGAGCAGCATCGACGCTGCGGGTCGCCAGCCGGAAGCCCTCGGCGAGCTCTGACACCGGCACGCGAGGCGACACCCCCACGAGAAATGCTACGTCGCCTTGGGGTACGTCCGCCAAGACCAGACACATGTCGCCGTACATCGTGGTGATCGAGGGCTCCGTCGACGTGTGTCCGATGCAGATCAGAAGCGCACGGCGCACCTCGTTGAAGGCTATTTCCCCCGGCACCGCCCGCAGCACGTGGTACGTCTCCCGGATGTCCAGAGACGCCTCAGCAGCGGCCCGCTGGATCTCCACCGGAGTGAGCCCTCCGCCCAACAGTTGGCGCAGCGCAAGATCCTGGCGGCGCTGATCGCGCTTGATCAGCTCGATAGCGGTCTCTTGGTAGCCTGCGATCATCTCCAGCAGCGACCAGTTGTTCCACGCATCGAGGTACTGCAGCATCTCTACGATCGTCTCGTTGCTGATGCCGCGTTGATGCGCCATCTCGCTCAGGTAGGACGCCACGGGGACCTGTGCGACCAGAGTTATTCGGACGAGGTCCGACAACTCCACAGCACGGAGCGCACGCGATCGCCCGGTGGCCTGCAGGGCCGCACCGTCATCGCCGGCGTTGGGCATTCTCCGTTGCTGCACTCCGCGGATCATCGGGATCGCCGCCATGCGCGAGCGTTCAATGAACTCCTCGACTGACACGTCGCGATAGGACGACTGAGCCAGCTCGTCAGCCAGCTCATGATAGGTCAGGTCAGTGATCTGTTGCTCGATCAGCTCGTCGAGGAGCAGGACGAGACGCTCCCAGTCGGACGGGTCATCGACCCTGCCTACGGGAGTGGGTGTCGGCACCGTGGCAGCACGGGCTGGCCGTCCTGTCATGGTGTCACCTCCGCCCCACTGGCATACGGAACTCATTCCACGCTACAACCGCTCTCGCTCCGCCACGCCGACAGCTCGTGGGGGACGATCAGAGGTCGAGCACGAGCCGCGGCGACTTCGACCGTGAGCAGCAGATCATCATGACCTCGTTCGACGCTTTCTCGGCTGCGGTGAGATAGGAGTCACGATGGTCGGGGCTGCCAGAGAGCACCACCGTCTCGCACGTGCCGCAGGTTCCTTCCCGACAGGAGCTCATCACCTCGAGACCGGCCGCCTCGACCACCTCGATGATCGTCTTGTCCGCCGGTACGTGGAGTTCCAGTTCGGAGTAGTCCAGAACGATGTCGAACGGGGTGCGCACTTGCTCGAGCAGATCCTGGCGGGGACGGAAGCGCTCCACATGCAGTTGGTCGGCCGGGAGGTGCGACATTGCGTCCTCCACGGCGTTGAGGAGCGGCTCCGGCCCGCAGCAGTACACGGCAGTTCCGGGTTCGAGCGCCGAGACAAGATCCCTCACGGGAATGATGCCGGCGGTGTCCTGCGGCCACAGCGTGACGTGCCCGTCGTATTGGCTGATCTCATCGAGGAAGGCCATGCTCGATGAAGAGCGCCCGCCGTACATGAGCCGCCATGGCTTCCCCTCCGCCTCCACTTTACGGATCATGGGCAGGATCGGGGTGACGCCAATGCCGCCTGCAATGAATTGGTATGCGGGCGCGTCGACGACCTCGAAGTTGTTGCGAGGACCCTGCAGAGTGAGATGCTGACCCACGCTCACGGACGTGTGCATGTACTCGGAACCGCCCCGACTCTGCGGCTCGCGCAGCACACCGATTCGCCACGGCTCCCCCGGCGCGACATCGCCACACAAGGAGTACTGGCGTTCGATCCCGTTATCCATGAGCACGTCGATGTGCGCACCCGGTGTCCATGAAGGAAGCTCTCGCCCATCCGCGGGTGCAAGGGTCAGCACGACGATGGCTCCGCTCCCCTGCAGCTCCAGGCCCGTGACCTCGCACACGAGAGATCGCTCCTCGCCCAGGGGCCGACGGATGTTGGTATCAACTGTCATCACTTTTTCTCCTCGCCGTGGCGTCCAGCGGTCGTCCGATCAGGATTTCCCGAGTTTTGCAGGCCCCCGAGCGGCCTCCAACGGCGTCCGGGCCAAGATCGCGGCCACAAAGTTGTACACCCGTACAGCGGGCTGTCCAGGCGCACAGGCACGAGAAAGGGCACACCGCGCGTACAGCGCGGTGTGCCCTCTCTCGTCAGATCGTGGGCTCGACGTTGTCGCCGGCGCGCGCGCGACGAAGCGTCCCCAAGAACTGATCCCATGCTGATCGGAAGTCGGCCACCGTGAAGCGGAGTCTCCGACCGAACCCGCTCGTGCGGTAGGACGGCTGGCGGAGCAGCGTGAGCGCGAACAACTGCGCCGAGCCGCCGACCCTGCGAGCGACGTGGTTGGCATGCATGGGTTCGAGTTCTTCGATGGACATCGGCGCCAGCGTCACATAGCCCGCTTTCGTTGCTGCTTGCAGCAGCCTCACACCCGCGTCGGTGCGAGTGATCGCGATATTCGTCCCCGGCGCCTCTTCGTACAGCGGCTTGCCGTTCTTCATCACCCACCCGTCCGGCACGGATATGTCGGCGACCTCGCCGACAGCGTCGACGCAGATCTTGCAGCGGAATTGCATGTCGTATTTCCAGGGCCTGTTGAGCCATGCGCCCTGATACGTCATGTCGTGTGTGTCGCCTGTCTTCGTCTGGACCCGAAGGGGCCCGGGCCATCCATCGCCACGGTATGTGAAAACGGACACATCACGCTCGTCTACTCGGTGGTACCTCATGATCGCCTTTGGGATGCGTGCGTGGTGCGTGCCGCCGCAGAAGATCGTCAGCAGGTATCTGATCTGGCCGGCCGCCCGCTCGTCGCGCCTCATCAGCGAACGCACGGCTGAGACGTCGCACGGCTTGGCGATCACCGCGAACCGCGCTCCTTCGTCAAGAAGGGTGTGTGCGAGCACGAGCGGCGAAGACGGCCCGTAGCGCGACTGGGCGGTATCTTCCAGATCGCCCACCGCGCGCGAGATGGTCGAGATCGTGAGCCACGGCCGCTCTGGATCGGCTTTCACATGCAAGATTGCGTCCACCTCGCCGGAATCGAGAAGATAGTGGGCCAGCGCAGTGAGGGTCGCGCCGCCGGCACCGTGGTATCTCACGTCTTCGTCGGAGGCCCACGCACGGTTCACCGTGCGGATCGGACCCCACAGCGGCTCTTTCTTCGTGGTGTCGACGTCGGCGGGCCCGAGGGACGTGACGGCTGCCAGCATTCGCTCGTCGCCCTGCGCGGCTCGGGCTGCGGTGGGGCGTCGCCGTGTGGTGCGCACCTCGGTCATGCGTGATGGTCGACCCGGCCCTGGGGCTTCCCACGCCGCTTCGACTTCGGCGTACGGCCCTTCGAGATTCGCTCCCGGGCAAACCTGCATGATGCGCTTTTCGACGAGCAACGGAAGCGGTTTGCGCACGAGTGGGCGCATGTGCCCGTTGATTCCAAGACCCATCTCGACGGCTTCCCGCCCGGCCATGCTTTCGCAGAGCCCGCATCCTGTGCACAGTCCCGCCTTCACAACGCCCTCGATGGTCTCCGGCACCAATGTCATTTCATCCTTTCGATTCGCTCAGGGGCTACGAGGGATCGCCGCGCTAGGTGCCCATGAGACCTGGCAAGAAGGTGACGATCTCGGGCACCAGGATCCACAGGATCGTGATGAGGATCGCCATCGGCAGGAAGAGCAACACAGCCTTGAAGACATCGGTGACGGTCACCCGGTTACCGAGATTCACGGCGGGATCCTGCAGCAGCTTGTGGATGACGAACGTCAGGATGCCCACCGGTGGCGTGAGGATCGCGAGCTCGCCCATGAATACGGCGAACACGCCGAACCACAGCGGGTCGATCCCGAGCACGGGCAGCACCGGTAGCAGGAGAGGGATCGTCGTAAGCAGGATTGCAAGCGGATCCATGAACATCCCGAGAATGATGTAGACCACCATCACCAGCAACAGGAACTCGATGCGGCCGAGCCCTGAATCCACGACAAAGTCGGAGAAAAGACGTCCAATCCCCGAGATCACTACCAGCGCCGTGAGAATGTGCGCTCCTACGAGGAGCAGGAAGATCGCTCCGACTGCGCTGACGGTCTCCACCGCGGCGTGCACGATGTGCTTCAGCGGCTGGTCCTTCCGCTTGAACCAAAGCGTGAAGATGAGCGCCCCGGCTGCACCTGCCGCTCCCGCCTCGGTGGCGGTGAGAAGCCCCATGAACATTCCGCCGATGACGATGATCATCAGGACGATGAGTGGCCAGATACCCACAAGGCTCACGATCCTGTCTCGCCAGGTCACAGTCGCTCCAGGCGCGCCCCGCCCTGCCCAGTCCGGCTTCACCAGCGAGAACACCCAGATCATGATGCTGAACAGGATCGCAACCGTGATGCCGGGAAGAATGCCGGCGATCAGCTGCGGGCCGACAGGGTTCTCCATGATGCCCGCGACGATGATCAGGAAAATGCTGGGCGGGATGAGCTGACCTGGAAGACCGGCGACGATCACCGACCCGATGACTATGGGCTTCTTGTATCCCGCGCGGAACATCTCCGGCACGCCTACTCGCGCGAGCGCGTACGTCGTCCCGATCGTCGAGCCGGACACCGCGGCCAGACCGGCACCGGCCATGTTCGTACCGATTCCTAGGCCGCCGGGCAACCAGCTGAACCAGTTGCGGGCAGCGTCATACATCGACGACGTCATTCCCGATCTGGCGAGCAGAAGTCCCATGAGGATGAACATTGGCAAGACGCTCAGCGACCAGTTTGAAGACGCGGCAAGCGGCTCTGCCCCCAACAGGTTGGCTACCGGCCTGATTCCGAGCATCGCGAAGGCGCCGATGAGGCCAGGGATGGCAAGCGCGAACGCGATCGGCATTCGCAGGAAGAGCAGGATGAACATGAGGAACAGCGCCGCGAAGCCGATGGCGGTGCGGTCATCCAGTGTGAACATCAGTACGACGGGAGTGAGCACCAACGCAGCAATGGCGGCGCGGAACAGCCAGTCACGCAGAGACGTTGGCTCACCGTCGGGTCTTCCCGGCCTACGGGCGCGACCCCCGTTGTTTGCAATGGCCGCCGGGTTCAGGGTTTCAGTCACGATTCGCGTCCTTCAACAGATCAGGGCCACTCGTATCGAGCAGACCGAAGCCTTCGTCGTCGAAACGGCCACGTATCGCCCGCAACGCGTCGATCGTAAAGAGGACCGCGAGCGTAGCAAATGCAAGCGGCGGTAGGAGCGTGATGGGTGCGACGTAGACATCGCTCGCCGGAGCTTTCTCGCCGATCTGGAGTGCGTGAATCGACTCCTGCAGCCCATACCACGCGAATCCCAAGGAAACCGCTGCGGAGAGTGCGCTCGTGAACAGTCGCACCTCCCGGCGGATCTGCCGAGGGAACTTCTGGTAGATGATGTCGGCCTCGATGGTCTGGCCGCGGACGACCGACACCACGATTCCGATCATCACGATGGCCGGCAACCAGAGGTACCCGACGATCTCGTTCGTTCCGCGCATCGGCTGACCGAAAACTGTGCGGGTGAAGACGTTGGCGAGCACGTGAATCGTCATGAGAATGATGCCGATTGCCGCCACGTACTCCAACAACTTCGTTGTTGACTCGCCGAGCCTCGAAGGTGGCGTATCGCGCTGGACCTGGGTTGTCGCTGTCACTGTGACTCCTTGATATGTTGCCGGGGAATGGGTGCGGCCGATTCCCCACCCACACCCCGGCAACTCTGCAACTACGGGCGAGCACCCCATGTGAGGGGAGCGATGTTCTCGACGAGAGCGTCGGTGTAATCAGCGCCGAGGTCGGTGGAATACCACTCGCCCACTTGGTCCACGTCGCCAGCGTCGAGATAGCCCAGATCCTCGACCATTGCGACCCACTTGTCGGTATTCACCGTTAGCCGGTCGATGAAGTCGTTTCCATCGAAGGCAGAGCTGTTGCGAACATCCTCGAGCAATTGCTCGTTGACCTCGGCGAGCCGATCCGTCACATCTTTCTCGAATGTCAGGAACTGGCCGCCATTGGCTTCGACGATGGGCAGGCCGTCTTCGACGATCTCCGCGACTTGGATCTCCTTGCTCTCACCCATCGCTCGAACGAACATTTCTTGGACGAGCTGCTGGGCTACCGGATCCATTTCGCTGAATCGGATGCCCGCATAGTACGGAGTCGGTGTGGACACGAAAGCTGCTCCGGGAACTGTGTGCATGACGTATGGCGCCACCTCGAACAGGCCCACCACAGTGCCGAGGGCATGGATCCCCATTCCGCAGTCGAGGATCCCCCGCTGCAGGGCTTCGTACACCTCGTTGTAAGCCATCGACACCGGAACGGCGCCGAGACCCTCGAGCTGGGCCGCCATGCCTGGAGTTGCGGCGCGGATCTGCTTGCCTTGAAGGTCCGCGAGGCTCGTCAACGGCTCACTGCAGAACATCACAGTCGGACTTTCCGGCTGCAGCATGTAGAGCGGCGTGAGGCCGTTCGCATGCACCTCCGCCAGAGCCTCGGGGGTGCCGAGCGTGGTTTCTTCGTAGGCGCCCGCGCTTCCGAGCGTGCCGGCGAGAATTCGGGGATCGCGCAGAACAGTCGTGTTGATGATTGCGTTGTTGACCGGGTACTGTTCCGCGTTGAGCGCCGCATAAACGACGCCGATGTCAACCCGGCCGTCCATCAGCGCTCTGTCGATCTCGGCGACGTTCGGCACGATCGCGTTCGACCAGACGAGCTCGATCGTAACCGCGCCGCCGGAGTACTCCTCAACGTTCTTCGCGAAGGTCTTGTAGGGCTGGGATGTGCGGCTTTCCGGTCCAGATCCGATCTGGAACACGAGGTTGGTGGGCTCCACGCCCTCAAGCGCCGCCGCGTACTCCTCGGCGCTCGCGCCGATCGGGACGTCAGTGGCTTCGCCCGAGCTTCCAGCTCCGGCGCTCGCGCCACCGCCGTCACAGCCGGCGAGGGCGAGACTAGTGGCGATGGCCATGCTCAATGCAAGGAGGGGCGTAATTGCTTTCGAGCGCTGCAACTCCATTGTCAGCCTTTCTTTTCTCGGGTTGGTGCTTTCGTCTCTGTGAGGGAGAGCGGCGGACCCCGCCACCCACGGGAGGCAGTCTCTAACTACTCCCGGGGCGGAGTTACACCGACCGCGACTGCCTGCCCGATCGGAGCGGACAGTGACACGAAGTGAACTGGCATGAGACCTCCATTGGTCACAGCGCCACCTCTTCGTCGCACTGCCATCGAACCTTTGTGGTTCTAGCATCAGTCGGCACCGAATGACGGACAATGTGCATACGTCCAAGCGAGAAGGCGCTGGATGTGTGTGTCTGTCCGAACCTCGCAACACCCGTGCCGTCGAGCAGCGCGAGTCCAGTCATGACCAGTCGATGGTCTCGAACGTCCGCACCGTCCGCTCCGTCAGATGGTCGAGCGCGTCGTTCACCACGATCGCTTGGAAATGGTCGCTCGACTTGTGCGCGTCGTATGCCCGCGAGTCGACGTATTGCTCGTACAACATGAATTCAGCGGGGTCGGTGGCCGAGACGTGCGCCTGATAGTGGATGCAGCCCGTCTCAGCTCGTGACAACGTGGTCATCGCCGAGAGCACCTCGCGGATATGACCCTCTTCTCCGGGCTTGGCTCGCCAAGTGGCAACAACAGTGAAGCTCACTTCTTCCTCCAAGGGTTCGGACAGTGTGAGCGGCTGCTCACACGGGCAGGGATGGTGACCGCTCTCCGGGCGCTGGACGGGCCGGTATAAAGGAAGCGGTCAGCAGCGCGACAAGTGCCGCCCCGCCACCCAAGACGAGGGCAAGTCGGATGCCGTGGGCAGTCGGCACCTCGACGCCTTGAAAGTCTACGGAGTAGCCCGCGAGCACTGCCGCGACCAATGCGGCAGCGGTCGCCGTCCCGATAGACCGAAAGAGCGCGTTCAGCCCGTTCGACGCGCCGGTCTCGGTATGCGGCACCGAACGCATGATGAGCATCGGCATCGAGGCATATCCGAACCCGATGGCGACGCCGACGAGAACGTTCGCGATGAAGATATGCCAGACCTCGGTCATGAAGAACATGGTGAAGCCATACGCAAGCGTCAAGGCTGCGGTGCCGATGATCATGAGCAGCTTGGGTCCGGCGCGCGTTCCGATGCGCCCGGCCACCGGTGAGAGCAGAAGCATCATGAGACCGGACGGCATGACGATCAGACTCGATGCCAATAGTGAAAGACCAAAACCGACACCCGAGCCGATCGGCAGTTCGAGCAGTTGCGGATAGATGACGTTCGATGCGAACAGCGCAAACCCGATGGCCACCGAGGCGATGTTGGTGAGCAACACCGACGGTCGCGAAGCAACGCGAAGATCGAGAAGCGGATCTTCGACACGCAGTTCGTAAACACCCCAGAGAACCAGCACGACGATCCCACCAAGGCCCAGTCCCATCGTCCACAGCGAGGTCCAGCCCCACTCATTGCCTCGAGAGATCGCCAGCATCAGTGCCACGAGCCCTACCGCGATCCCGATCGTCCCGATGACGTCAAATCGTCCGCCTGTTCGCAGCACGCTGACGGGAACCACCAGAAGGACGAGGACGAAGACCACCGTGCCGAGGATCGCTGCCATCCAAAACAACATGTGCCAGTCCAGAGTCTGCGTCACGATCGCGCTTATGGGCAGCCCGAGCGCTCCCCCCATGCCGAGGGTGGCGCTCATGAACGCGACGGCGGCATTGACGCGGTCGGTGTGAAGCACGTCTCGCATGATCGATATGCCCAACGGCACTGCTCCGACGATGGCCCCCTGGAAGGACCGGCCGATGACAATCCCGATGATCTCCTGGGACAGCGCGGCGATGACCGAGCCAAGAACCATCGCCGCAATCAAGCCGAGGATGACCCGGCGCTTTCCGTACATGTCTCCGAGACGACCGGCAATCGGAGTGATCACCGCCGCAGAGAGCAAGGTTGCGGTGACCACCCATGCCGTGTCGTGTCGCGGGGAGTCAAGCAACTCGGGAAGTCTGGCCTGTATTGGAACGACCAATGTGAACATGAACGATGAGCACATCCCTGCCAGCGCGAGGACTAGGACGATCGAACCCTGTCTGGGACGTCGGTCGCTATACATTTGCCGGTGCCTCATTGCCTTCGGAGCTCGCGTCGGCCGGACCTGCCGATGGTTGAGAGGCTGGATCGAAGACACCGATCATCGGAAAGCCGGAAGCCACACGTGCTCCGATCGCGACTTGCGCCGTCGCGGCGTCGACAACCGCCGTCACGCTTGCGCTGGTTCGAGCGCCGCCGCGGGTGGGCCTCCACCTCGGAGCGACAGCGCACTCTCGCGTCGCCTAGGCACCGGCGGTCCCATCGGCGCGAATCGATTCCCACCGGTCGATGTACGTGACATCGACGGGGTCACTCCTTCTTGCTGGACGAAATCGGGTCCCGAGCGTATAGCCGACGGGAATCATCGCCGCGGGCGTGACGTCCACCGGGAGCGAGAGAATCTCGCGCAGCTCACCGGCGCGAGCGAGTATGGCCGAGGTATAGGCCGACCCGAGCCCGCGAACGCGCAATGCCAATTGGAAGCTCCAGGCTGCGGGAAGTATCGACCCGAAGAAACCGGCGGCCCCGGCAGCATCGATCGGGGGAACACCCAAACAGCACGGAATGACGATTACCGGAACTCGATCCAGATTCTGGGCGAGCCCAATCGCATCCTCATACACACGCCTCGTTGCATCGGTACTTGCCGAATCCCGCTCACGCATGAAAGCGGGCATAGAGGCACGCCGGTAGAGCTCCCCTAGGGCCGCCTTCTGGTGGAGGTCTTCGACCACGATCCATCTCCACCGTTCGACGTTTCCCCCTGTCGGTGCTTGCAGCGCGACGCCAATGCACTCGAGGATGGTCGCCCGATCCACAGGTCGATCGAGGTCGAGTCTTCGTCTCACAGTTCTCGTCGTTGTGAGAACCTCCGTGGCGGTCATCTCCTGCACGGTGCCTCCCGCATCCGCACGCCCGGCGATTGGCGAGCGGCAATACCAGATTCGGGCGCCATTCATCGACCAGGCAATGTATGAGAGTCCAGAACATCCAGCGGCCGCCCTGTGCTCGCGAACACGTCATGTCGACTGCGCGCAGCGGTTGAACGACGCCATGCCGCTTGTGGCCCTACCGGCGGCTCCGCAGACCCGCGATGCCCGACCGCAGCGGCCATAGAGCAGATTGCTCAGTTTTCGAGGGAGGCACATCGCGCCCAAGCCGGACTATTTTGGCGGTCTGTGACACTAACCGACGGTCCGTGAAGGGCGTTGTTGGCGCCTCGAACTTACACCCGAACTTCGAGAATGCGGCCAAAAGCGGCAAAAACGGGTGTTGAACGGGCCAGCGGGGGGAGAAATCCCTGGTCAGACTCAAAAAAAGACTGTGCCCCTGGAGGGACTCGAACCCCCAACCGTTTCCTTAGGACGGAACTGCTCTTCCATTGAGCTACAGAGGCTGGCTCGGCAAGTTTAGCCGAGCAACCAGCGCCACCCAGGTCGAGACCGGCGCACCTCCGTATCGCGTGTGAGTCGGCGAGCGGGGTTGCGATCGGTCCGGATTCTCGGAATCGTGGCCCGCTCGATGCCCGCACAACGGAAAGGAGCAACCATGCTCACCATGACCGACACCGCGGCAGAGGCCGTCAAGACGATCGTTTCGAACAACTCCGGAGGCGACGACGGAGGTGTCCGCATCCGTGACACCGGCCAGCAGAACGGCTTCGAGCTCAGCGTGGCGCCCGCCCCCGAACCCGAAGACACCGTGGTCGACAGCGCCGGTGCCCGCGTGTTCCTCGACCAGACGGCCACGACCGCGCTCGATGACCGCGTCCTCGACGCGGAGCTCGGGCAGGACGGTTCCGTCCGCTTCGCCCTCGGCCTCCAAGGCTGAGCCCCGGCGATCGAAGCTCGACGGGTCCTCGCGCGCAGCGCGGGGGCCCGTCACTCTTTCCGCTGGAACCACCAGTCCTGGAATTCAGTCGCCCGGCCCGCGCCGTCGAAGCGCACGAGCCACACGTTGTCGTACACGCTCGTCTTCGGACCCTCCGTGTACGTCGTGACACCCCGGATCACCGCGGCGCCCGAGGTCTCGAGCTCGACCCCGCCCTCATAGGACCACGTGCCCGGTTCGTCGCGCTCTTCGAGCCAGTGCGCCACGATCGCGTCCACCCCGACGGCAGGAGAGAGATCGCGGGGGCTGCCCCGATACGTCGCGTCCGGCGCGAAAAGCGCCCGGATGCTGTCCACGTCGTTCGTCTTCCAGGCGTCGAGGTAGCCGGCCAGGAAGCGCTCCGCGTTGCTGCTCATGACAGCACCCTGACACGGGGGTGCGGCATCCGGAACCCTTACGCGAGGACGCGGACCAGCGTGTACACGGCGAGCACGGCGACGGCCAGACCGACGACCAGGTCGGTCCAGGTCGCGAGGGTCTCCTTGGCGTTCTTGTCCTTCTTGGCGACGTGCATGAGGCCGGCGATGAGCAGGAAGAGCCCGCCCGCAAGGCCCACCGGCAGCGCCCATCCCGGCACGAGGGCGAACAGCCCGGCGAAGCCCATCGCGAGGTTGGCCGTGCCGAGCTCGGCGGTCAGCTGCCGCTCCGCACCCGTCGTCGCGGTGGCGCCGAGGATCTGCGCCGTGCTCGCCCGGCCCGACACCTGGACGATCCCGGCGAGGAACAGCCGCGTCCCCACGCCCCAGAACACGAACCACTTGCCGAAGACGAGCACCGGATCGCCGCCGACGACGGCGAGCTCGATGACTCCCGACACGATCGGCAGCACGACGGTCTGCAGCAGCACCACGATGAAATAGCCCACGGCCACGCTCCCCCGAACGTCAGTTCATCTCACCGTAGCGGGGCGACCCCGTAACCGCCGCCGACGCGCGCGCTACAGTGCCCCATGCGCATCGCGATCTCGGGCACGCACGCCAGCGGAAAGAGCACCCTGATCTCCGACTTCGTCGCCGCGCACCGCGACATCGAAGTCATGCCCGACCCGTTCGAACTCATCGATGAGAGCGATGACCGGCCCGGTCCGGCGATGCTCCTGCGGCAACTCCGCGCCAGCGCCGACCGGCTCGAGCAGAACGACTCCCCCACGTTCATCGCCGAGCGATCACCGCTGGACTTCCTCGCCTACCTTCTCGCCCTCGACGAGCTCGGTAGGGGCACCGCTTCCGACGAGGTGATCGAGCGGGCCCGGGAGCTGACGGCGAGCGCGCTGCGCCACATCGACCTGCTCGCCGTGCTCCCCCTCAGCTCCGCCGACCGCATCTGGGTCGGCGACGACGAAGACCCCGACCTGCGCGAGGCGATGGATGCCGCCCTCCTCGATCTGCTCGACGACCCCGATCTGATCCCCGCCACCACGCGCGTGATCGAGATCGCCGGCGACCGCGCGACCCGTCTCGCGGCGCTCGAGGCCGCCCTCGCCGACTGAATCCTGGCCGTTCGGCCGATGCGGTCGCCCGTCCCCCGCAGCGAGCATCGGTTCATGACCCGCACGATCACCTCGCCCGTTACCAGACCCCGCGCTCGGCGCAGCCGAGAGTGGCTCATCCCGACGTCGCTCCTGTTGCTGAGCGCCGTCCCCGTACTCGCCGGAGCCCTGCGCCTGACCTCGCTCGCGAGCGGCGGCGACGTGACGCCCGACAACGTCCGGTTCTTCGCGCTCCCCCTCCCGGTGATCCTGCACATCCTGGGCGCCACGACCTACCTCGTGCTCGGCGCATTCCAGTTCGTGCCGAGCCTGCGGCAGCGGCATCCTCGGTATCACCGGCTCGCGGGCCGCGTGCTCATCCCGGCGGGGCTCGTGGGGGCGGCATCCGGTCTGTGGATGACCGCGGTGTACGACCTGCCCGCCACAGACGGCGGCCTGCTGCCGCTCGTGCGGTGGGTGTTCGGGCTCGCGATGATCGCCGCGCTCGTGCTCGGTCTCGTCTCGGTGCGCCGCCGCGAGTTCGCCGCGCACCGCGCGTGGATGATCCGGGCCTACGCAATCGGCATCGCCGCCGGCACCCAGGTGTTCACGACACTGCCGTGGATGCTGACCGGTGGTCTCGATGCGACGAGCAAGACCCTCGCGATGACCCTGGGCTGGGTGCTCAACCTCGCGGTCGCCGAAGCGATCATCCGCCGTGCAACGCCGCGTCGCTAGACCGCGACGGCGGGGTCGTCCGCCTCGGCCGCGCGGCGCACCGGGTCATCCTCGGCGAGGTCGACGATCGCGATCCGGCGCGGGTGCGCCGATCCGCCGACGATGACGAAACGCTGTCCCGGACGGACGGCGGCGATCTCGGCATCCGTCCAGGCCGGCGCGCGCGGCGCGGAGAGGGGCGCGATCGAGGGAGGCGGCTCGGCAGGCGAGGGCGACTCGGCGGGCGAGGGCGACTGGTCGAGCTCGACGGCCGGCGACTCGTCACCCTCGACTGCCGGAGCCGCGGCATCCGCTCGCCGCTCCGCCACCGGGTCGTCGGCGAGCGCGTCCCGCATGATCCGGCGCGGGTCGTACCGGCTGAGGTCGACGTTCCGCCACTGGTCGATCGGGACGCCCGTCGTCTCCGTGACACCGTCGCGGGCGCCGTCGACGAAAGCACGCAGGCGACGGATGCCGCGCCCGAGCTGTCCGGCATACTCCGGCAGCCGGCGCGGACCGATCACGATCGCCGCAAGCAGCAGAATGAAGAAGAGCTTCTCGAAGGTCAGACCGAACATCAGTAGGCGCTCCCCTGCGGGGTGTCGGAACGGATCGGGTCGGAGCGGCGCAGCATCCGTCGGTCGTGGAGGTGGGTGATCACGAGCGCCGCGCCGAACAGGGCCGCCATGGGGACGGCGACCAGGAACATCGACATCACGTCGGCGGCCGGGGTCACTAACGCGCTGAAGACCGCGATCACCACGACGATCCAGCGCCAGCCGCGCCGCAGGGTGACCGCCGAGACGACTCCCAGCGCGTTCAGCAGCACCAGGATGACCGGCAGCACGAACGCGACTCCGGTGGCGACGACGACCTTGAGGACGAAGTCGACGTAGTAGCCGGCGTTGAGGATCGTGCTGTGGGCGTCGGACGCGAAGCCGGTGAGCAGCTGCACCATGTGCGGGAACAGGGCGAATCCGAACGCGCACCCACCGAGGAACAGCACGAGCGCCGCCCGCGCATAGCCGAACGTGAGGCGCCGCTCGCGCCGGGTGAGCCCGGGCGAGACGAACGCGAACAGCTCGAACAGCCAGACCGGACTCGAGACGACGATGCCGCTGAAGATGGCGATCTTCAGCCGCAGGTCGAACGCGCCGGTGACGCTGTCGAAATTGAGACTCGCCTCGCGGGTGAGGGCGATCTGCTCGATCGGGGCGCGCAGTACCTCGAGGATCTGCTCCGAGAAGACGAACCCGATCACGACGCCGAGAATCAGCGCCACCGCCGCGCGCATCGCACGCGTGCGCACTTCGGCGACGTGGCGCGTCAGGGGCATCGTGCCGCGGACGGCGGTGGCGGTGGTCATGACGGGCGAGAGGCGTCGGGGCGAGATACGACCGGGATCGCGATCGTGCCGGGCGCGGGCTCAGCGGGCTCGTCGTTCTTCGACTCCTCCTTGAGGATGCGCACCGACTGCCCGAGGCTGCGGGCGAGTCCGGGCAGCTTGGTCGCGCCGAAGACGAGCAGGACGATGGCGAGCACGATCAGGGCGTGCCAGCCGGTGAGGTTCGCAAACATGGGATTCTCCTTGCGTGGGGACGGGTCAGGGGCGCCCGCCGGCGGCGGCGGCGGCGGTCGTGGTCGGGTCGATCGCGACGGGCAGGCTGCCGATGTAGCCGGCGGACGTGCTGCCCGAGAACGTGCCCATCTCGGTGGCGTAGCCGTCGCCGAACACGTTGTCGTTGTCGATGCCGCCGAGCGAGGCGAGGTGGCTCGCCGAGCCGTCGTACTCGGCGAGTGCGTAGACCTCGTCGAGCATGTCCTGCGGGAAGGCGACCTGCGACGTCGCGATCTGGTTCGACACGTTGATCGCGGAAGCCGCGTCCGGGTACACCTCGAAGTGGATGTGCGTCCAGCGGCCCATGTAGCAGCCGGGCACGACCGTGGTGAAGGTGACCTGGCCGTTCGCATCGGCCACTTGGATGCCGCGCAGGTAGGTCTCGTCGATGATCTGCTGCGAGTACATCGAGTACAGGCCCTGCGCGTCGCAGTGCCAGATGTACACGGCGGCGCCGGCGAGCGGCGCGTTGCCGTTGGAGAGGTCGCTCAGGGTGAAGGTGAACGTCAGCGGGACGCCGGCCGCGGTCGCCCCGCCGTCCAGGCTCGTGCGGATGTCGCTGCGGACGATGCCGGACTGATCCAGCACGTTCACCCCGTTGCTGCCGTCGGCCGGGTACGGGCCGTTCGTCTCCTGGGCGATCTCGGTGGTCGCGAGCGTGAGACTCGGCGTCTCGGTCGTGGCGGATGCGCTCGGCGCGGCGGACGAGGTCGGCGTCGTGGTGGCCGTCGCGGTCGCGGAGGTGCCCGTGGATGCCGTCGCACTGCACGCGGCGAGGGTCAGCGCACCTGCCCCCAGGCCGACCAGGCCCAGAACACCGCGGCGGCTGACCATCGTGGTGATGTCGAAGCCGGCGCCCTGGTCGACGACCTCGTCGTCGGGGCGGACCAGCAGACGGCCCTCGTAGGCGGGGCCCTCGGGGGTGTTCTCCGGCTCGGGAATGCGCTCCATGATGTGCTCCTCTGGTGGTGGCGTGACACCCATGCTGATCGAGCTCTCCATGCGCCTCGCAGGCGTCCGCTATGCGCTTCCTATGAGCCGGAGAGTGGACCGGAGCCTCAGATCTGGCCTTTCGGCCGATGCCGCCGCATCCGCACGACGGCACGATCGAGGAGTGATGCCCACCCGGCGCCGACGCGCCACCGACCGTAGGATGCAGCCGTGAGACGCCTGCTGCGCACCGCCTGGGATCTGCCGGCAGCCGTCGGCGCCCCCGCGCACGTCTGGCGCGACGGTGTGCTCGTCGGTGTCCTCGTCGTGCTCGCCGTCGTCGAGGCTCTCGTCCGCACCGACCTGCCCTGGCGATGGGCGACCCTGGCGATCGAGCTCGCAGTGCTGCCGACACTGCTCTGGCGTCGCACGCGTCCCGGGCAGATGACCGCCCTCGCATTCGGCACCCTGTTCGTCTTCGACACGATCCGCAGCTTCGCAGGACTCCGCCCCACCGACACGTACGTCATCGCGGGACTGCTGATCCTCATCTACGCGCTCGCGCGGTGGGGATCGGGGCGGGCGATCGCGCTCGGCGGCGCGGTCGTGGCCGCGACGATGATCCGCGCGTTCACCGTCGATCCGATCGGCCTGCAGAACACGATCGGCGGCATCGCCGTCGTCGCGGTATGCGTCGCGCTCGGCGTGATCTTCCGCACGATCGACGCCGCGCGGCGCCAGCGCCTGGAGCGGGTGCGGCTGGAGGAGCGCGCACGCCTCGCCCGCGACCTGCACGACACCGTCGCCCACCACGTCTCCGCGATCGCGGTCCGCGCGCAGGCCGGCATCCTCACCGGGGCCGCCGATCCGGCTGCCGCCCGCGACGCGCTGCGCGTGATCGAGGGCGAAGCCACGCAGACCCTCCGCGAGATGCGCGCGATGGTGGGGATGCTGCGCGAGGGCGGCATCGCGCCCCTCGCGCCGACTGCGGCGCTTTCCGATCTGCCGGCGCTGGCCGCCGCGCCGGGTGATCCGCGGGTCGCGCTGGAGATGCACGGCGACCCGGCGCCCGTGCCGCCCGCGGTCGGCGCGGCCGCCTACCGGATCGTGCAGGAGGCGATCACGAACAGCCGCCGGCACGCGCGCGGCGCGACCCTGATCGCGGTGACCGTGACGGTCGGGGCGGGGGAGGTCGGCATCCGCGTCGTCGACGATGGGCGCAGCGGCGGTGCACGCGGGCAGGGTTTCGGCCTGGCCGGCATGAGTGAGCGCGCGGCGCTGCACGGCGGGTCGTGCACGGCGGGGCCGGGAGCCGGCGGGTGGATCGTCGAGGCGCGGATGCCGTTCGGGGATGACCGATGATCCGGGTGGTGCTCGCCGACGATCAGCCGGTGGTCCGCGAGGGACTGCGGATGCTGCTGGATGCGCAGCCCGACATCGAGGTCGTCGGCGTCGCCGCTGACGGGCAGGAGGCCGTGCGCCTCGCGCGGGCGCTGCGCCCCGATGTGGGCCTCTTCGACATCCGGATGCCGGTCCTCGACGGCATCGAGGCGACCCGGCTGCTCGCGGAAGAGCCCGTCGCGATCGTGGTGATCACGACGTTCGACCTGGACGAGTACGTCTATGCCGCACTGAAGGCCGGTGCCCGCGGGTTCCTGCTGAAGGATGCCGGACCCGCGCTGCTCGCCGACGCCGTGCGCGCCGCCGCCGCGGGCGACGCGCTGATCGATCCGTCGGTCACGGTGCGGCTGTTGTCGGTGTTCGCTTCGGCGCGTGCGGCTGTCGTGCCCTCGGAGCCGCTCACCGCGCGGGAGGAGGACGTCCTGCGCGCGGTCGCCCGTGGCCGGACGAACACCGAGATCGCCGCGGAGCTGTTCATCAGCCTCGGCACCGTCAAGGCGCACATGGCGAGCATCATGCTCAAGCTCGGCGCGCGCAACCGCGTCGAGGTCGCGATGTGGGCGTACGAGACCCGGCGGGTGTGAGCGCTCGGCTCCTCGCGCTCCCCGAGATGGCCCCTCTTCCCCCGAGATGGTGCATCTTCCGCCGAGATGGTGCATCGTCCCCCGAGATGGCCCCTCTTCCCCCGAGATGGCCCCTCCTCCCCCGAGGTGGCCCCTCTTCCCCCGAGATTGCCCCTCTTCCCCCGAGATGGTCCCTCTTCCCCCGAGATGGCCCCTCTTCCCTCGAGATGGTGCCCACCACCTCGACAGAAACCCCACCACCTCGGCAAAAAACCCACCACCTCGGCGAGGCAGGCAGCAGGGCGGGCCGGATGCCGAGGATCGGCATCCGGGACCAGCCTCAGTCGGCGCGCACGAGGCGCGGCACGAGCGCCACCATCACGACCATCGCGACGAGCTCGATCAGGGTCTGCGTCACGACGACGAGCGGTGTCAGCGCGAAGCCGGCGGGCAGCGCGAGGGCGAGCGGCAGGACGACGAGCGAGTTGCGGGTCACTCCGCTGAAAATCGCCGCCCGCTGTCCGGGGAGGTCGAGTCGTGCGATGCGACCGGTGACCAGGCCGAGCGGAACCATGATCACCACGAACACCGAGAAGATCGGGACGACGATCAGGAGTGAGCCCAGCGCACCCCCGACCTCGGCCACCTGCGACGCGACGACGATGGCGAGCGTCAGCATCATGAGCGGCACCATCGCCGCGGCCATGTACGCCTGCACGCGACGGCCGATACGGCCGGCGACCTGAGTCAGGGCGGCGAGCGCGAGCGGCAGCACGATCAACAGCAGGAACGCCTCGACGAACGGGCGCGGATCGAAAGCGCTCAGCACACCCGGGCCGGCCATGAGCAACAGATACACCGGCAGCAGGAGGATCTGCAGCAACATCAGCAGCGGTGTCGCCGCCAGCAACCGGTCGCGAGCTCCGCCGGCGAGCCCCGCGAACACGATCACATAGTCGACGCACGGCGTGAGCAGGACGAACAGCACACCGACCAGGAGCGCCTCGTCGGTCGCGACGAACCGGCTCAGCGCGAAGACGACGACGGGCACGAGCACGAAGTTGAGCATCACAACCGTGCCGAGGAACCGGACATCGCGGAGCGCTCGGCCGAACCGAGCGAACGGGATGCCGAGGAAGGTCGCGTACAAGAGGAGTCCGAGCACCGGTGTGATCGCGAACTCGAGCGGTTCAGCCGCGACAGGGGCGATCAGCCCGACCGCGGCGCCCAGCGCGATCGCCGCGAGATACAGCCAGACCTGTCGTTCGTCCCACCACACCACGATCCGCCGCACTCCCCCAGACTGCCGGATGCCGCACCCCGCCCACCGCCATCCACACGGGTTTCGCGCCGAGGCGGCGCCCCCTCCGCCCCCACCGCCGAGATGGTGCCTCTTGCGTCGAGGTGGTGCCACTTGCGTCGAGGTGGTGCCCACATTCTCGGCGCGAGAACCACCACCTCGGCGCGAGAACCACCACCTCGGCGCGAGAGCCACCACCTCGGCGGGAGAGCCACCACCTCGGCGGAAGACCCACCACCTCGGCGGGAGAACCACCACCTCGGCGCGAGAGCCACCACCTCGGCGCGAGAACCACCACCTCGACGCCGCGGGCGGAGGTATCACGGAATGCCCTGGGGGACTCCTCCTCCGCAAGATCCCCGATCACGCCGAAGGAAGCGCCATGTCCGATTTCGTCTACACCTCCCCGCTCATCCGCGACATCATCGAGATCAACGGCACCGTCGAGGACATCTGCAAGACCTACGCCGGCGACGGGCCCGTCTTCCTCCTCGCCCGCGAGGTCCGGCTCACGCAGAACCTCCGGATCACAAAGCGACCCGTCGTCATCGTCGCCGACCTCTTCGACGGAGGCGGCCACTGGATCGACGCATCGGGCGAACCGGCCACGGTCTCCGGCGCCAACGGCGCCGACGGCGTTCCGCTCACGGTGACCGAGATGTACTCGCACGACGGCGTGCCGCTCGCCGGCGGACGCCCCGGCGGAGGCGGCGGCAACGGCCAGAACGGCGGCGACGCCCAGAGCGTCACGATCTACGCGCGCCGCACGACGAACGTGCAGATCTCCGTCGCCGGCGGCACCGCGACCGGCGGCGGCAACGGCGGCAACGGCACGAGAGGGGTCGACGGCGCGTTCATCGCCGGCCACACCGACCGCGTCGACCTCACCCCGGAAGACCCGTTCGACGACGCGTACGAGGACATCGTCGTTCCCGACCAGGACATCCCCGGTACCCCCGGCGGCGATGGCGGCTGGGGTGGCAACGGCGGCTCCGGCGGCAGCGGCGGCACCATCTTTTTCACGAGCATCGCCGACGACAGTGAGCCCGTGTTCGCGACAGCCGGCGGGGCACCCGGTGGGGGCGGGGTCGGCGGGGCAGCGGGCGAAGACGGTGCGCGCAGTTCGGGCGCAGCATCCCCCGGTCAGGACGGCACCGGCGGCGCCTGGGGCACGGAAGGGACCGTCGCGCGGGCCACCGTCTCCGAGGAGGACTTCATCGCGGGCCTGCGCCCCCTGCTGGATTCGACCGGCCCGTCCTGGGCGAACTACTGGGCGCCGTTCCGCATTGCGATGGGCGACTTCCACTATCACCGGTTCACCCCGGGCGCCGAGGACCCCGGCGACGGCGGTGAGCGCGCCGCGCTCGAACTGCAGCGCGGCCTCGAGCTGCAGCCCGACAACGCGGTGGCGCTGCGGTTGCAGGACCAGCTGGTCGGCATCCCTCAGCGCGACGCGAACGGGGCGCGCGTGTTCGTCGGCGGCGGCGCGAACGCGCTCGGCATCTCCCCCGAGCTGGATATCCTGCCCGACTTCCAGACCTACATCGAGGCGTTCGCGCGCTTCGCCCCACTGAACGTCGCATTCCTGTTCAACGGCATCCAGAGCCTCGGCGCGGCCGCCACGCAGGCGGCGCTTTCCGCCATGATCACCCAGCAGAAGCAGTTCGTCGACCTGGCGCGCGACCGCTTCGAGAAGGACGCGAGCCTCGGCGCCACCGAGAAGGACATCGCCGTGAAAGAGGCGGAGTTCATCCAGCAGCAACTCGACCAGGCGGTCGCCGACATCGCCGCCGCCAAGCCGAAGCTCGCAGAGACCTCGTTCAACTTCGGCGACATCATCGGCACGGTCGGTCAGATCGCGAGCGCCGTCGTCGGTGTGATCGCCGCGATCCCGACGCTCGGAACGAGCCTGGTGGCGACCGTTCCCGCGATGGTGAGCCTGGTGAACACCGTCACCGCGCAGGCGGAGCCGATCGCGAAAGCGCTGCTGGCCGGCAGCCCCGCCGACACGAAGCAGGTCGAGGAGGCCTACAAGAAGGTCGGCAAGAGCGTCGACGCGGTCATCGGGGCAGGCAGGACGATCGTGAACTTCGTCACCCTCGTGCAGAACCTGACCTCGCCCCCCGACGCCGACAACTCCGAGCAGCTTGCTCTCGTGCGCCGCGGGGCGGAGCTCGCCCACCAGCTGCTGATCGCGCAGAACCGGGTCGACCTCGCCGATCAGCGCATCGAGGCCTCCCAGTCCCATGCGGCCAGAGCAGCCCAGCTCGTCCAGCAAGCCGATGATCTCGCCCGCACCGTGCAGAGCGGTGCCGAGGGGGTTCGGCAGGCGGGCCTTCTCGCGATCAGCATCGCTCAGGCCGGCGCCGACGCACTGAACAGCATGATCTTCCGCGCCGCGCGGGCCGTCGAGATCCTCACGCTCGAACCTCAGACGAAGAACGTCGCAATGGATGCCGGCATGCTGAGCCCCGAGACGTGGTGGCGCTACAACGAGAAGCAGATCACCGACGCCGAGCTGGCCGGCCTGCTCACGGCATCCTGGGGTCGCCTGCTCCAGCCCATCGACATCCAGCAGGATTACCTCGCCTACTTCCAGCAGGCTCACGACCAGGATGTCCTCACGCGGATCTTCCGGCCGGGCGACGCGGAGTTCGCCTCGTTCGTGGCCACCGGCCGTCTCGACTTCGACGTGGATGCCGAGCGCATCCCCGCCGGACGCGCCGACGCGAAGACCCGCAGCGTGCGCCTCGCACTCGTGGGCGCCGAGCACCCGTCGGGGGCGATCTCGTGCGAGGTCCGACACGGCGGGGTGTACACGCAGCGTCGCCGCGACGGCGAGGTGCACGTGCAGCTGCTCCAGGCGCAGACCAGCACCCGCGACGCACAGTTCACCCGCCTGGTCGCTGAGCCCGGTGGTGTCGTGGACCTGCCGCTGACGGCGCCGCTGTCCCTGCGGTTCTGGGGGCGCGGCATCGGCGGGTCCTGGACGGTCACGATGGTCGAGGATCAGCAGAACGCCGCGGTGGACCTGTCGGGCCTCAGCGAGATCCAGGTGGAGATCCGGTACCAGTTCACGCGCTGAGCGCTGCGGCGCCCCCGAATGCGCGGGAGATCTCGGGAACACACAGGATCGGCATCCCGAGTCGGTCCAGCCGGGAGAAGTCCGCGCCGGTGCGGTGCGCTACCGTCGAGCACGTGTCAGCCGCGCGCACTCTGGGTGGGCTGCTCCTCGCCGCAGTCGCCCTCAGCGGATGCGCGGCGCTGCCCAACGGGATCCGCCTGCCCCCGCCGGGTGCACCCGACTACCAGTTGGGCGGGGCGTACGACCCTCCGGCCGAGGTGACGATCGTCAGCCGCGACCGGAGCGCGGAGCCCGCTGTCGGGCTGTACTCGATCTGCTACGTCAACGCCTTTCAGACCCAGCCGGGCGAAATCGGTGACTGGCCGGCAGAGCTCCTGCTGCGCGAGGGGGACACGGTCGTCTTCGATCCGTCCTGGCCGGACGAGGCTCTCCTGGACACCTCCACCGATGAGAAGCGCGGCAGAATCGAGGAGATCGTCGGTCCCTGGATCCGGAAGTGCGCCGATAGCGGCTTCGACGCGGTGGAGTTCGACAACCTCGACACCTACACACGCAGCGACGGTGCGCTGACGCTCAGCGGAAACCTCGCCCTGGCCGCGCGGCTCGTCGCGACCGCGCACGACGCCGGGCTGGCCGCGGGCCAGAAGAACGCGGCAGAGGATGCGGCGGCTCTGCGCGCACGTGCGGGTTTCGACTTCGCGGTCGCCGAGGAGTGCGCCGCTTTCGCCGAGTGCGCCGCGTTCACCGCGGTCTACGGCGACCGGGTGATCGACATCGAGTACTCGGACACTGACGGTATCGACTTCGCGGCGGTCTGCGCCGACCCGGACACCCCGGGCTCGGTCGTCCTGCGGGACCGCGGCCTGGTCACCCCCGAGAACCCGTCCTACGTGTACGAGGTCTGCGGGTGAGCTCACGCCTGCTGCCGGCGCCGCCGGATAATGGACCGGTGGAGTCGTGGGAACTGCGGGAATGGTACGCCGACTTCCTCGAGGCCTGCAATCGGCACGATCTGGATGCGGTCCGGACGTTCGTGGATCCGGGCGTGCGTCGCGCCCACTTGCCCGGCGGCGCCGAGGCGTTCGTCGACGATTTGGCGGAGCTGTTCCACGGGTTTCCGGATTGGCAGTGGCGCCGCATCCAACTCGTCGTCGAAGACGACCGGATCGCGGCGCACCTCCGCGCGAGCGGGACGCATACCGGCGTCTTCCGCGGGATCGCCCCGACGCGTCGGCACGTGAACGTCGCCGAGTTCGTGTTCTCCCGGGTGCAGCGCGGCCGGATCATCGAGGTGTCGGGCACGACCGACCGCGTCGAGCTTCTCGCGCAGCTCGGCGCCTGAGCTCAGCCCGCGACGTCGACCAGCACCTCGTTGCGCCGCAGGAACCACGGCGTGAACGGCGGGTCGAAGCGGGCGAACCGGGGCTCGCCGATCACGGTGACGCCTGCGGACGACAGCGCCGCCAGCAGCTCGTCGCGGTGCCTGCGCCAGGATTCCTCGGTCCAGCGCCCCGAGAACCGGGTCGCGGCAACGAGCTGCTCGGGAACCGTGCGCACCCGGACGGCAGCGTTCGTCGGCACCGGCGCGTCCTGCTCGGTCATGGCAGCGGGCAGCACGAATGCGACCACGAATCCCTCGCCGGTGGAGGACTGCACGACCGGCGCGGTCATCGCGATCTTCTGCGAGGACTGCACGACCGGCGCCGTCATCGCGACCTTCTGCCGGCGCGTGTTCTGCCCGTTGATGTAGCCGACGAGAAGGCCGAACGCGCGGTTTCCGGCGTCTTCGAACGCGACCCCGTGCACCGCGGTCTCGGCGACGACGTGCGCCGGATAGCGCCGCAGCTCCCACCCGCTCTCTTCGCGGATCACCTCGTACGGCTGCTGCTCGGTCACGTCTCGAGGCTACGCCTCATCGGAAGTCCCGGGACCGGTGCCCGACCTCCACCTGCAGGTCTTCGAACCGGTCCGCCACGAGGTTGGTCACTCCCTCGACCGATCGCTCCAGCATCCCCCGCACGATCAGCCCCGGCGCGTCCCGCACGACCCGCCGGTACAGGTTCCACACCCCCACCGAGCAGACGACGTTGACCAGGCCGTGTTCGTCTTCGAGGTTGATGAACGTGATTCCGGATGCCGTCGCCGGCCGTTGCCGGTGCGTCACCAGCCCCGCCACCTCGACCCTCCGCCCGGGTTCGTGGGTGCGCAGCTCGCGGGAGGTGAGCACCCCCCGCGCGTCCAGTGCCGCCCGGAAGTGCGTGAGCGGATGGTCGTCGGTGGAGATCCCGGTCGCCCACAGGTCGCTTGCGAGCCGCTCGTAGCTCGTGGGATCCGTGAACAGCGGCGGCTGCACGAACGCGAGCGAATCGGGGAGGAACTCGGCCCGGTCCTGCGCGGCGGACCCCGCAAGCCAGATCGCCTCACGTCGGCTGATGCCGAGGCACTCGAACGCCCCGGCGGTCGCGAGGGACTCCAACTGCGCCTCGGTGACGCCGGTGCGCCGCACCAGATCCCGGAGGTCGCGGTACGGCCCCGCGCTCTCGCGCTCGGCGACGATGCGCTCGGCGACCGCGGACCCGATGCCCTTGACCGCCGCGAGCCCGAGTCGCACCGCGAACCGCCCATCCCGCCGGTGCGCTGCGGATTCGTCGGGCTCGGTGGCGTCGAACACCCCGACCGGCGGCTGGATCCGGTGCGTGCACTCCTCCCGCCCGGTGGGCGGGAGGATCCGGTGCGTGCCCTCTTTCCGCCCGGTCGGCGGCAGGTGATCCGTGTCCACCGGCTCCAGCACCGGCTCCGCCCCCGAGCGCAGCAGATCGGGGCGCCGTACCTGCACCCCGTGCCGCCGGGCATCGGCGGTCAGGGTCGCCGGGGAGTAGAAGCCCATCGGCTGCGCGCGCAGGAGTCCCGCGAGGAACGCGGCCGGGTAGTGCAGCTTGATCCACGACGAGGCGTAGACGAGCAGCCCGAACGACAGCGAGTGCGACTCGGCGAAACCGAAGTTCGCGAATGCCTGGATGCGCGCGTAGATGTCGTCCGCAGCCTGGCCCACCAGGCCGTTGCGCGCCATCCCGGCGTACAGCTTCTCGCGCAGCGACTCGATCTTCTCCACGCCGCGCTTGGATCCCATCGCGCGCCGCAGGAGATCGGCATCCTCCCCGGTGCATTCGCCGACGGCCATCGCCATCTGCATGAGCTGCTCTTGGAAGATCGGGATGCCGAGCGTGCGCTCCAGCACGGGCTCGAGCTTCGGGTGGGCGTAGGTGATCGGCTCGTGGCCGAGCTTGCGGCGGACGAACGGGTGCACCGCACCGCCCTGGATCGGGCCGGGACGGATGAGAGCGATCTCGATCACGAGGTCGTAGAACCGCCTCGGCTGCAGGCGCGGCAGCAGCCCCATCTGCGCGCGGGACTCGACCTGGAACACCCCGATCGAATCGGCGCGGCACAGCATGTCGAAGACGGCCTTCTCTTCTTTCGGGATCGTGGAGAGCTCCCACTCCTCACCGGTGGCGGCGCGGATCATGTCGAAGCAGTACTGCAGCGCGGCGAGCATGCCGAGCCCGAGGAGGTCGAACTTGACCAGTCCCATCCAGGCCGCGTCGTCCTTGTCCCACTGGATGACCGTGCGGTCCTCCATGCGCGCGTGCTCGATCGGAACCACCTCGCCGACGGGCCGGTCGGTGAGCACCATGCCGCCGGAGTGGATGCCGAGATGGCGCGGGGCTTTCAGCAGCTCGGCGGCGTATTCGATCACCTGGTCGGGGATGTCGTGATCGGGTCCGCTCTCCAGCGTCGCCCCCCATCGCTCCACCTGCTTCGACCAGGCGTCCTGCTGCCCGGGCGAGTGCCCGAGCGCCTTGGCCATGTCGCGGACGGCGTTCTTCGGCCGGTACTGGATCACGTTCGCGACCTGCGCCGCCCGCTCGCGCCCGTACTGCCCGTACACCCACTGGATGATCTCCTCGCGCCGGTCGGAGTCGAAGTCCACGTCGATGTCGGGCTCCTCATCGCGCAGCGACGAGAGGAACCGCTCGAACGGCAACTGGTAGGCGATCGAGTCGACCGCGGTGATGTCCAGCAGGTAGCAGACGGCGCTGTTGGCCGCCGACCCCCTCCCCTGGCACAGGATGCCGCGCCGCCGCGCCTCCTGGACGATCCCGTACACGATGAGGAAGTACCCCGGAAAGTCCTTCACCTCGATGACCGCGAGCTCTTTCTCGATCCGCTCGCGGTTCTCCGCCGACAGATCGGGGTACTTCCGCGGCACCGCCTCCCACACGATGTGCCGCAACCACGACATCGGCGTATGCCCGTCGGGGACCTTCTGCTTCGGCAGCGCGGGTTTCGCGCGCCGGAGCGGGAACGCGAGCTCGTCGGCGAGCATCACGGTGCGGGAGACCGCGCCCGGATACCGCGCGAAGCGCGCCGCCATCTCCGCCCCCGAGCGCAAGTGCGCCCCCGCGTGCGCGGGGAGCCACCCGTCGAGTTCGTCGAGCCCCCGGTTCGCCCGCACCGCGGCCACCGCCGCGGCGAGCTGCGCGCGCTCGGGGACGGCGTAGTGCACGTTGTTGCTCGCGAGGACCGGCAGTCCGCGCTCGGCGGCCAGACCCGCCAGCACGTCGTTGTGTCGCGTGTCGAGCGGATTGCCGTGGTCGATCAGCTCGACGTGCACGGCATCCGGACCGAACAGGTCGACGAGACGATCCAGAGCGGATGCCGCGGACCCGGCCCCGCCGTCGACGAGCGCCCGGCGCACGGCCCCCTTGCGGCAGCCGGTCAGGATCGCCCAGTCTCCCCCCGACTGATCGGCGAGTTCCTCCAGGTCGTAGAGCGGCTTGCCCTTCTCGGCCCCCTGAAGCTGTGCGTGGGTGAGCGCCGCGGCGAGCCGGTGATACCCCTCCTCGCCGCGGGCGAGGACGAGCAGGTGCGCACCGGCCGGGTCGGGCTCGCCCTTCTGCGGTTTGGGCAGCTCGAGGGACAGCTCGGCACCGAAGACGGTCTTCAGCTGCAGCGCCTCGGCGGCCTCGGCGAAGCGCACGATGCCGTAGAACCCGTCGTGATCGGTGATCGCGAGCGCGTGCAGCCCCAGCCGCTCGGCCTCTTCGGCGAGCTCCTCCGGCGAGGACGCGCCGTCCAGGAACGAGAACGACGAGTGCGCGTGCAGTTCGGCGTAGGGGACGGCCTGCGCCGGACGCTCGATGGGCGGCGCTTCGTATTTGCCCCGCTTGCGCGACCAGGCGGGGCTGTCCCCGCCGTCGGCACCGGCCGGGGCGGACGGCGCGCGCCGGTCACTCAGCAGCCGTTCCATCTCGGACCACGGGACGGACGGGTTGTTGAAGCCCATCAGTCGTACCGCCCCTCGGCGAACCACTCCCCGCGCTCGCAGACGAGGAGCCACGCGACGTCGTCGGCGTCGACGACCTGGAACCGGTGCGCGCGACGCGTGCGCGCGGCATCCCATCCCCGCTCGATCACGGGCCAGGGTCCCGCCCACCCGCGGATCGCCCGCGCCCGGGAAGCACCCGCACCCGCACCGGCACCGGCACCGGCACCGGCACCGGCACCGGCAGGACCGTGCAGCATCGTCGGCGCCGCCGTCAGCGCGTCCCGGTCACCGACCGCGACGGCATCCCCGTCGGCGTCGACGACCTCGACCGCGAGGCGCTCCGGAAACACCGTGCTCGGCAGCGGATCGGGCAGGCTCCCGGGCCACGGCTGCTCGCGCGCGGCTGCCACGACCCGCCGATCCCCCCACGCGACCAGCACCTGCCGCTCGGCGAGCCAGCGCCCGCCGCCGATCGCCGGGGTGAGCACTCCGCGATGGCCGAGCATCGCCTGCACCCGCGAGAGCGCATGGTGCACGCGTTCGTCGGTGCCGGCTCCGAAGATCGCCGGGGCGTGGTGGGATGCCGCATCCACCGCCTCCGGCGAGATCCGCACCCGCGTCACCCCGCTCCCCAGCACCCGGGTCTGCGCGCCTTCGGCGAGCTGCCAGCGCACCCGGTCGATGATCGCGGCGGAATCGAACGACCCCGGGTGCAGCCACACCCGCTCGCTGCGCTCCCCCCGGTCGCCGATCATCTCGACCCGGAGTTCGGTGCAGACCAGGTCGAGCGCTCCGAGCCCGGCGATGAACTCCTCCGCGGCGATGCGCATGCCGAACGCGACCTGCTCGGCGATCTCGAGCGGCGGTTCGAACGCGACCTCGCGGTGCAGCTCGGGCGGAGGGACCCGCGGCAGCACCGGCTGGGAATCGCGGCCGCCGGCCAGCGCATGCAGCCGCACCCCACCGGGACCGAACCGCTCGCGCACGCGGTCGCGGTCGAGCGCGGCGAACGCGCCGAGCGTGTGCACGCCGAGGCGGGCGAGGAGGTCGGGATCCAGCCCGCCCCCGCCGCTCTCGTCGGCGAGCGCGGTGACCGGCAGCGGGGCGAGGAAGCCGGCGGCCCCACCCAGGGGGACGACGAAGACCGGCGCAGCGGGACTCGTGCCGATGCGCGCGGCGTGCTCGGCGGTGAAAGGCCCGTCGGCGACACCGGCGCGCACATCGAACAGGTCGAGTTCGGCCAGAACCCCCCGCAGCACGGTCGCCGCCTCGGCTTCGCCGCCGTAGTAGCGCGCGGGTCCTCGTGCGCGCAGCGCACACAGCCCCGGTCGCAGGATCTGCACCCCCGGCGCGTGCTCCTCGATGCGGGCGACCACCGGCGCGAACGTGCGCTGGTCGCGGGCGGGATCGGCGGCGACGACGCGCAGACCCGGACAGCGCGCCTGCGCATCGCGGCGACGCTGACCGCGGCGCACCCCCTCGGCGCGGGCGGATGCCGAGCACGCCACCACGGTGTTGTGGGCGAACACCGCCACGGGCTGCTCGCCGGGATCGGCGATCGCCGCCTCCCGCACGAGAGCGGTGACCGGCCAGTCCGGCATCCACAACACGAGGCTGCGCACGGGCGCCTCCGCGTGCACGTCAGCCCACCGCCCTGATCGGCGCGATCGTCTCGTGCGGTCGCAGCCCCGGCTGCAGGGCGATGACCTGCCCGTCGGCGCCGGGGAGCAGCATCCGCTGTCGTCGCGTGGTCGGCCAGCGCCTGCTGCGCGCGGTGACGGTGACCTCACGCGCCGAGACGTACCCGTGCCCCTGACCGAGCCCGCTCCAGCGCGGCTCGCTCAGCTCGAGGCTCGCCTCCACCTGCGGCCACGGACCCTGCACGAGCAGCACGGCCCCGCGATCACGGAGTCGCGCGGCCAGACGCGAGATGTCCTTGTCGGTCGCGCGGGAGGACGGCCGCACCGCCACCACCGAGAGGACTTCGGCCACGGTCGAGGCCACCGCGAGCCACCGCGGCCCCGGCTCGGGGATCATCACGAGTCGCTCGAGGTCGACGCCGGCGTGCTCGGCCGCTTCGGCGCCGAGTTCGGGCATGCCCACCACGCCGCACCAGCTGCCCGTCTGCGACGGCTGAGACAGCAGCGCCAGCAGGAGCGAAGACGACGAGGCGATCGAGTACGCGGCTCCGGGGCGCAGCCCGCCGCCGGGCAGCAGCGACGCGAACGCCGGATGCGTCGGCAGCGGCGGCACCTCCATCGACCGGCCCTGGACCCGCTCGATCTGGGCGCGCAGGCGGTGCACCTCACCCCGGGGATCCCGGGGTGCATCGACTTCTCGCACAGCCGCCCTCACTCCCACAGGCTAGAACAGATGTTCTATACCGTCAACGACAGGAGTGACGCTACGACCGCCCTCCGACATCGAAAAGGGGTGTATTCAGGCAGGATGTTCGATTCTCGATACACGACCCGTGGATGCCGAGGAGATCGCTGATTCGGAGGATCCGGCATCCCGAACCGCACTCCGCAACCTCGATCCCCTCCGAATCCGCGGCGGCGAGGACCGCCGCGGCGCGCGACCTACGCGGCGAGCGCGAGATACGGCTCCCAGCACGGATCGGTGCGCTCAGTGCCGCGCACGGTCCACTGCACGCCGCGCGGCGGCCGGGGCAGGACCCGCAGCTCCCAGTGCATCTCCTGCGGCGTGCGGTCACCCTTGACGTTGTTGCAGCGCAGGCAGCACGCGACCAGGTTCTCCCACGAGTCCGCTCCCCCGCGCGAGCGCGGCAGGATGTGGTCGATCGTGGACGCGGCCTTGCCGCAGTACCCGCACCGGTGGGCGTCGCGTCGCAGAACTCCGCGCCGGGTGACCGGGATGTGTCGACTCCCCGGCACCCGCACGTACTTGGTCAGCAGGATCACCGCCGGGCGTTCGTACGCCCCGCGCGCCCCCCACACCGGATCATCGTCCACCCTCTCGACGACGACGGCCTTCTCGTTCATCACGAGCACGATGGCCCGCTTGAACGACACGACGGCGAGCGGCTCGTAGCCCGCATTGAGCACCAGAGTGCGCATTCCTCATCCTCTCGAACGGCCGGGACGGCTTCCCGGGATTCGACCACCGACGATTCGAGGTGCGCAGGGGCATGAAAAAAGGCGCTGTCCTATGGACAGCGCCTTGGCGCCACGGCAGAGCCGCGGCATCCACTCGTGCAATGCCGAAGGACGAGGCGTCCCAGCGCATCCATGGTTCGGATGCGAGGTGTGCGATCCATCGGCTTCCCTCCGCTTCTCTGAGCGTCGGGTTTCAGGCTAACGCACGCTCAGCCCGCGTTGGCCTGCAGCCACGCCCAGGGGTCGACGACCGAGCCGTTGATGTGAACTTCGAAGTGCAGGTGGCACGCGGTCGAACTGCCCGTGCTGCCCACGAATCCGATGAGCTGACCGGGCGAGACGGACTGGCCGGCCGAAACCTGGCGGCTGCCGTACGTCATGTGCCCGTACAGAGAATTCACCGACTGTCCACCGATCACGTGGTCGATCGACACGGCGACGCCGTACCCGCCGTAGCTCTCCTGGGAGACGCTGACGACACCCGCGGCGGTCGCGTAGATCGGCTCACCGCACGAGGCGAGCAGGTCGACGCCCTGGTGGTATCCGGAATCCCAGAGGCCGCGGCCGAGGGTGAAGTTCAGGATCGGCCAGCGCACTTCGCCGCTGCCGGGAGAGACGAGGGCGATGTTGACGGGGACGCTGTACCCGGAGGATGCCGTGGAGGCGGCCAGTCGCGCGCGCTCGGCGGCGGCGGCAGCAGCGGCTTCCTCGTCCTTCTTCTTCTGGATCTCTTCGGCCGTCGTGGCGGAGTAGCTCGAGCGGCTCAGCTCCTCGGCCGACGAGTCGGACGCGACGACCAGGGACTGCGCGTCGTTCTGGGCGACCTGCTGGAGGGTCTGCGTCTCGGCGGTCGGACGCCAGGCCCCGTACGCCGGAAGGGCGACGGTGGCGACGAGTCCGCCGACCATCGCGAGGATCGCGAGGCTGCGGACCGGGTGGTTCTTGCCCTTGGCGGGACGCGGCGCAGCCGGAGCGGCCTTCTGCGGGCGAGCCACGCTGGTGCGCCCGAACCGAGCGCGCACCGAGGCGCTGCTCTTGCCGCGGGCACGGCGGGTGACACTGTTCTCGTCGCTCTGGGGGCCAGGCGATTCGATCTCTTCAGCCAAAAGTTCCTCCGGCGCCTCTGCGCCGTGGCGCTGGCTCGTCAGCATTCGATGTCGGGGCACGATATGCGGGCGTGAACCAACCGGACGACGAGCCGGGGAGGCAATCCGGGTGGCGTCCGACGGCGGGCTTCTCGCCTGTGGACTCCCCCACGCTACCTGAAGGTAACGAATATGTCACGTTGCGCGCCTGGCAGATGCCTGGGCGCGGGGCTAGCGACGGTCGTCGACGAGGAAGATGTGCGAGGCGACCTCGACCGGCAGCTCGAGTCCTTCGGCGTTCCCGTCCATCTGCACCAGGACGTAACCCTCGCTGTAGCGGTACTCGCCCGATGCGCCGGGAACGACGCCCGCCGCCTTGAGCTGCTGCAGCAGTTCGGGGTCGACCTGCACGGGCTCGGCCAGGCGGCGCACGGTGCCGGTGATGGGTCCCCCCTCGGCATTCAGCCGGCGAACGAGCCCCACGACGTCCTGCTCGAAGCCGTTCGCGGGCAGGTCGCCGAGCTGAGCCAGACCCGGGATCGGGTTGCCGTACGGCGACTCAGTGGGATGCCCGAGCAGCTCGACGAGGCGGCGCTCGACCTGCTCGCTCATGACGTGCTCCCACCGGCATGCCTCTTCATGCACGTACGCCCAGTCCAGTCCGATCACGTCGGAGAGGAGGCGCTCCGCGAGGCGGTGCTTGCGCATCACATCGACCGCCTTGCTGCGACCGGCGTCGGTGAGCTCGAGCGTGCGGTCGTCCGAGACGACCACGAGACCGTCGCGCTCCATCCGCCCGACCGTCTGCGACACCGTGGGACCGGAGTGGCCGAGACGCTCGGAGATGCGCGCGCGCAGCGGCGTGATCGCCTCCTCCTCGAGCTCGAGGATCGTGCGCAGATACATCTCTGTCGTGTCGATCAGGTCGGTCATCATGCCTCGCAGACGCGGAAATCGGTGCAAGGACAGCCTATCCAATCCTCCCGACGGGCCCTCCCGGGGTGGGCGTCACAGGGATGAGAGGCCACGGGTCCCGCCCATAGAATCGTGGGATGCCGCACCTGCAGATTCCGAGTGACCTCCTGCCCGCTGACGGACGCTTCGGATGCGGCCCCTCGAAGGTGCGCCCCGCTCAGCTCGAGGCCCTCTCGACGCGCGGAGCGACGCTGCTCGGCACGTCCCACCGCCAGGCGCCGGTGAAGAACCTCGTCGGCGACGTGCGCTCCCGACTTGCCGAGCTCTTCGGCGCCCCCGAGGGGTACGAGGTCATCGTCGGCAACGGCGGATCGACCGCGTTCTGGGATGCCGCCGCGTTCGGCCTCATCCAGAACCGCAGTCAGAACCTCGTGTTCGGTGAGTTCGGCGGCAAGTTCGCGGCAGCCGCGAAGGCTCCGTGGCTGCAGACCCCGGACGTGCGGAATGTGCCCGCCGGTACGCGCACGGTCGCCGAACCCGTCGAGGGCATCGACGTCTACGCCTGGCCGCACAACGAGACGTCGACCGGCGTCTCCGCGCCGATCGCGCGCGTCACCGCAGACGAGGGCGCACTGACCGTCATCGACGCGACGAGCGCCGCGGGCGGCATCGACTTCGCGGCCGCCGAGGCGGACGTCTACTACTTCGCGCCGCAGAAGAACCTCGGTTCGGACGGCGGTCTGTGGTTCGCCCTGGTCTCGCCCGCCGCGATCGAGCGGATCGAGAGGATCGCGGCATCGGATCGGTACATCCCCGAGTTCCTGAGCCTGAAGAACGCACTGGACAACTCGCGCCTGAACCAGACGCTGAACACCCCGGCGCTCACCACACTGCTGCTGCTGGACGAGCAGCTGCAGTGGATCCTCGACAGCGGCGGCCTGGCGTGGGCGGATGCGCGCACGCGGGAGTCCTCCGGAGTCCTGTACGCGTGGGCCGAAGCGTCCGAGGTCGCGACCCCGTTCGTGGCGGATCCGGCCGACCGCTCCCCCGTCGTCGTCACGATCGACTTCGACGACACGGTCGACGCGGCGGAGACCGCCAAGACCCTGCGCGCGAACGGCATCGTCGACACGGAGCCCTACCGCAAGCTCGGCCGCAACCAGCTGCGGGTGGCGACGTTCGTCTCGATCGAGCCGGACGACGTGCGTCAGCTGGTCCGGAGCATCGACTTCACGCTCGCGCACCGCTGAGCCGACGTCTCGGTCATGGGCCGAGACGGATCAGCGGTCGGTGTCGGACGCGTCGGTGTCGGACGCGTCGGTGTCGGACTCCTCAGCATCGGCGTCCTCGTCCGCGTCGTCGGAGAGCACGTCGATGTCCACGCCGTCCACGTCGCCCGAGTGCAGGATCGGCGAAGCGTCCTCGTCGAAGTCCGCCGCGTCCAGGTCGTCGACGTCGTCGAGTTCGTCCTCGAGCTCTTCGTCGTCCTCGAGCTCGTCCGTCGCCAGCCCTTCGGCCGCGAGTGCGGCCTGCGCCGCCTGATACTCCGCGAGCCGCTCGGCCCACGGCAGCCAGTCCGGCGCGGTGAGCGCACCTTCGCCCGGCATGAGCTCCGCCTCGAGCACCGTCGGGGCGGACTCGTCGACCTGCGCGAGACTCACGGTCCAGAACCATCCGGGATACCCGGGCATGCGGTTGCCGAACCGCACGGTGAGCACGCCCTCGGCATCCGTCGACGAGTCGACGAACTCGCCGATCGTCGCCGCCGGCGTGATCTCGTGCAGCGCGGCGAGCGCGAGCTCGCGCGCAACGGTCTCGTCGATCGGTGCCACGGCGACCGCAGGAGCGTCCGCAGCAGCAGCGTCCGCCGCGGGGACCTCGACGCCCTCAGCGGTGAGATCGGTGGAGGAGGCGTCCTCAGGCGTCGAAGTCATCGGCGACCTTGCGCAGCACCGCGGCGACCTTCTTGCCGTGCGAGGAGCTCGGGTAGCGGCCGCGGCGGAGGTCTCCGCCGATGCCGTCGAGCAGCTTCACGAGGTCTTCCACGATGATCGCCATGTCGTCCGCGGGCTTGCGCTGCGCCTTGGACAGGCTCGGGGGCGCCTCGAGCACGCGAACGGACAGCGCCTGCAGCCCGCGCTTGCCGTCGGCGACGCCGAACTCCAGCCGCGTGCCCGCCTTCGGTGCGGGGGATCCTGCGGGAAGGGCGGTGGCGTGCAGGAAGACATCCTGACCGTCATCTCCGGCGATGAAGCCGAAACCCTTCTCCTCGTCGTAGAACCTGACCTTGCCGGTGGGCATGGAAACCTCGCTGTGTCGTGCGCCACGGATGCCGGGCACGGGGGAACACGGGACCGATCGATCCCGATCCACCAGCCTACGCCACGCCCGCCGGACGGATAAGCTGGGGCGGATGAGCACACGCACCCCCGGCGACGACGTCCCGGTCCGCCGCCTGGACCGGATCCTCGCCTTCATGTCGCTGGGACTCGCGGTCGTCTCGATCGGGTGCTTCTTCGCCATCATCATCGCGCGCCCGCTCGGGGTGACCGACTTCACGGTCGGCGCGTGGCCGATCGTCGCCGTGCTGCCGATCATCGCCCTGCCGATCGCATTCCTGATGATCCTGGCGCTGCTGATCATGACGTTCCTGCGAAGGGCACGCGCCAACCGCGGAGAGTAATGGTCTCCGACGAGCGGGCACTGGCCGGGCGACTCGCCTCGGCCGACGATGACGCCCTGGCGCGCGTCTTCGAAGCCCGCGGCGTCGCCCCGACCGCACCCTGGCACGACTTCTTCGACGCCGCGGCCGCACTTCTGGATGCGGCATCCGTCGAACGTGCCCTCGTGCGCCTCCCGCGCAACGCTCTCGTCCCCCTGAAGGCCGCGCTCGAGGGGGCTCCCCTCTCGGATGCCGACCGCGCGGCCCTGCGGCCGCTCGCTCTCGTCGATGACGCCGGCGCGCCGTTCACCGCCGTCGCCGTGCAGCTGGGCGCGGTCGCGGCCGCCCATCCCGGTGCATTCGTCCTCTCACCCGCGGAGGGCGCACCGGTCGCCTCCGAGACCGACACCGCCGCGGCCGCCGAACGCGCGTTCGCCACGGTCGGCTCCCTCGCCGACATCCTGGTCGCCGGCCTGCACAGCCCCCTCGCACGCACCGGCACAGGATCGGTGAGCGCCGTCGAGAGACGCCGACTCACGGATGCCGGCGCCCTCGGCGAGACGGACGACGTCGACGACCTGATCGTCGCTGCCGGTTCCGCGGGTCTCGTGACCGCGGTCGGACGCGAATGGGTCGTCACGGCGGTGGGCGGCGCGTGGCTGGAGACCACGACCGCCGAACGCTGGGCGCAAGTCGTCGAAGGATTCCGCGGCGCCCTGCCGACCGGACTGCGGACCGCGGACGGCGGGTTCCTGTCCGCCGCGCAGTGGGCGCACGCGTATCCGCTGAACCCCGAGTGGCCCGAGCAGGCCGAGCGGCTGCTCCGGATCGCCGAAGCGTGGGGGCTCCTCACCCCCGCGGGCAGCGAGCCGGCGTGGACGGCGGCGTTGCGCGCCGGGGAGCCCGCGTCGCCGGCCGCCCTCGCCGCGCATCTGCCTGCCGAGATCGACCGGGTCTACCTTCAGGCCGATCTCACCGCGATCGCCCCGGGTCCGCTCGCGCCGGCGCTGGACCTGCGGCTGCGCACGATCGCGGCGCGCGAATCGCGCGCGCAGGCCTCCACGTACCGCTTCAGCACCGGATCCCTGGGTGCCGGGATGACCGAGGGTGAAACCGCGGAGTCGATCCGCTCGTTCCTGCGCGGACTCTCGCTGACCGGCATCCCGCAGCCCCTGGACTACCTGATCGACAGCACCGCCGCCCGCCACGGGCTCGTGCGCATCCGCGCCGCGGCGGGCCGGACCCGGCTCGAAGCCGCGGATCCGGCGCTGCGCGAGACGATCCTGGTCGACCAGGCGCTGCGCCCCCTCGGCTTCCTCCGCGACGGCGACGAACTCGTGACGCGCGTCGAGCGCGACGCGGTGTACTGGGCGCTCGCCGAGGGTCGCTATCCGGTGGTGGCCCTGGACGACGCCGGCGAGCCGGTGTCGCTGCGCCGCCGCGGACGCGCGGCCGATCGCGGCGACGACACCGACCCTCGGCAGGCGTACGCGCGCCTGATCGGGGCGCTGCGCGAGGGTCAGGAGACCGACTCCGACGCCGCCTGGCTCGGGCGCGAACTCGAGCAGGCCGTGCGGGCGAAGTCCGTGATCGTCGTGGTCGTGCGGATGCCGGACGGGTCGGCCCGGTCGCTCACGCTCGAGGCCTCCGGTCTCGGCGGCGGACGCCTGCGGGGTCTGGACCGCGCTGCGGACGTCGAACGCACCCTGCCCGTCTCGAGCATCGTGAGCGTCCGGTCCGCCTCCTGACCGCACGCACGGCCGGTAGGCTTGATCCTTATGGCTGACGGTCCTCTCATCGTGCAGAGCGACCGGACTGTGCTGCTGGAAGTAGCGCATCCGGACGCGGAGACCGCGCGCCACGAGCTCGCGATCTTCGCCGAGCTCGAGCGCGCGCCCGAGCACATCCACACGTATCGGATCACCCGGCTCGGCCTGTGGAACGCCCGCGCCGCGGGACACGACGCGGAGGACATGCTGGGGACGCTCGATCGCTGGTCGCGCTTCCCGGTGCCGCCGTCGGTGTCGATCGACATCCGCGAGACCGTGGGCAGATACGGCCGGCTCATCATCGAGCGCAACCCCGAGGGCGAGCTGCTGCTGACTGCGACCGACACGGCGGTGCTCGCCGAGGTGTCGCGCAACAAGCGGATCCAGCCGCTGCTGGTGGGGCATCCGACGCCGAATTCGTTCGTGATCGACGCGTGGGCGCGCGGACACATCAAGCAGGAGCTGCTGAAGATCGGCTGGCCGGCGGAGGACCTCGCCGGCTACACACCCGGCACGCCGCATCCGATCGACCTCGCCGAGGACGGCTGGACCCTGCGCCCGTACCAGCGCAAAGCGGTCGACATCTTCACCGACGGCGGCTCCGGCGTCGTCGTCCTCCCCTGCGGCGCCGGGAAGACGCTCGTGGGCGCGGCGGCGATGGCCGACACCAAGACGACCACGCTCATCCTCGTCACGAACACCGTGAGCGCGCGGCAGTGGCGCGACGAGCTCCTCAAGCGCACGACGCTCACCCCGGAGGAGATCGGCGAATACTCCGGCCAGGTCAAGGAAATCAAGCCCGTCACGATCGCGACGTACCAGATCCTCACCGCGAAGCGCGGGGGGCAGTACGCGCACCTCGCCCTGCTCGATGCGCTGGACTGGGGGCTGATCGTCTACGACGAGGTGCACCTGCTGCCCGCACCCGTGTTCAAGCTCACCGCCGACCTGCAGGCCCGCCGCCGGCTCGGGCTCACCGCCACCCTCGTGCGCGAGGACGGCCGCGAAGGCGACGTGTTCAGCCTGATCGGACCCAAGCGGTTCGACGCGCCCTGGAAGGAGATCGAGGCACAGGGCTTCATCTCCCCCGCCGCGTGCTACGAGGTCCGCGTCGACCTTCCCGCCGATGACCGACTCGAGTACGCCGCCGCCGCGGACGAGGAGCGGTACCGCCTCGCCGCGACCGCGCACGCGAAGATCGACGTGGTGCGCCAGCTCGTGAAGAGGCACGAGGGCGAGCGGATCCTCGTCATCGGGCAGTACCTCGACCAGATCGACATCCTCGCCCAGGCCCTGGACGCCCCGCAGATCACCGGTGCGACTCCGGTGGACGAGCGCGAGGAGCTGTACCAGGCGTTCCGGGTCGGTGAGATCTCGCTGCTCGTGGTGTCGAAGGTCGCGAACTTCTCGATCGACCTCCCCGAGGCATCGGTCGCGATCCAGGTCTCGGGATCCTTCGGCTCCCGGCAGGAGGAGGCGCAGCGCCTCGGCCGGCTCCTGCGGCCCAAGGAGTCCGGTCACACCGCAAGCTTCTACACCCTGATCGCCCGTGACACGGTGGATCAGGACTTCGCGCAGAACCGCCAGCGATTCCTCGCCGAGCAGGGCTACAGCTACACGATCCTCGACGCCGACGCCATCGCCGCCTGATTCCCGCACCGCCGAGCGCACGGCTTCGAACCCACTGCACGGGGTGTCCACGCGCAGCACCCGTGCACTGGGCGCGAGGTCGTGCACTCAGTTGAGGCCGAGGCGGGACCGGGTCCGGGCTCAGCCCTGGACCGCGGGCTCGGGATCGCGCAGGACGAGCACACGGGGCAGCCGCGTACGGCGCATGAGCACCTCCACCCCCGCGACGTAGACCCCCACGAGCAGCGCCGACCAGATGAAGCTCACCACGCCCGGCGAGGACGCATTGACGTCGCTGAGCCCGGCGAGCGCCATCGCGAACGCCAGCAGATTGTTCACGACATGCACGGCGATCGCCGCCTCCAGCCCGCCCGTGCGCCACGTGAGCCATCCCGCGGCGACCGCGAACACGGCGACACCGGCCTGCCCGAGCGGGTCATACATGTGCCCGAGGACGAACAGCGGCACGGGCAGGAGGATCGCGAACAGAGGATGCCGCAACCAGCGGCCGAGGGACTGCTGCAGGTATCCGCGGAAGACGTACTCCTCTGCAGCGGCCTGCACCGGCACGACGAGGAGGATCACCAGCAGGGTGGCCAGGAGCCACGGGTTCTGCGCGGGCTCGAGCACCTCACCCGCCTGGGCGGACGGATCCGGCGGAAGCAGCAGCGAGACCCCGGTGAGCACGACCGCCGTCGCGACGGCGAGAGCGCCGCAGCGCAGCATCCACTTCCACCGCAGCCGCCCCGCCGCGGAGGAGATGAGCCCGGTCCGCGGACCGTTGACGATGAGCGAGGCCAGCACGTAGGCGGGCAGCATGAGGGCGATCGACCCGAGCAGCACGGCGACCTGCAGCGGATCGGCCAGGTCGAACCGCGCCCCCGCCGTCGCGAGCCGGTCAGCCGAGCCCGTATTGATTGCGGCCATCACGATCACGACGACCAGGACCGCCCCGATCATCACGGCATACAGGCCGAGACCGAGCAGACCCACCACGAGCGGAGTCCACCACCCGGACCGTCGGCGGGCGAACACCAGCCTGTGGAAGGCCAGCCCGCCCGTGCGGGCGTCGGGCGGCAGCACCGGCTCACGTGCGGGCGCGGGCGGAGATGCGGGCGCGGGCGGAGGGGCGGCGTCGAAAGTCACCCCTCATGATCTCTCGATGAGGGCTGCGTGGTCTCCCGATCGGGGCGCTCCGCGCGATATCCAGGCGACGCATCGATTACCTCGCCATAATGAGGGCATGACTGCACCGCGCATCCTCGTCGTCGACGACGAGCCGAACATTCGCGACCTGCTCATCACGAGCCTGAGGTTCGCCGGGTTCCAGGTCAGGGCCGTCTCCAACGGCGCACAGACGATCTCGGCCGTTCTCGAGGAGGAGCCCGACCTCATCATCCTCGACGTCATGCTGCCCGACATGAACGGGTTCAGTGTGACCAAGCGGCTCCGGGGCGCCGGCTACACCGCGCCGATCCTCTTCCTCACCGCGAAGGACGAGACCGAGGACAAGATCGCCGGCCTGAACGCCGGCGGCGACGACTACGTCACGAAGCCCTTCAGCCTCGACGAGATCGTCGCGCGCATCCAGGCGATCCTGCGCCGCACGATGCAGGCCGACGAGGAGTCCGTCATCCGCGCGGGCGAGCTCACGATGGACCAGGACACGCACGACGTCGTCGTCGGCGACGCCTCGATCGACCTCAGCCCCACGGAGTTCAAGCTCCTGCGCTACCTCATGCTCAACCCCAACCGCGTGCTGTCCAAGGCGCAGATCCTCGACCACGTGTGGGAGTACGACTTCAACGGCGACGCCGGCATCGTGGAGAGCTACATCTCCTACCTCCGCCGCAAGATCGACCCGCACTCGTCCGAGCCGCTCATCCAGACCAAGCGCGGCTTCGGCTACATGCTCAAGGCCGGCAAGACCGCCTGACGCGGTCCCGAACCGAGGGACCGACACTCTGTACGACAAGCGCCAGAAGAAGACGGATGCGGTCACCCGATGGTGGCGCGGCATCAGCCTGCGCGCGAAGGTCACGAGCGTCACCGTCATCCTGCTCGCCGTCGGTCTGATCGCGGCCGGGTTCGGCACGGCGTACTTCCTGCGCAACACCTTGATCGCCAACGTCGAGACCCAGCTCGACGCGCTCGCCCGCACCGATGTCGCGGCGACACTCGTGGACTTCTCACTCGAGGACGGCGCACTGCAGACCACACGCATCGAGGATGCGCCGGCGACGGACTACCGCGTCGCGATCTACGGCCCCGCGGAGGGGCCTCTCATCGGCACGGCCGGAGGTCGCGGCGTCGACCCGGTCTATCCCGAGGCCATCTCGCTCGAGCGAGCTCAGATCGATCAGCTCCAGCCGTTCTCGCTGTACTCCGAGGACGGCGAGTACGAGTTCCGCGCCACGGTCGCCCTGCAGGAGCTCCCGGGCGCGGGGGTGTTTTACACGCAGCTGGTCGCGCTGCCGCTCGCCTCGACGTATCAGGTCGTCGCGCAGTACATCGGCATCTACACGATCCTCGCGGTCATCATCCTGATCGCGAGCGCCTTCCTCACGCGCTGGCTCGTGACCCTCACGTTCCGCAGTCTCGGCCAGGTCGAATCGACCGCGACCGCGATCTCGGCGGGCGATTTCAGTCAGCGCCTGACCGACATCGAGCCCATGACCACCGAGGTCGGCCGGCTGAAGTCGGCGATCAACACCATGCTCGGGCGAGTGGATGCCGCGCTCTCGCAGCGCGACGCGTCGGTGCGCCAGATGCGGAGGTTCATCGGCGACGCGAGCCACGAGCTGCGCACGCCTCTCGTGACGGTCCGCGGTTACGCGGAGCTGTACCGGATGGGGGCGATCTCGGGAGATGAGGACGTCGCACAGGCGATGGAGCGCATCGAGAAGGAAGCGATGCGCATGGGCGTGCTCGTCGAGGACCTCCTCGCGCTCGCGCGTCTGGACGAACGCCGCGACGTTGTGATCGCCCCCGTGGATCTTCGGCCGATCGCCCGGGATGCCGCACTCGACGTCCGTGCGACCTCCCCGCTTCGTCAGGTCGTCGTCATCGACACGACGTCCGGACCCGCCGCTCCCCCGCCCTCGACCGACGATCCCGCGCCCACCGCTCCGGCGAAGACGAAGCGCCGGCCCGCGCCGGCGACCGCCGCGATCCCCCGCGTCGCGGCAAACCCGCTCTCGCTCCTCCGCCGCCGCCCGCGCCCGGGGGTCGGTGCGCTGGAACAGGTCGACGAGTCCGCACTGCCGGTCGAGACCGTGCCGGTCACCGTGGTCGCACGGCCCGCCCCGATCGTGCTGGGCGATGAGAACCGCATCCGCCAGGTCGTCACGAACCTCCTCGGCAACGCTCGCCGCTTCACGGCGGAGGACTCGCCGATCGACCTGCGTGTGGGCGTGGACACCGAGGCCGGGATGGGCTGGATCGAGGTCGCAGACCACGGCGAGGGCATCCCCGAGCAGATCCGCGACAAGATCTTCCAGCGGTTCTGGCGCGCCGACACCTCCCGCGCCCGAGAGACCGGTGGAGCCGGCCTCGGGCTCTCGATCGTCGCGTCGATCGTCGAAGCGCTGCACGGCACGGTGTCCGTCGAGGAGACGCCGGGCGGCGGAGCGACCTTCCACGTCGCCTTCCCGCTCGCCGCGCCCCGGGATGCCGCCGAGCACTTGCTGATCGAGACGCAGCCGCTCGAGCGACTCGTGCTGCCGGCGGACTGATCCGCTCCTCCCCAGGCAGGCCTGCGCGCCGACGACTGCACAGTCCGCCCGTGGGACAGCGGCAAGAGGTGCCGGCATCCGTACGGTGGAGAACCCGACCCACGAAGGAGCTCTCATGGCCGTCTACTCCGTCGACAGCGACGCGGTCCTCGCCACCACCGCCGCCGTGCGCGGCACGATCGATCGGCTGCAGTCCGAGACGCAGGCGATGCTCAGTCAGCTGACGCAGCTGCAGGGCTCGTGGACCGGCACCGCCGCCGTCGCGTTCCAGGGTGTCGTCGACCAGTGGCGGGCGACGCAGCGGCAGGTCGAGGATTCGCTCGCCGGCATCAACACGGCCCTCGCCGCTGCGGGTCGGCAGTACGCGGATGCCGAGCAGGCGACCACGAGCCTGTTCCGTTGACCGCCCCCGGACGCAGAACAGCCCCTCCCGAAGGAGGGGCTGTTCTGTGGAAGAAGGACTCAGAAGTCCATGCCACCCGTGGGGTCGCCGGCGGGAGCGGCGGCCTTCTCGGGCTTGTCGGCGACGACGGCCTCCGTGGTGAGGAACAGCGCGGCGATCGACGCGGCGTTCTGCAGCGCGGAGCGCGTCACCTTGGCCGGGTCGATGATGCCCTGTGCGAACAGGTCACCGTACTCGCCCGTGGCGGCGTTCAGGCCGAAGCCGGTCTCGAGGTCCGCAACCTTGTTCGCGACGACGCCGGGCTCGAGGCCCGCGTTCAGCGCGATCTGCTTCAGCGGCGCCTCGATGGCGACCTTGACGATGTTCGCACCGGTGGCCTCGTCACCCGTCAGGTGGAGACCCTCGAACGCGACCTTGCCGGCCTGGATGAGCGCGACGCCACCACCGGGGACGATGCCCTCCTCGACGGCTGCCTTCGCGTTGCGGACGGCGTCCTCGATGCGGTGCTTGCGCTCCTTGAGCTCGACCTCGGTCGCAGCGCCGGCCTTGATGACGGCGACGCCACCGGCGAGCTTCGCGAGGCGCTCCTGCAGCTTCTCGCGGTCGTAGTCGCTGTCGGTGTTGTCGATCTCGCGGCGGATCTGGGTCACGCGACCCTCGATCTGCGCGGCGTCACCGGCACCCTCGACGATCGTGGTCTCGTCCTTGGTGATGATGACCTTGCGGGCACGGCCGAGCAGGTCGAGCGTCGCGTTCTCCAGCTTGAGGCCGACCTCCTCGGTGATGACCTGGCCACCCGTGAGGATCGCGATGTCCTGCAGCTGCGCCTTGCGACGGTCGCCGAAGCCGGGAGCCTTGACGGCGGCCGACTTGAAGATGCCGCGGATCTTGTTGAGCACGAGAGTCGCGAGCGCCTCGCCCTCGACGTCCTCGGCGATGATGACGAGCTCCTTGCCGTCCTGGATCACCTTGTCGACGATCGGCAGAAGGTCCTTGATGTTCGAGATCTTCTGGTTCGCGATCAGGATGTACGCGTCCTCGAACACGGCCTCCTGGCGCTCCGGGTCGGTGACGAAGTAGGGGTTGATGAAGCCCTTGTCGAAGCGCATGCCCTCGGTGAGCTCGAGCTCGGTGCCGAACGTCTGCGACTCCTCGACGGTGACGACGCCCTCCTTGCCGACCTTGTCGATCGCCTCGGCGATCAGGTCGCCGATCGTCGAGTCGGCGGCGGAGATGGACGCGGTCGCGGCGATCTGCTCCTTGGACTCGACCGGCTTGGCCGAGGCGAGCAGCTCGTCGGAGATGGCCTGGACGGCCTTCTCGATGCCGCGCTTGAGCGAGATGGGGTCGGCGCCGGCGGCGACGTTGCGCAGGCCCTCGCGCACGAGCGCCTGAGCCAGGACCGTGGCGGTGGTGGTGCCGTCACCAGCGACGTCGTCGGTCTTCTTGGCGACCTCCTTGACGAGCTCCGCGCCGATCTTCTCGAAGGGGTCCTCGAGCTCGATCTCCTTGGCGATGGACACGCCGTCGTTCGTGATCGTGGGGGCGCCCCACTTCTTCTCGAGGACGACGTTGCGACCGCGGGGGCCCAGTGTCACCTTGACGGCGTCAGCCAGGATGTTCAGGCCGCGCTCGAGACCACGGCGGGCCTCCTCGTCGAAAGCGATGATCTTAGCCATGTGTTTTTCGTCCCTCCCGGACGTTGCGATGTCTTTAGCACTCAGATGAGTCGAGTGCTAATCCATTCTGGCACTCGACCCCATCGAGTGCAAGCCGCGGGAGGGGCGTGGCGTCACGCGACGACGCGGACGGACTCGGCCTGCGGTCCCTTCTGACCGGAGCCGACGGTGAACTCGACCGTCTGACCTTCTTCGAGCACGCGGAAGCCGCTCATGTCGATGTTCGAGTAGTGGACGAAGACGTCCTGCCCATCGGCGACGGTGATGAAGCCGAAGCCCTTCTCGGCGTTGAACCACTTGACGGTGCCCTGGGTCATCTGAATCTCCTGTTGAAGCGCGGGAACAGGGCCATCGTATGCACGCGGATCCGCGGGAAATCGCGGGAGGAGCAACTGTTGACACGCATGCATCGAAGTGTTTACCCGCCTGAAACACCCGGCGGTCGCGCGGTCATTCCGAGGGCGTCGGAGACGGCGGATTCGAGGTTCGGTCCAGGCCGATCACGACGGCGAGCTGCTTGGCCTCGGGGTCGTCCGTGGGCTGATACACGTCGCTCTGCGCGATCTTCGCGCCGCCGATCACCTCGGCGAGCCCCGCGGCGGCGGCTTCGTCCGCCGGCAGGTAGTAGAACACCGTCGTCTCGGCGAAGTCGGTGGACCCGGCCTCTCCGGCGGACACCGTGTCCTCCGCCCAGCCGGCGCCCACCACGACGTCCTTCATCTGAGTGGCGAGACCGACCTCGGGGGTCGCGTTGAGGATGAGCACCTCATACGTCGTGTCCACGACGGGTGTGACGACCGGGAGAGGGGATGCCGTCGGCGTGGGCGTCGGGAAGAGCACGACGCGTCCGCTCACCAGCAGCGTGCCGAAGATCCCGACCGCGACCAGCACGATCGTGGCCAGGACCGCCCACAGCAGGACGACCCAGCCCCGCATCCGCGGATTCTCCGCACGATGGGCGCCGACTCGGCCCCCGTCCGCGGGAAGGTCGTCGAATCGGTCCCGCGGGAAGGTCTCTCTCGGCACCCCACGATGCTACCCGGACCGACGGGCTCGCCCCGTCCCCGCCGTGGATGTGACCGCTCAGCGCGGAGCGCCCGCCGATCGAGCGAGGCGCGCGTGCTCGCGTGCGTCCCGGATGCGCCGGAGTCTCCCGGCGAGCATCGGGTCGTGCTCCTGCGCAGCGGTCGTGTCGATCAGCCTTCCGAGCAGCTGGTAGTACCGCGCGGGCGCGAGGCCGAGTTCGGCGCGGATCGCCTCCTCTTTCGCCCCCGCGTGGGCGCGCCAGCGGGCCTCGAACTCGAGGATGGCGCGATCGCGGTCGGTCAGGGGCACGCGGCAACGCTAACCCGCCGGCGGCATCTCGCTCGGATGCCACTCCGGGCCCCCGCCTCACGCCTCGGTCGACCACACCACCCATGCCCCGAGCGGATCGACCCGGGCCAGCGCCGAACCGTCGCGACGCAGCACGAACCCGCCGGGCCCGGCGGCGGCATCGACCGCGTCGACTCCGTCGAGGTGCATCGCCGGCGGGTCGATCGAGATCCACACCGCCCCGCTCGCCCGGATCGACGAGACGAGGCGCGCACGTCCGGCGCGGTGGATGTGCGGCAGGACGCCGGGGGTGGTGATCACGAGCGTCGCATCGGCCGGTGCCCGGGCCGCGAGGTGCGCGAGCGTCGCGGGGTCTGTCGCATCCCCTCGTACGAGCAGGGGCGGGTCGGCCGCGACGACGTCGAGCGCGGCCTCGATCCGCGCCGCGCGCCCCTCCTCCCCCGGCCACACCAGACTCGTCAGGAACCGCCGGTCGGCCGGGTCGGCCGCATCGAGCGGAGTGAGATCGACACCCGCCCGCCACACGATGTCCGGCATCCGCAGGGGTGGATCGCCCGTCAGTGCGGAGCGGAGCACGACCGCGGACGGGCCGTCGGACGGGTCCAACGCCGCACCTCCGTCGTAGCGGTAGGAGTACCGGTCGGGGTACAGGCAGAGTCCCGCGCTCGCCCCGACCTCCAGGAGCGCGATCGGTCCGGACACGCCGCTGAGAGCGGGAAGCAGCGCGGCGCATCGGAGCGGCTCGTTCGTCTGCAGCGAGCGGGCCGAGCATTCCGCGACGAGTTCGTCGGCATGACCCAGAACCCACTCGGCGAACGCCGCGTACCCCGCCTCCGGCGCACCGAGCATCCGGGCGACCGCGAACACGAGCGGGGGCTGGCGGTGCGTCGCGGGGATGCGCGTCAGGACGCCGGCCACCCGCTCATCGTCGGCGACGCCGCCCGCCCACGCGGCGTACACCGCCGACCGGTCGGGCGCTTCGTCTCGCGCGAACCGCAGGTAACGATCGCGGACCTCGGCGGTGTCCGGCGCGGCGGCATCCATCCCGCCATTCTCCCCGCACGCGCGACGGAGCCGCGGAGGCACCGGTGAGGTTGAATGGATGCGGCGATGTGCACGGCGTCAGAGCGTGCACCGCGGCGAAGGAGACCGGAATGACCTACAGCGTGCAGAAGACCGACGAGCAGTGGCGTGCCGAGCTCGACGCCGACCAGTACCAGGTGCTGCGGCAGGCGGCGACCGAGCGGGCGTGGACCGGCGAACTGCTCGACGAGAGCCGCGCAGGGCTCTACACGTGCGCCGGATGCGGCGCGGAGCTCTTCCAGAGCGGCACGAAGTTCGATTCGCACTGCGGGTGGCCGAGCTTCTACGAATCGGTCCGTCCTGAAGCGGTCGAGCTCATCGAGGACACCTCGCACGGCATGATCCGAACCGAGGTGCGGTGCGCGGCGTGCGGCTCGCACCTCGGCCACGTCTTCCCCGACGGCGTCGGCACCCCGACCGGCGACCGCTACTGCATGAACTCGATCGCGCTGTCGTTCACCCCCGAGCCCGACGCGTGACCTCGGCGCTGGAGGCGGTGCGCAACCGCCGTTCGTGGTCGAAGGTGACCGCCGAGGCTCCCACGCGCGCCGAACTGCTCACGCTGCTGACCGCCGCCGGGCGCGTCGCCGATCACTCCTCGATGCGCCCGTGGCGGGTCATCGAGCTGCGCGGCAGCGATCGCGAGCGTCTCGGTCGTGCGATCAACAAGGCCGTCGGCGCGAAGGGGTCCTCCTCCAAGCCGCTGCGCGCACCGCTCCTCCTCGCCGTCGTCGCGACGTACCGCAAGAGCGACAAGGTGCCGCGGTGGGAGCAAGAGGCCGTCGCGTCGGGCGTGGCGCACATGCTGAGCCTGCTGCTGGACGAAGCGGGCTGGGGCGTCATCTGGCGCACGGGTCACTACACCCGAAGCAAGCCGGTCGCGAAGCTGCACGGTCTCGGCAAGAACGAAGAGCTCCTGGGCTGGCTGTACATCGGCGGCAAGCCACCCAAAGCGCGCCCCGGTCGCCGCAAGGCCGTCGACGCGCGCCGGCACTTCTCGCGGCTCCCGTCCGCCAAGCGCACCGAGGCCGAGGCGACCGAGCTCAGCTCCTGAGCCGCCGCAACCGCCCCCAGGGCGCCGTCGCGACCACCACCGACAGCAGGGCCACGATCACCATCGCGAGCGCCTGCACCGGCCCCGGACTCGCCGGCGCCGGCCACACCGCGTCGAGCGCGAACGACGTGCTCAGCTGGCCGACGACCGCACCGAGACCGAGCAGCAGCACGCCGGTGCGGCTCACCAGCGCGGCCGACAGGAAGATGTAGACCACGCCGATCGCGCCGCCGGTGTACAGCCACGCTTCGCCGGGCAGCGCGCGCGGTGCCCCGACGGCACCGACGTGAATCGCCGCGGCGACAGCCAGGATGACCGTTCCGCCGGCGAAGTTCACGAACGTCGCGGTCAGGGGCGTGCCCACCCTTTGACGAAGACGTCCGTTCGTCGCCTGCTGCCACGCGATGCCGACGCCGGTCAGAAGCGGCATGACCAGCATCCACAGGGGGATGCCGGTGAGTCCGTCGCCGATCAGGGCGATGCCGACCGCCCCGAAGGCGAGCGCGCCACCCAGCAGCCGCGGGACCGTCACCGCCACGACGCCGGCGGGTCCGTATCCGGTGCGGTCCAGCACGAGGCCGCAGATCGCCTGCCCCGCGACGACGCCGACCGTGAACAGCGACACCCCGATCAGCCCCACGGCGATGCCCTGCGTCGCGACGGTGAGGGCTCCCGCGGCGCCACCTGCCAGCATCCACCACGGAATGCCCCGCGATCGGATGCCGCGCACGAGCGCCGCGAAACCCCGCCGGCCGACGGGCAGGGCGATCGAGAGCAGGATCAGGATCACGAGCCCGGATCCGAAGGAGATGACGGCCGCGACGAGGCCGTCGCCGATGCGCGCGCCGAGCTGCCCGTTCACCCTCGCCTGCAACGCGGTGAGGATGCCGACGAGCACCGCTCCGCCCACTGCCGTCCAGGCGGGCAGACGACGTTGTGGCACGGCTCCATCATGCCTCGCGCGGGCGCGGACCCCGGCACGGCGAGCGCGTCCGAGGTCGCGGTTAGCCTGGAGGGGTGCCCACATCCGCGCGCACGCGCTCCCTTCTGACCTGGCTGCCGGCCACGATCCTCGTCGTCGTGATCGGCCTCATCGTGCTCGCGACGTTCGCGGTGCAGGGATCGTGGTGGGCCGAGGACCGGCCGGCGGCGTCGACCGATCAGAAGGCGTCCGACGGCTCGAGCATGCTCACCGACGCCGGGTTCGACTACGTGAACGTCGAGGGGATCGTGCGCGTGCGCATCGGCGACGGCGCACTGCCCGCTGCAGATCTCGGGATGCCGACGGACGGGGACAAGTCGGCCGAGTTCCGCCGGCCCGTCCGCGCCGTCATGGCGGGCGGCTCGGATGTCTACGTCGTGGACGATGTGGCGGCGCTCACCGCGGTCACGCAGTCCGGCGCGCTCGCCTCGGTGACCCTGGCGCTCGACAACCCCGGCACGTGGTCGGATGCCGTCAACACGGTGCGCGCGCTCGCCCCGACCTACGGGTGGGACTCGTCGCAGATCGACGCGCTCGACGAAGGCCTGGCGGAGTACAACCGCGGGGACTCCGCCGAGCCGTTCATCGCGACCGTCGGGCCGTCGGTCGGTGGTGCCGCGGTGACCGCGACGCTCACGTTCTACCCGGGCAGCGGAGCGACACCGGTCACGCTGATCTTCGCCCCGGCGTCCTGACCCGGGCGCAGGTCGCGTCGCCCGCGGGTGCTGCAGTTTCCTGCAGACGCGGTGATGCTCGGCACAGCGCTCGCAGGAAACTGCAGCACTCGCGCCTCTGGAGCCGACTACGGGACTTGAACCCGTAACCCCCTAATTACAAGTTAGGTGCGCTACCAATTGCGCCAAGTCGGCAGAACCCCGAGTCTAGCGAAGCCGTGAGAGCGGCATCCGCCTACGGAGTGGGCGTCGGGGTCGCGGTCTCGCCGGGCGTCGCGGTGGGTGACGGGGTCTTGTAGTACGCGTCGCTGTCGCTCGTCAGGACGAACTGCGCGAACTCCTTGGGGTCCTGCAGCGATCCGACGTACTGCACGCCGTTCACGAACACCATGGGCGTACCGGTGAGCGTGACGTCCTTCGTCTCGGGCAGGCCCTGCAGGGCGCGCTCGGTCGCGGCCTTCGCCCACGAGGCGAACTCCTGCTTCTCGATGCACGCGCGCACGACCTTGGGCGACTGCACGCCCCGCGCCTGCGCGATGTCGGCGAGCTCGGTGTCGGTGTAGCCGTCGGCGTCCACCTCGGGCTGCTCGGTGAGGAGTGCGTTGTTGAAGGCGAAGAACGTCTCCGGCGAGTGGGTCGCCACGCACGCCGCGGCGCTGGCCGCGCGCAGCGAGTACTTCGTGCCGTTCGACTTCGCGGTCAGCATGGCGACCGGGTAGTAGGTCAGCGTCACGGCGTCGTCGGCGACCCACTTCGACAGCTGCTGCACGTTCGCCACCTGGAAGTCGTGAGAGCCGGTGGAGAGGTAGTCGACGTACACGCGGATGTCGACCGCGGGCTTCTCGGTCGGGGATGCCGTCGGGGTGGGTGACGGCGTCTCGGTCGGGAGCGCCTCGAGCGTCTGCGCCGCCGCCTCGTCGTCCACGGTGCCGGACTCGGTCGCGGATGCGACGCCGGTCACGGTGGTCACGACGAATCCATCGTCCGTCACGTTCGTCGGACTCAGCTGCGGCTGCGAGAGAGAGGAGGAGACCACCCAGGTGACCACGACCGCCGCGACCGCGACGATGCCGACCACGACCGCGCCGATCGACGCGGTGCGGATCAGTCGCGCGCGAGACTGCTTCGCCTGAACCTGCTGCGCCTTCTCGCGGACCGCGTCACGGCGGTCCCGCTCGGCGGGCACGTTCGGGGAGTCGTCGCTGGACATGGAACCTCTCGGAGCGGACTGCGGAGCGATGCTCCGGCATGGCCGCACGGGTGAGGCGACCGAGAACGATGTTAACCAGGCAGGCTGGGAAATCCCCAGACGGCCCGTGCGTGTGAACCGTGTCATACTGGGCGCACGCCCAACGAGGGGCTGCGGGCCCAACCCCCGCTCATTCCATCACTACGGATCGTCCGGCACGTACCTGCCGGTGAAGGAGAAGAGAACAATGGCGTCAGTCACGTTCGACAACGCATCCCGCTTGTACCCCGGTGGCACCCGTGCCGCGGTCGACAAGCTGAACCTCGAGGTCGGAGACGGCGAATTCCTCGTCCTCGTCGGCCCCTCGGGCTGTGGCAAGTCCACGTCCCTGCGCATGCTCGCCGGCCTCGAAGAGGTCAACTCGGGCCGCATCCTCATCGGCGACCGCGACGTCACCGATGTGCCGCCGAAGGACCGCGACATCGCGATGGTGTTCCAGAACTACGCGCTGTACCCGCACATGACCGTCGCCGAGAACATGGGCTTCGCCCTGAAGATCGCCGGCGTCGGCAAGGAAGAGCGCGCCGCCCGCGTGCTCGAGGCGGCGAAGCTCCTCGACCTGGAGGACTACCTGACCCGCAAGCCGAAGGCCCTCTCGGGTGGTCAGCGTCAGCGCGTCGCCATGGGCCGCGCGATCGTGCGCCAGCCCCAGGTGTTCCTCATGGACGAGCCGCTGTCGAACCTCGACGCCAAGCTCCGCGTCCAGACCCGTACGCAGATCGCGTCGCTCCAGCGCCGCCTCGGCGTCACCACCGTCTACGTCACGCACGACCAGACCGAGGCCCTCACGATGGGTGACCGCATCGCGGTCCTCAAGGACGGCCTCCTGCAGCAGGTCGGCACGCCGCGCGACCTGTACGAGCGCCCGAACAACGTGTTCGTCGCCGGCTTCATCGGCTCCCCCGCCATGAACCTCTTCCCGGCGGACCTCGCCGAGGGCGGCGTCCAGTTCGGTACGGAGGTCGTGCCGCTGGACCGCGACACGGTCGGCCGCGCGAACGGCAGCCAGGTCACCGTGGGCGTGCGTCCCGAGGACATCGTCGTGGGCCCCGCCGACGGCAAGGGCCTCTCGGTCGTCGTCGACCTCGTCGAGGAGCTCGGCGCGGACGGCTACCTCTACGGTCACGCGGACATCGCCGGCAAGCGCACCGACATCGTCGCGCGCGTCGACGGTCGCCGTCACCCGAACGCGGGCGACACGGTGACCCTCGCCGCGACCGCCGGTCACGTGCACGCGTTCGACCTCGAGACGGGCGAGCGCCTCAACGACGCTCCGGTCATCTCCGGCAGCTGAGAACACCATCGCGGCGCGGAGGGTCACACCGACCCTCCGCGCCGCGCTTGTCTTTCCCCCGCCGAACGGAGGCAACGTGCCCGACGCCCTGAGCATCACGGCGAGTTCCGTCGACCCCGGGCTGCTCTCCCTCCCCTGGTCCACTCCCCTCGGCGAGTGGCCGAGCAGCAACATCGTCTTCCTGCCGAAGGGCCTCTCGCGCCACCTGGTGCGCTTCGCGAACCTGTCCGGCCGCGTCGTCGCGATCAAGGAGACGACCGCCGAGATGGCGCGGCGCGAATACGACATGCTCGGCAATCTCGACCGGCTCGACGCCCCGTGCGTGGACCGGGTGGCCGTGATCGATGGACGGACGGATGCCGACGGCAGGGAGTTGCCGGCCGCCCTCGTCACCGCGCACCTGAAGTTCTCCCTCCCTTACCGCGCCCTGTTCACGCAGGTGCTGCGGCCCGACACCGCCGGGCGCCTGGTCGACGCACTCGCCGTGCTCCTCGTGCGCCTGCACAACGTCGGCTTCTTCTGGGGCGACGTCTCGCTGTCGAACACCCTCTTCCGTCGGGACGCGGGCGCGTTCGCCGCGTACCTCGTGGATGCCGAGACCGGCGAGCTGCATGAGGGCGGACTCACCCGCGGCCAGCGCCTCCACGATCTCGACGTCGCACGCACGAACATCGCCGGCGAGATCATGGACCTCGAGGCCGGCGGGCGCCTCGAGGGCGGTGTCGATGCGATCGCGATCGCCGACGGGATCATGTCCTCGTACCACTCGCTGTGGGCGGCCCTCACGGATGAAGAGGCGTTCTCGGCGAACGAGTCGTGGCGGATCACCGAGCGCGTGCAGCGCCTGAACGACCTCGGCTTCGACATCGGCGAGATGTCGATCCAGGCACGCTCGGACGGCACGAAGGTGTCGATCCAGCCGAAGGTCGTGGATGCCGGACACCACACGCGGCGCCTGCTGCGACTGACCGGTCTCGATGTCGAAGAGAATCAGGCCCGGCGCCTGCTGAACGACCTCGACGAGTTCCGTGCGCGCATCTCCCGCCTCGGCGACGACGAGGAGATGGTCGCCCACGAATGGCTGACCCGCGTGTTCGAGCCGGTGATCAAGTCCATCCCGTTCGAGCTGCGCGCCAAGCTCGAGCCCGCGGAGGTCTTCCACCAGGTGCTCGAGCACCGCTGGTACATGTCGCAGGCGCGCGGCAAGTCCGTGCCGCTGGCCGAAGTGATCACGAGCTACATCGAGGACGTCCTCCGGCACCGCCGCGACGAGGCGACCCTGATGGCTCCCGAGACCGAGACGATGGCCCTCCCCGTCATCACCGCCGACATCCCGATCCAGGACGACGACGAGGCGGACGCGGTCGACTGGCGCGACCTGGTCTGACTCAGACCAGCATCCGCACCGGATTCTCCACGGACGACACGAACGCGCCGAGCCACTGCGCGGCCAGCGCCCCGTCGAGCACGCGGTGATCGGCCGACAGGGTCACGGTCATGATCGTCGCGACCTCGAGTCCGCCGTCCGCACCGACGACCGGACGCGGCGCGGCGGCGCCGACGGCGAGGATCCCGGACTGCGGCGGGTTGAGGATCGCCGAGAACTCGCGGATGCCGAACATCCCGAGGTTCGAGACCGAGAACGCCCCGCCCTCGAGCTCCTGCTGCCGCAGCCGCCCGGAGCGAGCCCGCGCGGCGAGGTCCTTCAGCGTCGCGCTCAGCTCGCCGAGCGGCATCCGATCGACGCCCCGGACCACGGGGGTGACCAGTCCACCCTCGATCGAGACGGCGATCGCGATGTCCGCGCCGGCGAACCGCCGGGTCGCGTCCGGCGTCCAGATCGCGTTGGCGTCGGGCACAGCGGTCAGCGCGGCGCCGACGGCCTTCACCACGAAATCGTTCACCGAGATCTTCTCGTCGCGGTCGGCGTTGATCTCACCCCGCAGGCGCAGCAGGGCATCCACCCGGCAGTCCGCCGTGAGGTAGAAGTGGGGCACGCTCGCCTTGCTCTCGGTGAGACGGCGCGCGATCGCCCGGCGCATCGGCGTGTGCGGGACATCCGTCCACGGCGTTGCGTCGGCGGGGCTGCTCTGCGGCTCGGCGGCGACGGGCGGCGCAGCCACCGGGACCGCCACGCTCAGCCCGTCCACATCGCGGCGGACGATGCGCCCGCCCGGGCCGCTTCCGGCGATCGTCGCGAGATCGAGACCTCGTTCCTTGGCGAGGCGTCGCACGAGGGGGCTCGCGAAGATGCGCCGCGGCGCGGACCCGTCCTGCATCGACGGGGTCGCGGCGGCCGCGCCCTGCGCCGCGGCGACCGCCGGCGCGGACACGGGTGCGGACTCCGGCGCGGGCGCAGACTCGGTCCTGCCCGCAGCCGACCCGACTCCGGCGGCGCTCAGCGCCTCCGCCGCGGTCTCGCCCGTACCCGCGAGCACGGCGATGGGGTCGCCCACCGCGACGGCCTGGCCCGGTTCCACCAGGAGCCCGGCGATCACCCCGGCCTCGTCGGCCTCGTGCTCGAACACGGCCTTCTCGGTCTCGATCTCGGCGACCGTCTGGCCGACGGACACTTCGTCGCCGACGGATACGAGCCAGCTCTGCAGCGCGGCCTCGGTCGCTCCGGCCATCACGGCCGGCATCCGCATGATCGTCGCCATCAGCGGCCACCGAACCCTTCGCGCACACGCTCGATCCCGGCGACGACCTCTTCGGTCCGGGCGATCGCCGCACGCTCGAGCACCTGTGAGATCGACGGTGACGCCTCGCCGCCGGTGACCCGCTGCACGGGCTGGTCGAGCCAGTCGAAGAAGCGCCGCTGGATCTCATCGGCGAGCCACGCGCCGTAGGACGTCCCCTGCGCGCCCTCCTCGACGATCAGGACCGCGTTCGTCTTGCGGATGCTCGCGCCGATCGTGTCCCAGTCGACGGACGCACGGTCGAGCCAGCGGAGGTCGATGAGCTCGGCATCCACGCCGGTCTGCGCGATCGCCTCGGCACTGTGCCGCACCATGGACAGATAGCTGATGACGGTGAGGTCGGCGCCCTCCCGACGGACCGCCGCGGTACCGGGCGGGATCACGTAGTCCAGGTCGTCGTCGGAGACCTGCTGCATCGTCCCGTACAGATCGACGTGCTCGATCACGAGCACCGGGTCGTCGATCGCCAGGGCCGCGTTCATGAGCCCCACATAGTCGGCGGCGGTCGAGGGCGCCACGATCCGCCACCCTGCGCTCGTGGCGAAGATGCCCGCCGGGTCCATCAGGTGCTGCGACCCGTAGCCCGAGCCCATTGCGACCTTCGTGCGCAGCACGAGGGGCACGGCGTGGGTGCCCCCGAACATGTGGCGGGCCTTCGCGATCTGGTTGAAGACCTGATCGGCCGCGACCCAGACGAAATCGGGATACATGAACTCCACGACCGGACGGAAGCGCCCGTCCAGCGCGAGTCCGCCGCCGAGGCCCACGAACGCGTTCTCGCTGATCGGCGTGCCCAGCACCCGCTCGGGTCCGTACTTCTTCGCCAGGCCCTTCGTCGCGCCGTTCGTGCCGCCGGCCAGGCGATGCACGTCTTCACCCATCACGATGATGCGCTCGTCCGCTTCCATCCGGCGGTCCATGATCGCCGCGACGACGTCGACGAACTTGCGCTCCCCTGCGGCCTGAGCGGGCTCGGCCGCGGTGCGGGCATCGAGTCCGTCCAGCTCGCGCAGGTCGCTGCGGATGCCGACGTCGACGAATCCCGGATCGGGCCAGAGCGCCGGACGGATGCGCCGGCGCGCAGGGTCGTCGGGATCCTGCTCGAGGAGCTCCGCGACGGCGGACGCCATCGCCGTCTGGGCATGCGATCGCAACGCGAGGACAGCAGCCTCGTCGATGAGATCGCGGGAGATCATCTCCTTCGCGACCCGATCGAGCGGGTCGCGGGCCCGCCACGTGCCCTCCTCTTCCTTGGTGCGGTAGCCGAAGGCGCTCCCGGGGTACGGACCGTTCTGGTGGAAGAACCGGTAGACCTCGGCCTCGATGATCGTCGGCCCGTCGCCGGCCCGCATGCGCTCGGCCGCCGCTTCCATCGCCAAGTGCACCGCGAGCGGGTCCATTCCGTCGACCCGCCAGGCCGGGATGCCGAATCCCTGACCGCGCACGGAGAACCGCGTGTCGGCGGTGACTTCCGCGGCGTGCGTGGACACGGCGTACAGGTTGTTCTCGATGAAGAAGCACAGCGGCAGCTTCCAGGCGGCAGCGAGGTTCATGCTCTCCAGGACCGACCCGATCTGGCTGGCGCCGTCGCCGAAGCAGTTGATCGACAGGTCGGTCGTGCCGGCGTGCTTCTGGGCCCATGCGTTGCCGGCGGCCATCGGCGCGCCGCCGCCGACGATGGCATTCGTGCCGAGCGCGCCGGCCTCGAGCCACTGCAGGTGCATGGACCCGCCGCGGCCGCCGCAATACCCCTGAGCGAGCCCGAGGATCTCGGCGAGAGTTCGCTGCAGCACGTCCTGCACCGCCTCGTCGACGGGTTCCTGCGCGCGCATGGACCCGCCGCTCACGTGGGTGAGCGCCTTGGCGAGGAACTGGTGGTGACCGCGGTGCGATCCGTTGATGCCGTCGGTGGAGCGCAGCCCCACGATGGAGCCGACCGCGCCGCCCTCTTGACCGATGCTCGAGTGCGCCGGACCGTGAACGAGGCCCTCTCCGGCCAGATCGAGCACGGTCTCCTCGAACGCGCGGATCAGATGCAGCTGCACGAGCATCGTCTCCAGCAGCGCGGGATCAGCGGCGTCCCAGTCCTCAGGCGTCGACTCGAGTTCGATCCAGTCGACCCCGGTGTCCAACGAGCGCGTGCGCGGCATCCTTGCCTCCGTTTCACCGTCACAATATCTCGGATTGCATCCAATCACAACAATGTGCCGCATCAGGACTGGTAATCGCCACGTTTCAGCGCAAGGATGGATCCAATGAAGGGAGATCGTCATGATCCCTGGTCTGCGCGGAAGCGACCACCTCGGCATCACCGTCCCGGATATCGACCAGGCGGAGCGCTTCTTCGTCGACGTCCTCGGCGCGGTGCCGGTCTACACGCTCGGTGCCAAACGCGCCGACGACGACTGGATGAGCGTCCAGTTGGGCGTCCATCCGCGAACGGTCATCCGCGAGATCCGCTTCTACCGGCTGGGCAACGGCACCAACATCGAGCTGTTCGCCTACGACAGCGCAGACGGGCAAGCACCGCAGCCCCGCAACAGCGACATCGGCGGCCACCACCTCGCGCTGTACGTCGACGACATGGATGCCGCACTGGAGTACCTTCGACGGCATGACGTCGAGATCATGGGCGAACCGGTCGCAAGCGCGGGCGCGTCCGCCGGCCAGCGCTGGGTGTACTTCCGCAGCCCGTGGGGAATGCAGTTCGAGCTCGTGAGCTTTCCCGAGGGCAAGGCCTATGAGGACGGGGCGGCGACGCTGCTGTGGCACCCCGCACGGCCCGCCGAGTGAGCGTCCCCCGTACCGGCGCGCCGGCGGCCCGGGCGGTGCGGCCCACCCCCGACGGTCACGGTGCCGCCGGCATCCGCGTCGCGGACGCCCTCCGCACGTCGATCCTCGACGGCGACTACGTGCCCGGCGAGCGCATCCGCCAGGAGGTGCTCGCCGAGAGGTACGGCGCGAGCCGGGTACCGGTGCGTGAGGCGCTGCGCACGCTCGAGGCGGAGGGACTGATCACCCTCGTCGCGAACACCGGGGCCTGGGTCGCTCAGATCAGCCTCGCCGAGTGCGAGGAGATGTACCAGATCCGCGAGCGGATCGAACCATTGCTGCTCCGTCTCAACCTCCCGCTCCTTCAGCCGGGCGATGTCGCGGAACTCGAGAGGCTCGCCGACGCGATGGAAACCGCGGACGTGGAGGAGTTCCTGAGCCTGGACCGCACGTTCCATCTGTCCTGCTACGACCTCGCCCCCACGTCGGTGCTCGGCGATCTCGTCGTCCAGCTGTGGAACCGCACGCAACACTATCGGCGTGCTTTCACGCGCGTCTTCCGGTCCGAGGGCGACCGGAGCGTCCACCACGAGCACCACCTTCTCGTGGCCGCGATCCGCCGAGGCGATGCGGACGAGGCCGAGCGGGTGCTCGCCGGACACATCCGCCGCACCCGTCTCGAGCTCGCGCGTCACCCCGAGGTGTTCGCCGGACCCGAGTGACCACTCAGGTGAGACGCCATCCGCGGTCCACGTCGATGTTGGTGCCGGAAACTCCCTGATTGCGCAGCAGGAACTGCGTCGCATCGACGATGTCCGCCATCGTCGCCAGCTCCCCGCCCGGAGTGCGCGAGGTGTAGCCGTCCAGCACCGCGGCCGGCTTGCCGGCCCAGAAGGGACTGTCGCCGATGATGCCGGGGTGGATGCCGTTCACCCGGATCGGGGCGAGTTCGAGCGCCAGCGTCCGTACGAGCCCCTCCACGCCGCCGTTGATCGTGGAGACCGTCGTCGAGCCCGGGTACGGCGCGTCCTTCGCGCGACCGCCGAACAGCACGATGCCGGTGGAGCGCACCGGGGCGAGGCGGTCCAGGAGCGTGTGGATCACCTCGGTGTAGCCGATCAGCTTCAGCGTCACCAGGCGCCGTGCGCGAGCGATGTCGTACTCGCGCACGGTGTTCGCGTCGCGCTCGATCGCGGCGAGCACGAGCCCGTGCACGTCGCCGAGCGGGGCGAGCTGTCCGGCGATCGACTCGGGCTCCGAGATGTCCAGTGCGATCGAGGCGGCGCCCTCGCCGAGCGAGGCGGCGACCTCGGCCGCGCCCTCGGCGCTGCGGCCGGTCAGCACGACGCGATCGCCACGGGCGATCACGTCGCGGGCGAGCTCGAGTCCGATGCCGGATGTTCCTCCGACGACGACGATCGTGCGATCCGTCATTTCTCCTCCAGGGGTGGGTACAGTCCGCGGCGCATGACTTCGGCGGCGGCGCCCCAGTCGTACGTCTTCAGTTCGCTGTCGGCGAGGGCGATCTCGTACACGCGATGCATCGCCGGCGCAGTCGGCAGGACGACGTCGCGTTCGGCGGCCACTTCTTCCGCGAGCTTCAGATCCTTGAACCCGAGGGCCATGACGAAGCCGGGCGGATCGTAGGACTGATCGACGATCTCCGCGCCGTACCCCCGATAGACGACGCCGTCGAACAGCGTGCTGGTGAGCAGTTCGTGGAACATCGCGGGGTCCACGCCGTGCCGCTCCGTCATCGCGACGGACTCCCCCAGCGCCTGGATCGCATGGATGATGTTGTAGTTCACCGCGACTTTGACCACGTTCGCGGCACGGGGACGCTCTCCGAGCCGCCAGACGCGCTGACCGAGGACCGCGAGGAGAGGCAGCACCTGTTCGATCAGGGTCGCGGGTCCTGCAGCGAGGATGTTGAGCTTTCCGGCTGCGGCGACCGTCGGGCGGCCGAGGACGGGCGCCGACACGTATCCGATCCCCGCACTGCGGAAGAGCTCCTCGAGTCGGTCGGCGGCTGCAGGGCTGATCGAGGCCATGTTGACGTGGATGCCGCTCCCCTCCGCGACCGATGCGGCGTCGAGCACCCGCTCCGCGGCGTCGTCGTCGGCGAGCATCGAGAAGGACAGCCCCGCCGCGAGCACCTCGCCGGGCGTGCGGGCCCTGCGCGCGCCCGCCGCGATCAGGGGGTCCGCTGCCGCTTCGGATCTGTTCCACACGGCGACGTCGTGCCCGGCCTCCACCAGACGCGTCGCCATCGCGGACCCCATCGATCCGAGGCCCAGGAAGCCGATCCGCACGTCAGGCCTCCCCGCGACGCCACGCGGTGTTCAGGTGGGACTGACTGTCGCGCTGCAGGTTGAGGGGTCCGCCGACGGCGATGTAGCGGGGCCCGGCGACCAGGAGCTCTTCAGCCGGGAACTTGGTGATGACCTCGCACCCGTCCGCGGTGACGACGACTTCTTCTTCGATCCGGGCGGCGCCCCATCCATCCGCCGACGGCCAGTAGGTCTCCAGCGCGAACACCATGCCCTCCTGGATGACTTCGGGGTGATCCAGCGACACCAGGCGCGAGAAGATCGGCTTCTCCCAGATCGACAGACCGACACCGTGTCCGTACTGCAGTGCGAACGCGGCTTCTTCGTCGGCGAAGCCGAACTCCTGCGCGGTCGGCCAGACCGAGACGATGTCGGCAGTGGTCGCCCCGGGCTTCACGAGCGCGATCGCGCGGTCCATGTACTCTCGCGCCCGCGTGTACGCGTCGCGCTGTGCCGAGCTCGCCGAGCCCACGGCGAACGTGCGGTAGTAGCACGTGCGGTAGCCGTTGAACGAGTGCAGGATGTCGAAGAACGCCGGATCTCCCGGACGGATCAGGCGGTCGCTGAACACGTGGGGATGCGGCGAGCAGCGCTCGCCCGAGATCGCGTTCACGCCTTCGACATACTCCGAGCCGAGGTCGTAGAGGGTCTTGGCGACCACCCCGACCGCTTCGTTCTCGCGGACGCCGGGACGCAGGAACCGGTAGAGCTCCTCGTACGCGGCGTCCACCATCGACGCCGCCTGCGTGAGAAGCCGGATCTCGTCACCGGTCTTGATCCGTCGCGCCTCCATGAAGACCTGCTGGCCGTCCACGACCCGGATGCCCTCCTGCTGCAGCGCGAACAGGATCGGCAGCTCGATCACGTCGACGCCGAGCGGCTGATCCGCGAGGCCGAATTTCTCCAGCTCGCGCTTGATCTTCTTCGCGACGCCCTCCGCGATGCCCGCGTCGGGGGTGAAGGCGCCGCGCAGGGTCGAGATGCCCGCGCGGGCGCCGCGCTCGAGCCGCGGACGCGGGGCGTTCTCGTGCGGCGCGTTCGGGTCGGCATCCATCTCCGCCGTCGTGACGTCCAGCCACGGGTTGTACAGCGCGTGATGCTTGGCCGCGGAACCGAAATCCCACGAGATCGGGTCGCTGTTGCGGGTCAGCAGGCTGAAGCGGATGAGCTTGTCCATGGCCCACGTGCCGATGTGGGTCGCGGTCATGTAGCGGATGTTGGAGAAGTCGAACGCGAGCACCGCGCCGAGCTCGGAGCGGTCGAGCTCGGCCCGGAGGCGCCGCAGGCGGTCGGAGCGCAGGCGGTCGAAATCGACGCGCGCCTCCCAGTCGACGGCGTTCATGCCGGTCGTTCCGGTGTTCTTCATGATGTCCTCTCTGACGTTCTGGTCCAGGGGGCTCAGCCGGCGCGCAGCCGGCCCAGACGCGCGCGGTCGTTGCGGATGAGCGCGATCGTGATCGGCACGATCGCGGCGAACAGGACGAAGGCGCCCTGGATCCAGTACTGCCACGACAATCCCACCGAAAGGAAGGAGAGCGCGCTGGTCACAGTCTGCAGAAGGATTCCCGCAGCGGCGACGGCGAGCGCGGAGCCGGACCCCCCGAAGATGCTGGCTCCGGCGATCACGACCGCCGTCACCGAGGTCAGGGTCAGCGCCTGCGCGGCGTTCGCGTCGCCGATCCCCGACCGGGAGTAGACGACGAGGCCGGCCATCGCCGCCAGCACCCCGGCGGTGATCGCCGCGTACAGGCGGGTCGCGGGCACCCGCACACCCATGCGATTCGCCTTGACCGGATCCGAACCGGCGGCGCGCAGCCCGCGCCCGGGGCCGGTCCGCTGGATCACGAACCACAGCGCGACGGCGACCGCGACGGCGATCGCGAGCACGATCGGGATGCCGGCCACAGCGAGACCGAGGGTCGTCAGCAGACCGCCGTCGGCGGATCCGCCGGGGAAGGGCCGGAGGACCTGCGCGATGCCGAGGACGGCGATCGAGGTGACGAGCGTGGCGATCACGGGCGGCAGGCTCAGTCGGGTCACGAGCAGACCGTTCACGAGACCCACCAGTGCGCCGGCGAGCAGGGCCAGCAACGCGCCGAGCGCGAAGAAGCCGATGTCCTGCTGCGCGAAGAACGACACGATCACCGCGGAGAGCGCGACGACCGAGCCCACGCTGAGGTCGATGCCGCCCGTGATCACGACCACCAGCTGCGCGAGCCCCACGAGGATGAGCACAGCGGACGCCGCCAGAAGCTGACTGATGCTCAACGGGCTGAGGAAGGCCGAGGAGACGAAGGACGCGACGATCGACAGAGCGACGGCGAGCCCCAGGAGGATCGCCGCCTGACCTTCGCCGGCGAGGGGAGAACGCCGTCGCCGACGTGCAACCTTCGCGACATCGACGTTCGCCGTCTCGTGCGAGAGCACCGCGGCGCCGGTGATCGCGCGCTCGTCGACCTCGTCGCCGCTCAGGCTGGCCTGGACGCGGCCGCGGGAGAACACGACGACGCGGTCGCACAGTCCCTCGAGTTCGACGGCGTCGGTGGAGAGCACCACGACCGCGACGCCCGACGCCGCCATGTCGCGGAGGAACGCGTAGATCTCGACGCGCGCCCCGGCATCGACACCCTGCGTCGGATCCTCGACGAGCAGCACGCGCGGATTGCCGAGGCGCCCCCGAGCGAGCAGCACCTTCTGCTGGCTTCCCCCCGACAGGGCGCTCACGGGCACCTCGAGGTGCGGCGTCTTGACGGCGAGCCCGGCGATGCCCTCGCGGGTCAGCGCGTACTCGCGGCGGCGGTTGACGAATCCGAACGGCATCGCGAGCGAGAGCGCCGGAGCGACCGTGTTCTCACGGATCGACATCTTTCCGAACATGGCCTCGCCGAGCCGGTCCCCCGGGAGGAAGGCGATGCCGGAGTTCGAGGCGGCGCGCAGCGACCGCACAGAGATCTCCTCGCCACCGATCAGCACCTTTCCGCCGGTGGCCCCGCTGCCCGCGATGCCGCGAAGCACCGCGCGCTGGCCGTTGCCCTCGACGCCGGCCAGACCGATGATCTGGCCGGGGTGAGCGGCGAACGAGACGCGTTCGTAGCCCGGACCGGTCAGCTCCAGCACCTCGAGGGCGGGGACCGTTCCCGCTTTCGGCAGGGGTGCCTTGTCGGGGAACGTCGTCTCCAGGGACCTGCCGATGATGAGCTCGACGATCTGGTCGGCGGTGAAGTCCGCGACCTGTCCGCGGCCGACGACCCGGCCGTCCCGCAGGACGCTCAGATCGGAGGCGATCTCGATCACCTCGGGGATGCGGTGGGTGATGTAGATGATCGCGACGCCGCGCTCGACCAGTGCGTGCACCTGGTCGAACAGCCAGGCCGTCTCTTCGGGCCCGAGCGCCTCGGTGGGTTCGTCCAGGACGAGCACGCTCGGATCCGATGCCAGTGCCGCCGCGATCTCGACCAGGTGGGCCTCCCGAAGGGAGAGCGAGGAGACGACCGCATTGGGGTCGATCTGCAGCTGGAGCGCTGCGAAATGGTCGGCCAGCCAGGAGCTCGCCGTCCGTCGCGAGGGGCGCTTCGAATCCGGCAGAAGCAGCATCACCGCATCCACGACGCTGAGGGACGGCGCGAGGGCGGGAGTCTGGTAGACGATCGCGAGGCCCGCTTCGCGGGCTTCGCGGGGCTGGATGCGGTCGTACGACCGCCCGCCGAGGCCGATGATGCCGGCATCCGGCACCACCGACCCGGCGGCGATCCCCACGAGGGTCGACTTTCCCGCGCCGTTCTCACCGAGAACGGCGTGGACGCGGCCGGCGGCGACATCGACCGTGACGTCGTCCAGGGCCTTCACGCCCGGGTACGTCTTCGTGATGCCGGTCAGCGTGAGCGCCGACGTGACCGTCGTGGGAAGGGCATTCATCAGCCGAACAGCTCCTTGATCTCATCGGCGGTCAGCAGCGTGGACGGGGTCGCGTCCGACGGGGCGTCGGGCAGGCACGCCTCGTCCGGGGTGATGGCTCCATCGGTCGTGCCGGTGGAGTCCTCGTAGAGCGCGAGCTCGTACAGCGACGGCTCCTGGTCGCTGCCGCCCTGGAAGGCGGCGACCGCCTTGCGCAGTGCGACGCGACCGATCCAGGTGCGCGAGGACACCGTGGACAGCTCGTAGTCGGGGTTGGCCGACTTGAGTGCGCTGAAGCCGCAGCTCAGGGAGTTGTCGTCCGTCGTGGAGATCACCGGAAGCGGCTGACCGGCGGCCTCGTACGCGCGGATGACACCCGAGGCGGATGCGCCGTAGTCGGCGATCACCGCGTCGATCGGGGTGCCCTGAGCCAGCACGCCCGCCATCGCCTGCTGCGCCTGCGCCGGGTCCCAGTTCGTGGTGATGGGCTCCTCGTTCACGAGAGTGATCTGCGGGTTCGCGTCGAAGACCTCCTTCGCGCCCTCGAACTCCTGCGTCGACACGAGCGCCCCGGCGGGTCCGCCGAAGAACACGACGTTGCCGCCCTCGTCGCCCAGCTGGTCGACGATCCACTGCGCCTTGGACTTGCCGACGAACTGCGGGATCTGGTCGGTGTAGTCGAGGTAGTCCACACCCGCCTCCCCCTGCGGGTCGGAGGCGAAGTTGATCACAATCGAGCCCGCCTGCGTCGCCTGGCGGATCGCCGGCAGGTGCGCCTCGCCGGGCCCGGCATCCGGGATCACGAGGATGATGTCGGTGCCCTTCGCCGCCAGCGACGTGATGCCCGAGGTCGTGGCCTCGAGGTCGCCGCGGCCCGCGACGAACTCGACGCTCGTGATCGCCGGGCACTTGGCCGCTTCGCTCTCGATCTCGGCGAGGACGGTCTTGGACCACGTGTTGGTGCCGTAGCCGTCGACCACGCCGACGGTCATGTCCTTCGCGTCGTCCGCGCACACGTCGGACATCTCGATGAACTGGTCGACCGTCCCGACGCTTCCCGCGGCGATGTCGGCCTCGAGGTTGTTCGCCGTCTCGCCGGTCCCCTCGGTGCTCGTTCCGCCCGTGCTGTTCGTCGAGGAACAGCCCGCCAGGATCAACGCGCTGAGCGCGAGCGCCGCGACGGCAGTGCGCCGCAGTGTTGCTGTGTTCTTCATTGACAACTCTCCTTCGAGTTCTGTGTGTTGTGTGAGAGTCCGGCTAGGGATCACTCGGGTGCGGGGGTCCCTGCCCCCGTTCGTCCGCGCACCAAGCCACGGATGCGCGACGTTGTTCCGCCCAGCTGCAGCTGCGCGACGATTCCGACGCCGATGATGAGCGCCTGGACGATGTTCTGCACGGCCGTGGCCTGCGTGAAGGTCTGCACGAGCTGGCTGAGCTGAGCCAGGAACAGCGCTCCCAGCGCGGTGCCCACGATGCTGCCGCGTCCGCCGGTGAGGGCGGTTCCACCGAGCACCACCGCCGCGATCGAGGGCAGCAGGTAGTCATCGCCCGCGGTCAGCGTCGGATTGCGCAGGAGACCGGCGAGGAGGATTCCGCCCACTGCGGCGAGCGCACTGGAGAGGACGTAGGCCGCGATCGTGTAGCCGCGGGTCCCGATCCCGATGTTGGCCGCGCTGCGCGGGTTCTCGCCCACGAGCTCGAATCGCCGCCCCGCGCGCGTCATCTTGACCACGACATGGGTGAGGACCACCAGCGCGACGGCGAAGTAGACGAGAACCGGGATGCCGAACCACCGTCCCAGCGCGAACTGGCTGAGCGCCTCGGGGCTCTGCCCTGCGAACCCGCCGGAGAGCGCCTGGACGGTGCCGACCATGAGCGCATTCATCGCGATCGTCACCACGAGCGGCGGCAGCGCGAACAGGGTGATCACCAGACCGCTGAGCAGCCCGAAGAGCGCGGTTCCGACGACCGCGACCAGGATCGCGACCGGCAGTCCGAGCGCATCCTCCGCGCCGAACCGCGCGACGATGAGGGCACCGAGAGTGACGGCTCCGGGGATCGAGAGGTCGAGCCCGCCTTGCTGGATCACGAGGGTCTGCCCGATCGCGACGATCGCCATGAGAGCGGCGAACGGCAGCATGGAAACGATCGCGGTGGGACCGATGCTCCCGGGCGCGATGAGAGGGCTGACGAGGAACAGCGCGAGCACAGCGATGAATGCGCGCGATCCGGGCCAGGACAGCACCATCGGTACGATCGGCGCGTGGTCGAGTGGACCCCGCCGCTGCGCGGTCGGCGTGGAGGTCATGAGGTCGCCAGCACGGGGTGCCATGTGCCGTCGACCCGCGCTTCGGGCATCTGCCCGAGGAGGTAGTCGCGCGACGCCGCAGCGTCCGCCTTGATCTTGGCCAGGTCGACCCCGACGAGCTTGCCGTCGCGCTTGACGCGGACGCCTTGGACGAAGACGTCGCGGACCAGGCCCGGGTGTGCGGAGTACACGAGGCTGCCGAGCGGGTTGTTCAGCGGCGTCAGGGCGAGCGATTGGTCGTCGAGCACCACGATGTCGGCGGCCTTGCCCACTTCGAGCGAACCCGTGCGCGAACCGAGACCCGCCGCGTTCGCACCGTCGATCGTCGCGAAGCGGACGACATCGGCGCACGTGAGGCTGATCCGCTCCAGCACCTCGCCGGTGTCGACGCTGGGTGCGTTGTCCAGGGCGCGCTGCATGCCGATCGCGGTGCGCATCGTCGCGAACATGTCGCCGCCGTTCGAGCTGCACACGTCGATCGAGAATGTCGGACGGATGCCGGCGCGCAGGAGTCTGCCGGTCGCCGGGAACCCGTGTCCCATCTGCATCTCGACATCGGGCGCGACAGACGCGGTGCCGCCGCTGTCGGCGATCATCTTCAGCTCGTCATCGCCGAGCGTGCAGCAGTGGACGTACGTCGTGCGGTCCGAGAGCAGCCCGTCCTCGGCGAGCTTGCGGATCGGACCCGACTTGCCCCAGTATCCGTCACCGACGTGGACCGTGACCCGGAGGTCCAGGTCGTGGGCCAGCGCGAAGTCGGTGCGGTTGACCTCCGGGGTCGTGAACTGCGGTCCGCGCAGGGCGAGCGCCATCGTCACGAGCTGGTCGTCCGAGGTGAAGTACTGGTCGCGCACGCGCCGGGCGTCTTCCGGATGCGGATTGGCCGAAGGCAGGACGCCCCACTGCTCGGCTCCCCCGCCGTGGGCGAAGACCGCGCGCATCCCGGTGTCCTGGAGCGCCGCGATCGCCGCGTCGGCGTGATCTGGAGTGGCGAGATTGTGCGACCAGTCCACGAGCGTCGTGATGCCGGAATCGAGTGCTTCCAGCGCGCCCAGATGATTGCCGATGTAGGTGTCCTCGGGGCGGAAGTGCTTGCTCAGGCCGGTGTGGAGCCCCGCGAGGTATTCGGTGAGCGACCAGTCCGACGCCATGTTCCGCACGATCGACTGCCACGTGTGACGATGCGTGTCGACGAAGCCCGGGTGCACGATGCGCCCGGCCACGTCCACGACGTCCGCGCCGGTGGGATCGAGGTCGACTCCGATCGCCTCGATCGTGCCGTCGGCCGCGATCATGATGTCCGTCTCCGACAGGACCTCGCCCGGCTGTGCCGCCGTGATCACCGTGCCGCCACGGAGGAGGGTGCGCGTACCGCCCATGTGTTCGTCGACTCCTTTGTCAGCGGGCGTCACGTCGCGGACGCCCGTTCGATGTGTGTTGATCCTAGAAAGTGTGACTGTACGCGTCAAGTATTTGTTATCACTTTGACGCCGAATCTCGACGACCCGTGCAGCGAGACTGCAGCTAGGAGCCGATGACCGCCCTAGGCGCGCTCGCGATACAGGGGGATGTCGATCGGCGGCTGCGGAATGAAGCCACCGTGGTCGTGCATCTGGCCGTACAGGTGGTCGTGGGATTCCTCGAGCAGCCGGACGGCTGCGCGGTCGTCCACGCCGGCCAGGCGCCCGTTCCGCTTGACGATCGATCCGTCCACGAGCACGGTGTGCACGCAGCCTGCGTTTCCCTGTGAGATGAGCGCACCGGTGGGATCCTGGCGGTTCCACCCGGCCTGACTCACACCGCTCATGTCCACGAGGACGATGTCCGCGCGCTTGCCGACCGTGAGCGAGCCGACGAGATGATCGACCCCGGCCGCCCGTGCGCCGTTGATCGTCGCCCAGCGCAGGGCGTCCCGCGTGGACCACGCCATCACCTGAGGTGCGCGCCACTGCGCATACTCGGGCTCGTCGGCGCGGTAGCGCGATGCCTGGAGGACGAGGCGCGCGTGGGAGAGCATGTCACCGCTGTTGCCGCTCACGCAGTCGATCCCGAGGCTGGGGCCGGGGGTGTGGCGCGTGGTTTCGGAGATCGCGGGGTAGCCCATGCCCATCTGCATCTCGGTCTCCGCGCACACGGACACCGTCACGCCGGTCCCCTCCAGCAGCTCCCATTCGTGAGCGGTGTTGAACGTGCAGTGCACGAGGAGGAGATCGTCCGCGAGCAGGCGCTCGCGGTGCAGCACCTCCACGTCTTCGAAGAGCTGACGGACCATCACCTGGTTCGCGTGCATCGTGATGCGCGCACCGAGTTCGCGCGCGAGCGCGAATTCGCGCGCGACGTCCGCAGCCGGTGCGATCGCGAGCTCCTGCGGGGCGATGCCGAACCGCAGAAGCTGGTCGTCACTCGCGAAATACGCGTCACGGATCTCCCGCGCGAGCTGCGCGCGGGTGTGCAGGGCGGCGGGATCGCCGCCGTCGCGGGCCCCGCCGCGCGACTGACTCCACGTGTTCGTGAGGATCGGCGTGAGACCGTGGGCATACAGGGCACGGATGCCGGCATCCCGCAGCCCGCCGACGGCGGCGTGCGCGCAATCGGGGTCGAGGATGTTGTGGCAGTAGTCCACGAGGGTGGTCACTCCGCTGTTCAGCGCATCCAGGGCCCCCACGTAGTTGCCCGCATACATGTCCTCAGGACGGTACCGCGGCGCCATCTGCAGGCGGATGCCGCGCAGGTAGTCGGGGATGTTGCCGTCCGCGAGGATGCCGCGCAGCGCCGTCTGCCACGTGTGCCGGTGCGTGTCCACCATTCCGGGCATGGCGATCATCCCGGACCCGTCGATCACCTCGTCGACGTCGGCGGAGATGTCCGGCGCGATCGCCGCGATCAGCGCACCGTCGATCAGGATGTCGGTCCGCTCGAGATCTCCGAGGGAGTCATCGACGGTCGCGGCGGCCACGCCGCGGATGAGAATACGCATACCGCTCCTTCACGTGTGCGTCCGGGCTTCCACCCGTCACTCTGGACTGAACACATTTGTCCAGCACCGCCTCTTGTGTACAGTGAAAGCGCACACTTTGCAATCCTGTGTCAAGGAGGACACCGATGGACAGACCGGGCGACGAGCTGAAGATCGCGATACTGGGCTCCGGTGCTCAGGGGGCCGGCATCGGCACGAGCATGCTGCGGGCGGGACTGGATGTGACGTTCATCGAGCAGTGGCCCGCACACGTGGAGGCCATGAGGGCCCGCGGCATCGAAGTGCGCCTCCCCACCGAGACCTTGATCACCCCGGTGCGCGCCGTGCACCTGTGCGAGGTGGCGACGCTGCGCTCGAGGTTCGACATCGTCTTCGTGGCCGTCAAGGCCTACGACACGCGGTGGGCTTGCGAGCTGATCGCGCCGTATGTCGCCGAGGACGGACTCGTGGTCGGTCTGCAGAACGGCATGTCGCAGGACGACATCGCCGCCGCGGTCGGTCCCCACCGCGCGATGGGCGCCGTCATCGAGATGGCCTCGAACATGTTCGAACCCGGCATCGTGACACGGCAGACGCCGGTGAGCGGGTCGTGGTTCGCCGTCGGCGCGGTCGACGATGCGGCGCGTGGCCGGGAGGCGGAGGTGCAGCGGGTTCTCTCGCACGCGGGAACCGTCGCGATCACCGACGACATCCGCTCGGCGAAGTGGATGAAGCTCGTCGCGAACGCCGGCGAACTCGTCCCCTCCGCGATCCTGGACGCCGCGCTCGCGGATGCCGTCCTCCTCCCCGGAGTGCACGAGTTCATGGTCGAGTGCGGCAAGGAAGCTGCGCGCGCTGCGCTCGCGGACGGCTCCCACCTCGTGCCGATCTTCGGCCTGGACGCCGAGCACGTCACGGAGCCCGACCAGTACGCGCAGGATCTGTTGGGCAAAGTGCTCTCGAGCTACTCCCTGCCGGATACGAAGACCACCGTGCTGCACGACTGGATGAAGTCACGGCATGCCGAGTACGCCGAGGTGAACGGTCTCGTGGTGGACGTCCTGGAGCGGGCGGGCGCCGCCGCCCCGTTCAACGCGCACGTCGTGGCACTCGCCCGTGCGATCGAGGACGGACGACTGCCGCGCGGGGCAGCCAACCGGGAGCTCCTCCTCGATGTCGGCGCCCGGATCTGAGGCACCCGCACGCGGGCCCCGGTCGGTCGTGTACAGGCGAGGCGTACACCGGTGGCCCGCCGTGCGCGGTAGCGTTGCCCATCACAGCCTCGCTTCGGGTTCACGAGGATGATCGAGTCTTTCGGGAGAGGGGGCGCCGTGGTCGCCGAAGACATCGGATCGCGCCTGCGGATCGCCCGGATGCAGCAGGGCATGAGCCTGCGCAGCGTCGCCGGAGCGCTCGGAGTCTCCGCAAGCCTGATCTCCCAGGTCGAGACCGGCAAGACCCAGCCGTCCGTGTCGACCCTGTATGCGCTGGTGACGCACCTGGGCATCTCGATCGACGAGCTCCTCGGTGTGACCGCGGCGCCGGCACCCGCGCAGCCCGACCTGGCCGATCCCGCACCGCTTCGCCCGGCATCCGGTGGGATCCCGGTTCAGCGTGGCGAGGACAACGCCGTCCTGGAGATGGAGAACGGGGTGCGCTGGGAGCGCCTGGCTTCGGGTGCCGGTCCGGCGGACGCGATCCTCGTCACGTACGAACCGGGAGCATCCAGCTCGATCGAGGGCAAGCTCATGCGGCACGCGGGCGTCGAGTACGCCTACATGCTCGAGGGCGAGCTGACCGTTCAGATCGACTTCGACACGTACACGCTGCGCGGCGGTGACAGCCTGCACTTCGATTCAGTGAGACCTCACCTGTACTCCAACCGCACGGAGCGCATCGCTCGCGGGATCTGGTTCGTGGTGGGCCGGCGAGAGCACAACCAGACGATGCCCGCAGCGGACGGTGCCAATGTCGCGCCGCCCGGTTCGATGGGCTCCGCGGTGGACGTGCTGCGGGCGTTGGACGACCTCGCCTGATCAGCCTGTGCGGCGCGCGTGATCCGCGGGCCGTGGTTGATCCGCCCACGGATCGATCAGCGTCTTGACCTGACGCGATGCCCCGTCGAGCATGGGCCGCAGAGCGCCCTCCGCGACATGGGACAGCGGCAGCACCTCAGCGGCGATGTCCGTCCAGTCCTCGCGCGCCGCGAGCAGCTCCACGGCGCGGGGCAGGTCGTCGGCGATCGCGTGCGCGACGGTGCCGACGATCGTGTACTCCCGAAGGGTCCACGCACCCAGCGGAACCGGCACGTCACCGCGCTGGATGCCGACCGGGACGATGGTCGCACCGGGGTCGGCCGCCGCGAGCACGGCCTCGAGTCCCGCCGTCGAGCCGCTCACTTCGAACAGGACGTCGGCCTCCCAGCCGAGGCTCGACAGTGTGTCGCGGATACTCGTGCCGCCGGTCTCGAGGACCGCGGTGGCTCCGAGCGACCGAGCGAGATCCAGCCGCTCGGAGCTGCGGTCCACAGCCAGGACGCGTGCTCCCGTCGCCGCGGCGGCGTGGACGATGAACGCGCCGATGCCGCCGATGCCGACGATGACGGCATCCTGCCCCCGACTCAGCCCGCTGCGCGCGACGGCGTGTACGGCGATCGCCATCGGCTGCGCGAGCCCGAGGGTGTCGGCGGCGAGGCTCGCACCGCCGTCGAGCGTCGAGACGTCCCACAGCGTCGAGGCGGGCACGGTGGCGAATCCGGCCAGCCCCCCGTCGACCTGAAGCCCCGCGGTCCGGTACACCCGGCACAGGTTCGTGCGCCCCGCGCGGCACGACTTGCACCGGCCGCAGGAGATGCCCGCGCCGCACACGACGGCGGCGCCGATCGGCAGGTCCACGCCCTCTCCCACGGCCTCGACCGTGCCGGCGAACTCGTGACCGAGCGTGACGGGGAGGACGGTGAGTACCGGTCCGCGCGAGTACTCCGTCGCATCGGAACCGCACACGCCGCATACCGCGACCCGGACGAGGACTTCTCCCGGACCCGGAGAACGGACCGGCCGAGACTCCACGCGGAGGTCGTCCGGCCCGTAGAGCACCGCGGCGGTCGTCGTGAGCGGGTGCCCGCTCACAGACTCGTCCCCGCGGGAACCTCGATCTGGGCGGCCTGGCGAGAGAGCACCATCGCGGTGAGGTGCTCGGCGTAGACCTGGGCGTGTGACGGCGCATCGAGGTAGGCCGCAAGCCCCGCCTCGTCGTCCACGAGGGCCACGACGGCGAAGTCCGCCGGGCTCGGACGCAGGCGCAGGTTCGCCCCACACCGATACGCGCGGATCTCGGGGATCCCCGCCGCCATCGTCTCCAACGCGGCGACGAGCGCCTCGACGTCCCCCGCCGTCACCTCCGGCTTCCACTGGAACAGCGCGACGTGGAGGATCGCCGTTCGCGCGGGCGCCGCATCCGCCGTCATTCGCTGCCCTGCGCGACGACGTGCGCGTCGCCCTCGGTGTACTTGTACGGGTTCTCGATCTCCTCGTCGGGGGCGAGCTCGGGGTGCATGCCGTCCTGCCAGGCCTGTTCGCCCAGCTGCGAGCGGACGTACTCGACGGATGCCGCCACCGTGTCGCGGATCGGTGCCAACGGCAGCCCGATGCGGGCGCCCTGATACTTCACCACGCGGCCGTTCACGACGACCGAGTGCACATCCGCCGTGCCCGCCTGGTAGACGACGTGCGCGTAGGGGTGCAGGATCGGCGTCATCGCCGGGGACTCGTCGTTCTTGATGAGCACGAGGTCGGCGCGCTTGCCTGGGGTGATCGAGCCGATCGTGTCCTCCATGCCGAGGGATTTCGCCCCGCCCATCGTCGCCATGTGCAGCACATCCTCGGCGCGGAGGCGATTCGCCACGATCGTCTCACCGCGCGCCTGGGCCTCGAGGTGGTCGCGTGACCGGTCGGCGCTGAGTGTCGCGCGCATCGCGGAGAAGAAGTCCGCGCTCCACCACACGCTCGTGTCCATCGACAGCGACGCGGGGATCCCGTATTTGCGGATCGCCCAGCTCGACGGGTAGCCCTGTCCTGCGCTCTGCTCCGACTCCGTGGCGACCGAGACCGTGCCGCCGGTCGCAGCGATCTTCTGATAGCTCTGCGGGTTGAGCGAACTCGAGTGCACGTAGCAGATCTCCGGCGTCATGAAGCCCGCGTCGTACATCTGAGTGATCGCGGTGTCCGTCGTCGCGCCCCAGACGCCGGCATGCGTGGTGACGCGCAGTCCGAGCTCCCGTGCCGCCTCGAACGCGCCGCGTTCGGGGAACTCCGGCGCGCCGGGCACGTCGAAGGCCAGCTGAAGACCGAGCATGTCGTTCGGCGCATTGAAGTTCTTCGTCACGAAGTCGCGGAACTCGGGACTGTTCGCCCATTCCCACGGAGCGCCGAGATAGTTGCCGTAGCCGAGCACGAAACGTCCCGGGATCTCCCGGAAGGCCTGGAGTGCCGCCTCGCCGTACTCCGGCGTGCGCAACCCGTGCGACCAGTCCAGCGTGGTCGTCACCCCGGTGTCCACGGACTCGAGCGCGCTGAGCAGATTGCCGGCGTAGATGTCCTCCGGTCGGAAGACCTGTCCCCAGTTCAAGTAATAGAAGACGAAGTACTGGCTCAGCGCCCAGTCGCCGCCGTAGCCGCGCAGGGCCGTCTGCCACATGTGGCGATGAGTGTCGATGAATCCCGGGGTGATGATGCCGCCGCTCGCGTCGATCTCGAGCGTCCCCTCGGGGACCTCCAGGTCCTGGCCGACGGCGGCGATGTCCGAGCCGATCACCAGGACATCGGCGTCCTCCAGGACGCCCGCGGAGTCCATCGTGATCACGGTGGCGCCGCGGAAGACGAACGGCCGGTCTTCGGCGAACTGATCGTGGTGGGGTGCTGGTGCGTTCATGTGTTCTCCTCATTGAGACTGTTCAGTTTTGGTTTACACTCTCACTCGTCACGCCGCGAAAATCAAGATGTCTGTGAATAGATCGCGGATGAATCTCGACATTTCGCACCGTCGTGTAAACGAATACTCTAGGAGCGCTTCATGACCGCACCCCGCGTCGCCGTCCTCGGATCCGGCGCGAACGGCTCCTCGATCGGCGCGGACCTCGTCGATGCCGGCGTCGACGTCACGCTCGTCGAGCAGTGGCCGGCGCACGTCGAGGCGATCCGTGCGGACGGGCTCACCATCATCCAGCCGCACGGCGCCCGCACCGTGCATCCGCGGACGCTGCACCTGTGCCAGGTCGCCGAGGAGCGGCATCCGTTCGACGTCGTCCTCATCGTGATGAAGGCCTATGACACGCGATGGGCGGCGGAGCTCATCGGCTCGGCGCTCGCGCCGGACGGCGTGGTCGCGGCCGTCCAGAATGGACTGACCACCGATGCCGTCGCGCGAGCGGTCGGCGAGCATCGCACGGTCGGCACCGTGATCGAGGTGTCGGCGACGATGACCGAGCCTGGCGTCGTTCACCGGCACACCCCGCCGCCGCGTTCGTGGTTCGCCGTCGACGCGGGGGCGCGCGGAGATCGGGTCGCCGACCTTCTTGCGCACGCGGGAACGGTCGCGCGGTTCGCGGACATCGCCTCGGCGAAGTGGATGAAGCTCGTCAGCAACGCGTCGGTGCTCGTGCCCACCGCGCTGCTGGGCGCCCCCATGCTCGACGCGATCGGGGTGCCGGGCATGCGGGCGACGATGCGGGATGCCGGCCGCGAGGCGCTCGCCGTGGGGCGAGCACGCGGTCATCGGATGCTGCCGATCTTCGGTCTCGAAGACTCCGACCTCACCGAGTCCGATGAGGTCGTGGATCGCATGTTGGACATCCTGTACGACCGGTTCGTCGTCGCGGGAGCGACGACGACGGTCCTGCAGGACTGGAGCAAGGGCCGCCGCAGCGAAGCGGAGGACATCAACGGACTGATCGCCGCCGAGGGCGCGCGCCTGGGGGTCCCGACCCCGGTCAACGCCGAGATCGTGCGCCTCGCCCGCGCTGTCGAGCGCGGAGAACTCGAGCCGGGACCCTCGGTCGCGCCGGCGCTCACCGGCGCGACCTCAGATCAGTAGCCGACGGTGAAGCGCTCGCGGGAGTGCTTCGGGTTCTCGATCTCGTCGAGGACTGCGACCGCGAAGTCCGGCCCGGAGATGTAGGACTCGCCCTCGGCGTCGGTGACGATCACTTCGCCGCCGTCGCGGTACGTCCCGGTGCGCTCCCCCGGGTTCCATGCGCCGAAGCCGCCGGCGGGGTGGATGTAGAACCAGTCGTGTCCGTGGTCGTTGCGCTGCAGATCCTCGAGGATGTCGATCGCCTCGAGCGCCTCGGGCTTGTACTCCTCGGTGAAGGACGGCTGGTCGATCACACGCTCGCCGCCGGGGGCGACGAGGCTGCCCCCGGCACCGCCCACGACGCCGATGCGCACGGTCGGCGGCAGTGCCGCGACCAGCTCGGCGACGCCCTCGCGGACCTTGCCCAGCATGTCCCCGCGCGCCGGCACGGTCGAGATCACGACATCGACGCCCTCGAGCTCTGCCACGAGACCCGGGACGTCCAGCAGCGTGCCCTCGATGTACGTGGCGTGCTCGACGCGCTCGGCCGGAACGGAGCGGGCGACGGAGACCGCGGTGTGCCCGCGACGCACCGCCTCGGTGACGATGTGGCTACCGGCGTAGCCGGTTCCTCCGATGACGGCGATACGGGTCATGCTGTTCCTTTCGACGGGGTTGAGGAGAGCAAGCGCACCGCCGCGCGATTCATTCCCTCGAATGCAGCGCGACGTCTCACTCCGCGCGGGCGGCCCGGAGCGTGGACACCTGGTACAGCGCGACCGACGCGGCGATCCCTGCGTTGAGCGACTCGGTGGCCGCGTCGATCGGGATCGACACGATCTGGTCGCACGTCTCGCCGACGAGCCGCGAGAGCCCCTTGCCCTCCGAGCCGACGACGATCACGACCGGGCGATCGGCCAGCTGCAGAGCGGGAAGCGAGACGTCTCCCCCGCCGTCCAGTCCCAGGACGAACACGCCCTGCTTCTTGAACTCCTTGAGCGTGGAGGTCAGGTTCGGAGCGATCGCGACGGGGATGCGCGCGGCAGCCCCGGCGCTCGTCTTCCATGCCGCGCTGTTCACGCTCGCGGACCGTCGCTGCGGGAGGATGACGCCGTTCCCGCCGAAGGCTCCGGTCGAGCGGATGATCGCCCCGAGGTTGCGGGGATCCGTGATGCCGTCCAGCGCCACGAACAGCGGCGTGCGGCCCTGGTCGATCACCTGCTCCAGGAGATCCTGCGGGTGGGCGTACTCGTACGGCGGCACCTTGAGGGCGACCCCCTGGTGCACGCCGTCGAAGCCCGCCATGCGGTCGAGCTCGGGGCGGGTCACCTCCATGACGGGGATGCCGCGATGCGTGGCGATCGAGAGCATCTCCTTCACGCGGTCATCCATCTCCACGCGCTGCGCGATGTAGAACGCCGTCGCGGGGATCTTCGCGCGCAGGGCTTCCAGCACGGAATTGCGTCCGGTGACCACCTCGGTGTCGTCGTCCTTCTTCGCCGCGCGCGGCCGGGACTGCGGCTGGCCGGCCGGCTTGCCCTTGCCCCCGGCGGCGGCATAGCGCTCGGCCGCGGCCTTGCGCTTGCCCGCCGGGTGCCACGCGCGGTCCTCGGCCTTCGGCGTGGGTCCCCGACCTTCGAGCGAGCGCTTGTTCTTGCCGCCCGTGCCCTTCGTGGGGCCCTTCTTGCCCTTGCTGGCGCCTGGGCGCCCCGGCTTACCGGCCATGAATACTCCAATGGGTCTGATCGTTCGTGTCTTCGAGCGTGATGCCCGCAGCTGTCAGCGCGTCGCGGATGCGATCGGCCGCAGCCCAGTCCTTGTCCGCCCGAGCGGCGGCGCGCTGCCCGATCAGGCTCTGCACGAGCGCGTCGAGCGCGAGAGCCTCAGCCCCCTGCGGGGCGTTCCACGTGGCATCCAGCGGGTCGATCCCGAGGATGCCGGTCATCACGGCGACGTCGGCGAACGCCGTCCGCACGGCGTCGAGGTCGCGGTCGTCCAGCGCGGTGTTGCCGGCACGCACCGTCTCGTGCAGCACGGCCAGCGCCTGCGGCACCCCCAGGTCGTCGTCCATCGCGATGGCGAAGCGCTCCGGAACCGCGGCGTCGATGCGGACGTCCTCGGACTCGTCCTGCAGGGCGCGCACCGCACGCTCGAGGAACGCGCGGATGCGTCCGAGGGCTGCTTCGGCCTCGTCGAAGGAGGAGCCGGAGAGGTCCAGGCTCGAGCGGTAGTGGGCTGCGGCGAGCGCGTAGCGCACGACGAGCGGGTCGCGCGCGGCGAGCACGTCGTGGGCGAGCAGGAAGTTGCCGAGCGATTTCGACATCTTCTGGTCGCCGACGGTCACGAGACCGTTGTGCACCCAGTAGCGCGCGAACGGGTCGCCCGCGGCGGTGGACTGCGCGAGTTCGTTCTCGTGATGGGGGAAGCGCAGGTCCAGCCCCCCGCCGTGGATGTCGAACTCCGCGCCCAGGTAGCGCCGCGACATCGCCGAGCACTCGATGTGCCAGCCGGGCCGCCCGGGTCCCCACGGCGATTCCCACCTCGCACTGTCGGGCTCGTCGTCCTTCGCACCCTTCCACAGGGCGAAGTCGCGTGGGTCGCGCTTACCGCGGGGGTCGGCATCCGCCGCCGGCTCCATCGCGTCGAGCGATTGGCGCGTGAGGACGCCGTACCCGCCCCACGAGCGGACGTCGAAGTACACGTCGCCCTGTGCGGCGTAGGCGTGGCCGGCGTCGATCAGCCGCGTGATGAGCTCCTGCATCTGCGGGATCGAGGCGGTGGCGCGCGGCTCGTACGTCGGCGGGAGGATCCCGATCGCAGAGTAGGCGCGGGTGAACTCCTGCTCCATGCGATAGGCCAGCGCCCACCAGGGCTCACTGTCGGTCGCGTTCGCGAGCACCTTGTCGTCGATGTCGGTGACGTTGCGGACGAACGTGACGCGCCCGAATCGGTGCGCGAGCCACCGGCGCAGGAGGTCGAAGCTCAATGCGCCGCGCAGGTGCCCGATGTGCGGGCCGGACTGCACGGTCGGGCCGCACACGTAGACCGTGACGTTCGAGGGGTCCATCGGCACGAAGTCGCGCAACGCCTGCGTCTTGGTGTCGTAGAGCCGCACGGGCCGGGTACCGGGTGTCACCGCACCAGCCTACCGGCGGGGCCTGGGCATGCCCCGGTCGGCACAGGGGTCGCTTCACGATAGAACTGGAGGGTGCTGCACGTGTTCGCCGTCCTCGCCGCCGCGCTGCTGTTCGGCACCACCGGCACGTCCCAGGCGCTCGGACCGGAGGGCACGACTCCGCTCTCGATCGGCGTCATGCGGATGGTGATCGGCGGCACCGGCCTCGCGCTGATCGCGTTCACGCTCGCCTGGCGCCATCGCCGACGGACGGATGCCGCGCCCGCGCCCCGCCTGACAACCGGCGCTCTCGGCCTCATGGTGCTCACCGGGGCGTGCCTGGCGCTGTATCAGCCGCTGTTCTTCCTCGGCACGGCCCGCAACGGTGTCGCGGTCGGCACCGTCGTCGCGCTCGGCTCCGCGCCGATCCTCGCGGGTCTTCTGGAATGGGCGCTCACCCGGCGGGTGCCGTCGCCGACGTGGATGCTCGCGACCGGCCTCGCGACGCTCGGTGTCATCCTGCTCGGCTTCGGCGGCGAAGCGGGCGGCGTGGGCGGCACCGACCCGATCGGGCTCCTCGGCTCGGTGGGCGCGGGAGCGTCGTTCGCCGTGATCGCGAACGCGCAGCGACGGCTGCTGGATGCCGGGTGGGATCCCTTCACGGTCGTCGGCGCGATGGGCGCGAGCTCCGCGGTCATCTTCGCGTTCTTCCTGCCGTTCGTCGACGTCTCCTGGCTCGGCACGACCGCGGGGGTGGTGATGGCGCTGTGGCTGGGCCTGGGCACGATCTCGGTCGCCTATGTGATGTTCACATGGGGCCTGAGCGGGCTCACCGCCGCGACCGCCGCGACGCTCACCCTCGGCGAGCCGCTCACCGCCGCCCTTCTGGGCATCGTCGTCCTCGGCGAACGCCTCTCCGTCCTCGCGATCGCCGGGCTCATCGTCCTCGGCGCCGGCCTGGCACTGCTGGCCTGGGGCTCGCGAGCACGGGATCCGAAGCCGTTCGCCGTGGAGGCCTGACGTGTCGCCGTTGCAGATCCGCGTGGACGATCTGTCCGGCGACGCGACCCGCGCCCTGATCGCCGCGCATCTGGACGGCATGCACGACAGCTCACCGCCCGAGAGCGTGCACGCTCTCGACATCGACGGGCTGCGGCATCCGTCGATCACGTTCTGGTCCGCCTGGCGAGACGATCGCCTCGCGGGGATCGGCGCGCTCAAGACGCTCGACGCCGAGCGCGGCGAGATCAAATCCATGCGGGTGACCGATGCGTTCCTCGGACAGGGCGTGGGCCGGGCGCTTCTGCGCCACATCGTCGCGGCCGCGCGCGATCGTGGCATGAAGACGCTCTGGCTGGAGACCGGCAGCCCGGCGGAGTTCGAGGCGGCACGAAGGCTCTACCTCAGCGAGGGGTTCACGCCGTGCGGACCGTTCGCGGACTACCGCGAAGACCCGTACTCGGTCTTCATGACCCTGACGCTCTGACCCCGCTCAGGCGCGGACGATCAGCGCCGTCGCGAACGCGGCGACGCCCTCCCCGCGACCGGTGAATCCCAGCCCGTCCGTCGTCGTCGCCGACAGCGACACCGCGGCGCCGCCCAGGGCTGTGGACAGGGCCGCCTCCGCCTCGGCACGCCGGGCGGACATCCTCGGACGGTTCGCCTGCACTTGCACGGCGACGTTGCCGACGCGCCAGCCGGCTTCGCCGAGGAGACCGACCGTCCGGGAGAGGAACGCGTCGGCGTGGGCCCCGGCGTACTCGGGGTGGTCGGTTCCGAAGTGCAGTCCGATGTCGCCGAGTCCCGCGGCGGACAGCAGCGCGTCGACGATCGCGTGCGCGACGGCATCCCCGTCGGAGTGACCCGACAGCGCCGGCTCACCCGGCCAGTGCAGGCCCGCGAGCCAGAGCTCCCCGTCCCCTCCGAAGCCGTGCACGTCGGTCCCGACGCCGACGCGGGGAACCGGGAAGGGGTTCTCCAGGTGCGCGTGCGACGCGCCGAGCGGATGCCGCGCCACGAGCGATCGGGCGCGGTCGAGGTCAGCGGGGGTGGTGATCTTGAACGAGAGCGCGTCGCCGTCGACGACTGCGACGGTGTGCCCCGCGGCGGCGACCAGCGCGGCGTCGTCCGTGAAGTCCTCCGCCGCCGTCGCGTAGGCCGCGACGAGGACGTCGCGGCGGAAGGCCTGCGGGGTCTGTGCGGCGGAGAGCTCGGATCGGTCCACGGCCGCGACGATCCGGCCGCCGTCGACCCGCTTGATCGTGTCGATCACGGGCAGCACAGGGATGGCTCCGTCGCTGCCGGACTCGATCGCCTCGATCACCCGTTCGAACACGGGTGCGGGCGCGAGAGCGCGCGCGGCATCGTGCACGAGCACGATCTCGACGTCTCCCCACAGCGCGTCCAGACCGGCCGCGACCGAGGCCTGACGGGTGGACCCGCCCGTGACGACACTCACCAGCTCACGACGATCGCCCGCCGCGGCGAGGACATCGGTGATGGCATCCCCCTCGTGGCCGCTGGGGGCGACCACCACGATCTGCGCGGACGGGCCCTCGAGCACGCGGGTCAGGGCATGCCGCAGCATCGAGTGCTCGTCGATGCCGACGAACGCCTTCGGAAGATCCGCACCCAGACGGGTGCCGGAACCGGCCGCGACGACGATGACCGCGATGCGCGGAACGGGCGTGATGCTCACGCCCTCACGCTATCGCGCGATCAGCTCGCGAGAACCTCGTCGAGGATCGCGCCGGCCTTCTCCTCGTCGGTCTTCTCGGCCAGCGCGAGCTCGGAGATGAGGATCTGCTTCGCCTTGGCGAGCATGCGCTTCTCTCCGGCCGAGAGACCGCGGTCCTGGTCACGGCGCCACAGGTCGCGCACGACCTCGCTCACCTTGATCACATCGCCGGACGCGAGCTTCTCGAGATTCGCCTTGTAGCGGCGCGACCAGTTGGTCGGCTCTTCGGTGAACGGTGCCCGCAGCACCTCGAAGACGCGGTCCAGGCCCTCTTTGCCGATGACGTCGCGGACGCCGACGAGGTCGACATTCTCCGCGGGGACTTCGATGATGAGATCACCCTGGGTGACGTTGAGCTTCAGATATTTCTTGGTCTCACCCTTGATGACCCGGTCCTTGACCTCGATGATCGTCGCGGCCCCGTGGTGGGGGTAGACGACCGTTTCGCCAACCTCAAAAAGCATGGAGTTATGTCCTTTCGGCAACCTCCAGGATACCACAGGCGCAGATGCGGTAAGGTTCGCCGCCCGCCCCGCCGACGCCCGCTCCACGGCACCGACGACGCACCCCTAGAATGCTAGAGATGTCGTCGTCCGGCCCAGGAGGATCCGTGAAATCGCGCCTTATCGCGTCGCTCGCCCTGAGCACCCTCGTGGTTCTGGGAACCAGTGGCTGTGCTCTGCTGTCCACGCAGGCGACCACGATCCCCTACTCCCCGTCGGACGGCGTGAACATCCCCGACTCCGGTCCGCTGCAGGTGCGCAATGTGCTCATCGTCAGCGATGAAGAGGGTGTCGACGGCAACCTCGTCGCCGCGATCGTGAACGCGACGAACGACCCCCACACGCTGAACATCGAGTGGGGCGAGGGGTCGTCGAAGTCGTCGGAGGAGATCCGCGTCCCGGCCCTGAGCACGGTGAGCCTCGGCACCGCCGAGACCGATCCGCTGCCGCTGGAGGGCATCGACACCAAGCCCGGCGCGAACCTCCCGATGTATTTCCAGTCCGGGGACGGCGAGGGCATCCTCTTCGACGTGCCCGTCCTGGACGGCGCACTGCCGTACTACGGCGACCTGCTCCCCTGATTCAGGGCGCGCCCCCGCGGGCCATCACCCCTCGAAGCGGTAGCCGAGCCCGCGCACGGTCATGAGCATGGTCGGCTCGCTCGGGTGCTCCTCGATGCGTGAGCGGATCCGCTTGATGTGGACGTCGAGCGTCTTGGTGTCGCCGAAGTAGTCCGTCCCCCACACCCGGTCGATCAGCTGCCCGCGCGTCAGCACCCGGCCGGCGTTGCGCATGAGGACTTCGAGGAGCTCGAACTCCTTGAGCGGCATGTTGATCTCCCGGCCGTTCACCGCGACGGTGTGGCGGTCGATGTCCAGAACCACGCGACCGCCGTCCAGGACGTGGTCCGCCAGGTCGGTCTCGGTGTCGGCGAGGCGTCGCAGCACGGCGCGCATGCGCGCCAGCAGCTCCCGTGAAGAGTACGGCTTGGTGACGTAGTCGTCTGCTCCGAGTTCGAGGCCGACGACGATGTCCACTTCGGAGTCCTTCGCCGTCAGCATGATGATCGGCACGCGCGAGGTCGCACGGATCTGCCGGCACACCTCGGTCCCCGGCATGCCGGGAAGCATGAGATCCAGCAGCAGGATGTCCGCACCGCGCTCGCGGAAGGCACTGAGCGCGGCAGGCCCGTCCTCGGCGATCTCGACCTCGTAGCCCTCTCTGCGCAGCAGGTAGGCGAGCGGGTCGGCAAGGTCGGGCTCGTCCTCGACGATCAGGACGCGTGTCATACGGTGGCTCCGTTCGTGGGAGGCGCGGCGGGCGTCGCCGGTGCCTTCTTCTTCCTCTTCGCGCGGCGACGGGGCGGCGCGACCTGGTCTGCGGGCGGATCGATGAGCGGCAGCCGGATCGTGAACGTCGACCCCCGCCCGGGACGCGACCACAGCCGCACTTCGCCCCCGTGTCGCTGCACGGCGTGCTTGACGATCGCGAGCCCCAGACCGCTGCCGCCCGTGCGGCGCGACCGGGCCTGGTCGGCGCGGTAGAAGCGCTCGAAGACGCGCTCCTGATCTGCTTCGGAGATGCCGATGCCGCGATCCGTGACGGCGATCTCCACGACGCCGTCGACGCCCTTCACGCCGATCCCCACGTGAGACCCGCGAGGCGAGTAGGCGATCGCGTTCGCGACGAGGTTGCCGATCGCCTCACCGAGCACCTGCGCATCTCCGCGCACGTACAGCCCCCGGTCCCCTCCGCGGTCGATACGGACGCCGGCCGCGTCCGCCTGGATGGCGTGCGCGTCGGCGGCGGCCGCGACGACCTCGTCGACGGCGACCTCTCGTTCGTCCGTGAACTCGTCCGCCGCCTGCAGGCGGGAGAGATTCATGATGCGCGACGTGAGCAGCGCGAGCCGGGCGGCTTCGGCCTGCAGTCGCCCGGCGAAGTGCCGAACCTGATCGGGGTCGTCCGCAGCGGATTCGATCGCCTCCGACAGCAGGCTGACGGCACCCACCGGGGTCTTCAGCTCATGACTCGTGTTCGCGACGAAGTCGCGCCGCATCTGCTCCACCCGCTCGCGCTCGGTGATGTCCTTCAGGACGAGCAGGGTCAGTCGCGGTGAGATCCGCGAGGCGCGCACCACCACGAGGCGCGGCTCCGCGGGCGGTGCACCGCGCTGCAGTCGCAGCGTCGCGGTGATCACGGCCTCCTCGGCGCGGGCCCTGCGCGCGATCGCGCGCAGTTCGTCGGACGGCACGACGTCGCCTTCGCCGAGGTGGAAGGGGATCGCCGCGGTCGAGGCGGCGAGCACGGTCGAGGAGGTGTCGACCACCACGGCGGCATCCTCCATGCCCTGCATCACCTCGCCGATCCCGACGGGGATCGCCGATGACGTCTCGTGCTGGGCCCGGTCACGGGCGCGCAGTGCGATCACGATGCCGGTGGACACCGAGCCGCCGATGACCGCCCCGAGCAGAAGGGCGAGCAGCGCGAGCTGCGTCGAATCCATGGCTCCACGATAGACGGCGGCGTGCTCCGTCCTCGGCCGACCCGTGCGCCCGGGCGGGGGCGTCCGGATACTATTCACTCGCGCGGCACCGTTCGTTAACCTTCGGTGGCGATGATCGCCAGGTCGCGAGGCGTGTGCCTGCTGCGGAACGAAAGGTGCTGCGATGCGCGAAGTCTTCCATCAGTCCCTCGAGGACGTCCAAGGACGTCTGGTCGAGATCGCCGAGCTCGTCACGATCGCCATCGACAAGGCGACGCGCGCGTTCAGCTCCAGCGACGTCGCCCTGGCCGAAGAGGTCATCGAGGCCGACGCCGTGATCGACGAGAAGGCGGTCGAGCTCGACGAGCTCGCGATCGAGATCCTCGCCCGCCAGCAGCCCGTGGCCCGCGACCTCCGCATCGTCGTGAGCGCGCTGCGCATCAGCGCGTCGCTCGAGCGCATGGGCGACATCGCCGAGCACATCGCCCAGCTGACGCGCATGCGGTTCCCCGAGCGGGCGATCCCGAAGGGGCTCAAGTCCACCTTCACCAAGATGGGCGAGCTCGACGTCGCCGTCGCGCGCAAGCTCACCGAGCTGCTGCGCACGGAGGACCCGATCCTGGCCGAGGAGATCCGCAACGACGACGACAAGCTCGACGACCTGCACGTGAGCGTGTTCGAGAAGGTGCTCAGCGACACCTGGCAGGGCGAGGCCTCCGCCACTGTCGACGCGACGCTCGCGAGCCGCTACCACGAGCGGTTCGCCGACCACGCGGTTTCCGTGGCGAAGAAGGTCGTCTACCTGTCCACCGGCGACTGGACCGTCGAGACGGGCACGATCGACATCGTCGCGCCCTGAGGCGCGACGCACACGAGGAGAGCGGATGCCGAGGATCGGCATCCGCTCTCCTCGTGTTGAGCGCGGGTTACTTCTTGCCCTGGCTCGCGACGGCCGCGGCGCCGGCTGCGGCGGCTTCGGGGTCGAGGTATTCGCCCGGGCCGAGCGGCGCGAGGTCCTCGCCCAGACGGTAGACGAGCGGGATGCCGGTGGGGATGTTGAGCTCGGCGATGTCGGCGTCGCTGATGCCGTCCAGGTGCTTCACCAGGCCCCGCAGCGAGTTGCCGTGCGCCGTCACGAGGACGGTCTTGCCTGCGCGCAGATCCGGGACGATGTCGCTCTCCCAGTAGGGCAGGAAGCGGTCGATCACGAGCTTGAGCGACTCCGTGCGGGGCACTTCGCCGTCGATTCCCGCGTAGCGCGGATCGTGGACCTGGCTGAACTCGGAGTCGTCGTCGAGCGGCGGCGGCGGGACGTCGAACGAGCGGCGCCACAGCATGAACTGCTCGGGACCGAACTCCTCGAGCGTCTGAGCCTTGTCCTTGCCCTGCAGCGCGCCGTAGTGACGCTCGTTCAGGCGCCAGGTGCGCTTGACCGGGATCCAGAGCCGGTCGGCGGCGTCCAGAGCGAGGTTCGCCGTCTGGATCGCGCGGCTGAGGACCGACGTGTGCAGGACGTCGGGCAGGATGCCGGCCTCGGCGAGCAGCTCACCACCGCGGGTCGCTTCGGCCTTGCCCTTCTCGGAGAGCCGGACATCGACCCATCCGGTGAAGAGGTTGAGCTCGTTCCAGACGCTCTGGCCGTGGCGGAGGAGGATCAGCGTGTAGGGCGCGGTCATGGCCCCCATGATAGCGAGCGGCCTGCCGTCCCCCGGACGGCGGGGAGCCTGCCATCATGGCCTGATGGGTTCGGGCCGCGCCCCTGTCGGGCAGATCACGCGCGGTACCACCGGCACGAATCGCCTGCGACGCGTGGATCGCTGGATCGCACGTCATCCGGCGCTGCGGCGGACGACGGACCCGCTCGTGGTCGACCTGGGATTCGGGGCGAGCGCCGTCACGGCCCTCGAGCTGTCCGCGCGCCTGCATCGCACGCGCCCCGACGTCGAGGTGATCGGGCTGGAGATCGACCCGGCGCGGGTCTTGCGGGCGCGTGAGCAGCTTTCCGCGGTCCGCGCGGGCGGCACGCGCTTCGCCCCCGATGCCCGGGTCGACTTCGCGCTCGGCGGGTTCGAAGTCCCCGTCCCCCGCCGCCCGTCGGTCATCCGGGCGATGAACGTGCTCCGGCAGTACGACGAAGCGGATGTAGGGGCGGCGTGGCAGCGGATGGCGGCACGCCTGCAGCCCGGCGGCCTGCTCGTGGAGGGCACGTGCGACGAGCTCGGCCGAGTCTGCACGTGGGTCGGGATCCACCGGGACGGGCAGCCCCAGACGCTCACGGTGTCGCTGCGCCTGACGGGGCTCGAGTCGCCCGCGATCGCCGCGGAACGTCTGCCGAAGGCGCTCATCCACCGCAACGTCCCGGGCGAGCGGATCCACGATCTGCTGGTCGAGCTCGAGCGGGAATGGGAGCGCGCGGCCGGCCTCGCGCCGTTCGGTCCCGTGCAGCGCTGGGAGGCGGCGCTCGGCGCCCTGCGTGATCGCGGCGTGCCCGTGCAGGCGCGCGGACGGTGGCGCCTGGGCGAACTCACCGTTCCGTGGCAGGCGGTCGCGCCGCGCTGAGCGCCGCCTGCTCAGATGCGGGGCACGCAGGCCCGCGCCTCGGCGCCGGGCATCCCGGTCGCCGTGAGGAGGTCGACCGCGAGGGGACGCAGCGCCGCGATGAAGTTCAGCTCGCCCGCCGATCCGTCCGGCAGGATCGCCGCCGGGTCGAGTCGGACCGCGACGGCCCTCACGGCCTCGCGCGCGACCGGCTCGGCGGAGATGTCGGACAGAGACTGCGCGATGAGCTCAGCCCCGCGCGCGAGCTCGGTGAGGACGTCGGCGTCGATCGGTCGCGGGGCGCCGTCCTCACAGAGGTACACCACCCGCCGCGCGATCACGCGCAGGTTGCGGGTCACGAGGTCCATGGACTGCCGCACCCGGTCGTGGCGCTCGAGCTCGGACCGATGACGGCGGAGGAACGGCGAGATCTTGGCTATCGCGATCGCGGAATCCAACGACGTGGCCCAGGCATCCACGAGAGGCTGCAGGGCGCGGGCCTTCTCGAGTCCGCGCTCGGCCCGCATCCGATCACCGCGCCGCAGGGCCTGCGCCATCGTCCGCGTCGCCGACTCGACTGCGGCGAACACCGCAGCTGCCGTGCGCAGCTCCTCCCGCTGAAGCGTGCGCGGGATGAGGGCGGTCACGACGAGCGCCGCGATCCCGCCGACGACCCCGTCGATGAGCCGCTGGAACGGGGTGTTCGCCGGGATCACCATCACGATGAGCGCCTGGATCGCCGCGGCGATCGCGAAGCTCGCCTGTGCGGAGAGGAACCGGGCGACGACGAGGGTGAGGCCCAGAGCCAGGGCGAGCTGCCACCAGCCGGAACCGGCGACGAGAAGGAGCACTTCGGCGACCAGGATGCCGACCAGCATGCCCAGGACCGTCTCGAGCACGCGCCGCGGGCGAGCGTCACGCACGAGTCCGAGGCTGGAGACGCACACGGTCGCTGCGAGGAGCGGCGCCGGGTGACCCAGCACATACGCCGCGAACGCGTACGCCCCCGTCGCAGCCACGACGATCTGCAGGATCGCGATCGACGATCCCCCGACGCGCCGCAGTCCCCGGCGTGGGTCGAGCCGGCGTCGCCACCCGGTCGCGATCGCCGTCGTGGTCGGCTCGGCGGCCTCGCTCATCGTCCCGTCAGCCGGCTCGGCGGCCGAGCCGGGGAAGACGCGGCACGTTCGCCGTCGCCCCGGCCTCAGGCGGCACGATCACTTCCTGCGCCCCGACGACGTCGCCCTCGGCGGTGCGGACGATGAGCTCGGCGCCGACCGGAGTGTTGCGCCGCACGACCGCGAGCGCGATCGGACCCTCCTCGTAGTGACGAGCGGCGGAGGTGATCGCCCCGACGACGGAACCGTCCACGAGCACGTCGTCGCCGCGGGCAGGCAGCACCGAATCGCTGCCGTCCAGCTGCAGCGCCACGACCCGGCGCGGCGGGTGCCCGAGATTGTGCACCTTGGCGACCGTCTCCTGGCCGCGGTAGCAGCCCTTCTCCAGGTGCACCGCCGTGCGGAGCCAATCCACTTCGTGCGGCAGCAGCCGCGCGTCCACTTCGCCCGCCCACCGCGGACGCCAGGCCGCGATCCGCAGCGCTTCGGCGGCGTCCGTCCCGGCGAGCGTCAGGTCGCCTGCGGCAGCGGCATCCGCGATCGTCTCCTCTTCGGCGCGCGGCACGATCGCCTCCGCCCAGTCCCGGTCGCTGCCGGGATGCGCGGCGGGCACCGCGTACGCGTGGCCCCCGGCGCCCACGGCCGGCCAGGGATCGCGCCAGACGAGCGGCACGGCGTCCGGAGTCGCGACGGCGAGCGCGGACACGGCCTCCGCCGTCCCGCCGAACACCGCGAAATCGGCGCTGCGGTCCTGCGGATCGACGCGCAGACGGAAGCGCATCCGCACGAGCCAGGCCAGCAGTCCCTCGGCGTCATCACGGTCGGCGATCAGCCACGTCGTGCTGCCGTCGTCGAGAACGGATGCCGCATGCTCGACGTGGCCGTGGGGGTCGAGGACGAGCAGCTCGGTGCTCTCCCCTGGCGACAGGCGGGCCAGCGCCTGCGACGAGAGCGAGTCGAGCCACGTGAGCCGGTCCTCGCCGGAGACGGAGAGCACGCGTCGATCCGACAGCGGAGCGATCGCGCGCCCGACGGCCAGGGCGCGCTGCTCGCCGAGCGGGTTTCCGAGGTGACGCAGTCCCGTCTCGTCGAGCACGGCGCCGGGAACGCGGGCGTAGGCGTCGGCCATCACTGCACCCGCGCCAGGCGTGCGGACGCGTGCGAGGACAGTTCGCGACCGTACGCGGCGATGTCCCACGCCCAGAGCAGATGCGCGTCGACGAGACCGTACATGCGGGTTGCCGCAGCGTAGACCTTCGTGCCGGCAGTGCGTACGACCGCGTCCGTGGCCAGGTCGATCCGGGGGCCGCGGATGGATCCGAGATACAGCTCGCTGATGCCGTCCGAGTGGACGATCGAAGCCTCGATGTCGAATCCGCCTTCAGCGTTGCGGAGCTTCTCGACGTCGTCGGCGGAGCGCGAGACCGGGGCGGTGCGGGCCGGCAGCAGACCAGGACCCGCGTCGGCATCGGATGCGGCGCGCGACAACCGCCAGTAGCCCATCTCGGAGACCAGCGGGATCCGCCCGCGCTCGGTATCGCCCTCGGCGGGGTCTTGCAGCAGCCACGCGCTCGCGGAGTAGTTCAGCGCCGAGCCGCCGTCATGGCTGAAGCTCACGCGATGGAGGAACTCGCCGGCGAACCGATGGTCCTCGATCTCGTAGTCGATCACACCGGTGCCCTCCCAGACTCCGATGAGCCAGGACAGCGGTGCGAGGTCGGCGGGCAGGTCTGTCGGCAGATCGAACACGACCGTGCCGCCGTCAGCGCTGGCCGCGGTAGAGGTTCTTGATCACGACGCCGGAGACGAACACGATCGCGAGGGACGCGAGCGCGAGAAGCCCGACGAAGAACAGTTCGAGCGCAACGAGATCCATGACCGTCAGTCTATCCGGGAACGACCGCCGCCAAGCCGAAGCCCAGGCTGATGACGCCCATGGTGAGGAGCGCCCCGAGCGTGCTCGCCGCGACCCGCTCGGTGAAGCCCTGCGAACGCCCGAACCACAATTGGATCGCGAACGCGAGCACGACGCACCCGCCGAGTCCGACGGTCAGCCACGCGGCTCGCCACGGCTCGGGCACGAAGATCCCGATCGCGACCCCGAGGAGCGCGGCGATCACCCACACGGCGATCACGCCGCCGAAGGTGCGACGAGGAGCGAGTTCGGGGGTGGCCACGGGTTCATTCTCGCGCACGACGACACCGATCCGCACCCGGTGTCGCCCGCAGAATCCGTCCGAGACCGCCGAGCGCTCTAAACTGGACCGACGGCGGCGCTCCCTGCGCCGGAAGGACGGCGTTTTGGCACAGCTTCTCGTTCTGAGCTCGGCTCCCGGCGGCGGGCCCGTGCTGCCTTCGCTCGAACTGCTCAGCCACCGCGTGCGGCAGATCCCCGCCGAACCTGCTCAGCTCGTGAACGCGCCCAGCGCCGAGATCATCTTCGTCGACGCGCGCCTGGATCTGGTCGGCGCCAAGTCGCTGTGCAAAATCCTCAACACGACCGGCCTCGACGCCCCGCTCCTGCTCGTGGTGACCGAGGGCGGCCTCACGGCCGTGTCCACCGATTGGGGCGTGGACGACGTCATCCTCGTGACCGCGGGGCCTGCGGAGGTCGACGCTCGCATCCGCCTCGCGATCGGGCGCATGACGAAGGACGCCGTCTCCACGCGCATCCAGACCTCGGGCATCACGATCGACGAGTCGTCCTACTCGGCGAAGGTCCACGGCAAGCCCTTGGACCTGACGTACAAGGAGTTCCAGCTCCTGCACTTCTTCGCCACGCACCCCTCGCGGGTGTTCACGCGCGAGCAGCTGCTGAGCGAGGTCTGGGGATACGACTACTTCGGCGGCACGCGCACCGTCGATGTCCACGTGCGACGACTCCGCGCCAAGCTCGGCGACCTCGAGCAGCTGATCGGCACGGTCCGCAACGTCGGCTACCGGTTCAACGTGTACGAAGAGGACCAGCTGCCCGCGCCGCGAGAACGCACCGGCGCGTAGCAGCCGTTCACACGCGCGTCACCCCCGCCTGCAATGATGTGGGAATGATCGAACACGACGTGCTCGACGCGGGCCTCGGCGACGCGGACGACGACGACTTCGACCTGTCCGAGGTCGCCGACGCCGAGCTGCCGGACAACCGGTACCTCGACCGCGAACTCAGCTGGCTCGCCTTCAACCAGCGCGTCCTCGAGCTCGCCGAGGATCCGACCCTTCCGGTGCTGGAGCGGGCGAACTTCCTCGCGATCTTCGCCAGCAATCTCGACGAATTCTTCATGGTGCGCGTCGCAGGCCTCAAGCGCCGCATCCTCACCGGCCTCGCCGTGCCGACCAACGTCGGCCGCTCCCCGCAGGACGTACTCGCCGACATCTCCGCCGACGCGCACGCCCTGCAGCTGCGGCACGCGGACGCGTGGACGTCGCAGGTCAGGCCGGCGCTGGCGGATGCCGGTATCGAGGTCATCTCGTGGGATCAGCTCACCGACGAGGAGCGGGGCCGGGTCTCGGAGTACTTCCAAGGGCAGGTCTTCCCCGTGCTCATGCCGCTCGCGGTCGACCCGGCGCATCCCTTCCCCTACATCTCGGGCCTGTCGCTGAACCTCGCGATCCGTATCCGCAACGCCAAGACCGGACGCCAGGAGTTCGCCCGTCTGAAGGTGCCGCCCATGATGCCCCGCTTCGTGGACGTCTCGCGGCACGGCGACACCGTCCGCTACCTGCCGCTCGAGGAGCTGATCTCCAACCACCTGGAGGATCTGTTCCCCGGCATGGAGATCCTCGACCACCACGCGTTCCGCCTCACCCGCAACGAGGACGTCGTGATCGAGGAGGACGAGACCGAGAACCTGATCCAGGCGCTGGAGGCCGAGCTGCTGCGGCGCCGGTTCGGCCCTCCGATCCGCCTCGAGGTGGGCGACGATATGGACGACGTGACGCTCGACCTCCTCATCAGCGAGCTCGACATCACCGCTCAGGAGGTCTACCGGCTGCCCGGATCGCTCGACCTGCGCGGACTGTTCGACCTCGCCAAGATCGACCGACCCGACCTGCACTACCCCTCGCACGTCCCGACGACGGCACTCGCCTTCCAGCCCCGTGAGCAGAACGGCCGCTCGGACATCTTCAGCGCGATCCGTCGTGCGGACGTCCTCGTCCACCACCCCTACGAGTCGTTCGCGACGAGCGTGCAGGCGTTCCTCGAGCAGGCGGCGAAGGATCCCCACGTCCTGGCCATCAAGCAGACCCTGTATCGGACCTCGGGCGACAGCCCGATCGTGCAGGCGCTCATCGACGCCGCCGAGGCGGGCAAGCAGGTGCTGGCCCTCGTCGAGGTGAAAGCACGGTTCGATGAAGCCAACAACATCGTCTGGGCCCGCAAGCTCGAGAAAGCCGGCGTCCACGTCGTCTACGGTCTCGTCGGGCTGAAGACCCACTGCAAGCTCGCGCTCGTCATCCGCGAAGAGGACGGCCTGCTCCGCCATTACAGCCACGTGGGCACGGGCAACTACAACCCCAAGACGAGCCGCATCTACGAGGACTTCGGCCTCTTCACGGTCGACGACCAGGTGGGGCGCGACCTGACCCGTCTGTTCAACGAGCTGAGCGGCTACGCGATCGAGAAGAAGTTCAAGCGCCTGCTGGTCGCTCCCCTCCACTTGCGCAAGGGGCTCCTGCGCCTGATCGACAAGGAGCGCCGCAACGCGCTGGACGGCAAGCCCGCCCGCATCCGCATCAAGGTGAATTCGATGGTCGACGAGCAGATCATCGACGCGCTGTACCGTGCCAGCCAGGCCGGCGTTCCGGTCGAGGTCTGGGTCCGCGGCATCTGCTCCCTCAAGCCGGGTGTTCCCGGGGTGAGTGAGAACATCAGGGTGCGCAGCATCCTCGGCCGCTACCTCGAGCACTCGCGCATCTTCATGTTCGACAACGACGGCGATCCGCAGGTCTACATCGGCAGCGCCGACATGATGCACCGCAACCTCGATCGCCGGGTCGAGGCGCTCGTGCGCGTCGTCGCCCCGACCCACCTCACCGAGCTCTCCGAGCTGTTCGACCTCGCGATGAGTGACGGCACGAGCTCGTGGTGGCTCGGCTCGGAAGGCGAGTGGACGCGTCACAGCGTCGACGCCGACGGCAAGCCGCTCGTGGACATCCAGGATCGGACGATGGCCGCGGTGCAGCGTCGCCGCCGCTCGCGGGCGGTGCGATGACCGAGACCGCCGTCTACGCGGCGGGTGGGGTGCTGTGGCGCGTCGTCGACGACAAGCTCCTCGTGCTGCTGATCCACCGCACCCAGTACCGCGACGTCACGCTCCCCAAAGGCAAGGTCGACCCCGGAGAGATGCTCGCGGAGACCGCGAGCCGTGAGATCTTCGAGGAGACCGGCATCCGGGTGAGCCTGGGTGTACCGGTCGGCGTCTCTCGATACCGGATGCCGAACAAGCGGCAGAAGATCGTGCACTACTGGGCGGCCGAGGCCACGGACGCCGCCATCCGGGCGTCCGCGTTCGTGCCCAACAAGGAGATCGCCGCCCTCGAGTGGGTGCCGCTGAAGAAGGCGGCCGGGCGCCTGAGCTATCCGGTGGACGTGGAGATCCTCGAGCACTTCGCCCGGCTCGTCGACGAAGGCGTGCTGCAGACGTTCCCGCTCATCGTGCTCCGCCACGCGAAAGCGCTCCCCCGGGAGGAGTGGGACGCCGCGGACGCCGCGCGACCGCTCACCGGACGTGGCAAGAAGCAGGCCAACGCGATCGTCGGTCCCCTGCTCGCCTTCGGTGCCCGCAAGATCATCTCCAGCCCCGCGACCCGGTGCGTCAAGACCGTCGCCCCGATCTCGGCCGCGCTCGGGCGGAAGATCGAGAAGACGGCGCTCATCAGTCAGGACGCGTGGGAGGAAGGCACTTCGGACGCCCGCACGATCGTCGGACAGCGCGTGCGCGCGCGCAAGCCCGTCGTCCTGTGCAGCCACGGCCCGGTACTGCCCGAGATCCTCACGGAGATCGCGATGGCCACGGGGACCCTGCGCGGCTCCTACCTCGGCAGCGCGTCGGCGTTGGAGCCTGCGGCGTTCTCCGTGGTGCATCTCTCCGTGAACAATCCGGGCTCGGGGATCGTGGCGATCGAGACGCACGCGCCGAAGGTCTGACGCCCGGCGCATCCGATGCGCCCGAATACATCCTCGCCGTTCACCTTCCGTTCACCATCCGAGCGCACTCTCTTAAGAACCCGCGCCTACGGTCAGTGCGGGCCCTGCACCGGGCTCACATCCCTGACACGTGAAGGATTCACACAGTGAGAATCTCCCGCATCGCCCAGGTGGGCGCTGTCGCCGCCATCGCGGCCCTCGCCCTCGCCGGCTGCGCCGCAAACGAAGGCGGGTCGACCACCCCGTCCGAATCCGCCGGTCCCGCCATCTCGGGCGAGATCGCCGGTGGCGGCGCCACCTCGCAGGAAGTCGCCGTCCAGACCTGGACGGCCGGCGTCCAGGAGGCCAACCCCGACGTCACGATCACGTACGACCCGGCAGGCTCCGGCGCCGGTCGCGACTCCTTCATCGCCGGCGCGATCCAGTTCGCGGGCTCGGACCGTGCGTTCAAGAGCGACGAGATCGCGGACAGCACGTTCGCCGCGTGCGTCGAGGGGACCGACATCGTCGAGCTGCCCCTCTACATCTCCCCGATCGCCGTGATCTTCAACCTCGACGGAGTCGACTCGCTCGACCTGGACGCCGAGACGCTCGCGAAGATCTTCGCCGGCGAGATCACGACGTGGAACGACCCGGCGATCGCCGACCAGAACCCGGACGCGACGCTCCCCGCGACCGCGATCACCCCCGTCGTGCGCTCGGACAAGTCGGGCACCACCGGCAACTTCACCGACTACCTGTCGGCGAACGCCGAGAGCATCTGGACGTTCGGTTCGGTCGAGGAGTGGCCGGCGACCGCCGTCACCCCCGAGTCGGCGCAGGGCACCTCCGGTGTCGTCGCCGCTGTCGAGGGCGGACAGGGCACGATCGGCTACGCCGACGCCTCGCGCGCCGGCGACCTCGGCACCGTGGCGATCAAGGTCGGCGACGAGTACGTCGCATACTCGCCCGAGGGCGCGGCCAAGGCCGCCGACGTCTCGACCATGGAAGAGGGTCGCGGCGCCGGTGACCTCGCGATCAAGATCGACCGCACGACCACCGAGGCCGGCGCCTACCCGCTGATCCTCATCAGCTACAGCATCGCGTGCGAGCAGTACAACGACGCCGCGGTCGCCCCGGTCGTCAAGGCGTACCTCTCGTACGCCGCGTCCGCCGAGGGCCAGGACGCCGCGGCCGCCGCGGCCGGCAGTGCGCCGATCTCCGACGCCCTGCGCGAGCAGATCACCGCAGCGATCGACCTGATCGTCACGGACTGATCCTCCCGCCCGGCCCGGCGGATCCTCCGCCGGGCCGGGCATTCCTCCCCACCCCTCCCACCACGAACGGGACCTCATGACGACCACCACCGCGCGGCCTGCCCGAACCGTGCAGCGAGCCGGCGACCGTTGGTTCTCCCGCACCGCGCTGTTCGCCGGATCCATGATCCTGGTGACGCTCGCGGCGGTAGCGATCTTCCTTTTCGTGCAGTCCATCCCCGGCGTCACGGCCACGAACGAAGACGCGTCGATCATCACGACGAACTTCTGGGACTACGTCTGGCCGCTCGCCTTCGGCACGGTCTGGGCCTCCATCCTGGCGCTGATCATGGCGGTCCCCCTCGCCGTCTGCGTCGCGCTCTTCATCTCGCACTACGCACCGCGCCGGCTCGCCCAGACGCTCGGCTACATCGTCGACCTGCTGGCCGCGGTCCCCTCCGTCGTCTTCGGCCTGTGGGGCATCCTCGTCCTCGCCCCGGCGGTCCAGCCCGTCTACGCCTGGCTGGTGGAGAACGCCGGGTGGTTCCCGCTGTTCGGCGGTCCGGTCTCGGCCACCGGCCGCACGATCTTCACCGCCGCGATCGTGCTCGCGGTCATGGTCGTCCCGATCATCACCGCGATCTGCCGGGAGATCTTCCTGCAGACCCCCGTCCTCCACGAAGAAGCCGCTCTTGCGCTCGGGGCGACCCGCTGGGAGATGGTGCGCATGGCCGTCTTCCCGTTCGCCCGCAGCGGCATCGTCTCGGCATCCATGCTCGGACTCGGCCGCGCGCTCGGCGAGACGATGGCCGTCGCGATGGTGCTCTCCGCCTCCGGCGTGATCACCTTCCAGCTCTTCACCGCCCGCAACCCCTCGACGATCCCGGCGAACATCGCCCTCACGTTCCCCGAGGCGTACGGCACGAACATCAACGTGCTGATCGCGACCGGTCTGATCCTGTTCATCGTCACCTTCGCCGTCAACGCGCTCGCGCGCTGGATCGTCAGCCGCCGCAAGGAATTCTCGGGAGCCAACTGACATGACGACGACGCAGACCCCTCCTGTTCCCGAGACGGCGGCCCCTCGACCCGTCGCGCCGCACTCCTCGGTGTCACTCACGAGCGGCCGCCTCCCGCGGTGGGCACCGTGGGGACTCCTGGGTCTGACCGCCGCCGCGGTCGCCCTGGTGTTCGCGATGCTCGCCGTCGCCGGCGAGACGGAGTTCAGCTTCGCCGGCTGGGCGATCGTGTCCGCGATCGGCTACCTCGTGCTCATCACCGTGATCTCCTCGATCGTCGAGGGCAGCCGCAAGGCCGTCGACCGGCTCGTGACCGGCATCGTGAGCGTCGCCTTCCTCATCGCGATGGTGCCGCTCGTCTCGGTCGCGTACACCGTCGTCGTCAACGGCGTCGCCGCCTTCTCCGCGGAGTTCTTCTCGAACTCGATGCGCAATGTCGTGGGCGAGGGCGGCGGCATCCTGCACGCGATCGTCGGGACGCTCCTGATCACGCTCGCCGCGGCGGTCATCTCGATCCCGATCGGCATCTTCACCGCGATCTACCTCGTCGAATACGGCGACGGCAAGCGCCTCGCGCGCGGCATCACGTTCCTCGTGGACGTCATGACCGGCATCCCCTCGATCGTCGCAGGCCTGTTCGCGTACGCGCTGTTCGCGCTGTTCCTCGGGCCCGGCATCCGCCTCGGCATCATGGGCGCGATCGCGCTGTCGGTCCTCATGATCCCCGTGGTGGTCCGCTCGAGCGAAGAGATGCTGCGGCTCGTGCCCAACGAGCTGCGCGAGGCCGCCTACGCGCTCGGCGTGCCCAAGTGGCTCACGATCCTCAAGGTCGTGCTGCCGACCGCGATCGCCGGCATCACGACCGGCGTCATGCTGTCGATCTCCCGCGTGATCGGCGAGACGGCGCCGCTGCTGCTCACGGCCGGTGTGGCGACCTCGATGAACTACAACCTGTTCGAGGGTCGCATGATGACCCTCCCGGTCTTCGCCTACACGCAGTACATGAACCAGGGCATTCCCGCACAGGCCTACATCGACCGCGCCTGGGGCGCGGCGCTCGTGCTGATCCTGATCGTCATGGCCCTGAACCTCGTGGCACGTCTGGTCGCGAAGGTCTTCTCCCCCAAGCTCGGCCGCTGAGCGGCCTCCCACCCGAATCGAATCAAGAGGAATCGTGTCCAAGAGCATCGAAGTAAGCGATCTGAACGTCTACTACGGCGACTTCCTGGCCGTCGAAGGTGTGTCGCTGGACATCGAGCCGCGCAGCGTGACCGCGTTCATCGGCCCGTCGGGCTGCGGCAAGTCGACGTTCCTACGCACCCTCAACCGCATGCACGAGGTCATCCCGCGGGCTCGCGTCGAAGGCAAGGTTCTGCTGGACGGCGACGACCTCTACGGTCCGAACGTCGACCCCGTCCTGGTGCGCCGTCAGGTGGGCATGGTGTTCCAGCGCCCCAACCCGTTCCCGACGATGTCGATCAAGGAGAATGTGCTGGCAGGGGTCAAGCTCAACAACAAGCGCCTGTCGAAGTCCGACGCGGACGCACTCGTGGAGAAGTCGCTGCAGGGCGCGAACCTCTGGAACGAGGTGAAGGACCGCCTCGACAAGCCCGGTTCGGGGCTCTCCGGCGGGCAGCAGCAGCGTCTGTGCATCGCTCGCGCGATCGCCGTGTCGCCCGAGGTGATCCTGATGGACGAGCCGTGCTCGGCCCTGGACCCGATCTCGACGTACGCGATCGAGGAACTCATCGGCGAGCTGAAGAACGACTACACCGTCGTGATCGTCACGCACAACATGCAGCAGGCGTCGCGGGTGAGCGACAAGACGGCGTTCTTCAACATCGCCGGCACCGGCAAGCCGGGCAAGCTCATCGAGTACGACGACACCCGCTCGATCTTCACGACCCCGAGCGTCCAGGCGACCGAGGACTACGTCTCCGGTCGCTTCGGGTGATCCGCAGCGCGGATCAGTCGCGCGGGCTGAGCAGATAGTCGTTGAGCCGCGGGGTGAGATCGAGATCCACCGGGAGGCGCACACCGTCGATCTCACGGATCGGCGCGGCCAGACGCACGGAGGACACCAGCCACGCGGCATCCGCTCGTCCCAGATCCGCGGCGGTCACCTCGCGCGAGGCGGTGGAGCCGCCTTCGCTCCGCAGCCACGAGAAGATGCTCGCCTGCGTGGTTCCCGGAAGGATGCCGCCCGCCGGCGTCGGCGTGACGAACACGCCGTCGATGCGCGCGATGAGTGAGGCCGTCGGCGCCTCGAGCACCACGCCGTCGGAGGTGACGAACAGCGCATCGTCCGCGCCTCGGCGCTTCGCCTCACGGATGGCCGCCATGTTGACCGCGTACGAGAGGGTCTTCGCACTCTGCAGCAGCCAGGGCGCACGCAGGGGCGCGCCGCTGTCGTAGCCGCGGTCGAGGGTCGCGATCCGGATCCCCTCCTGGCGCGCCGCCGTGAAATCGGCCGCCGGCGCCGCAGTGACCCATGCCGTCGGACCCGCTCCGTGTTCGATCCCGCGGCTCAGGATGAGCTTGATGACGCTCTCCCCCGGTCCGCAGCCGCGGGCCACCCGCTCGATCGCCTGCCGCCACTGCTCCGCGTGCGGCGCGGGAAGATCGCAGAGCTCCGCCGATCGCGCGAGCCGTCGAAGGTGCGCGTCCACCTCCTGGGGATGGGACCCGACGACTCCCAGAGACTCGAAGACCCCGTCGCCCCGCTGCGCGCTCAGCTCGCCGAGCGGCAGCACCGGCGATGACGGATCCACCGCGCGGAACGTCGCGGAGAAGTCCGTGCGGCTGTCGTCGGATGCCGCGGGTTCGATCACGAGCGCCAGGTGCCAGGCCATCCTCCGAGCCTATCCAGACGGCATCCGGGAATGCCCGCCGTCGCCCCTCGGTTACACTGGAACAGCCGGGCCGCAGTAACCCCGGGCTCCATCTTCTGCCGCCGAGAGCGGCCTCGCGCCGAGAGGCGTTCTGCGGCCCGGCACTTACGTGTCCGGGCTCGGTCCGCGGTCAGGTCAGGGACTGACGTCGCCACAGCGCGGCGCACGCGGTCAGATCCGTCGCGTAATCGGCCAGGCGGAGCGCGCGGGTCGTCAGCGCCGCCGCACGGTCGGGTTCGGTGCGGTCGTAGTCGTCGGCCAGGTGCGTCGCCCCGGATGCCTCCACACGGCAGAATGCCGCGGCGCGATCCAGGGCGACGGCGAAGTCCCCTTGGAAGAGCCCGCGCAGGATCGTGTCCACGAGCTGCACCAGCTCGTCCGGACCGGCCGGGGTCGGTGCGCCCGCGACGACCGGGTCGACGGAGGTGATCTCGACGCGGCCGCGTTCGTACAGCAGCGCCGCCGTCTGGGGGTCGTCGTGGATCATGAGCTGCACGAGATAAAGGCGCCAGAGGGTGCCGGGCAGCGAACGCGCCGGTGACCGCGACCACAGCTCGGCGATGTCGTCGATTCCGTACTGCGCGGTGAAGGCCACGAGCCGGTCCACGACCTCGCCGTCGGGATCCTGGCGCGCCCGCGCGAGCAGCGCCGCGGCTGTCGAATGGGCGACCCGGGAGACCTCCGCCGGGTCCTCCGCGGCGAAGCGCCGATCGAAGAGTTCCGCTGGACGCCGAACAGGTTTGTGGAACTCCCTCGACTGATCGCTCACCTGATCAAGGCTACCCGCCGGGATCGGAGGGGGCTCAGGCGGTCTGGATCGCGAGGATCGGATCCGACGTCGGCTGACCCGTCGGCGAACCGCCGGCCGGCTCGATCGTCACGGCGATCACGTCACCGGACTCGACCGCTCCGTCCAGGAGCGCCGTGGCCGTTCCGTCGTCGCTCGCGAAGAGACCGGCGGGGATCGCACTGCCGTCGCGCACGAACCAGAGCTCGTACGTCTGGTCGTCGGAGATCTCGGGCAGCCCGTCGGTGACCAGGACGGTCTTGCCCACCGACTCCGACCAGTGCGCGGTGGCTTCGCCGCCGTCGGCGAGTGCGACGGTCTCGGACTGCGCGTCCGGCGCGGACTCGATCTGGTTCAGTGCGACCACCGACGCCGGCGTCGCCAGCATGTCGCCCACGAAAACCGCACCCCAGCCGACGCCGACGAGCAGCGCGAGGGAGGCCGCCAGCGCGAACCACGCCCGCGCACCCCAGCGCCGGGCCTTGACAGCGGTCGCACCGGCCGGTGCGAGCTCGGCTTCCGGCTGTGCGGTCGCGGCGATCTGAGCCAGCAAGGCGGCACGCAGATCGGGTGGCGGTGCCACCTCGACGACCTGGTCCGCCAGCAGCGCTGCTGTTGCGGCATCCGTCGACACGTGATGCTCCCACTCCGGATGCTGTTCCCGCGCCGCCTCGAAGACGGCACGGTCTTCGGGCGACAACGCGTGCAGGGCGGCACCGGCCGCCAGCTCGGCGAAGTCCTTCTCGTTCACGATGTCACCCCCATCTCCACCCGAAGGCGGGACAGACCGTCCCGCATCCTCGTCTTGATCGTCCCCAGCGGCGCCCCCACAAGTGCCGCGATCTCGCTCTGACTGTAGCCCCCGAAATATGCGAGGGTGATGGCTTCCCGCTGAGGATCCGGCAGAGCGGCCAGTGCCTGTGACACCCGCTGCCCCTCGATCCTCAACTCGACCTCTTCCGAGACGCCGTCATGGGCGACGTCCATATCGCGGAAGCCCACGCGTACATCACGATCGGCACTGGACTGCGCGGACCGCACGCGGTCCACCGCTCTCCGGTGTGCGATCGTGAGAACCCACGATCTTCCCTGACCTCTGTTCGGAGCGAAGCGCGCGGCGGATTGCCAGATCTCGAGGAAGACCTCCTGGAGGACTTCCTCGCTCTGCGAACGGTCGACCAGGACGCGGAGGATGAGGCCGAAGGCGCGGGGCGAGAGCATGTCGTACAGGCGAGCGAAGGCCGCCTGATCCCCGCCGGCGATGCGCTGCAGCAGCTCGCCGGCATGATCGACGCCGTCTGCTGCGTCTTCGGGGACTTCCACGCCATCGATCACCACACGTCCCAGCATGCCTTAGTACCGCGCGCGCGAGCGCACGCGACGCGACGGTTGACACGTGCCCGGATGCCGCACTCGAGAAACGATCCCGAAAAAGTTCCCATCCGATCGCGGCAGGGCCCCGAAGACCCTGTGTAGGCCGGATCGACCAGGATCACCGACTCGGTCGGCCCACAGCACCACTAGCAGCGCGGTTCCGCCCGGAACCGCTGTAACGAGGAGGACAAGATGTCCCGCAAGAAGCTGTATCTGCTCGGACCCCTGGCCGTCGCCGCAGCAATCGCCCTGAGCGCATGTTCGCCCATGTCGAGCGGTTCGACCACGGAAGAGACCACCGCCCCGCCGGCGGCAGAGGAGACCATGGCGCCCGAGGCGACGATGGATCCGGCCGCCAACCTGGTCGGCCCCGGTTGCGCCGCCTACGCCGAGGCAGTGCCGGACGGCGCCGGTTCGGTCGCGGGCATGGCTGTCGACCCGGTGGCCACCGCCGCATCGAACAACCCGCTGCTGAAGACGCTCGTCGCGGCCGTCTCCGGTCAGCTGAACCCCGACGTCAACCTCGTCGACACCCTGAACGGTGACGAGTTCACCGTGTTCGCCCCGGTCGACGACGCGTTCGCGAAGATCGACCCCGCGACGATCGAGACGCTCAAGACCGACAGCACGCTGCTGACGTCGATCCTGACGTACCACGTGGTTCCCGGCCAGATCGCGCCCGACGAGATCGACGGCACGCACGCCACCGTGAACGGCGCCGACCTCGAGGTCACCGGCAGCGGCGACGACATCGTCGTCAACGGCCAGTCCGCCGTGATCTGCGGTGGCGTCCAGACCGCCAACGCGACCGTGTACCTCATCGACACGGTGCTGATGCCCCCGGCTCAGTGACCACAGACGCCTGACGCTCTTCGTCAGGCCCCTGGGGGCGGGACGACCGCCGGCGCCTGCGAGGTGGTGCCGGCGGTCGTTTCGACCAGGGAGAGGGGACGTCACCGCGGTGACGTCCCCTCTTTTCCGTTAAGGGCCCCGTGGGGCTCGTCCCCGCGGTGGACTCTCGACGACAGGCGGCCAAAAAGCAGTGAGGGACGCCGCTGGCGCGGCGTCCCTCACTGCTTGTGGGCCCCGTGGGGCTCGAACCCACGACCCGCGGATTAAAAGTCCGATGCTCTACCGACTGAGCTAGAGGCCCGCCCGTCCAGCCTACTTCGCTCCAGCGGGGGTGAACGCTCAGCCGCCGGACCCCACGACCTCAGCCGCCGGACCCTACGACCTCGGCCCCGGCCGACTCGATCTCCGCGAGCGCGGCGGCGCTCGACTCGGGATGCACCCCGGCGACCAGGTCGGTGAACACGCGCACCCGACGGCCGTGCGCGAGCGCGTCCAGCGCAGAGGCGCGGACGCAGTAATCGGTCGCGAGTCCCACGACGTCGATGTCGCGGATGCCGTACTCGTCGAGCAGCGCGGCAGCGGTGTTCCCGTCATCCGACACCCCCTCGAACAACGAGTAGGCAGGCTTTCCCTGCCCCTTCTTCAGGTGGTGCGTGACCGCGGTGGTATCGAAGACGTCGTCATAGGCGGCGCCGTACGTGTCCGCGACGCAGTGCACCGGCCACGTGTCGACGAAGTCCGGCGCGGGCGAGAAATGACCGCCGTTGTCGTTGTCGCCGTCGTGCCAGTCCCGCGAGGCCACGACGATCTCGTAGTCAGCGGAGTGCGCGGCCAGGTACGTGCTGATGCGCTCCGCGACCTCGTCGCCGCCGGTCACACCGAGCGCGCCCCGCTCGGTGAAGTCGTTCTGGACGTCGACGATGAAAAGCGCTCTGCTCATCCTCCGAGCGTACGACCGCGCGGACTCAGCCGCGCGCGAACAGGAGCACGCCGGACAGGATCAGGGCGATCGTGCCGAGGCCGATGAGGCCCGCGGCGAGCAGGGCGAGCGCACGTACGAGGGGCGAGCGCTGGGTGAGCCGCATCCGGTTGTTCCAGCCGCGGCGCGCGAAGATGTCGTACATCGAGGCATCGCCGACGGCAGCGAGCTGCTCGTGGTTCAACGGAGCCTCGTTGACACCGCCCGCCTCATCGAACCAGCGGACGACCTTTCCGTGATCGGTCGACTCCACCACCGCACGCACCGGGACCCACGTTCCGTCGAACAGATAGGCAACGAGTGCGACGCCGGCGAGGAAGGCGCCTGCGCCGAACCCGATCCACGTGAAGATCTCGATGACCGCGTCCAGCGCTGGGCCCATGGCGGTGATCCACCCCTGTCCGTCGGCGACCCTCGTGACTCATGGTCGCCGGCGCGACCTGCGGAAAACGTGTGGAGCCACCTGAGAGAATCGAACTCTCGACCTTCTCATTACGAGTGAGATGCTCTGCCGACTGAGCTAAGGTGGCGCGCGCCGCTTGCGCGATGCACGATCAGCAATCCTACAGTGTCCGCGGCGCCCTCGCGAACGCGCGGCCCCCGCTCACTCGCAGCGCAGCCCGTCCTGCGGAACTGTTCCCTCGAGCAGATATGCCTCGACCGCGTCGTCCACACACGCGTTGCCCTTGTTGTATCCGGTGTGACCCTCACCCACGCGCGTGATGAGGACGCCCGAGCTCAGCTGGTCGGCAAGGGAGACCGCCCACTCGTACGGCGTCGCCGGGTCGTTCGTGGTGCCGATCACCACGATCGGGGCGGCCCCGTCGGCCGTGATCGCGCCGCGGGTGCCGGTCGGCGGGTACGGCCACACCGCGCAGGGGTCAGGCCCGGACCAGTACGGGGCGACCGTCGGCGCCTCGGCCGCGATGCGGGCGTCGCTCGCGGCCTTCGCCGCCTCGGAATCCTCCAGCGGATAGTCCATGCAGTTGTACGCCCGGAACGCCTCGGTCGAGTTGTCCAGGTAGGCGCCGTCCTGCCGGTTGTAGTAGAAGTCGGCGAGCTGGAGCGCGACGTCCGGGTTGCCCTGCAGCGCCTCGCTGAGGGCGCTGGTCAAATAGGGCCAGCTGTCCTGCGAGTACAGCGCCGCGATGATTCCGGTCAGAAGCGAGTCGGCCCCGAGCTGACGGCCGTCGGAGGCCGGCAGCGGTGACTGATCGACGCTTGCGAGCAGAGTGCCGAGATCGGCCATACCCTCGTCGACCGTCCCGCTGAACGGGCAGTCGGACTGCGTCAGACAGTCGGCCATATACGCGCGCAGGGCGTTCTCGAACCCGATCGCCTGGATCGTGCTGACGTCGCTGCCAGGGATCGCGGGGTCGATCGCGCCGTCCAGCACGAGGCGGCCGACCCGTTCGGGGTACAGCTTCGCGTACGTCGCCCCGAGGAAGGTGCCATACGAGTACCCGAGGTAGTTGAGCTTCTTGTCGCCGAGCACCGCCCGCAGCAGGTCCATGTCGCGGGCGGCGTTCTCGGTCGTGATGAAAGGCAGGATGCCGTCGCTGTTGGCTTCGCACGCGGCGGCGAACTGCGCATTCTGCTCGTCGCGGTCCGCCGTCCACGCGTCCGAACCACGCGGGTCGGCCGGGATGTCGAACAGGTAGGAGTCCATGGCCGCGGCATCCAGGCACGTCACGGCCGTGGACTCCCCCACGCCGCGCGGGTCGAACCCGATCACGTCGTACTTCTCCTGCAGGGCGGAACCGACGGCGTAGTCGATGCTGTCGCGGATCAGCCCGACACCGCTCGCGCCCGGACCGCCGGGGTTGGTCAGGAGCGAGCCGATCGCCTCGCCGGAGTCGGCCCGCTGCCGGATGACGGACAGCTCGATCTCACCGGTCGCGGGGTTCTCCCAGTCCAGCGGCGCCGTGACGGTCGTGCACTCGAACGCCCCGCACGCCGACCACGCCAGCTCCTGCTCGTAGAAGGGCAGCAGATCGTCCGCGACGCCGTCGGTGTCCGGCGGCAGACTCGCGGTCGAGGTGGGGCGGGACTCGGGGATCAGCGAGTACAGACAACCCGAGAGCGCGAGCGAAGCGGTGACGACGCCCGCCAGCACCGCGAGCACGCGTCGGGTGCGTCGCGAAGACCGGAAGGGGACGGAGGGGATGCTGGTGTTCACGGGGTCCTCCCGCTCGCGACGGTGACGAGCATGCTTTCGAGGGCGAGGGTGGGGGCGACGTTCTGCTCGAGGTTGCGACGTGTTTCGGCGATCCGGTCGAGAACGGTCAAGGTGCGGTCGGTGGGCCACGCCGCGGCGAGGGCGCGGAGCTCGGCATCGAGTTCACGGTTGATCAGCTCGGATCCGCCGGCGCCGCCTCTGCCGAACTGCAACATCACGACGTCGCGGAACATCGACTGCAGGTCCGTCAGCACGCGGTCGATGCCGTCGCGAAGACTGCGGGTCGCACGACGCTTCTGATCATCCTCGAGCGCGCTCAGCTGCGAGCGGACCGAAGGGGGCACCGCGGCGCCCTCCGCGATTCCGAGCGTGCGCAGGAGCGAGGCCCGCTCGGCCTCGTCTCGCTCGGCGGTGAGGGCCTTCGCGTCGTCCGTGGCCGCGGCGACCACACGCCCGGCGACCTCGACCGCATCGCCGACGCTCCGCACCGCGAGGACGCCGCGGAGCATGGCATCACGCCGCGCGCGGGCGGCGTCATCCGTCGCCAGCCGCTGCGCCATGCCGATATGGCGCTGAGCGTGACGCGCGGCCTGCTCGGCGATGACCGGGTCGGCACCGGTGCGCTGGGTGATGAGCCGTGCGACGTCGGCGACGTCGGGCTCACGCAGCCGCAGCGTGCGCACTCGTGAGCGGATCGTCGGGAGCAGATCCGCCTCGCTCGGAGCGCACAGCAACCAGACCGTGCGCTCGGGCGGCTCTTCGAGAGCCTTGAGCAGAACGTTGGAGGTCCGCTCGACCATGCGATCGGCGTCCTCCATCACGATCACGCGGTATCGACCGAGCGAGGGGCTGAAGTAGGACCGCTCGACGAGGGACCGGGCGTCCTTGATGGAGATGATGACGCCTTCGGTGCGCAGTGCGGTCATGTCCGGGTGCGTGCCCGCCAGCACCTGCCGCATCGCGGACTCGTCACCGTCTTCCGCGATCAGCGCCGCGGCGAACGCGTAGGCGAGGGTGGAACGGCCGGATCCGGGCGGCCCGGTGATGAGCCAGGCGTGCGTCATCGACGCCGGGTCGGATGCCGCCTCCCGCAGCGTCGCGACGGCGTCGTCCTGCCCCCACACGGCACCCCACGGCAGCTCGGCGGGGATGGCCGCAGAGGCGTCGACGACCGCACTGCTGCTCATCGCCCCAGCCTAATCGGCGCCGCCGACGGTGCCGCCGCGCTCGCGGGCGTCCCACAGCGCCTGCACGCGGCCCTGGATGTCCGTGGCGAGGTCGGCCGGTGAGCGCGACGCGTCCAGGACGAGGAACCGCCCGGGTTCGGCTGCGGCGAGCGCCAGGAACTCGGCCCGTACGCGGTCGTGGAACGCCGAGGCCTCGGCCTCGAGGCGATCGAAGGGCTTGTCGTCGGCATCCAGCCGCTCGCGCGCCGCGGTCGGATCGAGATCGAGCAGCACGGTGAGATCGGGAAGCAGCCCCTCCGTCGCCCACAGGGAGAGCTCACGGACTTCGTCGCGCCCGAGGACTCGGCCGGCGCCCTGGTAGGCGACGGAAGAATCGAGGTAGCGGTCCTGGATCACCACGGCGCCCCGCTCGAGAGCCGGGCGGACGAGGTGCTCGATGTGATGGGCGCGATCTGCGGCGTAGAGCAGCGCCTCCGCACGCGCCGCGATCTCGCCGCGATGGTGCAGCACGATGTCGCGGATGAGGACGCCGACCTCGGTGCCGCCCGGCTCCCGTGTGCGCACGACCGTGCGCCCGCGCGCGCGGAGCCACTCCTCCAGGAGCGCGGATTGGGTGGTCTTACCCGCCCCGTCGCCGCCCTCGAGCGTGATGAACAGTCCGCGGCCGTCCGTCACTTCTTCGCCGGCGCCTTGCGAGCGGTCGTCTTGCGCGTCGTGGTCCGCTTGGGAGCGGGCCCCTTCGCGCGCTTGTCGGCGATCATCTGCACGGCGATCTCGTACGTGATGTCGGCGACGGTCTGACCACGCGGAATCGTGACGTTCGTCTCTCCGTCGGTGACGTACGCGCCGAAACGGCCGTCCTTCACCCGGATGGGCTTGCCGCTGACCGGGTCGTTGTCGAATTCGGCGAGCGCCGCCGACGCCCGGCGCGCTCCGTACTTCGGCAGCGCGTAGATCGCGAGCGCCTGCTCGAGCGAGATGTCGAAGATCTGCTGCTCGGAGTCCAGCGTCCGGGAGTCCGTGCCCTTCTTCAAGTACGGCCCGTATCGCCCGTTCTGCGCGGTGATGACCTCGCCCGACTCGGGGTCGGTGCCGACGGTGCGCGGCAGTTCGAGGAGTCGGAGCGCCGTCTCCAGGTCGATCGTGTCCACCGACATGGACTTGAACAGCGACGCGGTCCGAGGCTTGGGTGCGGCATCCTTCTTCGCGCCCCGCGCCGCGGTCTTCTTCTTCGGCGCCTCCTCGACGATCTCCCCGGTGCTCTCGTCCACCGCCGTGGGGTCCTCGGGTTCGGTCTCCTCGATGTACGGACCGAAGCGGCCGTCCTTCACGATCACGAGCTTGCCGTTCTCGGGGTTCTCGCCGAGGACGCGATTGCCCGCGACCGGCGCGTCGATCAGCTCCTGGGCGCGCTCGGGGGTCAGTTCGTCGGGCGCGAGGTCTTCGGGGATGTTGACCCGTCGGGGCGGGGCGTCCGGGGCCGCGGGGTCCACGACGTCCAGGTACGGACCGTATTTGCCGAAGCGCAGCGTCACGGTGTCGCTGATGCGGGTCGCGTTCAACTCGCGCGCGTCGATCTCGCCGAGATTCTCGACGATGTTGCGCAGGCCGGGGTGCGCGTCCGAGCCGAAGTAGAACTCCTTGAGCCACGCCGTGCGCTGCTGCTCTCCGCGGGCGATCGCATCGAGGTCGTCCTCGAGCGCCGCGGTGAAGTCGTAGTCGACGAGGTCGGCGAAGTGCTCCTCGAGGAGGCGCACGACGCTGAACGCGAGCCAGCTGGGCACGAGCGCCTGCCCGCGCTTGGTGACGTAGCCGCGGTCGAGGATCACGTCGATGATGCTCGCGAACGTCGACGGCCGGCCGATGCCCTTCTCCTCGAGCGCCTTGACCAGGCTCGCCTCGGTGTAGCGGGGCTTCGGCGAGGTCGAGTGCCCCTTGGGCTCGACGTCCTTCATGCGCAGCGTGTCGCCGACCGCCAGGACCGGCAGCGACTGGTCGTCGGCCTTGTCCGCGTCGCTGCGCTTCTCGTCGCGCCCCTCTTCGTAGGCCTCCAGGAAGCCCTTGAAGGTGTAGACGGTGCCGGATGCCGTGAACTCGGCGCGCTGCGCCTTTCCGTCCACCGGTGCGTCGACGGCGAGCGTCACTGTCGTCGTCTCGTACTTCGCGTCCGACATCTGGCTGGCGATCGTCCGCTTCCAGATCAGGTCGTACATGCGCTGCTCGTCGCGGTCGAGCTCCGCGGACACCGAGGCGGGAGTGCGGAACTGCTCACCGGAGGGGCGGATCGCCTCGTGCGCCTCCTGCGCGTTCTTGCTGTTGCTGCGGTACACCCGCGGGTTCAGCGGGACCGCTTTCTCGCCGTAGAGCGCCACGGCCTGTTCGCGCGCCGCGCGGATCGCCTGCGTGCTCAGCGCGACCGAGTCGGTGCGCATATAGGTGATGAAGCCCTTCTCGTAGAGGCGCTGCGCGACGCTCATCGCGTGCTTCGCACTCATGGAGAGCTTGCGGCCGGCCTCCTGCTGGAGGGTGGAGGTCGTGAAGGGCGCCCGCGGGCTGCGGGTTCCGGGCTTGGACTCCAGCGCGGTGACGAGGGCTTCGCCGACCTTCTCGACGGCGGCTGCAAGCGCGCGGGCCTGAGCCTCGTCGAGGACGACGACGACCTTCTTCAGCTCGCCGCGGTCGTCGAAATCCCCACCGCGCGCGAGCGGTGCACCGTCGACGCGGGCGAGGCGCGTCGTGAACGACTCGCCGGCTTTGCCCGCGAGCGCTTCGACGTCCCAGTAGCCGGCCGAGACGAACGCCATGCGCTCGCGTTCGCGTTCGACGACCATCCTGGTCGCGGCGGACTGGACGCGACCGGCGCTCAGCGCGGCACCCTCGCGGCCGCTGCCGACCTTACGCCAGAGGACCGGCGAGACATCCCAGCCGTAGAGGCGGTCCAGGACCCGGCGGGTCTCCTGGGCGTCGACGAGGGCGAGATCGAGTTCCCGGGTGTTGTCCACCGCCGCCCGGATCGCGTCCTTCGTGATCTCGTGGAACACCATGCGGTGCACGGGGACCTTGGGCTTGAGCACCTCGAGCAGATGCCAGGCGATCGCCTCGCCCTCGCGGTCCTCATCTGTCGCGAGCAGGACCTCATCGGCGCCCTTGAGCGCGCGTTTGAGCTCGGCGACCGTCTTGGTCTTGCGGTCGTTGACCACGTAATAGGGGTCGAAGTCGTTGTCGATGTCGATCGAGTACTTGCCGTACGCGGTCTTCTTCTCAGCCGGGATGTCCTTCTTGCTCGCGAGATCGCGAATGTGTCCGACCGAGCTGAGCACCTCGTAGTCGTCGCCGAGGTAGCCCTGGATCGACTTCATCTTCGTCGGTGACTCGACGATGACGAGCTTCTTGCCTGTAGCCAACGGGGGCGTCCTTTCGTCGTTGCACACCATACACACACAAAACTTGTGCTCCGCCCCACGGAGCCGTCCGCGACGGCTAGCCCGGCGCTGGGCCTGCGCGGGCGGATGCCGAAGCCGAGACCCGTGCGAAGACCGCCGACACCGTCACGGTGGCTACGAGCTCGTCGAGATCGCAGCGCGTGAGCGTCGCGCCCATCGTCGCGGCGATCTCCGCGGCGCGCGCGCACGGCACTCCGGCCGCAGCGCCGGATGCGGTGTCGGCGGCCGCGAGCGCGGCGGCGTCCGCCGCCCCGGCGAGTCGCTGCGAGAACGTGGCCGCCGCACCGACACCGCATCCCCCGACCACCAGGGTCGCGGCGCACGCCAGCACGCCGAGCGAGAGCATCGCACCGGCCATCAGAGGCCACCCGCGAGGGCGCACGCCCGCGCCGTGAGGGTGAGCGCGATCACCGGCGCCACCGCGCTCGCCGTGACGCAGACCACGTCTCCGACTCGCTCGACGCCGGTCGTCGACCCGGCGACGGCGGACTGCATGACCTGCGCCGCCCGCGCGTCCGGCTCACCTCGCGCGACGATCCGTGCCGCATCGGACGCCGCATCCTGCAACCGCACCGACATGCCGCTCGCGCTCACCGCACCGGCGCCGAAGAGGAGGACGAGCACCACGGCGGGGAGCGCGATCGCGAACTCGGCGACCACGGACCCGCGCTCGCCGAGTCCGCGGCCCGTCATGCGACGGTGAGGGCGCGTCGAACCAGATCGGTGAGGATGCCGCGCACCTCGTCGCTGCGCATGATCACCACCAGGAGCCCGGCGAAGGCCACGGCCGCCATCGTGGCGATCGCGTATTCGGCGGTGGCCGCGCCCGTCTCGTCCGAGGGCGCCGCGCCGCGGTGGTAGTAGAGACGGAGCGCGCGACGGCGGGTGAGCCGCGGCACGGCGCGTGTGGCGGAGTGCGGGGACATGGGATTCCTTTCCTTGGGACCGGACACGGATGGGGCGCGACTCAGACCGGCGACGGCATCGTCGTCATGACGCTGAGAAGCATGGGAGCCACTCCCAGCAGCAGGAACGCCGGCAGCGTGCAGACGCCGAGCGGCAACAAGAGGGCCGTCGACAGACGCGCGGCCCGGAGCCTCCCCTCGACCCGCGCGCGGTGCCGGGCGAGCGTCGACGCGGCGCGGAGTAGTTCGACCGCCGGGACGCCCGCGGTCCGCGAGAGCATCAGGACCCTGTCGGTCTCGGCATCCGACGGCGCGTCCGTCGCTTCGTGCACGAGGCGGCGGGCCCGATCGATCGACACACCCCCGCTGAGCGCGACGGCGAGCAGCTCCGCCTGGAGGCCGGGAATGCCCCCTTGTGGTCGGGCTCGTCGGACCAGCGCTGCGTTCCACCGGTGCGACGCGAAGATCAACGCCGCACCGAGCAGGAGGCACGCGATGCCGCCCGGACTGCCGATGAGCGTGCCCATCGTGTCGAACCCGAGCGCGACTCCCAGCACGATTGCGACGAGCGGGAGCCACGCCATGAGTCGTGCCGTCCCTGCCGGCTCCGCGAGAGCGACCCGGACGTCGTCGGCGGCCTCGGCCGCGTCCCGCAGCGCCGCCGCGAGCGCGCGCAGGCTCTCCGCCATCGGCGCGCCGACCGCAGCGGCCACCTGCCACGCCGCGGCGATGTCACGCCAGGCGACGGGTGCCGTCGCCTCGGACGGCGGGGGACGCCGTCTGCGGGTCGGGCCCGCGGGCTCGTCGTCGGCAGCGGCGATCGCGTGGGCGAGAGGCGTGCCGCGTGTGTGCGCGTCGCGGATGCGTCCGGCCGCGATGTCGCCCGTGTCGGCGAGATATCCCCACGCCCGTTCCGGCGTGACACCTGCCTGGAGGAGGACCGCGAGCCGCAGCACGGTGTCGGGGATCCCGCCCGCACCAGCGCCGGGGCCACCGCGCCTCCGACGCAGGCCCCTTACGCGGGCCGTCATTCCGAGAACCACGGCAGCTCCTCGACGTCCACACGACCGGCGGGCCCCACGACCGGTCGACCGGCAGCCACCAGGCGGCGCACGCCGTCCGGGTCGCGCTGCACGTGGAGCACGAGGTGGATCGCACTGGACGCCTGACGGGCAAGGGCGATGTCGCCCAGCCCCGCGAGCGCGCCGAGCGCTTCCAATCGGGCCGGGACGTCATGCAGTCCGTTCGCGTGGAGGGTCCCGGCCCCGCCGTCGTGCCCCGTGTTCAGCGCCGTGAGCAGTTCGCGCACCTCTTCACCCCGGCACTCCCCCACCACCAGTCGGTCGGGACGCATGCGCAGCGCCTCGCGGACGAGTCGTGCCAGCCCGACCGCTCCGGCGCCCTCGAGGTTCGGCTGACGCGCCTCCAGGCGCACGTGGTGCGGGTGATCCGGTGCGAGTTCGGCGACGTCCTCGATCGTGACGATGCGGTCGGAGTGCGGCACGCAGCCGAGCAGGGCCGTGAGGAGGGTGGTCTTGCCCGCGCCGGCCGACCCGGTGATCAGCATGTTCCGCCGCGTCAGGACGGCGTCCTCCAGCCGGGCTCGCGTCTCGGCGTCGAACATGCCCTCCCGCTGCAAGGCCTGCAGATCGGGATGCTGCAGGCGCGGCACGCGGATCGAGATCGCGGTGCCCTCCGCGGCGACCGGCGGGAGGACGGCGTGAACGCGGATGCCGCCCTCGAGGCGCACGTCCACGGCGGGTGCCGCGTCGTCGATGTGGCGGCCGCCGAGACCGATCAGGGCGACGGCCAGTTCGCGCACATCGTCTTCCTTCGACCGCCAGTGCGGAGCGCGCTCGGCTCCGGCTCCCCGGTCCACGAAGAGTCCCGAGTCGCCGTTGACGAAGATGTCGGTCACCGTCGGGTCCGCGAGGAACGCGGCGAACGGCTCGAGCGGCGCCGCAAGGGGCCCTGCTGCCGGGCGCACGGCGGGTGCCGCACCCTTCGCCCGTCGCGCGCCGGGCTGCGGCGGCGCGGCGTCGTCGGCGACTACGCGGGGGGTGACCACGAATCGCTCGGACATGGCTCGACGCTAGGTCGCCGTCGCGTCCGCCACCCGCGACGGAGGCGCATCCGTGGACATCGGAGCGTGGAGGGCGCCTGGGGAGGAGCGGTCGGTCATCGGCCGCGCAGGGCCGGAAAGAAAAGGGGGCGGCATCCCATGGGGGGAATGGGATGCCGCCACGCGCGACACCGCATTTCGGGGGTGGGTCGGGTGCCGCAATGCCAGAATCGAAGTTCGGCCGGGGATGAGCATACGCACAATCGCAGACCGGTCAAAACGCTCTCATCTCCTCCTCACCGATATATCGCCGGGACGGCCGAGCGGCATCCGCTCGACCGAGGCTCCCCACTATCGGAGGTAGTGGGGCCGGGATCGCGTCGATAGGTTGTCCGTGACGCAGAGACGGGTCCCGCAGGCCCGTACCCGGAACGGCCCGCGAAGGAGCGAGCAATGAGCAGCCAGATCGACCACCTCCTCTCCGAGAGCAGGCGCTTCGCGCCGCCCGCGCAGTTCGCCGCGGATGCCGTCGCGACCGCCGACCTGTACGCGCAAGCAGCCGCAGACGACACCGGCTTCTGGGCGGCGCAGGCCCGCGAACTGCACTGGCACACCCCGTTCACCCAGGTGCTGGACTGGTCGAACCCCCCGTTCGCGAGCTGGTTCGCCGACGGCGAGCTCAACGTCGCGTACAACTGTCTCGATCGGCACGTGGAAGCCGGGAACGGCGAGCGCGTCGCGCTGCTGTGGGAAGGCGAGCCCGGCGACTCCCGCCACGTGACGTACGCGGAGCTGACGGACGAGGTGAAGAGGCTCGCGAACGTGCTGCAGGACCTCGGGATCGGCGAGGGAGACCGCGTCGCGATCTACATGCCGATGATCCCCGAGGCGATCGCAGCGATGCTCGCCGTGGCACGCCTGGGCGCGATCCACTCGGTCATCTTCGGCGGGTTCTCGGCCGACAGCCTGCGCTCGCGCATCGACGACGCCGGCGCGAAGCTCGTGATCACCGCCGACGGCGGCTACCGCAAGGGCAAGGTCAGCGCTCTGAAGCCCGCCGTCGACATGGCGCTCAGCGACCGCAACGGCTCGGGCGTGCAGGAGAGCGTGGAGCACGTGCTGGTGGTCCGGCGCGGAGGGAACGACGTCGAGTGGACCGAGGGCCGCGACATCTGGTGGCACGACGTCGTGCCTCAGGCCTCGGCCGAGCACGAGGCCCGCGCGTTCCCCGCTGAGACACCGCTGTTCATCCTCTACACCTCGGGCACCACCGGAAAGCCCAAGGGCATCATGCACACCTCCGGCGGGTACCTGACGCAGGCCGCCTTCAGCAACAGGGTCGTGCACGACCTGCACCCCGAAACGGACGTGTACTGGTGCACGGCCGACATCGGCTGGATCACCGGGCACAGCTACGTGACGTACGGACCGCTCGCCAACGGTGCGACGCAAGTGCTGTACGAAGGCACACCGGACACCCCGCACCCGGGCCGGTGGTGGGAGATCGTGCAGAAGTACGGCGTCACGATCCTCTACACGGCGCCGACCGCGATCCGCTCGTTCATGAAGCTCGGCCGCGCGATCCCGGAGCAGTACGATCTCTCGTCCCTGCGTCTTCTCGGCTCGGTGGGTGAGCCCATCAACCCCGAAGCGTGGATGTGGTACCGCAAGGTCATCGGCGGCAAGGTGGCCCCGATCGTGGACACGTGGTGGCAGACCGAGACCGGCGCGATCATGATCTCGGCACTGCCCGGCGTGACCGAGACGAAGCCGGGAAGCGCGCAGGTGCCGCTCCCCGGCGTGGCCGTCGAAGTCGTCGACGACGACGGCGTGCACGTGGGCAACGGCAACGGCGGACTCCTGGTGATCACCCGCCCCTGGCCGAGCATGCTGCGCGGCATCTGGGGCGACCCGGAGCGGTACAAGGAGACCTACTGGGACAAGTTCGCCGCGCAGGGCTACTACTTCGCGGGCGACGGCGCGCGGCTCGACGAGGACGGAGACGTGTGGCTGCTCGGCCGCGTCGACGACGTCATGAACGTGTCGGGCCACCGCTTGTCGACCACGGAGATCGAGTCCGCCCTCGTCGCGAACGAGGCGGTCGCCGAAGCCGCGGTCGTCGGGGCGTCGGACGAGACGACAGGCCAGGCGGTCGCCGCCTTCGTGATCATCAAGCAGAGCTATCTGGCGGCGCATTCGCCGGACGGCCTGGCACAGTCCCTGCGGGCCTGGGTCGGCGAGCAGATCGGCCCCATCGCGCGCCCCCGAGACGTCTACATCGTCGAAGAGCTCCCGAAGACGCGGTCGGGCAAGATCATGCGTCGACTGCTGCGCGACGTCGCAGAGGGCCGCGAGGTCGGCGACACGACGACCCTCGCCGACACCGCGGTGATGTCGGTGATCTCAGCGCAGGTGCGCTGAGATCACCGGAGTCACTCCGCGACGCTGAAGATCACTTCCACCTCGACCGGACTGTCCAGGGGAAGCACCGGCACGCCGACAGCGGATCGCGCGTGCCGGCCGGCGTCGCCGAAGATCTCGCCGAGCACTTCGCTCGCGCCGTTGATCACGCCCGGCTGCCCGGTGAAGTCCGGAACCGAGGCGACGAAGCCGACGACCTTCACGACGCCGCTCAGGCGGTCCACGCCTCCGACCGCGGCGGCGGCGCCCGCCAGTGCGTTCAGCGCGCTCTGGCGGGCGTAACGCTGCGCGTCGGCGGGCGCGACGAGTCCGGGGCCGTCGCCGACCTTGCCGGCCTCCGGAAGCGCCCCCGACACCATCGGCAGCTGGCCGGCGGTGAACACCAGATCGCCGTGCGCCTTCGCGGGCACGTACGCGGCGACGGGGGGGACGACGGACGGCAACTGGATGCCGAGCTCGGCGAGCCGGGCGGAGACGCTCATCGACCCGTCCCTTCGAACTGCGCGGCGGCCTGCGCCGCGGCATCCAGCCCCGCGTTGGCCGAACCCGCGCCGCTCGGCCGCTTGAGGTAGGCGACGAGCCCGCCCTCGGGGCCGGGCACGACCTGGACGAGCTCCCACCCCTGCTTGCCCCAGTTGTTGAGGATCGCGGCGGTGTTGTGGATCAGCAGGGGCGTGGTGAGGTACTCCCACGTTGTCATGGACTCTCCGATGCGTCGGGTGCGATGGCGGGCGCAGCGCAGTGCGCAGGCGCGTCCGTGAAGGGTTCGCCCAGCTAGCACCCTTACGATCAAGCCTATGCCTGAGAAGAAACGCACGGCTAGCGGTGTGGCCGGGGGCCTGCTGGGCCTGATCGGTCTGAGCGCCGCCGCGGGTGTCCTCATCACCGCTACCGTGACCCCCGCGATCGCCCTCACGGGTGCAGCCGCGACGAACGCGATCACGATGTTCGACAACCTCCCGAGCGTGCTCGACATCGACAAGCTCATGCTTCCGTCGACGATCGTGGCGATCAACCCCGCCGACGGGTCCGAGGTCGAGCTGGCCACGTTCTACGACCAGGACCGCTCCCCGGTCACCTTCGACCAGGTCACTCCGGTCATGTACGACGCGATCCTCTCCAGCGAGGACCCGCGCTTCTACCAGCACGGCGGCGTCGACCTGATCGGCACGTCCCGCGCACTCCTGCAGAACGTCCGCGGTGGCGGCGAGACGCAGGGTGGATCCTCGATCAGCCAGCAGTACGTCAAGAACGTCCTCATCCAGCGATGCGAGTCCAACGCCGACGCCGACGCCGTCGCAGAGCTGAACACGACGGCGGAAGACGCCGCGGTCGCCGCAGCCGAGAAGGCCACGGCGGAAGCTGCGGACGGCGTCGCCGTCGACCCGGCGACGCTGTACGTCGCACCGACCGCCGACGAGATCCGCGCGAAGACCGACGAGGTGCTCGCGAACTGCTGGACGGAGGCGACGACCGCTGCGGGGGCCGACGGCATTCAGCGCAAGTTGCAGGAGATGCGGTACGCGATCGCGCTCGAGCAGAAGTATTCCAAGAACGACATCCTCCTCGGCTACCTGAACATCGCGAACTTCGGCGGTCGCACGTACGGCGTCGACGCCGCGGCGAAGCGGTACTTCAGCGTGTCCGCGAAAGACCTCTCCGTCGCGCAGGCGGCGACGCTCGCCGGCATCGTGCAGAACCCGAACACCTACCGCATCGACCGCCCGGGCGGTTCGATCTTCGACGGCGACCTCGCCTACAACAAGGCGCCGGACGGCTCGATCGACGACGTCGATCCGCGCAGCATCCAGGCTCTGATCACCCTCCGCGACGAGGGGACGATCACCGACGAGCAGGTGCTCGCCGCCGCCGACGGCTACAGCGCGACGAAGGGGCGTCAGCTGTACGTCCTCAGCCGACTGCTGGACGATGGCAAGATCACGCAGGAGCAGTACGTCGCAGCGGCGATCGAGCCCATCACGCCCGTGCTGAGCCCGGCGGACACCGGCTGCAGCACCGCGGGCGGATCGGCCTACTTCTGCCAGTACGTCCGCGACATCGTCGAGAACGACCCGGCTTTCGGCGCGACGGCCGAAGAGCGCGAGAAGGCGCTCAAGCGCGGCGGTCTGAAGATCTACACGACACTGGACTTCCGCGTCCAGATGGCCGCCGAGAACGCGATGAAGGAGAACGTCCCGTCGTCCGTCGACTTCATGCGCCTCGGATCCACGATCGTCAGCATCGAGACGACGACGGGTCGCATCCTGGCCATCGCGCAGAACACGCAGTTCGCCGAGGACGCCAGCGCGGCATCCGATCCGAACAAGAGCGCCCTCGTCTTCGCAGGCGACTCGACCTACGGCTCATCGGGCGGCTTCAACCCCGGTTCGACGTTCAAGCTGTTCACTCTGATCGACTGGCTCGAGAAGGGGCACTCGGTCAACGAGACGCTGAACGGTCAGGTGCGCGTCATCAAGCGCATGACCAACTCCTGCGACGGGGACTGGGTCAACACCACGAATGACCGCGTCGGCAACTTCGGCGGCGGTGGGGGCTACACCGGTACGCCGATGCAGTTCACCGCGCAGTCGCTGAACTCCGGATACTTCGCGATGGCCGAGCAGTTGGACCTGTGCGACATCGAGAAGGTCGCCACGAAGATGGGTGTCACGAACGCCAGCACCGGCCAGCCGGTCGACGTGAACACCCAGTTCTCGATCATCGGATCCAGCAACGTCTCCCCCATCGCGATGGCGGGTGCGTACGCCACGGTCGCGAACAACGGCATCTACTGCCAGCCCAAGGCGATCGACCGCGTCGTCGACTCCGACGGCGTGGAGATCACCCCACCCGCCCGCACGTGCACGCAGGTGCTCGACCCGAAGGTCGCCGCGACGGCCGCCTACGCGCTCGAAGGCGTCATGCAGCGCGGCGGCACCGGGTCGCAGGCGAACCCCTACGACGGCACGCCGTTGCTCGGAAAGACCGGAACGCACGAGACGTACCACACGTGGATGATCGAGTCGAGCACGAAGGTCACCACGGCCGCGTGGGTCGGCAACATCGAAGGACTCAACGACGTCTTCGAGCCATTCGGCGGTCTCCGCTACATCCTGGCGCGTCAGACCCAGGAGGCCGCGGACTCCGCCTATGGGGGGGACGACTTCCCCGAGCCGGACTCGAACCTCACCCGCGTCATTCTTCGCGATCTTCCCAGCGTGATCGGCATGAGCGTCGATCAGGCGACGGCGACGCTCGAGAACGCCGGCTTCAGCGTGAATGTGGGCGACCCGGTCGACTCCGGCGAGGCCGAGGGCATCATCGCCGCGCAGAACCCCGGCGCCGGCCGCGTGAGCGGCGGGACGACGGTCACGATCAGCCCGAGCAACGGCCAGGGGCTCGCGGTGCCGGATGTCAGCGGCAAACAGCTCGACAAGGCCCTGAGCGATCTGCGCGGGTCCGGCTTCGGCAACGTCCAACCCGGCACGTGTACCGAGGACGAGTCCGCGGGCCCGCAGGGCAAGGCGACGAGCACGAATCCTGCGGCCGGGACCGTCGTGAACCGCAACGCGGCCATCACGGTCAACTACAGCCGCGCGAAGTGCACGTAGTGGCATCCTCCGCTGTGAAGACCGCCCTCGCCGCTCTCGGAGCGGTGGGGGCGGTCGGCGTGGGAGCCGCGACGTGGGGCATCGGCATCGAGCGCTATCTCTTCACCGTCCGCCGACACGAGGTCGCTCTGCTGCCGCCGGGATCCGCATCCGTGCGCCTGCTGCACCTCTCGGACGCGCACATGGCGCCGTGGCAGCACCGCAAGCAGAGCTGGATGGCCGCGCTCGCGGAAACGTGGCAACCGGATCTCGTCGTGAACACCGGCGACAACATGGGCCACGAGCGGGGTCTGCAGGGCCTGCGAGTCGCACTGGACCCGCTGCGCGGCATCCCGGGGGCCTTCGTGCACGGATCCAACGACCACGCCGCGCCCAGCCCGCGCAATCCGCTGCTGTACTTCACCGGACCGTCGAAGGTGAAGCACACGAGCGAACCCCTCGACACCCGGGCGCTGGACGGCTACCTCGCCGACGAACTGGGCTGGCTCGACCTCAACAACACGGTGGGTTCTCTGCAGCTGCCCAGCGTGCGGATCGACGCGTTCGGTATCAGCGACGCCCATCGCGGATGGGATGACCTGAGTGTGCTCCCCGGGCTGCTCGAGAGGCTCCAGGCCGACATCGCCCCCGCCGCTGCGACGCTCGGGGTCACGCACGCGCCGTACCGGCGCGTGCTGGACTCGTTCACCGACCTCGGCGCGGACATGATCCTCGCGGGGCACACGCACGGCGGGCAGGTGCGCGTGCCCGGTTACGGCGCGCTCGTGGCGAACTGCGACATCCCCCTCCCGCAGGCGCGCGGCCTGAGCGAGTGGTCGCACCGAGGACGCATCGTGCCCCTGAACGTGAGCGCCGGGATCGGACACTCGATCTACGCCCCGGTGCGCTTCGCGTGCCGTCCGGAAGTGTCGCTCATCACGCTCACCTCGCGCTGACCGCGACTCCTCCCCAAGCGCCTCACCCGGCGGGTCGTCCACAGATCCGCGGCAGCCCCCGCCGCCGCGGCTGGGCGCGGGCGACGATCGGTTCGACCGATCGGAGCCGCTATGTCCCCCACCGTCCGCCGCACCGCTTCCCCTGCGCATCGCATCCTCGCCCGCCTCGTCGCGGCGCTCCTGGCCGCCTTCGTGCTGACCGGCGCAGGGTCGGTGGTCACTGCGCCGGCCGCGCACGCCGCCTCACAGGGAGCGGGCTTCGGCTCCTGGGCTCCGGTGTCCACCTACGGATGGCACGGGTCGATGCTCGTCGACGGGGTGCACACGTACTGCATCCTTCCGGGGCTCCCGGCCCCGACGGGTCCGAGCGCCGACCAGGGGGTGAGCGCGGGGGCGGCGGGCCTGAATCCGCAGCAGCTCACCGCGATCAACCACCTGGTCACCGTCTACGGGCAATCCGGCGATGCCGTGCAGTCCGCCGCCGTGGGATGGGCCGTGAAGGCGATCGCGCACTGGGACGAGACCCTTCACAGCTTCGGCTACCCAGGCGACTCCCTGGCCGGCGCGATCCACTGGACGTTCTCGGCCCTCGCCCCCGAGCACGACGCGGAGATCCAGAGACTCGCCGTCGCGTACTACGACGAAGCGCGGTCGATCCCGGCGGGCGTGGCGGCGGCATCCGGTCGGCTCGTCTTCCGCGCCGACGACGCCGACCCGGCAACGGGCTCGGTCCTCGTCGAGGCGACCACCACCGCCGCGGTCGGCACCGTCACGCTCGTCGGCGCCACATTCGCGGCGAACGGGTCGCCGACCCTTGCGGACGTCGTTCCGGGCGTCGAGTACCCCATCGTGACCGTCCCGCCGACCCCCGGTCGCCCGTACGCCGTCAGCGGCTCCGGGCGGATGCGACTCACCGCGGTCGCCGCCGTCCGCCACTTCACCACGCCGGGCGGCCAGGACACCGCCGGGCCCGCCGGAGAGGTCGGCTTCGACGTCGCCGGATCGGATGCGGCGCCCCGCGTGCCACGATTCGCACCGACGATCGCCACCCAGGTCGGATCGGCGTACGTGACCGGCGGCGGGTTCGTGGACGACGTCCGTTTCGCGGGGTCGCTCGCCGATTGGCCGCGAGCGGAGGACGGCACGCCGCTTCCCGTGACCGCCACCGCGGAGGTCTTCCGCACCGATTCCGCCCCCGTCCTCTCGGAGCACGTCCCGGAGGGTGCGCAGAGCGTGGGCTCGCTCGCGCTGACGACGGATGCCGGACCCGAGGCCGACTACCGGGTGTCCTCGCTGTGGGAGCTGCCGGAGCCGGGGTTCTACACCGCGGTGTGGCGCATCCGCGCGGAGGACCAGACCGGTGAGGTCCGCAATGCGCTGCCTCCGGGATACTCGTGGAGCGAGCCTTTCGGCGAAGCAAGTCAGATCAGCCTCTGGAGCGACGTCTCGTCGCTCGCGCAGGCCACCGCGGTGGTGGGTGAGCCGGTGAGCGACAAGATCATCGTCAGAGGGCCGATCCCTCCCGGTGGCCTGACAGTGACATCGACGGTCTACCTCGCCGCCGACGGAGTGCCGCCGAGCGAGGCCTGCGTGGACGCGGCCCTCGTGTGGACGAGTGACGCGCACGTGATGCTCGAGCCGGGGGAACACGTCGTGACGTCGCCCGCGGTGTCCCGAGCCGGCACGTACTACTGGCAGGAGCGCGCCGTCGACGCCGCCGGCGCGCTCCTGCACAGGGGGACATGCGGCGTCGCCCACGAGACGACGCTCGTCGGCACGGCACCCCCGCCGCCGTCACCGAGAGCACTCGCCGCGACGGGCACTCCCGTCCCGGCCGGCGCCGTCTCCGGAATCGGGATCGCGCTCCTCACCGCCGGTGGAACGCTTTTCGGGCTCCGGAGGCACGGGCACCGGACGGGTCCACGCAGCCGGTGAGTCGCCGCGGTTCGGACCACGCTCCGCTTCGGGGTAGACTCGACTGGTTGCCACGGGGTGTGGCGCAGCTTGGTAGCGCGCGTCGTTCGGGACGACGAGGCCGCAGGTTCAAATCCTGTCACCCCGACAGCAGAGAGGCTCCGTCCGCCTGGTTTCTCCAGGCAGACGGAGCCTTCGCTGTCCCTCCCCCACACACGACAGGAGCACCGCATGCCGACTCCCCGCCTCGTCGCCTTCGACCTCGACGACACGCTCGCCCCCTCCAAGAGCGCGATCGATCCGCGGATCGGCGAACTCCTGGTCGCGCTGGCCGAGCGCGTCGAGGTGGCGATCATCTCGGGCGGTCAGCTCGAGCAGTTCCGCGTGCAGGTCGTCGATCGCCTGCCCTCGGCATCCGCCGACGTGCTTTCGCACATCCACCTGCTGCCGACATGCGGCACGCAGTACTACCGCATCGAGGACGACGAGATCACGACCGTCTACGCGCACACGCTGACGGACGACGAGAAAGCCCGCGCACTCGCGGCCGTCGAGGGCGAGGCCCGCCGGCTCGGTCTGTGGGAGTCAGAGACCTGGGGGGACATCCTCGAGGACCGCGGATCGCAGATCACGTTCTCCGCGCTCGGTCAGAGGGCGCCCCTGGACGCCAAGACCGCATGGGATCCCACCGGCAGCAAGAAGAACGCCCTCCGCGAGGCCGTCGCCGCCGTCCTTCCCGACCTCGAGGTCCGCTCGGGCGGATCGACCTCCGTCGACATCACCCACCGCGGCATCGACAAGGCGTACGGCATGCGCCGTCTCTCCGAACAGACCGGCATCGAGCTCGCGGACATGCTGTTCTTCGGCGACCGCCTCGACCCGGACGGCAACGACTATCCGGTTCTCGCGCTCGGGGTGCCCTGCCAGGCCGTCGAGGGCTGGGAGGACACCGCCGAGCACCTGGATCAGTTGACGCCGACCCTGCCCGCGAGAGGCTGACCCACCGGCACCAGGCGCGCGAGCTGGGTCACGTGGCCCGGCTCGAGCTCCGCGACCGAAGCGACGCCGAGGAGCTGCATCGTGCGCTCGATCTCACTGCGCAGGATCGCGATCGTCCGATCCACGCCCTGGCGCCCTCCGGCCATCAGCCCGTAGAGATACGCACGGCCGATGAGCGTGAACTTCGCGCCGAGGGCGAGCGAGGCCACGATGTCGGCCCCGTTCATGATCCCGGTGTCGACCATCACCGTCGCATCTCGTCCCACTTCGCGCACGACGTGGGGCAGGAGGTGGAACGGGATCGGCGCGCGGTCGAGTTGCCGACCGCCGTGGTTGGACAGGACGATGCCGTCGACACCTGCGTCGATCAAGCGGACGGAGTCCTCGACGTTCTGGACGCCCTTGACGACGATCTTGCCCGGCCACATGCTGCGGATCACGTCGAGGTCGTCGTAGCTGATCGTCGGGTCCATCGCGGCGTTGAGCAGTTCGCCGACGGTCCCTCCGGTCGTCGAGAGCGACGCGAACTCGAGTTTCGGCGTCGTGAGGAAGTCGTACCACCACCACGGCCGCGGGATCGCGTTCATGATCGTGCCCACCGTCAGCTGCGGCGGGATCGCGAAGCCGTTTCGCTTGTCACGCAGACGAGCACCCGCGACCGGGGTGTCCACCGTGAACTGCAGCGTGTCGAACCCCGCCGCCGCCGCGCGCCGGACGAGCCCATAGGAGATGTCCCGATCGCGCATCACGTAGAGCTGGAACCAGTTGCGCCCGTGCGGGTTGGCCTTCTTCACGTCCTCGATGGAGGTCGTGCCGAGCGTGGAGAGCGTGAAGGGGATGCCGGCGGCACCGGCCGCGGACGCCCCGGCACTCTCTCCCTCGGTCTGCATGAGCCTGGTGAATCCGGTCGGTGCGATGCCGAACGGCAGCGCGGACGGGCCGCCCAGGATCTCGACGGACGTGTCGACGTCCGGGGCGGGTTTGAGGATGCCGGGGTGGAATTCGATGTCCTCGAACGCCTGGCGGGCCCGGGCGAGCGAGAGCTCCGCCTCGGCGGCGCCGTCCGTGTAGTCGAACGCCGCTTTGGGAGTGCGCCGCTTGGCGATCGCACGCAGATCGTGGATCGTGAGCGCGGAGTCGAGGCGACGCTTCCGACCGTCCAGTTCGGGCTTCTTGAACTGCATCAGCTCGAGCAGCTCGGTCGGTTTGGCGAGTTGGCGTTTGACCATCGGTGGTCCTTTCGTCAGGTGCGGGCCAGGCCGGCTTCGGCGTAATAGCCGGAGATGTGCTCGCGGATCAGGGTTCGCGCCGACGCCGCGTCTGCGCTGTCGACGGCCTCGAGGATGGCGCGGTGCTCGGCGCGCAGACGAGCCGCCGTGGACGGCCAGTCAGGGATGCGCGCGGCGCCCGCCTGCACGTAGGTCTCGATCGAGGTGCGGAGCCCCGCCATCATCGCGGTGATCACCACGTTCCCCGACGCCTCGGCGAGGGCGAGGTGCAACCGGGCGTCCAGCGCCAGGAACTCTCCTGCACTCAGGTCATCGGCATCCATCGCGTCGACGATGTCCAGCGCCGCCTGCGTCGACTTCGTGCGGTCGGCACTCAGGATCTCGACGACCGCCGCCTCGAGGATGAGGCGTGTGGCCACCACGTCGTCGAGCGGGAAGCCGTGCGCTGCGACGTGCAGGCGCAGGAGGGCCGACATCCCGCCCTGCGGTGTCGCGATGATGATCGCTCCCGCCGTCGGGCCCGAGCCGGTGCCGGTGCGGAGCAGGCCCATGACCTCCAGAACCCGAAGCGCCTCGCGCACACTGGATCTTCCGACGCCGAGCGTCGAGGCGAGCTCGCGCTCGGGCGGGAGTCGATCACCGGGCGCGAGGACGCCGTCGAGAAGGTCGGATTCGATCTTCTCGAGGACGACCTGCCAGGTGCGCGCTTCTTCGGGCACGACGCTCCTCTCTATGGTCTGACCACAGTAGCGTCTATGGTCAGACCACACAACCGGAAGACCGCCTCGGTCGCCGTCAGTCGCGGTCGGAGTCGACCTGACTTCGCAGCGACTCATCGTCCAGCAGCGGCAGATCGGCGCGTGTGACGACCTGAGACGTCACGGCGTACTCCACCAGCCGGGCGCGACGATTCGTGGCGAGCTTGCCCGCACCGCCCCGGAGACCCTGTACGCCCATCCGATCCAGCTTGTCGCAGACGTTGTCGAGTTTCCGATTGAACTTCGTCATCGTCCAGCCCAGCCGCCGCGCAGCGGCACTCGAGGAGGGCAGTTCGTTCATGCTCACTCCCTCGCGCCGCAGCATGGGCTCGGCCAGCGCCACCATGAGCTGCTTCTGGAGCGGCGTGAAGCTCGCCGGCATCACCGTCGTCTCGCCGCTCATCGTCGCCTGCACCTGCCGGGAGACCTCGTACGGCGCCTCGTCCGTGTGCAGGCTCAGCTCATACGTGACCGGGCCGGCGGTGAAGACGATGACGCTGCGCTCGAAAACGAGCGGCATCCGGGCCCCCGGCGAGAGCCAGGACTGCACCGCTCCCCCGGCGCTGGAGATCGTCGCAGCGAGCAGAACGCCGACGTTGGCCAGCCACCAGAATCCGTCTCGATACTGCAGCTCGAGGAAGTGGCGATGCAGGTACGGGTTGTCGTCGATCTCGAGGTCGCCTTCGCGGCCGATGATGAACGCGGAGTCGGGAGGAACGTCGATCCACTCGCCGGCGAACTCGAGCCGGAGGGGTGCAGCTTCGGCTTGCCTTCCGGCGTCGGTGCCCGTGGATTCCATCTCGGTGTTCGCAGCAGCTCTGTTCACAGTGGTTCTCAGCATTCACGTCGGTCTCGTGACATTCCCCCGGCGACAGTCTGCCAGCCGCGCGCGTCATCGAGGGTCGGATGCGCGCAGATCCACCACGTGGGCCGACGACCATCCCGCGTCGATGCCTGCGCGGTCTGCGCCGACGGCCGCTTTCACCGAGGAGCTGCGCCGGGAACGAAGTAGCGCATCGGGGACAACCCCGTGCGCACGACCGCGTCCCCTGCCGCGCTGAGGAACTCTTGCATCGTCGCGACGCTCACCGAACCGGCCGGGTCGGCGATCATCACGTTGTCCACCACGGGCAGGAGGGTGGCCGTCCCCTTGGGCCACGCCGCGAAGGTCAGCGTGACGCCGTCCTCCCTCACGTGGATCTTCGGGTCGGCGAGGTGGACGTCGGGGCGCGCGAGGGCCGCGCTCTGCGCTTCGTATGCCCGCACACTGAACAGACGCAGGACACGCTCGATCCGAAGCCCGAGCTGCGCGAAACGCTCCTTCCAGCGGAACGGCCTCCAGGCGCCATCGATCAGAACGACCGGGTGGGCGCTCACGAGCGGACCACCCTCATCGAACAGCGCCTCGGCGATATCGAGGACCCGAACGATCCCCGCCTCGTCGTCGGCACCCACGATCACGACCGCGCTGCGCGACAGAGCGAACACGACCGGATCACCCGCGAGGGCCACCTCGGCGATGCGCTCCGGCTCGATCAGGATGCCGGCCGCCAGAGCCTCGTCCTGGATCAGGACGACGCCGTCATCGGAGTCAGGCAGGGAGGAGACGGTCGGCAGCGAGTCGACGACGGCCGCGGCGAACGGGCGCGTCATCGCATCGGCCTGCCCCTGCGTGACGACGACGCCGTCCTCCGCCAGGCCGACGAAGATCTCGCCGCCCACGTACTCGACGCGCGGGTGCGCGGAGCCGGGTGCCGTGATGGAGAGAACGCCCAGCTCGCTCGCACCGTAGATCTGCGGGGTGGTGGTCACGTCTACGTCCTCCGGGGTCATCACTTCTCGTTCTCGTCCTCTTCTGCAAGGCTAGCCCTGGCCTCCGCGCCGCCCGTGCGCGCGACCGCGATGACGTCCCGCCAGGACCACGCGAGATCGAGCCCCGTCATCTTCTTCGCAGCCGTCGGTCGGCGCTGCGACACCCAGCCGATCGGCACGACATGGACGGCCATGCGCCTGACCGGCGCCGGGATCGGGTCGCCGTACACGACGAGGACGATCGCCGAATCACCGGTCTCCCACCAGTCGGCTCGCCGCGCGTCCGTACGGACGAGTTCCCGCGCGTAGGGTGTCGGTGCGGTCTCGTCACCCTCCAGATGGATCCCGATCTGTGCACCATGGCGGTACTCGCACGCGGACCGGATCGCCGTCCACAGCTCGCCGGCCCTGGTGCGCAGCGTCTGGTCATCGTCGTCGGGGATCCACGCGAGCGGCACGATCCATGCGGTCCCGCGCGAGAGGGCGGGTACCTCGCTCATCAGCCACTCGTCACGCCCCCCACCGGAGGTCACCGGACGCGTGAGCCGGGACTCGATCGCGGCGACGATCTCCTCGCCGCTCGCGACGAGCTTCTCGGCACTGTACGAGATCACCGCCCCGGTCTGCACCGACGTGGGAGCGAGAGCGGTCGACCGGATCACGGGGTCACCGAAGCCGCTCATCGGTGCAGAGTCAGGCTCTGCGCCGTGCCCGGCCAGAGACCGGGGTTGTAATCGGTCCCACCTCTGTCCAGATTGCCGATGCCGGTCGCGCTGCCGGGGACATCCATGACCGCCTCCGGGACACCGGTCGGAAGGTATCCGCCCGGGATCCAGTTCTCGTTCGCTCCCGCTTCGTTGCCTGACGGCATCCGGAGGTTCTCGAGCTCACTCGGATCGAAGTGTCGGATCTCCACGTCCACCGGGTTGCCGTCCGGGCCATAGAAGTATTTGCGGTCGATTCCCAGAGCGTCGGCGACGTCGTCGGCTCGTCCGCCGGTCCGATCGAGGATGTCCTGCAGCTCCGAGGTGGGGAAGACGAACGTCGACCCGTCGGCTTGTCCCGGTCCGTAGCGATGCAGCGAATCCGAGAAGTAGATGCGGCTCGCCCCGTCGTCGAAGCGCGCCAGATGCTGAGAGATGTAGTCGGAGTCGAGGTAATCGCTCGGGTCGGGGGCTTCGCCCTTCCAGCTGACCACGGAATCCGGTGTCCAGTCCGTATCCGACCGCCACGCCTGCTGCAGCGGATGCACGACATCGGCGGAGTCGAGATTCTGGACGTCGCTCGTGTTCCGGTGCTGCTTCTGGCCGTGCTTGCGGAACATCTCGGAGAGCTGACGGACGTGCACCGGCATGTCGTCCAGGGCATCCTTGAGTGGCCGGATCACGGCCTTCCCGATACTCATCTCAGTCACCGCCGATGTTGAGGCCGGCAAGATCGGACATCAGGCGGTCGGTGAGCGTCTCGACGTCCGCCGCGTGCTGCTCCATCTCGCCCTCCGCCTGCTCGAGCGCCTGCAGGTCGGCGTAGAACTCGTCCGGGTCACCGGCGACCGCTTCCACGATCGGCGATTCCAGCGCGGCCATGATGATGCCCGGAAGCTCGTTGACCAAAGGTTCGACCGCCATGGGCAGCACCTGATTCAGCACTTGCTCGATCGCGATGTCGACGGCGGCATTGAGCAGCTTCTTCTTGATGATCAGCATCGGACCGGCACCGACGGCACTGATCGGATTGGTCAGCATCGCCACGAGGGTGATCATCGTCGCCGTCACGTCGGCGATGACCTTCATCTTCAGCGCGAACACCGCATCCGCGGCGATGTCGACGCCGGTCGGCACGGGACCCAGGATGTCCAAGAGCTTCTGCAGGTTCTGCGAGCGGTTCGCGTTCCACGCCGCCACATAGGCGGGACCGGCCTGACCGCGCATCGCGGCTGCCAGGTCGCCGTTGACCTTGCGATCCATGACCTGGATCTTCGATTCGAGATCGTCGCGGAACACGCGCACAATGCCCGATCCACGACGCAACTCGTCTTCGTCGATGTCCGGCCACTCGAACCCGAGCTTCTCCATCACCCAGACGAGCTCGTTCGGCAGCATCATTCCCACGGCTCCACCTCCTCCTACGACCCTACGGTCGCGGCAGCGACAGTCCGATGGGGAGTACTCCCCCCGTAGGCATCGCGTGCTGCGCGGGTCGGCCCCTAAAGACCCCAGACGCGATCGGCCTCAGCCTCCTGAAGCGCGACAGTGGTCACGGTCGCGGGATCGACGGGCGAGAAGGTGTCGACGTACGGAGCGAGTTCGCCGGGCTCAAGGCGATAGACGGTCAAGCCTCCGCCTTGGTCACGGGCCATACCACTCGGCCACACGCCCGGAAGCGCGCCGGCGACACCGACACGCCACCCGTCCGGCTCGAGCTGTCGCCGGATCCGGCACAGCGCTTCGAACGCGTCGCTCTCCCGCGCCACCACCGTCTCGAACGCCGGCGAGCTCAGTTCCACGACCCAGCCGCGCTCCTCATAGCGCCACGCGATCGCCGCTTCGGCCTGTTCGCCTGCGCGGGCGACACGGATCGACTGCGGACTCTGAATCACGAGCGGAGCACCGCTGACGGCAGGACGATGGCCGAAACGTGGGCGCCTGGGTTCACCGCGATGCGCACGCCCTCGGGCAACGCTGCCGCGAGGTCGGCGCCGGTGAGGGCCTGGTGATCGGAAGAGCCGGATGCTGCGGCTTTGTCGGCGTCCGTGAAGGCGTACGCGAGCCGGCCGCCATCCTGGGCCGGCGCCAAGAAGATCCCGTCGCCAGGACGACCGTAGGTGAAGACCGTGGACGCGGCGAATTCTTCGGCGAGTCTGGCGTTGGGCAGGTATCCGCACAGCACCAGCTGCAGGACACGCTCGAGTGGTGACGAGGGCTCCGCCCAACCGCGCGCCTGCGGCGTGGGCAGGTAGTCGGGATTGGGGGTGAACTCTTCCCCCAATTCCCCCTGCGCGTCGGACTGCCATGCCCCGACGATCCCGTGGGGCGGCACGGTGCCCGCGGGGTCGAACCCGGGATCGATCGCGTATACCCACGTACCGGGATTGGCTTTCGCCTGTGCACGCAGGGCGTCCGTCACGGGGGGAGCCTTCGCCGGTTCGGTCATCTGTGTGTTCCCGTCGTCGCCGGTCATCTGCCACCACTGTAATTGGGGTTCGGAATGAACTCGCCCAGGTCGCCTCCCGGCCGGACCGGGTTCGCGCCGACGACGTTCTCAGCGGGCACCCCGCCCTGGAACGCGATCTCGAACTCCGGCGCCGGTTGATGCGGAGCGAACGGACCATTGGGCATCGTGGCATCGACGTCGATGCCACCGGGGGCATCCACGGTGTACCGCCACGCAGATCCCCAGCGACGGTAAAGATTCTCGTCACGCGACGTGCTGACGAAGTTGGATGGAGCGTTGGTGCGCACGAAGTGGTCGAGGTCGTTGTTGCCGGCGTCCAGGACCTGGAATCCTTCGCTGAAGATCACGCTCGGCGGACGATTGTCGGCGCGGAAGAGCAGCTCCGTCGATGTGCGGTCGACTCGATCGGTGCTGTTGCCTGTCAGCGCAGGGGGTGCCTCGAACACGTCGACGTCATCGACGCCGCGGCGGACCGTGCCGAATTGATCGGTGAGCCTGTCCGCCAACCCGGGAAGCCTGTCCTTGGTGTGCCCGAGGCCCTTCAGGACCGCTTCCTTCAGTTCGCGGATGACGGACTTGATCCCACTCATCAGACGTCACCGCCGAAGTCCAGCGCCGAGAACTCCACGAAAAAGGTCGACGTCACGGTCTGGATGTCGGCTCCGTGCAGCTTCATCGCTGTCTGTGCCTCCTGAAGCGCTTGCAGATCGGCGTAGAACTCATCCGAGTCGCCAGCCGTCGCCTCGACCATCGGTGCATCGAGGATCGCATCCACGACCGCCGGAAGCTGTTCCGACATCGGTTCGATCGCCATCGGCAACAGCTGGTTCAGCAGCTGCTCCACCGCGATGTCCACGGCCGCGTTGAGCAGCTTCTTCTTGATCAGCAGCATCGGCCCAGCGCCGAGCGCGGAGACCGGATTCGTCAGCATCGCCACGAGCGCGATCATGGTCGTCGTCACATCGACGATGACCTTCATCTTCAGCGCGAGGATCGCTTCGGCGCCGATGTCCATCGCCATGGCCGCCGGCGGCATGATGTCCACCAGCTTCTGGATGTTCTGCGACCGATTCGTGTTCCAGGCACTCACGACCGCGGGACCGGCCTGCCCTCTCATCGCCGCCGCCACGTCGCCGTTCATCCGCGAGTCGATCGCCTGGATCGCGGTCTCCAGGTCGTGGCCCAGATTCCGCACCAGGACGGCGCCCTTGCGCACTTCGTCCTCGTCGATGTCCGGCCACTCGAATCCGAGCTTCTCCATCACCCAGACGAGCTCGTTCGGCAGCATCATCCCCACGACCGCACCTCCTTCCTCGACGCTACGAACCCCTGCTCCGTCCCGCGATGGGCAGAACACCCCACCGCTCTCACGGGATGACCTCCCACTGCACGGCGCCGGCGGTCAGTGACGCTCCCCGACCGTCTCGTGCGGCGATACCCGCGACCGACTTGTCCGTGACCGTGATCACCGGGTTGAGCGCGATCGGCAGGGCGACGGCGTCGCGGATGATCGCCGCTTCGATCTGAGCGCGCACATCCCGCTCGGCATACACATCGGTCGTCGTCGCCAGCTGACCGATGAGTGCGTCGACCGCGGGATCCGCGAGGCCGACCAGCGACGCGAGCCCGTCGGTACCCCATTGCGCGCCGATCTCGTCGGCGGTCTGCGGGATCGTGACGCGCACGAGTGCGGCATCCCAGCCACCCTGCTCGAGCGCACCCGCGAGGTCCTCGGTGCCGCAGTCGCCCAAGTTCCAGCCCGCTTCCGCAGCGGCATCCCGAGCGGCGGAGAACGCTCCGGCGGCGAACTCGTCCGCGCGGTCGAAGACGATGCACACGGGGGTCCCCGCGGCGATGCCCGCGGCTTCGCGCTCGCGGCCCGAGTCGTCGGCACCGGTCAGCGCGGCGGCGAAACCGGCGTCCTCGACGATGATGTCGTACGCGCGACCTCCCGGCGCCGCGAGCAGCGCCGAGCTCGCGGTGTACGCGGACGCCCATGCGCCCGCTCCGCGTTCCATGAGCGCCGCCGACGGGATCGCGCGGAGGAACGCCGCGCGCGCCGGCGTCGCACTGAAGACACCCCCGGGCCGGAGCAGGAGCGTCCACACCGTGCCGTCGTGGGTCGTGTCGACGGGGAAGTCCCTGCGTTCCAGGTCGTCGATCGCCTCGCGGTTCGCGGCAAGGGGGGCGACCTGCACTACGTCCACACCGGCACCGACCTCGGCCACCGGATCGGCACCGGCGGGGACGAGCTCGATCTTCGCGACTTTGGGCGTCGCAGCCCCCCGGTAGGCGGCGTTCGGGACGAGAGTGAGACTGCGGCCCTGGGCGTCGGCGGCGACCTCGTCGACCCGGAACGGCCCGCTCGAGATCAGCGCGCCATCGGAGACCTTGCCGCCGACCGTGAAGCCCTCGCGCCACACTTCGGCGATCGATGCCAGGGCAGCGGTGTCATCCTGCTCGATCGCCGTGATGAGCGCCTGCTTCGCCTCCATCGGATCCTCGACACCGAGCGCGGATGCCGCGACGACATGCGCGGGCACTGCGACGGTGAGGCGGCTCTGCCAGTCATCGATCGCCGTCGGATAGGTGACCTCGATCGCACGCGCGAACTCGTCGATCCGGGGAACCTGCGTCGCGGCATCCGTCGGCAGAGCGTCCCCCGCCGTCGCGTTGCCGTCCGCGCCCGGCGGCGTCACGTCGATGAATCCGGATGCTGCCGCCCACCCCAGCAGCAAGTCGGCGGCGTCCAGCGGGATGCCGTCGGACCAGGCGGGCTCGCGCAGGTCATAGCGCACCGTGAACGGGTCGTCGCTGACGATCGAGACCGTGCCGAAGCTGTCGTCCGCCACGAACTCGCCGTCCACGAGATCGCCGAATCCGGCACGCGTCATCGCCGCGATGTCCAGATTGCCGGGTGTCGGCGCCGCTTCGGCGTTCCCCGAGGTGAACGCGGAGGGCCACCCCACGGTGACCGCCGAACCCGGCACCACGGTCTCCGGGAGGGCCGGAGCGCAAGCCGTCACACTCAGCGCGAGGGCGGCCGCCAAGGGTGCCGCGATGCGGCGTCGTGCGCTCATGACGAGAGGGTCAGACGAGGTCGGAGCCGTCGTCGCCCTCGGCCATCTCGCGGAAGCGCTCGCTCTCTTCGCTCTCCAGCCAGGCGCGGGCGTGCTCGAGCAGGACCGCGGGCGAGTCCTCCGCCTCCGCGGCCGTGTCGAACGGTCCGATCGTGTCCTCGGACGGACGCTGATCCGCGCGCTGCACCGACTGCGTCGTGAGGTTGTACCAGTAGGGCGCTCCGCCGCTCATTCTTCTCCTCCGCGCATCCGTTCGATCCTAAGCGCCGATGCGGGGCACCCCGCACGACAGAGGTCGTGGCGACGGTCCACGGACCGGCGCCACGACCTCGATGTCAGCTCGATGACTCAGCCGCCGGCGAGCTCGGCGTCCTTGTCGCGGATCGAGTCCGCCATGCGGTCCAGCGCCTGGGCCATGTCGTTCACGGCCTCGGCCGCATCATCCAGCGACGACGTGAGCTCGGAGTACGCGGTGGAGTACGCCTCGGAGGCGTTCTCGGTCTTGAAGCCGTCCTGGACGAGGTCGTCGATGACGCCCTGCAGTTCCTTCAGGGTGTCGGTGACGGTGCTGCGGCCATCGCGCAGGCGCGCTGCCGCACTCTCCATCTCGCTGTACGTTGCTCCGAAATCATGTCCGGCCATGAGAACCGCCTCCTGCGTTCGTCGTGGTGAGGCTCTGCGGCCTCTCGTGTTTCGAGGCTAGCCAAAGATCCCGAATCGGCACACGGGCAGGGGTACCCATGCCCATCACCGAGGCTCGGACTGCGCCACCGAGAGATCCAGCTCGCGGCGCGCGTACGCGTCGGGGACCGTGTCGGTCCGTACGAATGCGGCGAAGATCTCCGCCGCCTCGTCGGCGGTGAAGATCTCGCGAAGGAGAACCCGCACCGAGCGGTCCGGCCCGATGGGCACCAGGACGGTCTCCTCGGTCCCTGCATCCGCGGCCTGCCTCCTGCCGATCGTGTACAGGTGGTGATCGCCGTCCTCACCGCGCAGTCGCGCTTCCACCGTCATCGCTTCGGCGGAGCCTGCGGCCTGGATGAACGTCTCCGCGTCGTCGTCGCGCGTGACGACGATGCTCTCCGGGTTCGATCCGCGCCAGAGCGTGTAGGTGAACCTGCTCGTACCGTCGAGCTTGCCGAGGACGGCGCGCACGTGCTCGGCGATCGGCCGGCGGCGCTCATCGATCCAGCCCGTCTGTCCTCGTGGCGTGGTCTCGGCAAAGGGGCCGTACGTCGTCATGGTTCCTCCCGGATGATCACCCTCGTGACCAGGATCTCATTGCCGTCCAGTGTGCCGCGTGCGGGCGCCCCCGCGTTCACCGCATTGTCGAACTGGTACTGGGTGTTGCCCGGCTGAAGATACTTCGCCAGCGCGCCGCCCGATTTGATCTCGATCCCGTCGTACGTGTTCTCCCCGTCGCCGTTGGCCACCAGACCGTCGTACTTGCGTCCGTTCTGCGGCGATCCCGGATAGTCGACGCGGACCTGCGTCGTGATGACCTCGACATCGTTGTCCTCCGCGTAATGCGCCAGGCCGAGCTGCTCCTTGTCCACCCAGGGCTTGTTCTCCTGGCCGGTGGCGTATCGCCCGCGCGCGTCACGGCCGTCGCCACGGTCCACACCCGGGCGGGACGCGTCGGGCACGTGGCCGTCGGGGGGCTGCACGCGGGTCGCGTCGAGATCGGTGACCTCGCCGGTGTTGCGGTTCTGCCTCTGCGCGTGCTTGCGGAACATCTCCGACAGCTGCCGGACGTGCACCGGCATGTCATCGAGCGCGTCCTTGAGCGGACGGATCACGGCCTTGCCGATGCTCATCTGCCTACCGCTCGGATCGTCTGGTCCACGGCGCCACCTCCGCTCCGACCCTACGAGCGCCGGTCGGCGTCGGTCGATGGGCAGAACAACCCGCTCCGGTCCTCTCAGCCGCCCGCGGCGATCACATCGTCGGCGCGCCGGGCGTCCCGCGCCATCGCCGGCGTGTCGGAGACGAACGGCATCTGCATCGTCACCGCACGGCCCGCCTGCACGAAGATGCCGCGTCCGACCGGGAAGTCCGAGCGCTTCACGCGTCCGAATGCGGTCTTGAAGATCGCCTCGCCGTCGTAGGTGTCCGGCTTGAGGACGATCCCCTGGCGACCGGTCTTCCATTCGCCGAGCACGCCGATGCTGCCGCTCGCGCGGGAGATCTCGGCTTCGCCGATCAGCAGATGATCGCTGTCGTTCATCGCCTGCAGGAGCGCCCGCATGGGCCGGTCCGCCGCACCGTCCGCGAGGTGGGGCATGTCCTCGACCACGATCATGATGCGTCCACCGGGCGACTCGCTGACGACGAGCTCCGCGAGCTCGGTCACGAGCTCCTTCTCGTCTTCGGGCCGCGTGGCGCTGCGCACCCACGGGCGGAAGTCCTTGAGCTCGGAGCGCCTGCTGCCGAGGTGGTACATCTTCACCTGCGGGTCGAAGCGCTCCATCGCGACGATCAGAGCCTTGAGCGCGTTCGTGCGACCCGACGCCGGCGGACCGGAGATCACGAACGAACCGATCGGCTCGAACCCGTGCGCGGCCAGCGTGTCGTCCGCGACACCGAAGACCGGCATCCCGTCGACCTGCGCCGGCATCTCGTCCGCACCGACCATGGTCGGCAGCGCGCCGATCTCGGGAAGATCGCGGACGCCCTCCGTGCGCAGTCGCTCACCGAGCGCCGCGAGGGCCTTCGTCTGCTCGACGACGTTCATCGTCCCGCCGAGCACCGCGATCTGCGCCTCGTGGCCGTCCACGATCGCCCGTCCGGGACCGGACTGCTCATCCAGCACGTCACGTGGCGCTCCGAGCAGCATGTACTGGCTCGGATCGCCCATGCGCAGCACGACGCGTCGCGAGATGTTCGCGGCGACCGCGCTGGGTACGGCGTTGCCGCGGTCGGCCGTGAGCACGGTGTGCAGCCCGAGCGTGCGGCCTTCGCCGAGGATCCGCATGAAGATCCGGTAGAACGGTCCGCGGCCGGGGGCGACCTCCCAGTCCTTCTTGAACTCGGGGTAGTTGTCGATCAGCAACAGGATGCGCGGCATCCGCGGGTCGCGCAGCTCGCGGTACTCCTGCACCGAGGCGGCGCTCGCGGCCGAGAAGGCCGCCGCGCGACGGTCCATCTCGGCATCCAGGGTGCGCAGCAGCCGCTGGATGCGCTCGACGTCCGCACTGTCGACGACCGAACCCACGTGCGGCAGCGCCGCGAGCGCGCCGAGGGCTCCGGATGCGAAGTCCAGGCAGTACACCTGAACCCGCCCGAGGTCGGGTCGCATGCCGGCCGCGGTGCCGATCGTCTTGAGCAGGGTCGACTTGCCCGAGCCGGAGGTGCCGTAGATCACGAGCGAGCCGTCGCGGTCGGGTGCGAACACGGCCGCTTGCTGCAGCTGTTTCTCGGGCACGTCCACGAGCGCGATCGGGATGCGGGTGTCGCCCTCGTTCGGCAGATCGCGCAGGTCCACCACGGGTGCGAGATCATCGAGCCACGGCCGGCGGGGCCGCTGAAGGCGCGCGCGGTCGGCCGCGTCGATGAGGGTGGACACGATCCGCTTCTGGTCGTTCGGGCCGAGGTCCTCCTCGTGCGAGTCCGACTCGGCGAGGCCCTCCGGCTCCCATTCGCGCGTGGCGCCGAAACGCAGTTCGGCGACGCGCACTTCGGCGGCGGCGGAATCGTCCTCCGTCGTCCAGCCTCCGGCGTAGGCGGACTGGAACGGCACGAGGCGACCGGGGCCGGTCTTGGCGATCGCCCGCCCCGGCACGCTCGCCGGGAATGTCGCCGCGATCGCGTCGTCCACCACGTCCCGCGAGTCGGATTCGTCCGCCATGCGCAGGGCGATGCGCAGGTTCGTGTTGGCGCGCAGATTGTCCTTGATCACGCCGGCGGGCCGCTGGGTGGCCATGATCAGATGGATGCCGAGCGAGCGTCCCCGCTGGGCGATGTCGACCACGCCGTCGACGAACTCCGGCATTTCGGAGGCGAGCGCGGCGAACTCGTCGATCACGAGGACGAGCGCGGGCGGGCACTCCGGATCCTGGCGTTTCTCGAGCTCGAGCAGGTCCTTCGCCTTCTTGCGGTTCAGGAGGTGCTCGCGGTTCTGCAGCTCGGCCCGGAGGCTCGTGAGCGCGCGGCGCACGAGGTGGGGGCTGAGGTCGGTCACGAGTCCCACGCAGTGCGGCAGCTCGACGCAGTCCGCGAAGGCCGACCCACCCTTGTAGTCGACGAAGAGGAACGTCACGCGGTCGGGACTGTGCGCGGCGGCCATGCCGAGCACCCACGCCTGCAGGAACTCCGACTTGCCCGCACCGGTCGTTCCGCCGACGAGCGCGTGCGGGCCCTGCGTGCGCAGGTCGAGGGCCATCGCGTTGCTCGGACCCTGACCGATGATCGCGCGGAGGGTGCCCGCTTTCTTCAGTCGCGGGCGGGGGTTCGGGGAACGGTCGACGATGGTGTTGTTCTGCCGCCAGCGTTCGATCACGACGGTCGGGTCGTCGGCGATCGCGGGGTCGACCAGCTGCAGGAACATGACCGACGTCGGGATGTCGGAAGAGTCGTGCACGACCGTGCTCGCGTCCACCACGGGCGCGAGGCGTCGCGCGAACATCTGCATGTACGCGTTGGAGACGCCCTCGACCTGCACGTGCTCGAAGTTCTCGCCGTTGCGGACGAGACCCACGACCGCGTCCTGCAGGCCCGCGGTGACGTCGATGTAGCTCCGGCAGACCGCGGGCAGGGATTCCACGGTGGGTGAGACGAACACCGCGTGCACGCCGTGGTCCGCACCGCGCTCGAGGACGTCCGTGAGCCGACCGCGGTCCACGGGGGCGTCGCCCGAGACGAAGACCACGACCGAGATCGGCGGCGTCTTCTTGTGCTCGGCCGCGGCCCGCGCCACGTCCGTGCCGTACCGCAGCGGATTCCAGTCCTCCTTGAAGGGGCCGCGGGGCTCACCGCCACCGCCGGCACTCTCGGCGCGCTGCACGTACTCCTCGAGCGTGCTGAGGAGTGCGGATGCCGTCGGGGCGGAATCGGCGAGCGCCAGGTCGCGGAACGGGCTCTTCTCGCTCGAGGTGTGCGGCATCCACTTCAGCCAGTCCAGCTCGGGCGTCCACGTCGAATCGGCGAAGGCGACCGCGACGAGGTCGTTCGGCGCGTGCAGACCGAACAGCTGCACCGCCAGTCCTCGCATCGTGTCGGCGACGGGCCCCTCGGGACCGGCGATGCCGATCGAGCCCGCGTCGGCGAGCGTCTCGAAGACGGGGACGTCGTCCACGAAGGCGTAGCGCTCCCGCAGCCGGTCGACGCGGTCGATGAAGTCGGGCAGCCCCTCGGGCGTGTCGACGTCGTCGATGCTGTTGCGGGCCGGCAGGCGACAGCTGCCCAGGCGCAACGCGAGGAAGTTCCAGTGCTCCGGGCGGCGTGTCCACAAGAGCGGCCCCAGTCGCATCGCATGATCGAAGACTTCTGCCACCGGGGGCGCCTCGGCGTTGCGGGCGAGCTCCTCCTCCGGCTTACCCCGGAAGAAGTCCTCCTCGAGCTGCTCGTACTGCCGCTCGAACAGGAGGATCTCGTGATTCTCGCCCTTCTTGCTCTGCGCGGACTGGTTGATGATGTTGCCGAACGCCATGAGCGGCGTCATCACGATCAGCAGGAGAGAGCGCGGGTTGCCGTTCAGCGCGTACAGCGCCATGCCCATGAGGATCGGGGCGATCAGGATGGGCCAGGGGAACAGTCGGCCGATCTTCTCGGTAGGCAGGCGCGGCACCTTGAACAGCGTGCCGGGATACCGCACCTCGACGCGGGGGCTGCGGTTGAACAGCAGCCCGCCGCCGCGTTCGATGATGGGCTCCTCCGTCGCCGAACCGTCGAAGGACCGCGCCCGGCGCAGCACCAGGGTCGTGCCGCCGATCACGAACGGCTCGCCCTCCTCGACGCGGACGCGCTGCACGGCGACGCCGTCCACGAGAACGCCGTTGGCGGAGTTCAGGTCGACGATCTCGATGTGCGTGCCGATCTCGAGCCGCGCGTGGCGTTTGGAGACCATGGGGTCGGCGAGGACCACCTCGTTCGCGGCGTCACGTCCGAGCGTCGCATGGCCGGCCGCGATCGGGAACTCCTTACCGGCGAGCGCACCGGCGGTGGCAACGAGCACCCCGACGGTCTCGCGCCGGTCGGCGACGGCGTAGTCCGGCCCGTAGTTGACGATGGATGCCGCGAATCCGGATCCGATGGCGGCCTCGCCGATCGGTACGTCGGGCTGCAGCGGCACGAGCCGGTCCCCGGTCGGCGGGGCGACCGCGAGCGTGAGCACGTCCTCGTCCGAGAACGGGGTCGAGCGTGTCGGGTCGGCCGCGGCGACATGACGCGCCACGTCACCGGCGGTCGCGGTGGAGTCCGCCGTGATCACGATGTCGACCGGGTCTCCGCTCGGCCGTCGCATCGTCAGTTTGAGCCTCACGCCGCTCTCCCACTCCTGCCGGCCGCGCCGGCGTTCATCATCCGTCTGTGACGGCTCACAGCCGCACCACTGCGGCCACACGGTCGCCGAGTCTGACCGAGTCCCCCTCGGTGGTGAGGATCGGTGTCCCGGCGACCACCGCGTATTCGGTCCCGGCCCGGATCAACCCCGAGCCGTTCGTCGAACCGCAGTCGGTGATCTCCACACCGTCCGCGACCGACCGCACCAGCAGGTGGGTCTTGGACAGGGACCTGCTGTCGTCGGCCAGCGCGACGGCGCGCGCCCCGGCGTGATCCGCCGTGTCGGGGTTGCGCCCGAGCAGCACGGCGCCGTCGATCGCGATCCTCTCGCCCGAGTCGAACACGAGCCCGAAGACCGCTGCACGGGCGGGCTCAGGTGCACGCTCGGCCTCAGGTGCACGCTCGGGCTCCGGCTCGCGGGCGAGCGGCGGCTCGGGGACAGAGTCGGGCGCGGGGTCCGACCCGAGCGCACCGGCCGGCGCGGACTCCGTATCCCGTGCCGTCGGCAGTGCCGCGGCATCCGTCGGTTCCTGTCCCTGCACGATCTCGCGATAGCCGCCCAGCACCGGGGTGCCGGGCTGCACCTCGAGCGGTGTCGCAGCCGGGGCCGCGGTGGCCAGACCGATCGCGGGTCGATCGCGGGCGTCGTGCGGACGGGCCATCCCGATGACGCCGGCGCTGACGCGACCGGCCGGGCGGTATTCGGGCTGCGCGTCCGGATCCGCGGGCGTCGCGAGCGACGGCAGTGCCGAGCGGCCCCGGGTCGGCTCCGCCTTCACGACCTTGCGCGCCACGCGCATCCGCTTCTGGTCGTACGGGTTCAGACCGCGTCGGACATCGACGAGCCAGACTCCGGTGGCCTTGTCGTGCAGTCCCCGGCCGCGCCCCTCGGGATCGAACGTGGGCGAGACCAGCAGGAAGGCCGGACCCAGCAGGGGAATGATCGCGCTCGCGATCAGGAGCACGAAGCGCACGAAGACCGCACCGACGCGGGGCCGCTCAAGGGTGCGGACGTTGACGCTGCGGATGCCGGTCGCGGCCTTGCCGATCGTCACGCCCTTCACGCCGTGCAGGATCAGCTGCACCACGAGGTACACCACGCCGAGCAGCGTCGAGACGCCCGCGGTCACGGCGGCGAGGAGGAAGTCCGGGTGATTGAGGAAGCCGTAGGGCGAGATCGCACCGGTCGCGAGCTTGGCCACGAGCGGCACGGCGCCGATCAGGAGGGGAAGTGCAAGGACCGCCCAGATCCCGACATCCACCGCGAAGGCCAGTGCACGGCGCCCGAACGGCGCACGCAGGAGTCCAAGGGCCTGCGCGTACGCGGGATCCGGTCGACCTTCGGCATCGAGACCCTCGATCGTCGACTTCTGCTCGGCGATGTCCCAGATCATCCGTCGACGCACCCACGCACGGGCTCGGAGACGCGGCCGTCGTCCCGGCGCAGCATCACGTCGACACACAGCGTGCCTTCCGCGACGGGGAGCTGTGCCACGGGCTCCTCCGTCTGCTGCGGGTCGACCTCGCCGGAGACCTGGACCCGGCTCCAGATGAACGTGTCACCCTCCTGCGGGTCGCGGTTCAGCCACGTGAAGACGATCACCTCGCCCTGCCGCGATCCGGTCAGCTCCGCCACTTTCGGCACGAAGTCCGAGACGACATCCTGCGGCTCGGACGTCTCGACCGTCTCCGGGGGCGTCGAAATCGTCGAGGCCAGCACGTTCAGTCCGACGATGCCGCCGATCACGACCAGTACGGCGGCCGCTGCGGACAGCGCGATCCACAGACCCTTCCGCGTCGGGCGCGGCGGAGCGGACGCAACGGCCACGGGACTCTCGGTCGGCGGTGCGGGATACGGCGCGACGATTCGCGGCGGACGCAGCAGAGTGCGCTCGTCATCGGTCGCCGGCGTCTGGGTCGCGGGGGCCCGCATCTGCGTGGCGTCGTCCACCGCGCCCGTGTCGCCCGCCGCCGCGACCGGCGGCGCATCGAACCGCGGAACATCCGCCGCGACGGCAGGGCCGCCCTTGCGCTGCGTGGTCGCCGACGGGCGGGTGAAGCCCGCGTCGGGGTCGATGCTGACGATCTCGCGGACCCGCGTGAGACCGTCGCCGTCATCGTCGAGGTCTTCCGCGGGCGGGTGGTCATCGACGATGTCGATCGGGGTCACCGAGTGGGAGAGCTCGATCTGCACTTTCTGGAGAGCGCGCGCGAACGCGACGGCGCTCGGATAACGATCGTCCGGGCTCTTCGCCATCGCCCGGTCGAGAACCCGTTCCAGGCTCTCCGGGACGTCGGGGCGCGCCGTCGAGGTCAGCGCCGCGTTCTCGATCCGCTCGATCAGGTCGGCGCTGGAGTTGCGCTCCCCCGGCCGTTCGAAGGGCGAGCGCCCGGCGAGGAGCGTGTAGAGCGTCGCACCGAGGGCCCACACATCGGTGCGCGGTCCGCTCTGCGGAGGTTCGGCGAAGGACTCCGGCGGTGACCAGGGAATGGACATCCCCGCGGCCTCTCCGGTCGCGCCCGTCGTGGAGGCGATGCCGAAGTCGGTGAGCGCCGGCCGGTTGTACGCGGTCACGAGGATGTTCGCGGGCTTGATGTCGCGGTGCAGCACCCCCGCGCGATGCGCCGTCTCCACGGCCCCGGCGACCTGGATGCCGACGCGCAGCGCTTCGGCGACCGAGAACGTCTCCTTGCGGGCACGCTGCTGCAGGTTCGGCCGGGGGCAGTACTCCATCACGAGGTAGGGTCGGCCGTCGCCCGCGACGCCCGCCTGATAGATCGTGACGATCGCGGGGTGCGTGGAGAGCATCGCCATGACGTTGGCCTCGTCGGCGAACTCCTGCGCGGCGCCGCTGGAGATCCGGTCGGCGAGAAGCACCTTCACCGCGACTTCGCGGCGTGGCATCTGCTGCTCGTAAAGGAAGACGTCGGCGAACCCGCCGGTGCCCAGGGGCTCGACATAGCGGAAGCCGGGCAGCTCCGGCGGAGTGGACGGCGGCCGGCTCACGGCAGATCCTCGAAGACGACTTCGACACCGTCACCGAGGTCCACGACGTCGCCGGAGAGCACGATCGTCTGTTCGCCCGGGTGGAGGCGAACGGGCTCGGCGCCGCTGCGCAGCAGTGTCGACCCGTTCGTCGTGTGCAGGTCGATCACGACGACGGTGTCGCCCTCGGGACGGATCTCCAGGTGGCTGCGCGAGATGTCCTGCTGCGGGCTGTCGACCGCGATGAGGTGGGGAAGGTTCGCGCCTCCGGCGCGCGCGGCTCGGGGCCGGCGACCGATGATCACCGTGCGGTCGAGCGTCACGACCTGCCCGGTGGAGACGCGCACGCGCCCGCTCGCCGCCGGGACGACCGGGAGGATCGCCGTCGGCGCGTCGCTCGCCGGGGGCGCCTGCTCGCGCAGCGCCCGCAGCTCGGACACGGAGATCGTCGCACCGTCGTGGTCGCCCTGAGCGGATGCCGGGGCTGCGGGGGCCCGCTCGACGCCGGCGACCGGCGCGGAGTGGACGGTCGCACCCCACAGCTGGTCGAAGTCTTCGCTCGTGGGGGCAAGCGTGACCTCGCTCGGCAGGAGCGTGGCGTCGGGGACGGAGGGTTCGACGGGCACCGGCTCAGGCGCCGACTCCGACTCCGACACGGGTGCGGGCTCGGGCACGGTTTCCGGCTCCGGTGCACGTGCGGGCTCCGGCTCGGGCGCGCGCTCCGGCTCCCGGGCGGCAGGGCGCTCGACCTCGGGTTCGCGCGCGACCACGAGCGCCGCGGCCTGCCGGGACTCCTCGAGGTCCGCGCTCGCCGCCGCGGCATGGACGACCCCACTCCCGAGAGGGAGCTCGATGCCGTCGCCACCCCCGCCCAGTGCGATCTCCACGCGGGTGGCACCGCCGACGAACCTCTCGCTCCACGTGGTCAGCTCGGCGCCGGAGAAGTGCTGCACTCCCCCGGCGGTGCCCACGTGCGCGGACACGTCGCCGCGCAGCGCGATGCGCAGATCGGTCCCATCCGCAACCGCCGCGACGAACGGGGGAAGCGCGGCGAAGTCACCGCCCGCGTGGGAGGCGAGGACGTCGAGGACCGTCGCGAGCGACCTCTGGTCCGGCATCCGGTCCCAGAGTGTGCGCACGACGTCCGCCGGCGTCTCGGGCGGCAGGGCGACGAGGACACCGGGGAGGGCGATGAGGTACCACGGGCCCGGTCGGTAGGTCGTGTGCATCAGCGAACTCCTCCTGCGGCTTCCCGCGGACGCGTGTCCATGTCCATGTCCGAATCGGTCTCGAGAAGCGTGCCCGGGCGCGAGGCGACCGAAACGGCGTCCACGACGACCACGGTGATGTTGTCGCGCCCGCCGGCCTCGACCGCCTCACCGACGAGGACGTCGGCGGCCTCCTGCGGGTCCGGCACGCTCGAGAGCACCGCGCGGATCCGCTCGTCGGAGATCTCGGAGGTCAGACCGTCCGAGCACACCAGGATCCGGTCGCCGAGCTCCGCCGGAAACAGCCAGTAGTCGGCGTCCCCCGTGCTGCTCGCGCCGATGGCACGCGTGATGATGTTGCGGCGCCGGTCGGTGAGGGCTGCCTCCGGGGTGAGCTCACCGGTCTCGATGAGCTCTTGGACGACCGAGTGGTCCACGCTGATCTGCTCGAGCTCGCCGTCGGCGAGCCGGTACGTCCGGGAGTCGCCGATGTTGACCGCGAGCCAGTACCCCATCCCGTCCACGGCTGCGATGACCACACCGCTGAGGGTGGTGCCCGCCCGCCCGTCCGCCGAGAGGGAGAGCCGTTCGACGACGACCCGGGCCCGCGCGAGGGCGAGACGCACGTCGTCGAGGTGAAGCGACGTGCGTCCCACCGACGTCGCGAATTCCGCGATCACTGCGGCACTGGCGCGCTCGCCCGCCTCGTGCCCGCCCATCCCGTCGGCGACCACGAACACGGGCGCGCTCGCCAAGTGCGCGTCCTCGTTCAGGGCGCGGCGCAGACCCGCGTGCGTCGCGGAGCCGGTCGAGACGACCAGCGCCGGCCTCACGCGTAACCGCCGATCGTCACGATGCGGTCGCCGATCTCGATCGCGTCGCCGAGGCGGACGGTCACGCGCTGGCCGGCCGGGCACGCGATGCGCTGCCCGTCGCGGACCAGGGTCATGCCGTTCGTGGAATGGCGGTCGCGCACCCATCCCCCGGACGCCTCGGCTGCGGCCTCGAAGTGCGTCTTGGACAGCGACAGCGTCTCGTCCCGGACCGACACGATCACCGCCCCGTCCTCGGGCGTCGGGTTGCGGCCGAAGATCGTGCGTCGCGACACCGAGGTGCGGGTGCCGTCGTCCCACGTGAAGACGAGTCGGTGACCCGGGATGCTGATGCGCGTGTCCTCGATGTCGTCGGGCTCCGGCGCGACCGGGGCCGGAGACGGCGCCGCGGGATCCGGGCGGGACGGTGCGGGCGGCGCCGCGGTCGCGGCGGGCGGCGCCTGGACGGTCGCGTCGAGTTCGTCGGCGCCCGTCTGCGCCACGGGCGCGTCTTCCCGGGCTGCGGAGCTCCGGCTGACCCCGGGGACGAAGGCGATGAGCGCCCCCTGGTCCGTCGAGGCGACCGGAGGTGCGCTGCTCGGCGCGGGCGCGGGCGCCGGTGCCGGGCGGGTCGCGGGTGCCTGCGCCGCGGGAGCGATGTCCGCGGATGCCGGTGCAGCGGCATCCGCCTTCGTCATCGCGGGAGCAGCATCCGTCTTCGCCGTCTGCGCCGAGGCGACGTCCGCGTTCGCCTTCGCATTCGCGTTCGCGTTGAGCATGAGCGCACCTGCCGCTTTGTCGTGCCACCCCTGGAAGCGGCCGGAACCGTCGAACAGCGGGGTGAAGTACCCGACGACGATCGCGCACGCCGCCCAGAACACGATGTTGCGCAGGAGAGCCCGACCGAACCCCAGGCGGGCGTCGCCCGTCGCCGTGGCGAGCCGGAGTCCCTGTGCCCGCATGCCGATCGAGCCGCGGCCCGCCTGCATCAGGGTGTAGATCACGAGCCAGCCGAGGATCAGGAGCGCGGCGATGATCCCGCCGATCAGAAGCGCCGTGAGCATGCCCTGCGGGCCCACGACCGTCGCCGTCACGATGACCGCGCCGATGAGGACGAAAACCAGCGCCGTCTGGATGAACGCGTCGATGACGTACGCGATCGCGCGCCGAGAGATCGGCGCGATGGGTGCGGACGGATCCTCCGTCATGGCGTTTCACTCTCCTCGGACGTCGACTGGCTCGCGGCCTTCCCCTCGATCGTGCCGGATCCGCCGCGGACACGCGCGGTGGCGGCGTCGCGGAGTCCACGCAGACCGGACGAGATCGCCGATCCGGTCAAGAGCGAGCGCAGGCTCAGGCGGGCCTTCATGCGCTTCCAGAACCCGGCCCGCTCGCCCAGCGACCCGACGATCTCCTCGACCTCGGTCCAGAACGCCTCGACGTCCTCCGGTGTCGGATCCGACGGCCCGAACACCTCGGCGTCCGCGCGCTCGGCGAGGACGGTCACCCGCGGGACGTCAAGGCTGACGGCGACGGCCGCGGCCTCCTCCGGTCGCGTTCCCCCCGTCTCCAGGCGCGCCCCGTAGTCGACTGCACGATCGGTCAGTTCCTCCCACCCGCCGCTGATGCGGTCGGCCGGGCGGGCGGCGGTGCGTCGCGAACGGCGTTTCGCGGCCTTCCACGCGCCGATCAGGATGAAGGGAGACAGCAGGAGGGCGATGATCGCGAGCGAGATCGCCCCGATCAGCAGGATCGTCCCGATGATGCCGGCGAGGTTGATCGACTCGTCCTCGGACTCGCGATCCTCCGGCAGCGTGGGCGGCAGGTCGACCGGCTCCTGCGGCGGGGGCGGCGGCTGCAGGACCTGCGGCTGCGGATCCGTGCGGGGCTTGGTGTTCTGGTCGTTCGGGACCTGATCCTCCGGCGGGGTGGGGTCGAACGGGAGCCAGCCGACGCCGTCGAAATTCACCTCGACCCACGCGTGCACGTCGTCACCGGTCGCGGTGAAGACCGCCTGGCCGGAGTCCTCTTCCTCGGGGTAGTAGCCCATCACGACGCGGGCGGGGATGCCGACCTCGCCGGCCAGCAGCGCCATCGCCGCGGCGTACTGCTCGTCGTCGCCGATCATCTGGTCGCCGCCGATGAGCGTCGTGATCCGCTCCGACGTATGCCCGGCGCGCGAGAGCACCTCGCCCTCGAGTCCGTGGCTGAAGAATCCGCCTTCGGAGAGGAAGGCCTCCAGCGCCCGGACCTGCTCGATGGGCGACTCCGCACTGGCCACGGTCTCCGCCGCGAGCGCGGCGAGCTCTTCGGGCACGTTGCTCTGCTTGGGCTGCGCGACCTTCCCGAAGTCCACCTCGGAGAGCTGGTCGTCATCGGGGATCGTGGGGATCACCGCGTCGACGGTGTATTCGTCCCCGCGGCGGAGCTTCGGGGTGACCACAGCGGTTCCGGTGGACGGGTTGACGTACGTGCCGCGGCGCAATTCGTCTTCCCGGTCGCCCGAGTAGCGGATCTCGGTGGGCTCTCCGGCCACCGGGAGCCACACCTCGCGATACTCGCCGACCGCGATCCGCAGCGTCACCGGGATCCCCTCGGCATCGGGTGAGATGTCGGAGCGCAGCGGAGTGAAGGCGCTGGTCGAGGTCGGGCCACCGTCGGCCACGTTGTAGACCATGCCGTCGTAGTCGTCCATGACCGCGGTGCGGATGCGCGCGTCACGCGGCAGTCCCTCGACCGTGAACAGCGTGTCGGAGGCGTCGTCGCGGACGTTCTTGCGGAACGACTGCAGCGGGCTGGGGTAGTCGCGGACGTTGAAGGGCGGGATGATCGCGTCGCGGAAGACATGGCGGGGTTCCGCCGGCGCCGCGACGGCACTCGTCGCCACGCCCGCGCCGACGGCGACCGCGAGCACACCGGCGCCGGCGAGCAGGCGACGCATGCGCATGTGGGACGCACGGGCCGGATCGACCTGACCGACCGAGACGGCGCTGTTCTGGGGGGCCCAGATCTGGCGCAGGGCGAGCCAGGCGGTCGCACCGACGGCGAACACGATCCCCTGCACGATCGGGAAGGCGGGCTCGGGGGTGCCGAGCGCGATCACGAGCATCAGGAGCACCGCCGGAGGGATCAGCGCCCACCCGACCTGACGCAGACGCAGGGCGAGGGATGCCGTCGCCGTCGCGGTCACGAGCGCGAGGAGGAACGGCACGATCAGGTGGCCGTCGGCGGCGGCGACCGGTGCGACCGTGGTGAGCATCTGCTTCCACGCGGTCACCGTGCCCAGCACCAGGCTCTGCAGGGTCTGCAATGAGGGGATGACACCGAGGATCGTCGTGGACGGGATGGCGAGGGCACCGCCGAAGACGAGATAGGCGGCGATCACGAGGCCGGTCACGACGAGGATGCCCCACCGGCGCCAGGCGGCGAGTGCGGCGATGCCGAGGCCGAGCAGGATCCCGCCGATCGCCGCGGGAAGGAAGGAGGCCCCGGCGAAGGTCGGCCAGAAGCCGACCAATGCGGTCGCGGTGAGCAGCGCCGTCGCTCCCAGGTCCAGGATCCACCGGCGCGGCGCGATCACGGAGCGTGCAGCTGATGTGTCGGTCATGCGAGCACCTTCGACAGGGCCGCGGGGATCTGCTCGAGCGCGCCGATCGTGATCACGTCAGCCTCGCCGATGCGGCGCAGCGTGGGAGCGGAGGCCGTGGTGTCCGTGACGACGGCGAGCGCGCGGGCACCGAACGGCAGTCGCGAGCAGGCCAGGCGCAAGTCCTCGGTTCGCACCTTCGACCCGCAGACGAGCACCACGACGCTCGCGAGCGGCATCGTGGCCGACACGACGCCGGCAAGGTTCGCCAGGCCGCCCTCGCGCGGCTTGCTGGCCTCGAGCGCCGCGAGCGAATCGAGGAGCTGCTTGCCGGTCCCGGCGGGGAGCTCTCGCCCCTGCACCCGCACGTCCACGCGCTGCGAGTCACGCAGCGCCCGCAGTCCGATGGAGCCCGCGGCGGAGATGCCGAGCTCGAAGTCCTCCGCCGTGTCGTAATCCCCGCTGGAGCGTGAGAGGCCGATCACGAAATGCGACCGACGCGTCTCCTCGTATTGGCGGACCATCATCGTCCCGGTGCGCGCCGTCGAGCGCCAGTGCACGTGGCGCAGGTCGTCGCCGGGCTGATACTCGAGCAGGGCGTGGAACGAGACGTCGTCGCGCGACAAATCCGCGGCGGGAAGACCCTCGAGGTCGCGCAGGTAACCGAGGGACTGTCCGTCGAAGAGCACCGTACGCGGGTGCACGAAGAGGTCGACCGGCTCGTCACGGCGGTGCGCGCGTTCGAAGAGGCCGAGCGGATCGCCGCGCACGACGCTGACGGGGCCGACCTTCACGACACCGCGCTTCTGCGTCGGAATGGCGAAGAGCTCCTCCGCCTCTTCGCCGGGGGCGAGGCGCTGGATGCCGAACTCGCCGCGACCGGCGCCGACGGGGAGCACGATGCGGGAGGGCAGGATGGCCCGCGAACCCCGGTTGGCGAGGGTCAGGGCGCCCACGGCCCGTTCACCCACGACGACGCGCGTCCGCGCGAGGTCGAGGGACACGTCGTACGCCGTGCGACCGATCAGGAAGAGCGCGCACAACCCGACCGTGATGGCCAGCACGATCGCGACGATCGTCAGTTCGGACCATCCCGCGATCTGCCCGACGATCCACGAGCCGGCCGACGCCGCGATGAGCACCCACGCCAAAGGCCGGACGGCGGCGGTGATCAGGCGCAGGCGCGCGAGGACGCGCACCCCGATCAGGGCGGCGACGTCCTGCCATCCGGCCTCGCGCGTCGAATCGGGCGCCGAGGGTGCCTCGGCGACCATCAGGCCGCCGTTCGCGCCTGGGGAGCCGCGACCGAGTCGAGCACGCGATCGATCACTGTCTGGCTGGTCGTGCCGGCGAACTCGGCCTCGGCATCCAGCATCAGACGGTGCTGCCACGTCGGACGTGCCAGCGTCTTGATGTCATCGGGCAGGACGAAGTGACGCCCGTGCGCGGCCGCCCAGACCTTCGCGATGCGGACCATCGCGATCGAGCCGCGAACGGACACGCCCAGGCGCGTCGCGGGATCGTTGCGCGTCGCCTCGGCGAGCTGGGCGACGTACCGCAGCACCGCGGGGTCGACGTGCACCGTCGCCGCGAGATCGGCCATGTCCGCGACCGCGCCCATCGTGATGATCGCGCTCAGCCCCGCGGACGGGTTGCGGTTGGAGGCACCGGCGAGGATGCTCTCCGTGACCGCGAGGTCGGGGTATCCGATCGAGGTCTTGATGAGGAATCGGTCGAGCTGCGCCTCGGGGAGCTTGTACGTCCCCGCCTGCTCGATCGGGTTCTGGGTCGCGATCACGAGGAAGGGGCGTCCGGTCTCGTGGGTCACGCCGTCCACGGTGACCCGCGACTCCTCCATGACCTCCAGCAGTGCCGACTGCGTCTTCGGCGATGCGCGGTTGATCTCGTCGGCCAGCACGATCGAAGCGAAGATCGGGCCCTTGTGGAACTCGAACCGGTGCGTCTGCTGATCGTAGATCGTCACGCCGGTGACGTCGGAGGGCAGGAGGTCGGGGGTGAACTGGATACGGGAGCTCGTGCCCTGCACGGTTGCGGCGAGCGCTTTGGCGAGGCTCGTCTTGCCGGTTCCGGGCGCGTCCTCGAGCAGCACGTGCCCCTCCGCGAGCATCGAGGACAGCACCAGCGAGACGACCTCGTGCTTGCCCTGGACCGCTTTGTCGATGTTCTGCACCAGCCGGTCGAAGGTCTGGTGGAACCATGCGGCCTGTTCGGGGGTCATGCTCATGTCAGTTCATTCCTCTGCGATGACGAGAATCAGATGGGGAGAAGGGCGCCGGCTACCAGCTGCGTTTCTCGTAGGCCTTGCCGTTGATCTCCACCCAGACGTTCACTCCCGGGTATCCGAAGTAGCACCCGAGCTGCTGCGTGCCGTTGGCGTCGAGCCGCCACGAGGAGCCGCTGTTGATCTGGCCGCGGTCCGAGTGGCACACGATGTTGTACGTGCCGGCGTTGAAGTCGCGCGTGTTCACGACGAAGTAGGCGCACGACGCGCTGCTGCAACCCGGCTGACCCTGCGCACTGGCACCCGGGGTGACGAACGCGCGGGGCGTCGGCGGGTCGTCCGTCCGCGCCGAGGCGGAGGCGACCGGTGACCAGGCACCCGTGGAGTCCTGTGCACGCACGTCGATCGAATGCGTCTGCTGGTAGCCGTTGCCGACGGTCCGCGAGCCGTTCGCGCCGACGTCCTGCCACCCGCCGCCGTCGATCCGGATCTGCGTCGTCGTGATCGGCCGGCCGTTGTCGGATCCGCCCGAGTTCCAGCTGACCTCGACGCTCTGGCCGAGGTTCCTGGCGTTCGCTGCCGGCGCGAACGGCTGTCCGTACGGGGTCTCGCGGACACCGTTCGACACCGCGCCGGCGTACGTCGTGCCGTCGACCGTGGCGACGGCGCGCATCTCCACCGTGTACGCCGTGCCGTTTCCGAGCCCGCCGATCACGCCGTTGCCGGGGAAGCCCGCCCAACCCCCACCGTTGAGTCGGTACTGGTAGGCGACCTCGCTCGTGGACGCGCCACCGCGCGACCCGGGCGTGAAGGCCACGGTGAGCTGGCGGTCTCCGGCGGTGACGGAATCGATCCGCGGCGCGGAGGGCGCCACGACACCGCGGCGCGGCGCGGACATCGGGCTCCACTCCCCCCAGCCCGCCTTGTTGTGCCCGCGGATGCGGTACGTGTATGCGCTCTCGGACGTCGGTACGACGACCGCCTGGCTGTTCGCGCCGGCGCCGGGCGTCAGCGTCCGCTGCAGGGTCGATCCCTGCCACACCTCGAGCTGGTATCCGTCGATCGCGTCGCCGTTGCTCGGCGGGGTCGCCCAGTTCACCTGCATCTGGGCCTGGTCTCCGACGGGCGCGAGTTCGGCCGTCGTCGGCGCGGACCCCGCCAGCGGGGGCCCGGCGGGCACTTCGGACGCCGACCAGTTGCTCCAGCTCGACGGTTCGGGTGCCCGGTTGTGGGCCTGCACGCGGACCTGGTAGTTGCCGCCGTTCTCCAGCCCCTCCCACGTGACGGAGTTCCCGGTCACGTCCTTCTGGGTGATGCCCGACGGCGGCGCCGGAGAGATCTCCAGCGTGTAGCGCTCCACGGGCGAACCCGGCGTCGTCGGCGTCGTCCACGCCACATTGAGCGACTTGTCGCCGAACGTGAGGGTGGGCGGGTTCGGGGTGTCCGGACGCGCGTCGGGTCGTGCGACCGCAGACGATCCGGACGGCTTGGACTCGCCGACGCGGTTCGTGGCCGTCACCTGGAACACGTATTCCACGTTGTTCGTGAGACCGTCCAGCGTGCAGGTCGTCGACTGGCACTCCTTCGAGTACGCGCCGCCCTGGACGGCGCGCACGGTGTACTTCGTGATCTCGGCTCCGTTGTTGGATGCCGCGGCGTACGAGACGACGACCGTCCGGTCCTGCACGCTCGTCACCGTCGGCGCACCCGGCGCCTCGGGGACGCCCTGGACGGTCAGCACGACCTGTCCGGTCGCCTCGCGATCACGGTCCTCCGTCGCGTCCTGGATCGTGTAGCGCACGACGAGGGTTCCCACGAAGTCGGCCGACGGGGTGACCACGACGTCCGATCCGTTCACGCTCGCCTGGCCCGAACCTGTCTCGACGGCAGCCGAGATGACCTTGAGCGGCGTCTCCGGGAACGGGTTGAAGTCGTTCGCCAGCACAGGGACCGTGACGCTCTTGCCCTGATCCGCCTCGGGCAGCGTGTCGGTGTTCGCCGCGGGCATCGCACGGTTGGACGCCGTGACCTGGACGAGCACCGTTCCCTCGACCGGCTCCGTCTCGCCGTCCGAGACGCGCAGCGTGAGGGTCGTCGCGGCGCCCTTCTTGGCGTTCGAGGAGGCCTCGACCAGCAGACGATCGCCGTCCACCCGCGCCGAGATGCCCTTCTCCTGACCGCCGGTCAGGGTGTACTCGTGCTTGCCCTTGTCCTCCGGATCGGGGTCCGTCGTCAGGGCGGCGAGGTCCAGCACGGTCGCATCCTCACCCGGAGCGACGTTCACCTGGCCGCCGACGAAAGAGGGCTGCTGGTTGTCCGGCGGGATGACGTTGATGGGGATGCTGAGCGTCGCCTTGCGGCCCTCGGGGTCGTCCGGGCCGGAGCCGTCGGTGACCTCGAACGTGAGTGCGTCCTGGCCGAAGTAGCCGTCGGCCGACGTGTAGACCAGGGTGCGCTCGTCCTTGACGAGGTCCGCGCCGTTCGAATTGACCGCGCTCACCTTCGCGTGCTCGGTGATGACGACCTCGCCGCCGCCGGCGACCGTGACGTACTTCGACAGCGGCACTTCCTTCGTCTCTCCGCTGAGCACCTCGATGGGCTTGGTGGAGGTCAGAGTGGGTCGCAACCCGGCTTCGGAGGGCACGAAGATGAACGCGGAGGACTGCAGACCGTCTTGGTCGGTCAGCGTGTAGCGGATGAGCTGGAGCTCGTCCGTCACGGTGACCCGCACCTTGCCGTCCTGAAGGAGGCGCGCTCCCGCACCGACCTCGACGCCGAGCCGGTCGGTCGTGCCGTCCGGGTCTTCGTCGTTGTCGAGGATGTCCAGATCCGCGGACAGCGTCTCCGCGTCGAGATCGGAGGGCCGCAGACGATCGTCGCGAGCGACAGGCGCCTGCAGCGGCACGTTCTCGTCCACGGTGATCTGCAGGACCGCAGTGGCCGTCGCGCCGCGCGCGTCCTTCACGGTGTACTGCAGCGACGTCTCCACGGCCCGGTCCGGCGCCTGGACGAGCACACGATCACCGGAGACCCTGGCGGACAGGCCGTCGATCGCGGGCACTTCGAGACCGTTCTTCACGAGGGCGAGGTCATCGCCTTCCGGGTCGGAGTCGTTCACCAGGACGGGCACCGCGATCTCGCGGCCGGGGCGCACCACGACGGCATCCTTCACCGCGTACGGGGCCTGGTTGACCTCCTCGGCCGGGGCGATGCCGACGCGGATCGTCGCGGTGCCCTCTTTGCCGAGGCGGTCGCGCACGCGGTAGCGGAACACATCCACTCCGGTCGAGCCGTCGAAGGCCTCATAGGTCAGGTAGTTCTGCGCGACCTCGACGATGCGACCCTTCGTCGGGCTCGACGAGATGTCCAGGAGCTCGACGGAATCCCCATCCGCATCGATGCCGTCCAGCGGCACGGCGATGTCGATCGACGTGCCCGACAGCGCGCGCGCCACGATGTCCCGGGGTCGCGGCGCGGCGTTGGTCTCCTCGACGACCGGCAGAATCTGCACCGTGACATAGCCCGCGGCCTTCTGCTCGCGCGAATCGACCGCCTCGTATGTGAGGTAGACGGTCTTCGCGTCGGGACCGGCCTTGAATCGCACGGTGTCCTGCGAGACGAACGCCTCCCCGTCCTCGGGGTCGACGAACGGCTCGATGAGCTCGGGGGCGACATGCAGGGCGTCATCGCTCGGATGGGTGTCGTTCGCCAGGACCGGGATGGTCACGACGTCTCCCGCTCGCACGGTCGCGGTGTCCGGATTCGCGACGGGCTGGAGGATCTTCTCCGGCGCGGGGATCGGCACGACCACGACTTCGCCGTCCGCGGACTGCGTGCCGTTCGAGATCCGGTACGAGATCCGCACCTGCTCCTCGAGCGTGCCCTGGTCGGTGATGCGCAGGGTCTCGTGGTTGAGCACCGAGACGGACACACCGGTCCCGGGCTCGATCGACACTGACTGCACGACCAGGATGCCGCCGGCCGGGTCCGTGTCGTTGTTGAGCACACCGATCAGCACATCGCCGCCGGTCGGCAGAAGCGCCACGTCCCGGACCGCGACGGGGGGCAGATCGACCTGGGCGGCTTCGATCACGTCGATGCGGACGATGCCCTCGCCGTTCTCGGGACCGGCGGTCGCCAGGTACTGCACGTAGTACACGCCGACCGTCGGGGCGGTGAACGTGAAGGTCTTGTTCGTGAAGTCCGGCAGCACCGTCGCGCCGGGTACCTCATCGACGCGCCCGAGCCGGAGCTGTTCACGTCCGGAACTGGTGTCGTTCGCGAGCGGGGCGACCGTGATCTGCTCGCCGACGTGCGTCACGACGTGATCCGCATTCGTCTTCGGCTTCGTCGAGCCCTGCGGGCGGACGTCCAGGGTGAGCGTCGTCGTCGTGACCTCGCCGAATCCGTCCGCGACCGTGACCGGGATGTCCTTGCGCCCCTGCAGGCTCGCGGTCGCCTTGTAGGTGAGCTGTCCATCGGTGCTGAAATCGACCTCGTCGCCGGGGGCGGCGACGACTTCCTTCAGGTAGATGTCGTCACCGTCCGGGTCGATCCAGTCCGGAAGCACGTTGTAGGAGACCGTGCCACCGGTCTCCACCGTGAGGGAGGTCTTGCGCTTGGGCGTGGGCGCGGCGTTCTGGTCGTCTTCGTGCACGGACAGCGTCACGGTGGCGGTGTCGGTGCCGCCCCGGCCGTCGTCGATCTCGTAGGAGAACGTCGCCGACCCGGTGGCGTTCTCATCGACCGCGATCTGCAGGGATGCGCCGTTGTAGATCGGCTGCACCGTGCCGATCGAGGTCTTCTGCTCGGCGACGGTGGCCACGAGCACGTCGCCGTCGGGATCGTTGTCGTTGTCGATCACCGGGAGGAGCGCCGACGCGCCGGGGCGCACGCCGAACGAGTCGTCTTCCGCGACGGGAGGCGTATTCACTTCGCTGCGCTCGGGCAGGGTGGTCTCGACGGTCTCCTCGGTGGAGTCGTCCTCGTTCTCCGTCTCGCCTTCCGGCGGCGTGAGATCGTTCCAGTTGTCGACGCGCTGGAGGCTCTCGTTCGCCATCCACGCCGCGCCGCCGACCGCGTCGTTCAGGATGATCACGTCGCGGTTGACGCGGAACACGAGACTTCCGACGTCCTGTGCGTCCTCGATCGCGGCCGAGACGTCGCTGTCGGTTCCGGTGCAGTCGCGCAGGAACGCCCCTGAGCCCGCCCAGGCACCGTACGTGCACCCGCGGAGCCAGACCGGCGCCGCAGGAGCGCCCTGTCCCTTCGCCGGGACGATCACCGGATCCGCGCCGTCCAGCGGAACCCGCACGAGCTCGGACCCGGTCGCGACGGCCACGGCGTCGGTCTGCTCGGAGGCCTGCTGCAGAACCGCGCCGTCGAGGTTCGGGACCTCCGTCCGCATCCCACCGGGTGACATGACCGCACCGGCGACCGGATCGAGCACGACGGGGGTCGTCCCGACGGCCGTGATGGTCGCGCCGCCGGACGACGCCGGCTCGCCCAGCGAAGCCGTCGAGGGTTCGCCGGCCTGCCCCTCGTTGTCGACCGGAACCGTGACGACCTCGTTGCGCTCACTGGAGAGGGCGAAGACGGTTCCGTCCTTCGCGACCGTGACATCCGCATCCGCCCCGAGATCGGCGACCGGGTCGGCCGCCTCGATCTCGAAGGCGGCGATGCCGCGCACCGGCACGACCCACAGGGCGCCGGACTTGCGGTCCAGGACGGCGGCGGTCTGATTGCCGAGGGCGACCTTGGCCGAACCGGGGATCTTCGCCGAATCGCCGAGCGACACCCGGGCCGGGTCCACCGCAGCGAGGGTAGAGGCACCCGAGTCGACCACGAGTACGTTGGCGGCATCCTGGAGGATGTCGTAGTCCTCGCCGGTCGTCCGCAGTCCGCCGTCGAGCACCGTCGACTCGTGGTTGAAATGCCCGACGAGCATCGCGGAGGTCTTGGTGATCCAGACCCCGCCGTCGTTGAGGTCGACCTTCGTGGTGGGGAATCCCTCGTAGGCGAACGCCATCGTGGTGATCGCCACCGCGCCGATCGTCACGCCCGCCGCCGACGCGAGCGCCTTGGGGCGCGCACGCATCCACGACAAAGCCTTCATCCCCTGGTCACTCCCTGGCTTGGCCGCTTCTGCTGTTCCGTGCTGCCCCAACCAGCACGGTTTTTCATCCTAACCTCGCCCCGAAACGCCTCCGATGGGTAGACATCCCCATCACAACCATGTACGGCGATCCGCGGACACCCAGCCCGCGGGCGGTTCTACGCTGTGGCCATGGATCCGCTGGCCGTCGTGCTGGTCGTCGCGTCGCTCTCCTGTCTGTTCTGCTGGATCGCCTCGCTGATCACGAAAGACACATCGTGGGTGGACCGCGTGTGGTCGATCGTCCCCGCGATCTACGTCTGGATCTTCGCGGGCGCCGCGATCGCCGCCGGCGAGGAATCCGGACGTCTCGTCCTGATGGCCGTGCTGGTTTCCGCGTGGGCGATCCGGCTCACCTTCAACTTCGCCCGCAAGGGCGGATACACCGGCATGGAGGACTACCGCTGGGCGATCCTGCGCGGACGGATGAAGCCGTGGCAGTTCCAGATCTTCAACCTGCTGTTCATCGTGCTGTACCAGAACGCCCTCCTCGTGCTGATCACGATGCCCGCACTCGTGGCCTGGCAGTACCCCGGTGCGCCCGGAATCGGAGACGTCCTGCTCGCGGTGGTGTTCCTCGGTTTCCTGGCCGGAGAGTTCGCCGCCGACCAGCAGCAGTGGGACTTCCACCGGGCGAAGGCCGCCGCCGGTGGCCGACTCGAACCGGGATTCGCCACCGGCGGGCTCTTCCGCTTCAGCCGCCACCCGAACTTCTTCTTCGAACAGGCCCAGTGGTGGGTCTTCTACCTGCTGGGCGCGAGCGCGGCGGTCGCGGCGGGCGAGGGCGTGTGGGGCGGTGCGCTGAACTGGACGATCATCGGGGCGGCGCTGCTGACGGTGCTGTTCATCGGGTCGACGATCTTCACCGAGTCGATCACTTCGGCGAAGTATCCGTCGTACGCCGACTACCGGCGCACGACGTCGATGCTGATCCCGTGGCCGCCTCGCCGCACCCCGCGGAGGCCATAGCCGTCAGACGGTCGCGTACCCGTCCGGGTTCTTCGACTGCCAGTTCCAGTAGTCGCGGCACGAGTCGTCGATCGTGAGTCGGGAGACCCATCCGAGCTCGCGCGCGGCTTTGGCCGGATCGCAGTAGGTCGCGGCGACGTCGCCGGGTCGACGGGCGAGGATCCGCTTGGGCAGTTCACGACCGACGGCCTTCTCGAACGACGCGATGAGCTCGAGCACGCTCACCGGACGCCCGGTGCCGAGGTTGTAGACCGCGTATCCCGGCTCGGCCTTCTCGAGCGCCGTGACGTGACCCTCCGCGAGGTCGACGACGTGGATGTAGTCGCGCAGTCCGGTGCCGTCGGGGGTGTCGTAGTCGTCCCCGAACACGCCGATGCGGTCGAGCTTGCCGACGGCGACGCGGGCGACGAACGGCATGAGGTTGTTCGGGATGCCGGCCGGATCCTCCCCGATGAGGCCGCTCGGGTGCGCGCCCACCGGGTTGAAGTACCGCAGCACGGTGACGTTCAGATCGGGGTTCACGCGCGCGACGTCGGCGAGGACCACTTCGTTGATGCGCTTGGACTTGGAGTACGCGTTCGACAGGTCGATGCTCGTCGTCGACTCCTCCGTGAACGGCAGGTCCGCCGGGTCGGAGTACACGGTGCCGGTGCTGGAGAACACGAATGAGCGGATGCCGTGCGCCAAGCCCACGCGCAGGAGCGCGAACGTGGTGTCGACGTTGTTGGAGTAGTACTCCAGCGGCTTCTGCGTGGACTCCCCCACGGCTTTGAAGGCGGCGAGGTGGATGATCGCGTCGATCGGACCGTACGCGGTGAACACCTCCTCCACGACGGCGTCGTCGGACGCGTCGCCGACCACGAGCGGAGCGGTGCGGCCGGTGATCGTCTCGATGCGGTCGGCGGCGATCGCGCTCGTGCCCGAGAGGTCGTCGAGGAGGACGACATCGTGACCGGCATCCAGCAGGGAGACCGCCGTGTGGGCGCCGATGTAGCCGGCGCCGCCGGCAAGGAGAACTCGCATGGCTTCAGCCTAGCGACGGGCCCCGGTCGTCAGCGGCCGTCCAGCCGCCCGCCCGATTCGCGCAGGTAGCACTCGGCGCACATCGACTCGTAGGTCACCCGGTCGGTGGACAGCTCGTCGATCGCGACCTGATCGCCGTCGAAGACGAACCGGCCACCGACGAGGCGCGCATTGAAGATCGCCTTGCGCCCGCACCGACAGATCGTCTTGAGCTCCTCCAGGCTGTGGGCGAGCTCGAGCAGTCGCCGGGATCCCGGGAACGCCTCGGTGCGGAAGTCGGTGCGGATGCCGTACGCCAGGACCGGCACCCCGTCCAGGACGACGATCCGGAGGAGATCATCGACCTGTTCCGGGGTGAGGAACTGGGCTTCGTCGACCAGGAGGCACGCCACGTCCACCGGCCGGCCGAAAGAGGTCTGCTCGTCGAACAGCGCCTCCGAGCCGGATGCCTGTACGCGCGCGCGGTGCTCGGCGAACAGGGCGCGCAGGTCGGCATCCGGCGCGATCAGGAAATCGACGGCCCGCGACATCCCCAGCCGGCTGGAGATCTTGTCGGACTCCTTCGTGTCGATCGCGGGTTTGGCCAGCAGCACGTGCTGCCCGCGCTCCTCGTAGTTGTACGCCGCCTGCAGGAGGGCCGACGACTTGCCGGAGTTCATCGCACCGTAGCGGAAGTACAGTTTGGCCACGTGCCGAGCGTAGTCGCCGCTTCAGCGACCCCCGAAACCGCCGCCACCGCCCCCGCCGCCGGAGAATCCGCCTCCGGACGAACCGCCGAACGAGGACCAGCTCGAGCTCGAAGACGAGCTGCTGGATGATCCGGAGCTGCTCACCGGAGTGCTCGCCAGCCGTCCGATCGACGAGGACGCTTCGGACAGCGATCGGGACGAGACCGCGTCCAGGAGCGAGAGGGTCGCGGGAGCTGCGACGGGGACGGCGCTGCGGATGACCTGCGACCACTCTCGTTCCATCCCGAAGAGGACCGCGTACGGCAGCAGCCGCTCGTACACGTTCACGATGTCCGCCCCGGGAGCGTTCGGCACATCCCCGTAGGCGCGGCGTCCGGACGAGACCAGGTCGGCCGTGCGCGGCGACTGCGCCGCGCGTAGGCGATCTTCCTCCGCGAGGCGCAGGTATTCGCGGATGCCGTCCAGATATGTCTTGTGGATGCCGCCCGCGAGCGTGAGCGTGGATTTGGGCAGGCGGAAGAACGGGAGCACGAGGAAAGCGAAGAACCCGCTCACGATCGCCCCGATGTACAGGACGTTGCCGAGCGGCGCCAGCGGCGCGAGCACGGCGAACGCGCCGTCTCCGAAGAAGATCATCCCGATGGCGAGCACGAGCCCGCCGATCTGGAACAGGCCCCGGACGGCGGCGACCCATCCGGGCACCTTCGCACGGTAGCCGCGCTGCACCGTCGACTCGTCGATGCGTCGGACGTAGGTCACCGCGCGCACGGGCGGCGAAGAGGCGAACGCGCCGAGATCGACGTCCGCGCCCGGCTCCGCCTTGCGTGAGAACAGAGTGGACACGACGCGCAGGTCGTCGGCGTCCAGACCCTCCTTGCTCACGAGGACGACCTCGAAGTCGTCCGGATCATCACGGTCGCCGGAGGCGCGCACTTCCACCGCATCGCGGACCGCGAGGTCGACGACGTGCGCGGCGAGCGCGCGCTCGGGCACGTCCAGGACACCGGCCGACAGGGTCGGCGACTCGTCGGGTGGCGGGGTGTACTGCACGATGACGGGCGAGCGGTCCGGATTGCGGCGCAGCGCGACCTTCATGACCAGGACGAAAAGAAGCCCCCCGATGCCGGACAGGAGCGCGAGGGCCGGCAGGATCCACAGCCACCAGGGGTAGGGCGGCGGCTCCGGGGCGGAGAACGTGCCGAGCTCGAAGCCGATCGCCACCGAGACGTTCTCGTCCGCGCCGAGGTCGTCCTCGGCCGCCGTGAACGACACCCGAGGCTCCGCCGAGGACCCCATCGCCCCGGCCCACGACGCGATCTCGGCCGGCCACGCCTCGGCGCCGACGCGCTGGATCCCGCACGGATCCGACGACCCGTACGGTCCGGCGTAGCAGTACGCACGGTCATCGAGCACGCCGGATGCGGCATCCCCGCCCACGTGCACGCGCGCGGTCACCGATCCGAACGGCTGTGCGTGGTCGGTCCCCACGGTGTCCCAGAAGAATTCGTCGGCCGCGGTGTCCTCGTAGCGCAGCACCACGTCGTTCATCGTGTAGGTGATGACGTAGGTCTGCACGCCCCGGACGTAGCTGTCGTCGCCGGTGAGCACGTACACGTAGTCGTCGTCCTGCTCGGTCCACCACGGGATGGGGGCGCCGGCGGCACCCGTGACGTCCAGCACCTGCGTGTCGTGCTCGATCTCCCCGTCCGCCTTCGGGATCGATCGGATGATGCCCTTGTTCTGGTCGAACTCCGGGAAGCGCGCGACGAGCGTCTCCACCGTGTAGAGCTCGCTGCGCCCGCCCGTGCCGCGCACGAGGTAGTACTCGCCCGTGAACGAGTCGTAGGTGAAGTCCTCGACGGATGCCGCGCGACCGGAATCCGCGGGCGTCCGCGGTGCGGCGGAGGCCATGGGCGGCGCCGCGAGCAGCAGGGCGAGCGCGACGGCCACCGCACCCGCCAGCCTGGACCGGCGCCCCCCGCGCACCCGCATGAGCCCACCCTAGGGCCTGCGGGCACGGTGGGTCAGGCGGTCAGTGCGAGGGTCTCGGCGGTCTCGGCGAGGATCTCCTGCGCGAGCTCGGGGCGCGGGTTGAGCTTCTCGCCGTAGCTCGGGATGAGCTCGCGCAGACGCGGCTCCCATTCGTCGATCCGATCGGGGAAGCACGACTGCAGGAGGCCCAGCATGATCGACACGGCGGTCGACGCACCCGGCGATGCGCCCAGGAGTCCGGCGATCGAGCCGTCCGCGCCCGTGACGACCTCGGTGCCGAACTGCAGCACGCCGCCCTTCTTCGGGTCTTTCTTCATGACCTGCGCGCGCTGACCGGCGTTCAGGAGCTCCCAGTCCTCGTCCTTCGCGGTGGGCATGAACGTGCGGAGGCTGTCGACCTTCTTCTTGTGGTTCTTCAGCAGCTCGCTGACGAGGTAGGTGATCAGCGACGGGTTGTCGACCGCGACCTTCAGCATCACGAAGATGTTGCTCGGTCGGATCTGGGCGAACAGGTCGAGCATCGACCCGTTCTTGAGGAACTTCGGACTGAAGGTCGCGAACGGGCCGAACAGGAGCGAGGTCTCCCCGTCGACGACACGGGTGTCCAGGTGCGGAACCGACATCGGCGGCGCCCCGACCGAGGCCTGGGAGTAGACCTTCGCCTTGTGCTGGGCGACAAGCGCCGGGTTCGAGGTCTTGAGCCACTGCCCGCCGATCGGGAACACGCCGTACCCCTTGATCTCCGGGATCCCCGAGCGCTGCAGGAGCTTGATCGCCCAGCCGCCCGCGCCGACGAACACGAAGCGCGCGTTGGTCTTTCCGGGCGTGCGACCGATGGAGTTCCGCCACGAGATGTCCCACGTGCCGTCGGCCCGGCGCTTCAGGCGCTTCACCTCGCGGTTCGTGACGATCTCGGCACCCCGCTCGCGCAGGTTGTCGAAGAGCTGGTGGGTGAGCGCGCCGAAGTCGACGTCGGTGCCGGCGGGCACACGGGTCGCGGCGAACGGCTCGCCCGCACGGCGCTTCTGCATGAGCAACGGGGCCCACTGGTTGATGATGCGGGAATCCTCGGAGTACTCGATGCCGGCGAACAGGGGCTGGTCCTTCAGCGCCTCGTAGCGCTTCTTCAAGAACGCGACATCCTTCTCGCCGCGGACGAAAGTCATGTGCGGCGTGGAGTTGATGAACGTCGACGGCGCATCCAGGGCGCCTTCGTCCACGAGCGCGGACCAGAACTGACGACTCTGCTGGAACTGCTCGTTGATCGAGATCGCCTTGGCCGGGTCGACGGTGCCGTCGGAGGACTCGGGCGTGTAGTTCAGCTCGCAGAGGGCCGCGTGGCCCGTGCCGGCGTTGTTCCACGCGTTCGAGCTCTCCAGTCCGACGTCGGAGAGCCGTTCGTAGACGACGATCTTCCAGTCGGGCTGCAGTTCGGAGAGGAGGGTGCCCAGGGTGGCACTCATGATGCCACCCCCGATGAGCACGACATCGACGGTTTCACTCACCCGTCAAGTGTAGTTCTCGCTCCGACCCCGCCCGCCACGGCCGAACGCTCCTGCGCCCGTAAAGTCCGCGTTTCTTATCCCCTCGGCATGCCGAGACGATGCGACGGCGGGCGTCAGGCGGACACGCCGAGACCGGCGGCGACCAGCTCGGCGATCTGCACGGCGTTCAGCGCGGCGCCCTTGCGGAGGTTGTCGTTGCTGATGAACAGCACGAGACCCTTGCCCTCGGGAGCGGACTGGTCGGCGCGGATGCGACCCACATAGCTCGGGTCGGTGCCGGCAGCCTGCAGCGGAGTGGGCACTTCCTCGAGGCGCACGCCGGCGGCATCCGAAAGCACCTCACGGGCGCGCTCGGGCGTGATGTCGCGGGCGAACTCGGCGTTGATGCTGAGCGAGTGGCCGGTGAAGACCGGAACGCGCACGCACGTCCCCGCGACGCGGAGCTCGGGGAGCTCGAGGATCTTGCGGCTCTCGTTGCGGAGCTTCTTCTCCTCGTCGGTCTCGTTCAGGCCGTCCTCGACGAGGCTGCCGGCGAACGGGATGACATCGAAGGCGATCGGGGCGATGTACTTCTCGGGCTGGGGGAAGTCCACCGCGGAGCCGTCGTGCACGAGCCGGAGCGTGTCGCCCTGCGCGAGCACCCCCTCGACCTGTCCGAGCAGCTCTTCCGCGCCGGCGATCCCGGACCCGCTGACGGCCTGGTAGGTGCTGACGATCAGGCGCTCGAGGCCCGCCTCCTCGTGCAGGACCTTCAGCACCGGCATCGCGGCCATCGTGGTGCAGTTCGGATTCGCGATGATGCCCTTGTGCGCCTCGCGGATCGCGTGCGGGTTGACCTCGCTCACCACGAGGGGCACCTCGGGGTCCATGCGCCACGCGCTGGAGTTGTCGATCACTGTCGCTCCCGCTTCGGCGAAGCGCGGGGCGTGGGCGCGGCTGCCGGTGGCCCCGGCGGAGAACAGGGCGATGTCGATGCCCGCGGGATCGGCGGTGGCGACGTCTTCGATGATGACCGTCTGCCCACCGAACTCGACCGCGGTGCCGGCGGAGCGCGCCGTGGCGAACAGGCGGAGCTCGCGAATCGGGAACGACCGCTCGGCGAGGATCTCGCGCATGACGGTGCCGACCTGGCCGGTGGCGCCGACGACGGCGACGGAGAGTCCGGAATCGGAGATGCGGGTCATGGCGGTTCCTTGCGGGTCGAGGGTGAAATCCAGATTCTATCGGCCACCCGAAACGGATGCCGCGCCCCGGGTCCGGTGTTACGACAGCGCCGCCGCGCCGAAGGAGACGGAGAACTGCACGCACCACAGGTCGACGGTGCGGAACACGGTCAGATCCACGTCAGCCGGGATGTCGTAGAGCTGGTCACCGATATTGCCCTTGATCGGACCGAGATCGATGTGCTCGTACCCGGCGGCGGTGAACCACCCGTCGGTGCCCTCCACGACCGGACCCGCACTCAGCCACACGTGCACGTCGGGCCCGTTCGAGGTCTCCAGCCCCACGAGCGCGAGCTGGCGGGTGCCGTCGGGGTTCTCGATCACGCGGACGGACCCGGACGTCGTGTGCTCGTGGCTGATGAAGGATCCGGTGAGCAGGTCGACCGGACCCGCCGGCGGAGCAGGTGTGATCTGCTCCGCGGGTTCCACGCTCGCCGACGCCGCCGGCGTGGGTTCCGGCGTCGCCGTCGCCACGGCTGCCGGGATCTCGTCGTCGACCCGCACGTCGATGAACAGCAGCCATGGCTGGAAGACGAGTGCCCCGCCGACGACCGCGGAGACCGCAAGTGCGGCCCCGATCCCCCAGAGCCAGCGTGCCCTCGTCGACAGCGTCGTTCTGCTCATCGTGCCCCCTCCGACGAACCGAGCGTACGGCGGTCCCCCGGAAAGTGCCGGGCGATCAGATTACGAGATCAGGACGAATGGGAGAGAACCTCTTGACGAGGCGCTCAGCGCCCGGTGCCGGCGTGGACGACGGCCTCGGCATCCCCGTCCAGGCCGTACGCGGTGTGCACGACCCGCGCCGCCTCGGCGAGCTCGTCGCCGCTGACGACGACCGAGATGCGGATCTCGGACGTGGAGATCATCTCGATGTTGATGCCAGAGACGCTCAGCGCTTCGAACAGCGTCGCGGAGACACCCGAGTGCGTGCGCATCCCGGCGCCGACGACCGAGAGCTTGCCGATCTGATCGTCGTGCACGAGGCTCTCGAAACCGACCTCGCCCTGTTCGGCGGCGAGGGCGCGCAGCGCCAGCGCGGCGTCCTCCTTCGGCAGCGTGAAGGAGATGTCGGTGCGACCGGTGGCGGCGGCGGACACGTTCTGCACGATCATGTCGACGTTCGCCCCGGACTTCGCGACGATCTTGAAGATCTCGGCTGCCTTGCCGGGCACATCGGGCACGCCGATGACGGTGATCTTGGCCTGGCTGAGGTCGGTGGCGACCCCGGCGACGATCGGCTCTTCCATTTCTGCTCCTTCTGTGCCCGCGGGCAGGGACATTCCGGGACCGAGCACCCACGTCCCCTCACCGGAGCTGAACGTGGATCTGGCGTGGATCAGCACGCCGTGGCGGCGCGCGTACTCGACGGCGCGGATGTAGAGCACCTTCGCGCCGTTCGCCGCGAGCTCGAGCATCTCCTCGCTCGAGACGTGCGTGAGCTTCTGCGCGCGGGGCACGACCCGGGGGTCGGCGGTGAAGATGCCGTCGACGTCGCTGTAGATCTCGCAGACGTCCGCCTTGAGAGCGGCGGCGAGCGCCACGGCGGTCGTGTCGGACCCCCCGCGACCGAGCGTCGTGATGTCGCGGGTGTCGCGGTTGAAGCCCTGGAACCCGGCGACGATCACGATCGCCCCCTCGTCGAGTGCTTCGCGCAGTCGGACGGGGGTGACGTCGACGATGCGCGCCGCCCCGTGCGTCGCGTCGGTGATCATGCCCGCCTGAGACCCGGTGAACGAGCGCGCCTCGAAGCCCATCGAGTGGATCGCCATCGCCAGCAGCGCCATCGAGATGCGCTCGCCGCTGGAGAGGAGCATGTCGAGCTCTCGCGGCGCGGGGATCGGTGCCACCTGGCCGGCGAGGTCGAGGAGCTCGTCGGTCGTATCGCCCATGGCGCTCACCGCGACGACGACGTCGTGACCGGCGCGACGCGTATCGACGATGCGCTTGGCGACCCGCTTGATGCTCTCCGCGTCGGCGACCGACGATCCGCCGAACTTCTGCACGAACAACGCCACGATGAGACTCCCGGGGGCGTCACTGCGGTGACGCGGGTGGATGACGGGCGGACGATCGGATGCCGCGCCCCAAGGGATCATTCTAGGGACGCGGCCATGCCGCCTCGGTCATGTGTCCACGCCGGCTCTGCCCACGGGCCGGGCGGCGGTGGCGCCTCCGGCAGGGCGATAGCATCGCGGCCATGGGCGACGAACTCGAACTGTGGAGCGAATTCAACGTCGCGATGGTCGGCGGCACTGCCGCGCTCGCGGGTCTGGTCATCGTGGCGGCGAGCGTCAACATCGGCGAGATCGTGAAGGCCCGGTCGCTGACGGCTCGCCTCGCGGCCGGAATCTCCTCGCTCGTGCTGGCGATCATCGGGTCGGGTCTCGGGCTCGTCCCCGCCATCAGTGCGGTCTGGTTCGGGGGCGCGCTGCTGGCAGCCGCCGCCGTTGCGGGTGTCTTCCAGGTGGTGGCGACGCGCGAGATCTATGCCGATCACAACCCCTCCGCGCGGGCCAAGGCGGTCAAGGCCGCCGTCGGCTTCCTGCCCGTCGCCGCCTACGCCGCCGCGGGCGTCCTGGCCGTGGCCGGTGATCCGGCCGCGCTCTACTTCTGTGCGGCCGGCTGCATCCTGGCGATCATCACGGCGATCATCGTGTCGTGGGTGGCGCTGGTGGAAGTCCTGCGCTGAACTCAGCCGGACGCGACCGGCGGCAGGTCTTCGGACGGCGGCTTGGTCCGCAGCGTTCCGCCGGTCGCCGCGAGCCAGCACCCGGCGATCACGAGCGGGAAGCCGATCACGAGTCCGATCGTGATCGGCTCGCCGAGGATCAGGACGCCGAGCAGGATCGCCACGACGGGGTTGACGTAGGTGAACAGCGGAGCGCGAGCGGGGCCCACCCGGTCGATGAGGGCGAAGAAGACGATGAACGCGACCGCGGTGCACAGCACGGCGAGGGCGACGAGCGAGAGCGAACTGCGGACGGTGGGCGGTTCGTGCTGGGTGAGGAGGGCGATCGGCAGGTAGAACACGCCGACCGCCGCGAGGGACAGGGTGATCGTGCCGAGCGCCGGGACACCCTTGAGCTGTCGCGCGACGATGAACGGCGCGATCGCGTAGCACAGCGCCACGAGCAGCACCTCGCCGATCGCGATCAGCCCCGCCGTTCCGCCGGCGGCCAGGCCGGGGCCCGCGACGATGATGCCGACGCCGACGAAGCCGACGATCAGCCCGATCAGTCGGGCCGGACGCAGCACCGCCCGGTCGCCGCCGGTGAACGCGATGACCGCCGCGAACAGCGGCACGGTGGCCACGAGGAGCCCGGTGAGCCCCGACGGCAGCGTCTGTTCCGCGTGGCCGAGCAGGAGGAAGGGGCCCGCCATCTCGATCGCCCCGAAAGCCAGCACCCAGCCGAACTTCGACCACGCCGGACGCAGCGCCTTCCGTCGCAACGCGAACGGCAGCAGGAGAAGGGCGCCGATGAGGGTGCGTCCGGCCACGACCGCCGGGGGCGACAGGGACTCGACCGCGATGCTGATGAACAGATACGGCATCCCCCAGAGGACCGCCATCGCCGAGAAGAGCAGCCAGGCGCGGCCGTCGAAGCGCGTCAGGGTCGCCGTCATGGTGCTCACGGGCCGGCGTCGTCAGACGGCGCGGCGACCTTCGAAGGCACGACCGAGGGTGACTTCGTCGGCGTACTCGAGGTCACCGCCGACAGGGAGCCCCGAGGCGAGGCGCGTCACGGCGATCTCGAGCGTGTGCAGCAGACGGCTGAGGTAGGTCGCGGTGGCTTCGCCCTCGAGATTCGGGTTCGTCGCGAGGATGACTTCCTGCACCGTGCCGTCGGCGAGGCGCTGCATGAGCTGTGCGATACGGAGATCTTCGGGTCCGATCCCGGCGATGGGGCTGATCGCACCGCCGAGCACGTGGTACAGGCCGCGGAACTCCCGCGTGCGCTCGATCGCCGCGACGTCCTTCGCGTCTTCGACCACGCAGATCACCGACGGATTGCGGCGCGGGTCGCGGCAGATGCTGCACCGATCCTGCTCGGACACGTTGCCGCAGATGTCGCAGAAGCGCACCTTGTCGCGCACTTCACCCAGCAGCACCGCCAGCCGCGACACGTCGAAGGACGGTGACTGCAGGATGTGGAACGTGATGCGCTGGGCGGACTTCGGGCCGATGCCGGGCAGCCGGCCGAACTCGTCGATCAGGTCTTGGACGATGCCGTCGTACATCAGCTGAACCTCGTGGGCGGCTGGTAGGGCTCTTCACGCACGAACCTGGCACCGAGCACCTGTCGGACGACCGCTTCGCCGTACTTCTGCGCACCGGGCGCGGGTCGGGTCGTAGGCGGAAGCGGCGGGGCGACCACGGGGGGCAGCACCGCGTCGGGAGCGGCATCCAGGTCGTCGGGTTCGTCGTCGGCGTCGACGGGCGGCGCCACCTCGCGATCGGGCAGCACCTCGCCTTCGCGCGGCGGCGCGATCGTGGCGACCCCTGCACGGACGGCGCCCGCCTCTTCGGGCTCGTCGTCGACCGCGAACTGTCCGAGCGCGCGGGGCGACTCGGGCATGTCGACCGGCGGGGCGTCGGCGTCGCTCGGGATCGTCGCGACCGCCCATTCGGTGACGGGCCCGGCGGCGGGTGCGGTGACGGGCCGCGGGGGCACGGTCGCGGGGCCGCGCGGCGGCACCGCGCCGGCCGACGGCGGGGGTGCCGAGGGCGGCGGCGATGCCGGGCCGCCGTCGTGCTTGGCCAGGTACTTCACGCGGATGCCGAGCACGGCCAGGATCGCCTGACGGAGGTCTTCGCTGGGACCGGAGCCGGCGGCCAGCTTCTTGAACTTCGCGACATCGGACTGGCTCTGGAAAGCGAGAGTGAGCACATCGCCGTCGAGATCGACGACGCGCGCGTTCGAGGCGAGGAGCCACGAGGAGCGGCTCGCGGCCTCCAGACGGCCCAGCACCTCGGGCCAGGAATCGCGCATGTGCTGCAGAGTGACCGGACCCGACGGCGGTGCGGCGGCGGCCGGCGCGGGCTCCGGTGTTCCCGGGGCGACGGGCGCCGCCGCAGCGGGGCCCGGGTCCGCCAGAGGAGGTGTGGGCACGGGAGAGGACGGTTTGCCGCCGGACTCGACGGCGGTCGGCGCGGTGGCTGTCGGTGCGGCGGCTGTCGGTGCGGCGGCGGCTGTGGTCGCGGGGGCTCTCGGCGCGGAGGCCGCGGGCGCGACCGCCGCCTCGCGTGCGGTCGCCACCGGAGCAGCCGCCGCCGGCCGGTCCGCAGGCGCACCGACGTCAGCGCCCGTGTGCGCGAGCACGCGGGCGACCATGAGCTCGAGCTGAAGTCGCGGGGAGGTGGCGCCGGTCATCTCGTCGAGCGCGGAGATCACGATGTCGGCCGTGCGCGAAAGGCGCAGGGTGCCGTACGTGTCGGCCTGACGCAGCATCCGGGCGAGGTCCTCGGCGGGGACACCGCGCAGAACGGCGGCGGCCCCCTGACCGGTCGCCGCGGCGACGATGAGATCACGCAGTCGCTCGAGCAGGTCGTCCACGAAGCGCCGAGGGTCTTGCCCCGTCTGCACGACGCGGTCGACGGCGGTGAAGGCCGCCGCCGCATCGCCCGCGCCGAAAGCGTCCACCACTTCGTCGAGCAGTTCGGCGTGCGTGTAGCCCAGAAGGGCCACCGCGCGCGCGTACGTCACGACCGTGCCCTCCGAGCCGGCGATCAGCTGGTCGAGCAGTGACAGCGTGTCGCGCGGCGACCCGCCGCCCGCCCGCACGACGAGCGACAGCACGCCCGGCTCTGCCGACGCTCCCTCCGCCTCGCACAGCTGCTGCACGTACTCGAGCATCGGGGCGGGCGGAACGAGCCGGAACGGATAGTGGTGCGTGCGCGAGCGGATCGTGCCGATGACCTTCTCGGGCTCGGTCGTGGCGAAGATGAACTTCACGTGATCGGGCGGCTCTTCGACGAGCTTGAGCAGGGCGTTGAAGCCCTGCGGGGTGACCATGTGAGCCTCATCGAGGATGAAGATCTTGAAGCGGTCCCTCGCGGGGGCGAACACCGCGCGCTCACGCAGATCGCGCGCGTCGTCGACACCGTTGTGGCTCGCGGCGTCGATCTCGACGACATCGAGCGAACCGCCGCCGTCCCTGCCGAGTTCGACGCAGCTCTCGCACACGCCGCACGGCACATCGGTCGGTCCCTGCGCACAGTTCAGGCACCGCGCCAGGACGCGCGCCGACGTCGTCTTGCCGCAGCCGCGCGGACCGGAGAACAAGTAGGCGTGCCCGACGCGATCGCTGCGCAGAGCCGTCATGAGCGGCTCGGTCACCTGCGACTGTCCGATCATCTCGCCGAACGCCTCAGGACGGTATCGGCGGTACAGAGCGGTCGTCACATCACCACCCTACGGCGTGCCCCCGACATCGCGGGGGCCGCCGTCGTCGCCTGCGGTGCTGCGCCGATCACGCGTCCGCGCCGTGCTCCACGTCGGATGCCGAGCCGATCACCGGGATCGTCGTGGTGACCGTCGGCACGGATGCGGACAGCAGCGTGCCGTCCTCGCGGCGCACGTCGGCGAACTGCTTGAGGGACGGACGTCCGGGGATCACCGGACCCTGTCCCGCGAGCGGCACGACGACCTCCTCGCCGGGGCCGATCGCGTAGGCCGCGCCCCGCACGCTGAACACGAGCGGTTCACCCTCCCCCGCCGTGAGACTCAGCGCGTCGCGCGTGAGCCGCACCCGCAGCGCCGTCCCGTGCCACCGCAGCGTGTACGACAGCTCCGGCCAGTCCGCCGGCAGGCGCGGGTCGAACGACAGCTCACCGAAGTGGTCGCGCATGCCACCGAAACCTGCGACGAGCGCGGTCCACACACCTCCCGCGGACGCGACGTGCACACCGTCCGAGGCGTTGTGGTGGAGGTCTCCGAGGTCGACGAAGATCGACTCGCGGAAGTACTCCAGCGCCAGATCCTGGTATCCCACCTCGGCGGCGAGGATGGCCTGCACGACCGCCGAAAGGGTGGAATCCCCGGTGGTCAGCGGGTCGTAGTACTCGAAGTCGGCGAGTTTGTCCTCATCGGAGAAGTGATTGCCCTGCAGATACAGCGCGAGCACGACATCGGCCTGCTTGAGCACCTGGTAGCGGTAGATCACGAGCGGGTGGAAGTGCAGAAGCAGCGGTCGCTGCTCGCTCGGAGTGTGCTCGAGGTCCCACACTTCGCGCTCGAGGAACACCGCATCCTGAGGGTGGATACCGAGCGCCGGACTGAACGGGATGTGCATCGCCTCGGCCGCACGGTCCCAGGACTCCGCCTCGGACGGATCCAGGCGCAGCCGATCGACCATGAGGCGGTACGCCTCGGGATCGTCTTCGGCCATCTCGCGAACGGTTCGTGCCGCGAAGCGCAGGTTGAAGCGCGCCATGACGTTCGTGAACAGGTTGTCGTTCACGACCGTCGTGTATTCGTCGGGCCCGGTCACGCCGTGGATGTGGAAGGACTCCTCGCCGTCGCTGTCGTTCGTGCGCCAGAACCCCAGCGTCGCCCACAGCCGCGCGGTCTCCACGGCGATGTCCACGCCTTCGCGGTGGAGGAATTCCACATCACCCGTGGCGCGGACGTACTTGGCCAGCGCGAAACTGACGTCGGCGTTGATGTGGTACTGCGCAGTGCCGGCGGCGTAGTACGCCGACGCCTCTTCGCCGTTGATCGTGCGCCAGGGGAACAGCACGCCGTGCTCGTTGAGCTGATGCGCCCGGCGGCGCGCCGCCGGGAGCATGAGGTACCGCATCCGGATCGCGTTCCGCGCCCAGAGCGGCGTCGTGTACGCCAGGAACGGCAGGACGTAGATCTCGGTGTCCCAGAAGTAGTGACCGCTGTAGCCGGAGCCCGTGACACCCTTCGCCGGGACGCCCTGTCCGTCCGCACGCGCTGCGGCCTGCGCGAGCTGGTACAGGCACCAGCGGGTGGCCTGCTGCAGGTCGTCGTGTCCGCCGATGCAGACGTCGGAGCGGTCCCAGAACCCGTCGAGCCACGCGCGCTGGCGATCGTACTGGCGCTCGACGCCCTCGACCTCGACGCGATCCAGCGTCCGGCGGCAGCGGTCGACGAGCTCGCGCGCGGGAACCCCGCGGGACGTGTGGTAGCTCACGAGCTTCGTGATCCGGATCGGGACGCCGGCCTTGGCCTGCACGCGGAAGACGTTCTTCGCGATGTCCGGCTCGACGAGCGTCCGGGCGTTGTACTCGTTGTCGGTCTCGATGATGTGGTCGGCGACCACGGCCATCGTCATGCCCGACTCCGTCACCCGGTACGACAGTGCCGACCGCTGGCCGTCCTGCCAGTATTCCTCCGGCTGCAGGACGCGCTCCTGGATGCGCTCGGCCTTGCGCGGGTCGAAGCCCGCCTTCTTGGTCGCCTTGGGGCTGCCGCCGTAGACGTTCTCCCCGTCCTGCCGATTCAGCACCTGGCAGTTGATCGTGACCGGCGCGTCGGCGTTCAGGACCGTGACCTCGAGCCGGAGGACCGCGAGGTGCTTCTCCTCGAACGACACGAGCCGGTCGTCCTCGATCAGGACGTCCTTGCCGGACGGCGTGGTCCAGCGCACCCGGCGGCGCACGACGCCCGCCCGCATGTCCAGCACGCGCTCGTACTCGCGGACGTCGGCGACGTCGAGCGACAGCGGCTCGTCGTCGACGTAGACGCGCATGATCTTCGCGTCGGGGGCGTTGATGATCGTCTGGCCGACCTCGGCGAAGCCGTAGGCCTGCTCGGCGTGGCGGATCGGGAAGGTCTCGTGGAAGCCGTTGATGAACGTGCCGTGCTCGAGGGCGAAGCGCCCCTCGATGTGGTTGCCGCGCAGGCCCAGGTAGCCGTTGCCCGCGGAGAACAGGGTCTCGGTCACCCCGACGTCATCCAGCGAGAAGCTGCTCTCGATCAGGCACCACGGGTCGATCGGGAACCGGTCGCGGTCGATCATGCCCGGCCCTCCCCGGTCGAGCTCTGGGCATCGTGCGACGCGGCGCCGACGAGTTCGGCGAGATCCGCCACGACGACGTGGGCTCCCGCCGCGCGCAGTTCGTCCGGCCCGGTGCCGCGATCCACGCCCACGACGAGCGCGAAGCCGCCGGCTGCGGCGGACTGCACGCCACTGATCGCATCCTCGATCGCCGCGCTACGGGCGGGGTCGACGCCGAGCATGCGCGCCCCCTCGAGGAAGACGTCGGGTGCGGGTTTGGAGGCGAGATGGTCGCGCTCGGCGATCACGCCGTCCATCACGACGGTGAAACGCTCCCGGAGCCCCGCCGAGCGCAGCACCTCTTCGGCGTTCTTGGAGCTCGAGACGACCGCGGTCGGGATGCCGACCGCATCGAGCCGGTCCAGAAGCGCGACCGAACCGGGGTACGCGACGATGCCTTCCGCGCGCAGGACGCGGGAGAACACCTCGTTCTTGCGGTTGCCGATTCCGCATACGGTGTCGGCGCTCGGGTCGTCGGACGGGTCACCCCACGGGACTTCGACGTCACGGCTGCGCAGGAGGCTCGCGACGCCGTCGTAGCGCTTCTTGCCGTCGAGGTAATCGAAGTAATCGCGCTCGGTGTAGGGCGGCTGGATGCCCCACTCGGCGAACAGCTCCTCGAACATGCTCTGCCACGCGTGCATGTGCACTTCGGCGGTCGGGGTCAGCACGCCGTCGAGATCGAACAGGACCGCGTCGTACGCGGTCAGATCGGGCAGGGAGTCGTGAGCCACGCAGGACCTCCGGGCGAGGGTGAGAAATGAGGGCTGGGCGCGCGTCGTGCCGCGGTGCAAGCGTAGTCGGACGCGCCCCGCCCCGGTGACCGGATCGCCGCCCGCGGCGGAGGGCTCAGCCGGCGACGGCCACGAGCGTCTGCCGGGCGATCTCCAGCTCTTCGTTCGTGGGCACGACGAGCACGACCACCTGCGAATCGTCGGTGGAGATGCGCCGGATGCCGCGCCCGCGCGCACCGTTGCGTTCGGGGTCGATCTCGATTCCCGCGAAGCCGAGGGTCTCCAGAGCTGCGGCGCGCACCACCGGCGCGTTCTCCCCCACGCCGGCCGTGAAGGAGATCACATCGACCCCGCCGAGCTGGGCGATGTAAGCGCCGGCGTACGCGCGCAGACGGTGCACGTAGACCTCGAACGCGAGGAGGGCGTCGTCGTCGCCGCGCTCCACCGCGGCACTGACGTCCCTGAAGTCCGCAGAGCCCGCGATTCCGAGAAGGCCGCTCCGCTTGTTGAGCAGGTCGTCGAGGTCGTCGATCGTCATGTTCGCCCGGCGGGCGAGCTGGAAGAGCACGGCGGGGTCGACATCCCCCGACCGGGTCCCCATCACGAGGCCCTCCAGCGGTGTCAGACCCATCGACGTCTCCACCGAGCTGCCGCCGTCGATGGCGGTGACCGAGGCTCCGTTGCCGAGGTGGAACACGATCTGCTTCAGCTCGGTCAGGGGCCGGCCCACGAAGGCAGCCGCGGCCTCACTGACGAACTTGTGCGAGGTGCCGTGGAAGCCGTAGCGGCGGATGCGATGCGCGGCGGCGAGCTCCGCGTCGATCGCATACGTGTAGGCCGCCCGCGGAAGGGTCTGGTGGAAGGCGGTGTCGAAGACCGCGACGTGCGGGACGTCGGGGAAGGCCTTCTTCGCCGCGACGATGCCCGCGAGGTTCGCCGGGTTGTGCAGCGGGGCGAGGACGGACAGCTCGTCGATGTTGATCTCGACGAGCGGTGTGATCACGGTCGGCTCGAAGAAGCGGGCGCCACCGTGCACGACGCGGTGGCCGACGGCCGTCGGCGGGTTTTCGGCGAGTGAGGGACCGTTCTCGGCGAAGGCGTCGATCATGACGCCGAATCCGGCGGTGTGATCGGGGATCGGCAGTTCGCGCTCGTACGTCGCGTCGAGCAGCGTCGGCGATGCCCCGTCCGCCGGCGGCGCGACGACCGTGTGCGTCGAGCGCCCCACCGGCTCGCCGATGCGCTCGACGAGCCCGGATGCGAGCACGGTCTCGGTGCGCATGTCGATCAGCTGGTACTTGAACGAGGACGAGCCGCTGTTGACCACGAGGACGACGCTCATGCGTGCACCGCACTTTCCGACGCCGCAGCGGGTTCACCCTGCGCCTGGATCGCGGTGATCGCGATCGTGTTGACGATGTCCTCGACGAGCGCTCCGCGGGAGAGGTCGTTGATCGGCTTGTTGAGGCCCTGCAGCACCGGGCCGATCGCCACCGCGCCCGCCGAGCGCTGCACCGCTTTGTACGTGTTGTTGCCGGTGTTCAGATCGGGGAAGACGAACACCGTCGCGCGCCCCGCGACCTGCGAGCCGGGCATCTTCGCCGCGGCGACGGCGACGTCGGCCGCCGCGTCGTACTGGATGGGCCCTTCGACGAGGAGCTCCGGCGCACGCTCGCGCACGAGTGCGGTCGCCGCGCGGACCTTCTCGACCTCCGCACCCGAGCCGGACTCCCCCGTCGAGTACGACAGCATCGCGACGCGCGGATCGATGCCGAACTGCGCGGCGGTGGCGGCCGATGAGATCGCGATGTCCGCGAGCTGCTCGGAGGTGGGATCGGGGATCACCGCGCAGTCGCCGTAGACGAGGACGCGGTCGGCGAGCGCCATGAGGAACACGGACGACACGACGGACACGCCGGGCTTCGTCTTGATGATCTCGAACGCCGGGCGGATCGTGTGGGCCGTCGTGTGCGCGGCACCCGAGACCATTCCGTCGGCCAGTCCCATGTGCACCATGAGGGTGCCGAAGTAGGAGACGTCCGTCACGGTGTCGGAGGCCTGAGCGATCGTGACTCCCTTGTGGGCACGTAGGCGGGCGTACTCCTCGGCGAACTTCGTGACGTGCACGGGGTCGAAGGGAGAGAGCACCTCGGCGCGCTGGATGTCGATCCCGAGTTCGATCGCGCGCGCCCGCACCTCGAACGGCTCGCCGAGGATCACAAGGTCGGCGATGCCGCGCTTGAGCACGGTCGCGGCGGCCCGCAGCACACGGTCGTCGTCGCCCTCGGGCAGCACGATGCGCTTGCGGGAGGACCGCGCGCGCTCGATGAGCTGGAACTCGAACATGAGGGGCGTGACGACCGTCGCGCGTGCCACGCCGAACGCCCGCAGGAGTTCGTCGGTGTCGACGTTCGTCTCGAAGAGCGCCAGCGCGGTGTCGTAACGGCGCTGCGAATCGGCGGCGAGCCGCCCGCGTGTGCTCATGATCCGCACGGCGGTCTCGTACGTGCCGAGATCCGTCGTGATGATCGGCACGTTCGAGCCCAGCCCGTCCAGGAGCCGCATGACCGGTTCGGGCAGCTCGAAGCCTCCGTTGAGGACGATTCCCGAAATGGAGGGGAACGTGCCGGAGGCGTTCGCCAGGAGGGTCGCGAGCAGCACTTCGGAGCGGTCGGCGGGGATGACCACGACCGAGCTCTCCAGCAGCCTCGGCAGGACGTTGACCATCGACATGCCGGCGACCACGACGCCGAGGGCTTCGCGCGTGAGCCGGTCGGGGTCGCCGGCGAGGAGGTCGCCGTCGACGGCGCGCATGATGCCGCGCATGGAGGGCGCCACGAGGAACCGGTCCTCCGGAATCGTCCACACCGGCACCCGCGCGTGCGCCGATGCGAGCCAGGACTGCAGCGAGCGCTCGATCGCCGCGGTCGCCGCGGCGGCGCTCGCGGGATCGGCGCGGTTCGCGATCACCGCGAAGAGCTCGGCGCGGCCGTGGGCGAGCTCGGCGAGCGCCAGATCGGCGATCTGTCCCATTTCGGCGGCCGTCCGCGGCAGGGACGAGCCGAGGAGCTCGGGCTGCGTCTCGTCCTGCGTCGAGCGCCCGCTCAGGACGAGCAGCACGGGCGCCCCGAGGTTCGCGGCGATGCGGGCGTTGTACGCGAGCTCCGCGGGGCTTCCGACATCCGTGTAGTCGCTGCCGACGATCACGACGGCGTCGCACTGCGCCTCGACCGCCTTGTACCTCTCGACGATCACCGCGAGAGCGGCATCCGGATCCGCCCGCACGTCGTCGTAGGTGACGCCGACGCATTCGTCGTACTCGAGGTCCACGCCGTCGTGGTCCAGCAGCATCTCCAGGACGTAGTCGCGCTGCACGGTCGACCGGGCGATCGCCCGGAAGACACCCACGCGCGGTGTCGCGTGACTCAGGGCGTCGAGCACTCCGAGGGCCACGGTCGATTTGCCGGAATGGCCTTCGGCCGATGTGATGAAGATGCTCTGCGCCACACCGCCAGCCTACGGGCCTCGCCTGGGCTGCGGCAGGGCGCGGATGCCGTCCCGCTAGGCTCCGGATCGTGACCGACGCCGCCTCCCCCGCTCCCCGTCCCGGCACTGTCGTGCCCGATCATCGCGGGCGGACCGGGCTCGACCTGACCGGTCGAGAACTGAACGGGAATCCCGATGTGCGCGTGGTCGACGTCGAGCTCGTCGCATCCGCCTGGCACGTGCTGCGGCGCACGACGCTGGACTATCGCGGCCCGGACGGGCAGTGGACCCGGCAGCAGCGCGAGACGTACGACCGGGGGAACGGAGCGACGGTCCTGCTCTACGACCTCGCGCGCCGCACGGTGCTGCTGACGCGGCAGTTCCGCTATCCGGTGTACGTCAACGGCCACCCGGACGGGATGCTGATCGAGACGGCCGCAGGCCTCCTCGACGATGACGACGCGATCACCGCGATCCGGCGCGAGGCCTCCGAGGAGACCGGAGTGCGCATCGGCGAGATCGAGCACGTGTACGACGTCTTCATGAGCCCCGGCTCGGTGACCGAGCGCATCCACTTCTTCGCCGCGCCGTACGACGCCGGCACTCGGACCGGTGCGGGCGGCGGACTGGAGGAGGAGGGAGAGCACATCGACGTGCTCGAGCTCGACTTCGACGAGTCGCTCGCGATGATCCGCGACGGGCGCATCCAGGACGCCAAGACGATCATGCTCCTGCACTGGGCGGCGATCGACGGCCCGTTCGCCCGGTGACGGCAGCCCCCGGGGAAAAGTAAGACTCTCCGCGAACCCGGCAGAGCCTGGTTACCCTTGCTACGTTTCCGTCCTGGGGGAGTTGGCCTGGATGCCGCCTCGCGGAGAGCTGACACAAGTCTAACCCGCCGGCCCGAGCTCCCGTGCCGGGCCGTCCTGCAGCCCGATCGCGCGGACATCGCCGTCGACCCGCAGCACGAGCGCCCGCGGCGCGGCGACACCGGCCACCGCGGCGACCACCGCAGGCACGTCGTCGTCGCCCAGCGCGTCACCGCCGTCCTCCGGCACCGTGGGAAGAATCGTGACGACCGCTCCGGTGGCAGCCCGCACGTCAAGCCGCAGCTGCGCCGCGTCGGGCGAGGCGACGAGCAGCACCCGTCGGATCACCGCGGGCGCGGTCTCGGGGCGCGCGATCGACCGATCGTGGCGCCAGACCGCGAAGTGGTACCCGAACACGAGCGCGGTCGCGCTGAGCAGCCCGAGCGGGGCCCGGACCCGCTCCACAAGGCTCCCGCCCACCGCTGCTCCCAGAGTGAACTCGAACACGCGGAACCCGATCAGCAGCAGTGTCACGATCGCGACCACCGCACTGGCCCCGAAGATCGCGACCAGGTACACCCGGCGCGCGCGGTCGGCAACCCCGTCGGCGGACGCCGCGACGGCCGGGCGCCACGCGACCCACCAGACCGGCGCGCCCACCGCGAGCGCGCTCAGGCCGCCGAGCAGAAGAGTCCGGGCGTCGGCGCCCGCGATCACCGGCGCGAGCGCCGCGAGGAGCGCATTGACGACGACCCCGAATCCGCTGGCCGCGCCGATCAGCGCGATTCCGGAGACCAGGAGGCGGGCGCCGCGTCGGACGCCCTCGGGGCGCGCAGCCACGACCGCCGCGTGCGAGACCCAGACGATCCCGCCGAACAGCGCCGCAGCGATCGCGACGTCCAGCGGGGCGAGCACGTCCGCGCGCGGGTCGACGTCGAACAGCAGTCGGAGGACGACGAACAGCACCGTCCCGACGGCGAAGAGTGTCGTCGCGGCCGCCGCGCCGAAGACGACCACGAGCGCGACCTGGGCGAACCCGCCGGATGCCGCCGCGCCGCCGTCGCGGTACCAATGCCACCACCAGACGAAGCCGCCGATCGCCGCCCAGGCGAGCGCCTGCAGTGCGTCGATCCCCCAGGATTGCGATGCCCCCAGTACGGGCTGCGCGCCCGCGAGCGCTGCGCCGATCAGCGCCGAGACCGCGCCGATCGCGCCGACGGTCAGGACGGCGAGTCCGTAGACCGCGCCGATCGTGACCGCGACCGTCGGCAGTCGGGTCGGGCCGGTGACGTGGCTCCGTCGCATCGCGCGGTGCCACACCCACACTCCCGCCCAGACGAGCGCGACCGCGAAGGCGCCGGCATCCCACCGTCCCTCGATCGCCGCCGTGAGCGTCGACGCGAGGGCCACGGTCGCCGTGACGAGCGCGATCGTCGAGACGGCGACCACGTACAGCGCCCAGACGAGCGAATCCTTCTCCGCGGGGTCGGCGAACCGGCGGCGCTGCCACCACCACAGCACGCCCGCGAGCGGGATCCCGATGACGGTGAAAGCGAGCGAACGCGCGAGACCCGCTTCATCGGCGGCGAGGACGCCGCCGGAGACCGCCCGCTCGAGCAGGCCGGACAGTCCGACGGCCGCGACGATGATCAGCGCGAACAGGATGCCGTAGACGAGGACGCGGCGCACTGCGGTCTGGGCGCGACCGGGAGCGGACATCAGCCGCGGCCCGTCTCGGTGCACACGGCGAACTCCCACGGCGCCGTTCGGATCGCCCACGCGTCGTCGGTGCGGACGAGATCGAAGGCGCCCTCGCTCTCGTACTCGTCACTGCCCAGCGGACCCGAGCCGTACACGGTGACGATGAGGACTTCGACGGTGGCCGAATCCGCGCGCTGCGTCGTCGCGGTCAGCGTCACCCGCCGGTCCTGGGTGTCGAGCGGGATGAGCTCGCACTCCGCGGCGACGTCGGGCGCGAGATAGGACACGGCGGTGTCGGTGTCGCCGTCGATCACGGCCTGCACGTAGCGCTGCACGACACCCTCCGGCGTCGTTGCGTCCAACTGCGCGGGGTCGCGCTGCACGAAGACCGCGACGAGCGCGATCACCACGACGAGCGCGACCGCGCCGATCAGACTGATCAGCAGGATCCGCATGCGGCGCGGGTCCGGTGCGGGAGCGTCGTCGGTCATGGGTTCATCATGGTCCGTCGCGCGTGCGCGGTCCGGGACCAAAGCCCCACGTTTCGGCGAGGCCGAGACCCGCGTGCAGGGATCTCCCAGGCCCACCCCCGAGAACCCGCGATTAGGATCGGAAGGGTTCGCCCACGCCCGGAGGCGACGGTGGACGAGGGGGTCGCTGTGACGGAGTCCACGATGACGGCCGAGAGCTTCACCCGGGCCACCGACGGCATCCTCGCCTCGGTCGGCCGGGTGATCGACGGCAAGCCCGAAGCCGTGCGCAGCGCACTGGTGTGCCTCCTCGCCGAGGGGCATCTTCTCATCGAGGACGTGCCGGGCGTCGGGAAGACCATGCTGGCGCGTGCGCTCGCGGCATCCATCGACGCCACGGTGCGCCGCATCCAGTTCACCCCCGATCTGCTCCCCGGAGACGTCACAGGGGTCAGCGTGTTCAACCCGGTGGACCGCGAGTTCGAGTTCAAGCCCGGCGCGATCTTCGCGCACATCGTGATCGCCGACGAGATCAACCGCTCATCGCCGAAGACGCAGTCCGCGCTGCTGGAGGCGATGGAGGAGGGCCAGGTGACGGTCGACGGACGGACGCACCTGCTGCCGGACCCGTTCCTGGTCGTCGCCACGCAGAACCCGCTCGAGATGGAGGGCACGTACGCGCTTCCCGAGGCGCAGCGCGACCGGTTCATGATGCGCATCTCGATGGGCTATCCCGACCCGCGCAGCGAAGCACTCATGCTCCGCCAGCGCGATACGGTCAACCCGCTCGAATCCATCGCCCCTGTGGCGACCGCGGCGGGTGTCTCGCAGCTGATCGCGTGGGCCCGCGCCGTCCACGTCGCCCCGGCGATCGAGGATTACGCCGTCGCCCTCGCGGGGGCCACACGCACCCACTCCGATCTCCGGCTGGGCGCGAGCCCCCGCGCCACGCTGCAGCTCGTGCGCGCCGCGAAGGTGTGGGCCGCGCTGGACGGCCGCGGGTTCGTGATCCCCGACGACATCACCGCTCTGCTGGTTCCGGTCTTCGCCCACCGGCTGATCCCGACCCGCTCGGCGGGCGGTGCCCGAGCCCGGACCGCGGCCGACGCGATCGCCTCGATCCTCGAGCGGATCGCCGCGAGCGTGCGGGTTCCGATCGCCGCGCGACAGTGACATCGCGATGAGACGCCTCTGGCCGCTGACCGCCCGCGGGACGGGGGCCGCCGTGCTGGCCGTCGCGTGCTTCGTCGTGGCGAACGAGGTCGGCATCGTCGAGCTGATGTATTTCGGTCTGCTGCTGGTCGCGGTGCTCGCGGCCAGCATCCTCTCGCTCTACCTCACACGGCGCTCGGACACCGTGACCCGCTCGCTCTCCCCCGACGTCGCCGCTGTCGGCCGCGAGTCGCTCGTGACCGTGCGGGTCGGGGTGCGCACCGCGCTTCCGACGGCCCCGGGCACGTGGCGCGACACGATCCCGCGGGGCCTGGCGGCGCAGGCGCGCGGCGTCTTCCCCGCCCTCGGTTCGGGGCTGCGCGGTGCCGAACGCGTCGTGCAGTTCTCATACGTCGTCACGGGCGAGCGGCGCGGCATCCACCCCCTCGGCCCGCTGCAGGTGACCACGTCCGACCCGTTCGGGCTCGCGCGGCGCACCACGGTGTTCGGCGAACGCACCCCCGTCACGGTCGCCCCCGCCGTAACTGACCTGCCGGCCCTGAGCGACTTCGCGGGCGAAGCCGGCGGCACACTCCACACCACGAACAACCAGCTCGGGCAGGGCGCGGACAACCTGATCGCGCGCCCCTACGCGCCGGGGGACTCGATGAGGCGCATCCACTGGCGTGCGACGGCGCACCGCGACGAGCTCATGGTGCGCCAGGAGGAGCAGGAGTCCACGCCCGAGGCCACGGTCGTGATCGATCGCGGCGTCCTGCGCTTCTCGCCCGAGGCGATGCAGGCTCCCGGCGCCGACGCCGGCTTCGAGGCGGCGGTGTCGGCGTGCGTCTCGGTCGTCACCCGCCTCGTGCACGACGGCTACGCGGTCGAGGTGATCGACTCGGACGGCACCCCGCTCGCCGAGCGCATCGACGGCGGCGACATGAGCGAGGTCGAGGGGCTCGTGAACTCCTTCGCCGGGCTCACCGCACGCCGGGACGATCACCTCGGCAAGCTCCCCCGGGTGTTCGCCGGGATGATGACCGGTCCGGTCGTGCTCATCGTGGGTCGGTTCGATCCGGCGGATGCCGACACCGTCGCGCCCGTCGTGCACCACAGCACCCTTCCGCTGCTGCTGGCGGTCGCCCCGGTCGGGGACGCGCTCGAACGTGCCGCGGACCGTGGATGGCATGCCGCCGCGGTGGACCCGGACGGCGATCTCGCGGTCGCGTGGTCCAGCGCCGCCCAGCGAGGGATCAGTCATGTCCTCCGATGACCGAGCGGCGCGGCGCGGCGCGGACCTGCCGCTGACGATCGGCGTCCTGGTCGCGGCTTTCGCCGCCCTCCTCCCCCTCATGCGGGTCGTCCGGCCGAGCGGCTGGCTGGTCGGCGCGATCCTCCTCGCCGCAGCCGTCCTCGCCGCCGGGTTCTTCGCACGCCGGCTGCGGCTCCCCGCCCTCGCCGTGAGCCTGATCGAGGCATCCGTCTGGATCGTCTTCATGACGTTCGTGTTCCTGCGGGACACGGCGCTGCTATGGATCATCCCGACACCCGAGACGGTGCGGGCGCTCCCGGGGCTCGTGCAGGTCGCCGGGGAGGAGATCGCCCTCGGCGCCGCGCCTCTGGACGCCAGCACCGCATTGTCGATGCTGATCGTCGGCGGGACGGGGCTGCTCACGATCATCATCGATCACGTCGTCCTGACCGCACGGATGCCGCTCCTGGCCGCGATCGGACTGATCGCCGTCTGGCTGATCCCCTCGATCGCCGTGCCGGGCGAGGTCGACATCATGGCGTTCGTGCTGCTGGCCGCGGCGATCCTGTTCCTGATCCGGACTGACACGCGCTCGCGCGAGGAGCCGAAGGACCGTGCGGCCACCCGCACGGCGGGTGTTCCCGCCACGGCGCTCGGCATCGGGGCGATCGCCGTCGTCGTCGCCGTCGCCGCCGCGCCGCTCCTGCCCCAGCCCGTGGCCCGCGCGGGGTCGGGCACGATCGGGACGGGTCCGGGGATCGACGCGACCCTCCAGCTCGGAGACGACCTGCGCCGCCCGACCGAGGTCGAGGTCATGCTCGTGCGCAGCAGCGCGCCGAGCGCCCCCTACCTGCGGGTCACGACGCTCTCGCAGCTGGAGGGCACCGTGTGGGAGCCCGACAAGGTGCGCACCGTGCCGCTGGCGAGCGAGGAGGGTCTGGGCGCGGTCGAAGTGGATCCCGAGATCCGGCTGAGCGAATACGTCACGACCGTCGAAGTCACCAACCTGTCCTCGCCGTGGCTGCCGGTCTCGTACCCCGCGGTGGACGTCGAAGGACTGCGCGGCTCATGGGCGGTCGCCCCGTACAACCGGACGGTCCTGCCGCAGGGCGGATCCACGCAGGGACAGAACTACGAGGTCATCACGAACGTCCCGCGGCCCACGCTCGAGCAGATCCGCGCGCTCTCGGCGGGCACCGACAATCCGCCCGACGGGACGACCGCGCTGCCCACCGAGATCGACCCGATCATCGGCGAGCTCGCGGCGGAGGTCACCGCCGGGACGACGAACGACTACGACGCGCTCGTGGCGCTGCAGGGGTGGTTCCGCAGCCCGGAGTTCCGCTACTCGCTCGACGCGCCCGTCGAAGACGGCTTCGACGGGTCGGGAACGGATGCCGTGGCGAGGTTCCTGGAGGTGCGTGAGGGCTACTGCATCCACTACGCATCCGCCTTCGCGCTCATGGCCCGCACACTCGGGATGCCGACGCGCATCGTCGTCGGCTACCTCCCGGGGAGTGCGACCAGTGACGCCGTCGACCGCGAGACGGTGTACTCGGTCTCCAGCGGTCAGCTGCACGCCTGGCCCGAGGTGCTTTTCGACGGACTCGGCTGGGTGCCGTTCGAACCGACGAACGGCCTCGGCGTACCGACGAGTTTCACCTCGGCCGGCTCGGCTCCGGGCGTCGTGGACGATCCCGCCGCGGCGACCCCGGCCCCGGAGGCATCGGCGCCGACCGACTCCGGTCTCACTCCGGACGGCGAGGACAACGCGCCGGAGGTCGGCACGAGCGACGCCAGCGGCACCACCGTGAACCCCCTGCCGACGCTGTCGATCGTGCTCGGCATCCTGTTCGCGCTCGCGATCCCCGCCCTGCTCCGCGAAGTTCGCCGTCGGCAGACGCTCGCCGCGGCACGGACGGGCGATGCCGCCGAAGCGTGGCTCGCGGTACAGGACGCCGCGATCGACCTGGGGATCGACGTGCCCGCGAGCGAGAGCCCGCGGAGCCTCGGCGTCCGACTTGTCCAGGACCACGGCGCACCGCCCGCGGAGATGAGCGTGCTGATCAGCGCGATCGAGCGGGCGAGCTACGCGCCCGGAGGCAAGCACGCCTTCTGGCAGGGCGACGCGATCGCGGATGCCGCGACATCGGTGCGCATTGCGCTCTTCGCCGCCGTCGACACTCCGCGGCGGATCCTCGCGCTGATCGCGCCCCGATCGCTCGTGGTGCGTCCGGGCAGCGTGTACGCCGGGTCGGGAAGGTCTGCGCGAGCACGGTAGGCGTGCCGGCTTCGCCTTAACGGGCTCGGGTTCCTGGCTGGACACTCCTCGCGGGAACTCCCCGGCGAGGCCTCACCTGCCGTCCACCGAAGCGCCCGCCCCGCGATTCAGTGGGCCATATCGGCGAGGACCGGGTCACGGATGCCGATCTCATCGTCCACTGAAGCCGCGAGAACCGGTTGCGACACCCGCGGACTCGAGTGCCGCCGGCCTCGGGGTAGGATGGTCGACGGCCCGCGAGGGCCACGGAGGATTCGCCTAGTGGCCTATGGCGCACGCTTGGAAAGCGTGTTGAGTGAAAGCTCTCAGGGGTTCGAATCCCCTATCCTCCGCTCCCCCGATCCCAGTGTTTTCAAGGGATCGCGACCCGATTTTTTCTGGGTGGCACAATTGGTGGCACAGTTAGCGCCGATTTCGGCGCCCCGGGAGCCCTGATTTTCCGCGAAGCGCACCAGCGCTGACATGAGCCGGTCACGACGTGGCGTCGCCATGTCACATCTGGCGCTGGCGGGTTTCGGACACGATTTCGCCGATGGTTGGCCATCCCTCCGACAGCGAGATGGTAGCGATCGGCCGCGTCTCCGTTCCCTCAGATCGCTCTTTGCAGACTCCGCTCTCCGCTGCGTTGCGAGCTGCGCTTAGCAAACCGCTCACACCGGGCACTGCGCCGCGCCCGATCGCTTGTTGGCTGATTGTCGGAGCGAGGGCGAGCGCTGAGGCGGTGGTTAAGGAGTCGTGAGTGTCGACTGGTTTGTTGGCGCCGGCGAGAGAAGCTGGCCTACAAGATCTGCTGCACCGCGTTGGAGAGTCCTCACGGCGTGCGAGTAGGTGTTGAGGGTCGTCTGGATGTCTGCATGCCCGAGACGCTCGGACACGATCTTCGGATGCACGCCGGCCCGCAGGAGCAGCGTGGCGTGGGTATGCCGCAGCTCATGGAGGTGGAGCTCGTCGAGATCTGGATGCAGCGCACACGCCTTCAGCACCCGTTCACGCCACTGGCGGGAGAACTGCGTGGGGTTGTGGGGCTGACCGTAGCGGTTGCAGAAGATCAGGTGCTCGCCGCGAGCAAGCTCCGGCGAGACGGCGCGGAGCATGTCGCGCTTCGCACGGAAAGCACCGGCGAGATGCACGTCGATGTCGACGTTCCGGACACGTCCGCTCTTCGTGGCTCGGAAGTCGATGATCGGCTTCTTTCCCGCTTCCTTCACGTATGACATCGCGCGGGCGATCGTGATCACGTTGTTCTCGAGGTCGAGATCCTTCCACCGGATGCCGAGGATCTCGCCGCGGCGCATCCCGGTCCCCAACAGCGTCAGCCAGGCGAGCCAGAGGTAGTCCCCCGATGACTTCGACCAGTCCAGGAACAGCCGTGCATCCTCAGCGGACCATGTCGCCATTTCGGGCGGTGCGGCCTCGAGCTTGCTCGGCGGGGACGCACGCTTCGCGGGATTGAAGCGGATTAGTCCGTCCTCGAGCGCATGCTGCAGCACCTGCGAGATCAGCACATGGATGTGTCGCACAGTCGCAGCGCCGAGCGGATCGCCAATGTGACCGCGGTCCTTCCGGCCGTTCACCTCAAGCTGCCGGTAGAAGCGGTTCAGCTGGTCCTTCGAGATCGCGGCGATCGGCGTGCGTCCCACTGCGGAGGGAAACACGTGGACGCGGAAATGCTTGCGGTAGCCGGCAAGGGTCGTTGGGCGGACGCGCAGCGAATCGAAGTACTCCTCCGCATAACCGTTGAGCGTCTCGCGCGTCTCCTCGATGTGATCACCGCGACGGATGTCCACCTGCACTTCAGTCAGCGCGTTGAGCGCCTCCCGCTCCGTCGCGAAACCCCTACGGAACCTTCGGGCCGAATCGCCGTCGGCGCGATCCACGTGATAGGCGATCCGGTACTTCGTCTCCCCCGTCTTCGTTACATACGAAGAGACGGTCCCATCTTGGTTGGGTCGACGCGGCACCGCTCCACCTACCTGCCGATTGAGGGGCCGCCGGGTGCGGCTGCGCCCGTGAAAGGTCCGGTCGCGAACGGATCCGGGAGATCGACTCCGGGTGCGAGACCTTCGAGGCGCGCCCGGTTCATCAATCGTGTGGCCGTGCTCTGACTCACGCCCAAGCAGTCGGCCACTGCCTTCAGCGGCGGCAGATTGATGACCGACGCCAGCCGATAGGTTGTCGACGCGTCCACAACACTGGCCGTGAGATCGCGGTCGGTGCGTTCCTGCATTCGTCGAAGATACTCGGCACCTGTTGCGACCGGATGGCCGGGCTCAGCAACTGTGGACATCTGCAATCCACTCGCCTGGAGCGCGTACTGCACACGCACCTCCCGCAGGGTCAGGCTGGTCACCTCGTCCCCGTCGCCTTGGCGGAGAACCCTGACCTCGGCGGCGACCGTGCGATTCAGCCGAGAGTCGTAGACGGCGTGCACGCGGACGGCGCCGGGGACCCCCGGTTCGCCGCGGAGCACGATCGTCCATGACGCCGGCACACTCACCCCGTTGCCGACGGCGACGCGCTCGTCGCTGACGTCGACATTCTCGAGGTGAACCATGCGCCCAGTATCTCAGTGTCCCATTTGCCGAACAAGGTATGACATGACGCATTCATGACACATATGGCTCACAATGGTGCTACCGTGTGCGCATGCGCTGACAAAGGTGGCTCACGAAGGAGAAGAACATGAACCGCTCGCAGAACTCCCTCGCCCTCACCTACAAGGACGCCGCCGCGCTGGTCGGCGTCGAATACCGAACGATCAAGCTCGGAGTGGAGCGCGGGACCATCCCCACCGTCCAGCTCGGCCCCCGGCGAATGATCCCCCGCGCCGCGCTGCTGAGGATCTTCGGCGTCGAGCCCTGACCCGGACCGCACGACGGTCATGGTCGACGCGCGACTGCCCGCCGAGTGGCTGGGCAGCCTCCGGATCGACAAGCTGAGCGACCGCGCGTTCCGCATCCTCGCCGGCGCGCTCATGTGGTGCAACGGACAAGGCACAGACGGAGCCGTACCGGCTCGGTACACGAAGTATCTGCATCCCGACGGCGATGACCAGGATGCCTTTGACGAGGTAGAGGCCGCCGGCCTGTGGTCGCGGGTGGAGGACGGTTACCTCCTGGCCGGCTGGTCGGATGATCTCCACCAGTCCACCGCCGACGAGATCCGCCGCTATCGAGACGCCGCCAAGCGCCGCCAGCAGGCGTATCGCGACCGCCAGAGGGGTGCAAATGCCTTATCCGATGAAGCGATGCCCAGTGCTTCATCGGCCATGCGTGACGTAACGCATAACGCGACGCGTGACGTGACGGCAAACGTAGGCTCAGGCTCCTTAAGCGGAAACAAAGAGAAGAGTGCCTACTCACGCCGTCACGTCACGGGTGGCGTAACGCATAACGCGCCCTCGCAGTTCTGCGCCAATCATCCGACCGGGACGACGGAGCCCTGCGGCGCGTGTGCGCGCGCCAGAACGGCCTTCGCCGCCAAAGAGAGCCGCCTCACAATCCAGGGTTGGGACTGCACCATCGATGGCCACAAGCTCGTGACCGACGGGACATGCGCCGTGTGTGAGCTTCGCTCTATTGCGTAAGTCGCTTAGCTCGATAGGACTACGGCGCGGCCGCGGGGCAGATCCGCTTCCGTCAGGCCGGCGTCGTTCTAGATGAACAACGTCGTGCCCGACCTCTCGGCTTCGCCGAGGAACGTCGCGACACCGCCAAGCTCGATGCCATTGATCAGATCGGACTCGGCGATGCCGAGCAGGTCCATCGTCATGGTGCAGCCGATAAGCCGTGCGCCCGAGTCCTGTGCCGCCTGCATGAGTTCGGGCACCGTCTGCACGGAGTGCTGCCGCATGACGTGCTTGATCATCGCCGGGCCCATTCCCAGCATGTTCATCTGTGACAGGGGAAGCTTCTCGGGGCGTGAGGGCATCATCATGCCGAACATCCGGTCGAGCGCCTTGCGCTCTCGCTTGGGCGGGTCATTGCGGCGAAGTGCGTTGAGGCCCCAGAAGGTGAAGAACATCGACACCTTCTGGCCCATCGCGAGCGCGCCATTGGCGATGATGAACGCCGCGAGCACTTTGTCCATGTCGCCCGAGAACACGACGAACGACACCTGATCGAGCTTCGCGACCGACCGTGAGGTATCCGCCTGGGCGCCGCCCTTGCGGATGGTCGCCACGTATCCCGGCCCTTCGGGCTCGATTGCGAGGAGCTCGTGGCCTTTGCTCCCTGCCCATGCGGGCGCGTCGTGCGCGAAGCCGGGGTCCGAGACGTGGACGACGATGTCGTCGCCGGGTGTGAGCTCGTCCATCTTCTGGGCGAGCTTCATGATCGGGCCCGGGCAGGCCAGGCCGGTGCAGTCCAGGTCAACGACTTCGCCCGTACCGCGGGCCGCGGTGACGAGGTCGAGCGCTTCGGCGTAGTGGATCTCGGCGGGCTTGAACTCGAACCCGACCGGCTCGAGGTCGTGCCAGAACCGGAACGTCGTCGAGCCCCCGGAGAGGGTCGCGACATCGGTGAATCCCCGTTGCGCAAGGATGCGGTACGCGAGGTAGCTGCGGAAGCCGACGGCGCAGTAGAGCCGCACCGGTAGCGACGTGTCCCACGTGCCACAGTGTGCGCGCAGTGTGCCCAGCGGTACGTTCTCCGCGCCGGGGATGTGCCAGATGGCGTACTCCTCGGGAGTCCGGACGTCGACGATGCGCGCGCCCTCCAACGCCTGGGGAAAGTCCTGGGCGTACCACAGCACCAGGTCGCCATTCAGAACGTTCGTCGCCACGAAACCCGCCATGTTGACGGGATCCTTCGCCGATCCGAACGGCGGCGCATACGCGAGCTCCAACAACTCGAGATCGTGCACCGTCGCGCCCAGGCGGATGCAGGTGGCGAGCACGTCGAGTCGTTTGTCCACGCCATCGAAGCCCGCGATCTGCGCGCCGAGAATGACGCCGGTCCGCGGAGCGAACAGCACTTTCATGTGCATCGCCGCGGTGCCGGGGTAGTACCCCGCATGACCGGACGGATGCAGGTGGACGGCGCGATATTCGACGCCGAGCTGTGTGAGCTGACGCTCGGTCGCTCCGGTACCGCCTGCGACCATCTCGAACGCCTTCACGATCGAGGTGCCCTGAGTGGAGAGGTACTCGGTGTCGCGGCCGCAGATGTTCTCCGCGGCGACCCTCGCCTCGCGGTTGGCAGGTCCAGCCAACGGGGTGAGCCAGCTGCCGGGAAGCACCGTGTGCGGCGTCTCGACCGCATCGCCGGCCGCCCAGATCGCGGCATCCGACGTGCGCATGTGCGTGTCCACCACGATGCCCCCGCGGGGACCGATCTCGAGTCCCGCCTCGCGCGCGAGTGAGACGTTGGGACGCACGCCCGCGGAGAGCACGACGAGGTCGGCGTCCAGTGTGGTGCCGTTGTTCAACTCGACCCGAAGGCCGCCGCCGGGCGCCTTCGCGAACGCCGCCGCCGCCGTGCCCAGATGAAGATCGACGCCGCGTCCGCGGATGTGCTGCTCGACCGGCAACGAGACATCCTTATCGAGCGGTGGCAGGATCTGGTCGGCGAGCTCGACCACAGCCACCTCGGCCCCGCGGTGGCGCAGGTTCTCCGCCATCTCGACACCAATGTAGCCCGCGCCGATCACGACGGCCCGCGTCGGGCGAGCGAGCGAGTGCGCCGCGTCGAGCGCCGCGTCCAGGCTCGCCTTGATCTCGTCCATATCGTGGATGTTGCGAAGCACGTGGATGCCGGGAAGGTCGACCCCGGGCAGCGGCAGCTGCAGCGGATCGGCGCCCTGGCACAGCGCGAGCGCGTCGTAGGCCTCCGTGTACTCTCTGCCGGTGTCAAGCTCGCGCACCGTCACCGTCCGTGCGGTGGTATCCAGAGACACAACCTCCGAAGCGACGCGCACATCGATGTTCAACGATTCCCGCAGACTCTCCGGAGTCTGCAGGAGCAGCCGGCTGCGATCGGAGATCACTCCCCCGATGTGGTACGGGAGACCACAATTCGCGAACGACACGTAACCGCCGCGCTCGAACACGGTGATCTCGGCCGCCTCATCCAGGCGACGTGCGCGAGCGGCGACCGACGCACCGCCGGCCACACCTCCGACAATGACGATCTTCACCGAACTCACCTTTCCGAGGTCCAGGGAAGACCTCCCCGATTAGAAAGACGTGTCGGGTCCACGGTCTGATCTTCGCGTCGGGCATCCACGTTCGTTCAGGTCGAAGGTCCTGCGCCGTGCGTCCCCATGCGGTGCGCAGGACGAAGGTCCTGATTCACCTCGTCGCGAGCCACATACCTTCGAGTGAGAGGCACGAAGCACAGACGCTATGGAGCAGATATGGAGCCGCTGAGTCGGCGGGGCGTCCTGATTCTCGGCGCCACGGGTGCGGTGGTGGCCGTGGGCGGCGGCCTCGTTGTGTGGAGTCAGCTGCAGGGAACGCCCGTCACCCCGGTGCCTCCCCCGAGCGCGCCGGCAGACCAGCCACCCGCATCGGAGTCGACCGGGACCCTTCGTGAGCCAGAGATCCTCGCCAGCTCAGGAGGCGTGCTCGAGCTGACCCTCACCGCCGCGATGACCGACATAACGATTGCCGGTGCGACGGTCCGCGCGCTCACCTACAACGGCACTCTGCCGGGCCCGACGCTCAGGGTGCGTCCCGGCGATCGCATCGCGCTCACCGTCCGCAATGAACTGGGCGCCGTGACGAACCTGCACACCCATGGGCTCGTGGTCTCGCCCGAAGGCAACAGCGACAACGTGTTCGTCATGATCGAACCCGGCGACAGCTTCGATTACGACTACCAGCTCGGCGCCGATCACCCACCGGGTGTGTTCTGGTATCACCCGCATCACCACGGCCAGGTCGCCGAGCAGCTGTTCGCGGGCTTCTACGGCGCGATCATCGTCGAGGGCGACCCTGTCGTCGAGCCCTCTCGAGAACGGCTTCTGGTGATCTCTGACATCGCGTTCGACGCCGCGGGGAACGTGCGTGGGGCATCGCAGATGGAGCGGATGCTGGGACGCGAGGGTGACATCGTCATGGTCAACGGACAGGCCGGCGGCACGATGAGCGCACAGCCCGGAGACCCGGAGCGTTGGCGGATCGTCAACGCCTGCAGTTCGCGCTACCTCCGACTTCGACTGGACGGTCAGAAGCTGCAGCTGCTCGGCATGGATTCCGGTCACTACGAAGCGCCCCAAGACGTTCAGGAGGTCGAGCTCATGCCTGGCAACCGGGCCGACATCCTGGTGACCGCCACCGCGGGAACATCCGTGCTTCGGACTCTTCCCTTCGACCGCGGCGGCATGGGCGGGGCAGGCGGCATGGGTGGTCCCGGATCGCCGAGCAGTGCGACGACAGGTGCCGACCTGGCGGAATTCGTGGTGAGCGGTGCTGTCGCATCCAGCGCTCCTCCGATGGCGTCGCTGCCTCCTCAACGCGATCTTCGGCTCGAGACGATGAGCGGCAGGCGAACCCTGACGCTCGAGATGGGTGGTGGTGGCATGGGCGGGATTGCGTTCACGATCGACGGCAAGCAGTTCGACGAGGGCCGCATTGACACTGAGGTGTCGTACGACTCACTCGAGGAATGGACACTCGTCAACACCAGCACGATGGATCATCCTTTCCATCTGCACGTGTGGCCGATGCAGCTCCTCGAGGTCGCTGGCGTCCCCGTCACGCATACGGACTACCGCGATGTCGTCCCCGTCCCCGCGGGCGCAAGCACGATTGTTCGGATCGCCTTCTCAGGCCTCCGAGGAAAGACCGTCTATCACTGCCACATCCTCGACCACGAAGACCTCGGAATGATGGGTGTCATCAACACGGCATGAGGTTCGATTGCTTCACGATCATGGTGCCGCCGCGTCCCTAATCTGCGCCTGAGAGCGCCTGCACTCTGACTCCGATCACATAGATCGCCGCTCCCCCTGCGATCAGAAGCAGCGTCAGTGCGACGAGTCCTAGTGCGAGCCCATCGATGGGAAGCTCTCCGGAATTCGTCAGGCCCTCGTGTGCTCGTCGGTATCGCACGGACGCGCGCAGATATGCGGTCGCAGCGGTGGCGACGCCGACGATGCCCAGGACTGCGGCAGCCACGCCGATGGCCTCTCCGGCGAACCTCACGACGACTGCACTGGCTACGGCGAGAGCCAGACAGGTTCGTCGCCACGCGAGCAGCGTCCGCTCAGGTTGCAAGCCCGGGTCGAACGGTGCTTCGCTCGATGCAGTCACCAGAGGTATCCCAGTGTGAGCAGCACGACGCCCAGCACGACGCCGATGATGATGACGAAGCCGGAGCTTGGCGCGGGAAGAGCCCTGTTCTCGCGAAGCGCACGCTCGGTGCGCAACCAGCCGACCCACGCTTGAACCGCCGCGAGAACACCGAGGACCACGAAGACCACTGAGGCAGCCAGGCGAAAGCCGGGCGAGACCGGCACCTGAAGCGCTTCCAAGGCGACACCCGCCGCCAGCAACGCCAGAGACGTCCGCACCCACGCCAGGAAGGTGCGCTCGTTGGCGAGGCTGAACCGGGGGTCAGGCTCGGATCCGCGTGAGTACAGCGAACCGGGGAATCGTTTCGGCATGTCTCCGACTATGGCGCGGTCGAACGGTCCGACTCGCCAGCCAGCGAGTCCGCGGGCCGCATAGCCGGACCTGCCTCGGCTGCGGGGGCCTCTGTCGGCTTGGGTTCGCGTCCGGTTTGGTAGACAGATGCCTCTGGTTCGGGGTGCCGTCTGCTCTGTACGACGATGAGCAGAACGCCGAGGCCGATGGCGACGAAGGAAGCCCACACGTTCGCGGGGATCCCGAGCGGCGCGTCGCTGCTGGGGTCGATTCTGATCGCCTCGAGCCAGCTTCGGCCGAGCCCGTACCAAATCAGGTAGACGCCGAAGGCGCGCCCCCAGCGGAGGTTGAAGCGTCGCTCGAGAAGAAGGATGATCGCCACACCGACCACGTTCCAGATGATCTCGTACAGGAACAGGGGGTGAAAGAGCGTTCCGGCGGGCAGGTTCTGGGGGAACATCGTGTCGGTCGGAAGGATTTCCAACCCCCACGGCAACGTGGTGGGCAGTCCGAACAGCTCGTGGTTGAAGTAGTTGCCCAGTCGGCCGATCGCCTGGGCGACGAGCATCGCCGGGGCGAGGGCGTCGGCGAAGGACCAGAGCCGGATGCCGGTGCGGCGGCATCCGATGAACGCCCCGACCGCGCCCCCGATCAACGATCCGTACAGCGCGTTGCCACCGTCCCAGATCGCGAATACGTCCCAGAGGTTGGCACCCGGGTAGAAGTAGTCCTCGCCGTGGGTGAGCACGTGATAGAACCGGGCCCCGACGATGCCGAGCGGGATCGCCCACAGCACGATGTCGAGTACGACGCCGTTCTCTGCTCCCCGGGTGGACAGGCGACGTTGCGTGTATATCGTCGCCGCGATCATCCCTGCGATGAGGCACAGGGCGTACGTGTGGATCGTCAGCGGACCGAGCTGGAACTGCCCCCACTCCGGAGGTGGGCTCGGGATGCTCATTACTGTCATTAGATAGCCGTCCTTCTTCATCGCCCCGACAATCATGCCTCTCCCCGCCGGGATCGGCCTCCCCTCTGCGAACGCGTGCGTCCCCCCATGAGACGAGCGCTGCGCCATAGGCTGGCGACAGATCCCGGGCCCGCTCCGCGAACGTAGGAGGAAAATGAGCTACGCGCTCAGCACGACCATCCACAAGCCGTTCGATGAGAGCCTCGCCGCGACGCGTGCGGCGTTAGGTGCTCACGGATTCGGAGTACTGACCGAAATCGACATGGCCGCCACGTTGAAGAAGAAGCTCGGCGTCGACATCGCGCCGCAAGTGATCCTTGGCGCGTGCAACCCGCCCGCTGCGTACCAGGCCCTTCAGGCAGAGGAGTCGATCGGGCTGCTCCTGCCGTGCAACGTGGTGGTGCGATCTGTCGACGACGAGACGACCACCATCGAAGCCATCGACCCGGAAACGATGCATCAGCTCACCGGCAACGATGCGATGCGGCCGGTCGCTCAGCAGATCGGAGGACTGCTCCAAGCCGCCCTCAACAGCCTCCACGAATGACTCGCCGGTCCAACCCAGAAGTCATACCCGGGTAGGTATCCTGGGAGCCTGCGGAAAGAACCGAGGAGCGGAGGAACTCCCATGAACAGCATCGATGCGGCCGTCTCCGACGTGGATCGCGCGGCCGACCTCCTTGTACAGCAGCGCAAGATCGTGAACAGGCTGCGGCGCGCGGAAGGTCAGTTGAGCGCGGTCATCAAGGCGGTGGACTCCGGAGCGGATTGTCGCGACATCGTCATTCAGCTGTCAGCGGTCTCGAAAGCTCTGGATCGCGCGGGCTACGCGATCGTGGCGTCGGCGATGCGCAATTGCATCGCCGATCCCGAGGACACGTCGATGACGCCTGAAGAGCTCGAAAAGCTGTTCCTGACTCTCGCGTAGGGCCCACCGCCCGCGCCGCTCACTGACCGAACAGCCGGGCAAAGAATCCCGTCGACGGCTCGTGGGCGTGACCTTCACACCGCTGATTTCTGGGAACTCCGCGCATCACCTGGTCGACGTGCTGTCCGCATCCGGACCATGTCGTCTTTCCGCACTTCTTGCAATTCACTGCGTAGCACATGTGCTGTCTCCTTCTGTGGTGTTGATCAGGCGAGCGTGAGGAAGAGCTTCTCGAGTTCTTCGGTGGTCAGGTCGTTGTCGCCGCGTTCGGCGTCGGGTGTGGAGACGCATTCCTTCATCGCCGTCGAGATGATGACGAAGCCGGCGCGGTTCAGAGCGCTGGAGACGGCGGCGAGCTGGGTGACGATGTCCCGGCAAGGGTCGTTGGCGTCGACCGCTGCGATGACCGCATCGAGTTGTCCCCGGGCGCGACGCAGCCGGTTCGAGATGAGCTTCTGCGCGTCAGGCACCTTGCAGCACGCTTTCGGTGTCGAGTACGTCCGAGGCTCGTCCGCCGAGCGTGGCGCGCAGCGTGAGGATGCCGCCGGAGAGCGACGCGGAGTCCATCCCTGCCTGAGTGACCACGCGGTGGGCGATCGCGGACCGAACTCCCGATGCGCACATCACCCGGACCGGACGTCCCGCCGCCTGCTCGCGCACTTCGTCGATGCGTCCCCGCAGTTCGGTGTGAGGGATGTGCAGGGCGCCGGGCACGTGTCCGGTCACCCACTCGTCATGGCGGCGCACATCGAGGATCAGCGCGTCGTCGAGCACGTCGTCGAGGTCCTCGGCGTACCAGAGCTTCAGCGTGCCGTTCAGAACGTTCTCGCCGACCATGCCGGTGAGGTTGACGGCATCCTTGGCCTGTCCGTAGGGCGGGGAGTAGGCGAGGTCGAGGTCGATGAGCTCGTCGACGGACATGCCTGCGCGGATGGCCGTGGCCAGTACGTCGATGCGCTTGTCTACGCCCTCCGTGCCGACAGCCTGTGCGCCGAGCAGCCGACCGGTGCCGGGATCGATGTGCACAACCAGGTGAATCTGGCTAGCTCCGGGGAAGTACCCGGCGTGCTGGTTCGCGTGCAGATGCAGAGTGCGGCAGCCGATACCTGCCCCGTCGAGCGCCATCCGGTTCGCGCCGGTCAGCGCGGCCGTCAGCGACCCGACTCGTACGATGGCGGTTCCGACGGGCTGCGGGATCTCGCGCGCGGTCTCGGGTCGGATGATGTCGTCGGCGACCAGGCGGCCGGCACGGTTCGCGGGACCGGCGAGGGCGACGGGTCGTCGGGTGCCGGTGACGGCGTCGATGCTCAGCGTCGCGTCGCCTACGGCCCACACGTCCGGGACGTTCGTGCGACCGTGAGTGTCGACGATCATCGCTCCGCGTTCGCAGGCGACCCCGGCTTCCTCGAAGATCTTGGTGTCGGGGCGGACGCCGACGGACATCACGATCAGATCTGCCCTGAGCTCCGTGCCGTCGGCCAGGACTACGGTGTCGGCGTCCGGTCCGTGGTGGATGGACGTCGCCGCGACCCCGACTCGCAGATCGATGCCGAGTGCGCGCAGTTCTTCGGACACCAGCCAGGCAAGTTCCGGCTCGACCGGCGGCAGTGGCTGCGGGGCCAGCTCGACGACCGAGACATCGAGGCCCTGGGCGGCGAGAGCTTCGGCCGCTTCGATCCCGATGAATCCCGCACCGAGGACGACCGCGCGGCGAGCACCTGCGGTGACCTTGACACGAAGGGCGAGGGCATCCTCGACGGTTCGCAGGGTGCGCACCCTGGGCGAATCCACGCCGGGGATCGGCGGAACGAACGCCGAGGCACCCGGCGAGAGCACGAGGGCGTCATAGGCAATCTGCTCGACACCGTCCGCCGAGCGGACGGTGACCGTGTGCGCATCCGCGTCGACCGAGATCACTTCGTTGCCCGGTCGAACATCCAGCGCCAGCGCTGCGCGCAGTGATGCCGGCGTCTGCACGAGGAGTGCGCGCGGGTCGGTGATCTCGCCGCCGACGAAATAGGGCAGTCCGCAGTTCGCGAACGAGACGTGCGCGCCCCGCTCGAGCACGATGATCTCCGCTGATTCGTCAAGACGACGGGCGCGTGCCGCGCAGCTCATTCCTCCAGCGACTCCGCCGACGATCACGATCCTCATCGCACGACCTCCGCTTCCTGATCGGCGCGGGCGATCTCGGCACGGACGACGTCCATGTCCAGCGCCCGCACCGCGTCGATGAGCTGATCCAACTGGGGAGCGTTGAGGGCCCCCGGCTGGGAGAAGACCAGAATCCCCGCACGGAAGATCATGAGTGTCGGGATGGAGCGGATCTGGAACGCCGCAGCGAGGGCTCGCTCGATGTCGGTGTCGACCTTTCCGAACACGATGTCGGGGTGCGCTTCCGACGCGCGCTCGAACACCGGCGCGAAGGCGCGGCACGGACCGCACCACGCCGCCCAGAAGTCGAGGAAGACGATGTCGTTTTCAGCGATCACGGCCGGCAGGCCGGCTTCGCTGATCTCACGTGTTGTCATGATGGAATTACCCCCCAGGGTATATTTTGGGCAGACTTCCGCCTGCGACTTCTGGCGATTGTGGGTGGCTTTAGGGAACGACGGGCAGGCCCGTGGCTTTCGCGGCCTCGTCGATGCCGCCGGCGTCCTGCACGGCGAGATCGGCATCCTCCATAACGGAGACGGCCTGAGCTGAACGGTTTCCGGACTGGCAGTAGACGACGTAGTCCGTATCCGAGTCGAGGTCGGCCACGACGTCGTCGAACGTCGGTGACTGCAAGTCGATGTTGACGGCCCCATCGAGATGACCGGTCGCATACTCGGCGGGCGTCCGGACATCGACGATGACGGTGTCCGCACTCAGCTCGATGGACGCGGGCGAACCAGCGCAGCCGCTTACACCGAGGGCAAGCGTGAGCACGGCGGCACCGAGACTGAGAGACCGCAGGCGACTATGCCGCGACATCCGCGTGCCCCGCGCAGCGCTGCTCGTCGGGAACGCCCCGAAGAGCCTCCTCGACATGCTGACCGCAACCCTCCCAGGTCGCCTTGCCGCACACTTCGCAGGTCACTCGACTGCACATGATCTCTTCTTTCCGGTTCGTTGATTCGTACTCTAGCATACCCCGGGGGGTATCCAGGGCGGATGGTGAGTCAGCAAGGTCCGACGCACGAACGTCGAAGCCACCTAGCGAGACAGCCGCCGCAGCGCGATCCGCTACCCGCACGGATCGAGGACCACCGCAACGAATGAGCCCGACGACGAAGTCGCTCCGATCGCGCACACATCACTGACGACAGGAGTGCAATGCACGCAGGCACTTTAAGTGGACGGCTCGCGATCCCATGCAATGTCTGGGATGCCGTGTAAACCAGGTTGCATGGCACGGAGCAGGAAAACGAAGCCAATCTTCCGTCGCGAAGAAGCGTATCGCCGGCAGCGAGAGGCGAACGACGCGGCCGCCGCGGTGGCACGTGAGCGAGCAAGAATGGTGGCGGAAGCGGAACGCTCGACCGCGGCGAATCGAGATCTGCAACTCGTTTGGGGTGGCCGCGAAGACGGACTCGCACGGCTTCGCGACATTTCACGCCAGCTGGAAAAGCTACATCGAGCGGAACGCGCCCTGCTTCACGAACGAGATGAGCTAGTCCATGTCCTCCGACGAGTGGACGTCTCGTGGTCGCTGCTATCCACATGGTCCGGCCTGAGCCGCCAAGCGCTCAGCAAGCGACCGAAGGCGAGCCGACCGTCGTCCGCATGAGTTACCGCGGCTGGGCCAAAGATCGGGCAGGTCCAACGCCACGTGCTTGTGTCAGGGCAGACCATCCGAACACAGAGTGTGATCGTTGCACTCAAGGACCGGCCTACGGGCACTGCGCGAACGACGCAGTGCCGCGCCCGACATGGGTTGTGGTGTCGTAGCGCTCCCGACCGGGCGGGGGTGGCTAGCCTGGTCGTCAGCCTGCGCGTCGGATATGGGATCCGGAGAATCAAGGGGACAGACGGATGTCAGAGAGCGTCAATGGTCGCGACGCTGTTCCGCCTTTGCAAATGGGCGATTTGAATGTGGGTCAGGCTGGATCTAGCCCGTATGCGACGGGCGGCGGGGGGACCTCGTTTGCTCACCGGGTCGCTGCCGTGTATCTCGCAAGTATGCTCACGCGCAGTCGACGGGCGGAACTGGAAGAGCAGTCGGTCCACCGCATCTCATTTCAAACCGGGCCGACGCACCCGGTCGACGATCTGCTGGTCGCGTACTCGAGCGGGACTGTCGACGGCACGCTGGCCATTGCCTGCCGGGCGACGCCGAACTGGGTTCGAAGCCACCAGAGCACCGTTGACCTCGTGAAATCGTTGCTGTCCGAGCTCGCGACTCATGATCGTGAGACTCATCGGGTCGCCGTCGCGGTGTCCGGACGTTCGAGCCAGAGCGATCAACTCGCGAGGGTGTGCGATATCGCTCGCGCGCACGCCGACGCGGATGCGTTCCATGCGTCTTTTGACGTCGACGGACGGTGGTCCGCGCCGGTCAGACGTCGCTACTCGCAGTTCTTGGACATGGTCGAGCTGGCTGTGGGAGCCCCACCGTCCGACCCTTCGATCGCGCAGCGTGCGTGGCACTTGCTTTCGCGATTGCATGTTCTCTCAATTAGGGTTCAGGGTCACGACGACACAGATCGGGTGTCTCTCGCGACATCTCTGGATACTGTGGCATCGCCACAGGGCGACGGTATCGCTGTCAGGGACCGGCTCGAAGTTGAGGCCACCCGGTACGACGCGACTGGCGCGACTGTAGACCGGAACCTTCTCCGACGCGACCTTCATTCTGTCTTGGACTCGCCGCTTACCCGAAGCACCGTCGCGTGGGGTGTGCTGGCCGAACATCGAAAAGTAGCCACCGCCAGCGTGCGACTCACCATTGGAGATGACGCCTCTTCGAATGGGCCGTTGACGTTGGGTTTTTCCGATCGTCGTGTCCAGCTAGCCGAGCGGCTGGAGGCGAGCGCCACGTCTGGCGGTGCCCTGCTGGTCGTCGGAGAGTCAGGCGCCGGCAAGAGCGCGTTGGTGTTGTCAACGGTCGCCGACCTAGAGGAGGCGAACGCCGACGAGTTCGAGGCTTTAGTCATCAACTTTCGCAACTTGCCCGATACGGGGATGGAACTTCGCGCCGCCCTCGGCATGTCCGTTCAGGACCTACTCGGCGAGCTATCCGCAGCGGGCCGACTCGTCGTCATCGACGCTGCAGACGCCGCGCTAGAGAGATCTTCGGGGCTCCTGAACGAGCTTGTCCACGCCGCCCGATCCGCAGGCATCGGGGCTGTCGCGGTCACCTCGGCATCCGCCGCCGACTACGTGCAGGAACAGCTCGCCGCTGCTTACTCATCCGAAGTTGACACGTTCGAAGTGGCGCCGCTCAGTGACGAGGACGTGCGAGAAGTGTCCGAGCACTTTCCGCTGCTACGGAATGTCCTGCGCGACCTGCCAGCGTCCTCGTTGCTGCGACGGCCGGTGGTCCTTGATCTCCTCGCGCGAACCGAACTGCAGGTTGAACGCTCGCTGGGGGAATGGGAATGCCTTGAACTTGTGTGGCGCAAGATCGTGCGCGCAGAGGGGCGTACTGGGGCGGGCTCTTCAGAGGCGCGCGAACAGACCTTACTCGCGACCGCCGCTGCCGCACTCAACCTGCCGATCCAGTCGCGCCCGGAGCTCGGTTTCGATTCAGCCGCTGTAGATCAACTTCGCCGAGACCACCTCCTATCCCCAGCCAGCCCGTATCGACATCGACCGGAGTTCGCGCACGACGAGATACGCCGCTACGCCACCGCGATCCTCCTCGTTCGTGCCCACACGCCCACCGAGACCCTTGAATCGGCAGAGGCGCCGAGATGGGCGCTGTCCGCGGCCACACTGGCTCTCAAGGGGCAGCTCCTGGCGCCCGGCGCTCAGCCGCCCCGAGTCTTTGCCGAAGCGCTGCGCAGCTTCCATGGCTTTGCCGACCGCCACGGTGCACGATGGGCGGACGTGCCCATCGAAGCTGTCACAGAGACTCCACAGGCGTACGACTGCCTCAGGGCCGCCCTCACCGCCGACCACCCCCTCTTGACGCTTAAGGACGTCGTGCGAGTAACGCAGCAACGCCATCAAGTCGCTGGGCGGCTCGACGCTGTCGCATCGACGCCTGTGATCAGGGTCCTCCTGGACGAGGAGCAACCCTGGGATGTCTCGAAGGACTCGTTCCAGCTTCTCGTCAGCTGGCTGCAAGCACTGGTCCTCGCGCAGCTCCCGGCCGGGAACCTTCTCCGCACGACACTGCGCGACCGACTCCTCACCTTCTGGGAACTTCATCCATCGCGGCAGGTCTCCGCCATCGATCCCAGCAGCTACCTTGGTGGACATCGACGCCGCCGACGGCGCGCACTGGACTACCACGTCACCTCCGAGGAGTTTGTCGAGTCGTTAGCCCTTCTCGGCCCGGACCTGAACGAACGCGTGGAGGCATGCCTGCGGGCGATCGCAGCTGACGCTCCCGCATTCCTTGCTCCAGCGGTCGACGAACCATTGAGCGCGAGGGCTCTTGCCCTGCATGACCCCGAGTTGCTCGCCGACCTGATCGAGGCCTATTACATCGACGACGACACAGAGGATTGGCACCTCGACCACGGCGTACGACGCCATCAGAGCCGATGGACAGGGTTCGGGGTTCCCCTGTTCGCCTATTACTTCGGAGGGTTCTGGCCACTGTTCCAAACAGCCCCCTTCACGACCTCGATTCGCGTGCTCAACAAGATCCTGAACCACGGCGCGGCCACTCGCGTCCAGACCCTCGCACGTCACCGTAGGCAAGGCGAGATCGACGAGGACGACCGCGGCGTGGTCATGACCCTTGACGGCGTCGAGCGAACCTACGTGGGAGATAGCCACGTCTGGAGTTGGTATCGCGGCACCTCGGTCGGCCCGTATCCGGGGATGAGCGCGCTCCTGGCAATGGAACGGGTCGCCGAAGGGTGGCTCGATCAGGGGATACCACCCGGCAGAGTAGTCGATGTGCTGCTCGCGGGGTGCGAAAACCTCGCCGTCCCCGGAATGCTCTACGGGCTCCTCGTGCGGCATATCGAGAAGGTCGGTCCCGAACTCGACTTCTTCCTAGCCGAGCCGGCGGTGTGGGAACTCGAGTTTGGCCGAGTCACCAGCGAGTATTCGGGACTGCGCGCAAACACCGATGACCTCGCGAACAATGACCGCCGTCAATGGTCGCCCCGAGACGTCAGCGCCTGGCTCATCACCCACGGTGAGGAAGAGCGCATAGCCTCCCTCAGAACGGTCGGAGAGACGCTAATTCGAAACGGCGAGCGGCTCGGTCTCACGGACGAGCGTGCGAAAGGCTGGGCCGCCAGCCTCGATGCGTCCCGCTATCAGATCACCCAGCAGGGGGATCAGTACTATCTGGAGGTCGTGCCGCCACCGGAAGTCATCGCGGCACAGCGGGAGATGGCTTCCTACCAGGAGGAGGTACAGACGACGCTCCGACTCCAGAATCGTTACTGGGGTTCCGCGAAACACGACCCCGACTATCAATTCCCGACCGTCGCGGAGATCGCTGCTGACCTCAAGGCGGCCAAAGAGCTGCTGGAGTCCGACGGACAACAACTGCCAAGCGACCGCATCGACGTCGTCGCACAGGTGGTGGGCGCCGCCGTCTCTCGCGCCGCGGACGGCGAGCCAGAGGCTTTCGGAGATGAAGAGCAGTTCGCCACCCGTCTCGTGCTCGATGTGGCGCTGTCGTTTCGGAAGGCGCACAGCCAGCGCCACGAAGGGCAGTACTTCGACTTAGGCGCCGACCGCGCTGTCGCACGATGTCTTCCGGCGTACCTCACCACCCTGCTCAGACCACTTCTTCACGAGGTCGGGGCAACCGACAGGGACGTCGCCGCGGGGGGAATGGCGATGGCGTCACGTGCAACATCGGAAACCCGCCTCTACCTTGCCCGAGGATGCGACATCGTCTGGACGGCGCCGTGCGCGGGTAGCCCCTGCGCCCACGAGATAGCGGTGGGCTGGCTTCTGGAGAGCGCCCGCGACGCGGAGATCGGACCGTGGAGTCAAAAAAAGCAACGCCCCACCCGTAAGCGCATCAAGGGCGATGTGATCGCCCGCCTGCAGCGCATCCCGGGCGATTCCATACGCATCGAAGCACTCGACCCGGCAATCCGAGGCCTCGGCGCTGCCTCTCGATGGCAGCACTGCCGATCCGATGAGGCCGCAGCTGCGCTGAGCACGCTCCTTCACATCCAGCGGCACGCGATGGTCGTTCACGAAGAAAAGGGCTGGACCGCCGACGACCGGGGCAGTCACACCCTGATCGCCGCGCGCGCCCTGCTCGACACCACGTCCGCAATAGCCGATTCAAGTGCGGTTCTCGACTACCTCGACACGCTTCGCGTTGACGCGGGGCTCATGACTAACTTCCTTCACGGTCTCGCAGCGGCCGGCGCGGAAACCCAGGCTCGCGCTGACATCATTCGTGAACTGTGGCCGCCGCTGTTGGCTCACGCGTCGGGCTACATCAACGACGGCACGGACACCTTCCGAGACAGACACTGGGGTGACTGGGCGGCGGCCGCGTTGCTACCGGACCCACTGACGTGGACGCAGGGCCTCTACAACGAGGTTGTCGGGACGGCGATCGATTGGGTTCGGGCTGACGATCTCTCGAACCTGATCGACGGGTGGATTCCCGCCGGCCGCGGGAGCATAAAGTGCGTTGACGCCTTGATCCGCATCCTTCGCCGGATGCCCATGCCCGATCAGGTAGTCCGCGGCCTTGCGTGGATGAGCGAACTCTGCGTTCAAGACAACCGAGCGACCGTGAAGCAGACCTGGACTTCGGACGAATGGCTGAAAGAAGTTAGAAGCGCGGCCGAAGAACACGGACTGCTCGACCAATGGCAAATGTTGGTTGACGCAATGGTTGTCGCCGGTAACGAGGGTCTCGCCCCCTACAGCCGATAATCTCCTCACGCCATCCGCCGCCGACTGCTCGCGACTAAGCTGCCGCGAGAATCCACGCGAGAACCACCGACGTGTCCGACGAGAAGTCCATGTCCTGCGACAGCTCGCCTCCCGCCTGGCCAATCGCATGGATCAGGATCCGATCACCGGCCGATCAACGTTGCTGACAACAGCCGCCGCTACTTCCGCATGTCGCTTCACTCTCGACAGTTTGAGGCCGTCTAGGAACGTCACGGCTCATTGCGACGACCCTGGATCATCGTGATCGTCTTGATCGCGAGATCGACGATCGCGTCCTCCAGATCCTCGCCGGTGCGTCCCGATGCCTTGATCGCGTCGACCTCGACCAGGAACCCCGCCGCGTTGGGGTTCGCAACGACATAGGCCTTGAGCCGCGCGTAATGGCTATCCGTCATGCGGCATGCTATCCAAATGCTCGCTCCGAGAGCACGCCGGATGCTGATCCGCGCGCGCACTGGGTGGCGCGTTTGGGCACAGCCGGCCGGATAGGGACGGTCGAGCCACGCTCTGACACCTACCGGCTCGATTCGTCCTTCTCGCGTGCGGGCACCTGCATTAGCGGCGAGCTCAGCGCACCCACGATCTCTCCAGTTTTCATGGCGCCCCGATAGGCCCTCGGCCAGACGTTCGCATGCATCTCCGTCAGCTCGACAAGCCAGAAACACGCGAGAATCTTGTCGTCGTCACTGCCGAACGACGGAATCGAGGACCAGCTGAAGCCGCCGTCCGCGTCCGACGCGGCTCGAAAAGGTTGGGTGAAACCCGAGGCGACGGGGTGAGTGAACTCGGACAGCTGCTCATACACGTCCTTGAAGCCCGGCGCACGCTTTGCGGCGTTTGCGATAAGTCGACCAACTGCGAACCGCTGATCCTGCTGCGCGATAGCCGACACGCGACCGATGTCGTGTGGGTGCTCGAGCACCCACAGCAACACGGCCGCGTTCTCGGCATAACAGCGGACGAGGGGAAATGCAGCGTAGGGGTTGTCGGACTCGACTGCCTGCAACGCCCCGTTGTGGAAGCCCTGGGCTCGCGTTATGAGCGCGAGAAGTCCCATTACCTCGATCGTTAGGTCCGCCTGGACGACACGATCGAGCGATCGTCCGAATCTGGCAAACTTCGCTCGCGCGATTGCAATCGCGGACTCAAGATCGTGCATCCCACGCGACGCTGGCGAACTCGAGGGCAGTTCCTCGCTCTCCTCTTCCTTCACTCCGGGAGCATCGCACATTCATGAAGCTCGCCGACGCCGCTCCACCGGGCGATGCCCGAATGGGGATCATTCTTGAACCTATGATCCGCCGTTCGCGGGACGGTCTTCTACCGCTGCCGCCATCAGCTCACGGGGCGCCGGTTCTTGTGCTCCTCCGTCGCGTAGAGCATGAACAACTCGACTGTGGTTTGCAAGTCGGTGACGGCGATCTCAAGGAAGTTCGCGTAGACATTCATGCTGATCGGATGCTCAGCAGGGTTCCGAACCGCACGCGGCTCAACACCGATCCCAGCTGAGATCGAGATGTTCCCGTGGGACACACCTGCGCACGCCATCCAGCATGATTGCATCAAAGTCGGATAGCTCGGTCGCACAGCGCGGCTTGCCTCCTGAACGATGCTGCTCAGCGCCACTCTCTTGGACGTCGTCACCTTCTCCGGGTCAAGTCCTTTGATCGGCTGAGCGATCTCGTGAATCGTTTCCTCGAGGTCGTACACCGCGCTGAGATCGGGATCCGCGTCCGCGACAACCGCCATATCAACGGCGCTCTCAGTGTCCCACCACATCCGTTTGAGGAATCGTTCGACCCTGCCACGGAGAGAGCGGTCCGCGATGAGCCAGTGCGCTGTCGCCATGCACTCGATCGCGACTCTGAGCACAACGAATGAAGCAAGGGCCGGCGCGCCACCGCCGCAGGCAGATTCGATGTAGTGCTGTGCCAGGCGAAGTTGAGTCCGCACCAAGTCCGAGGGGAGGAAAGTTCCCTCGAAATGCCGATCAACCGCGAACGCCCGCCCTCCGGGCACGATAATCACACTGCTAAGTAGCCCGCCGATCGATTCCAGGCGGGCGCGGCTGGCATGAAGGTGTGCTTGTGGATCCGGTCTCGGTACTCGCGCGTCAAGGAACTCCGACATGCGTCTGAGTTCGTGTTCATCCATCTCCACAGGTTCAGGCTATGTCGGATGTCCCCGGTGCTTTTCCGAAGCACGGGCGGAGTGTTCGCGATGGCGGCGTGGCCGCATCGGGCGATCGCTTCGACTACGACGGCGACGTCGGCGCTGTCACGCGAGACTGGTACTGACGGGTGACATCTTGACTTGGCTTGCACGAAGGGGCCCGTTCACCGCGCAACGCCCGCATGAGGATCCTGATCGTTCTGTGGAATTCCTGAGTGCTGGATCCCCAAGGATGCCGAGCCGGAGTACCAGGGAGAGTTTCGCGGGGTACTCCGGCTCGGGTGTCAGCGGACTGGGGGCGTCGGAGATAACGTCGACAGCATGCCGACTGCCTGGGAGTCCCTACACTTCATGCGCGGCGCCGCAGAGGCCGACGAACCGATGGGATCGAAGGAAAAGTGGTGGGTTGAACTGCCAATGCTCGGCGAGAGGCCCTGGCTGCTCAAATTGGCGCGACTCGACGAGCGCGATGGGACCGTCAGCGGAGAGGACTGGGCCGAGTGGACCGTCCACCAGCTCGCTGAACAGCTCGGCGTCCCCAGCGCAACCATTCGTCCCGCAATGCTGGAGAATCGCCGGGCAATTATTTCGAGATCCGTGCTGCGTGATGATTTCGAGTATCTCGACCACGGCAATAGCGTCCTGTCCGCCCGATTTCCAGGCTATGACCAGTCGGTCCAAGGCGAGAACCCGGGCTACACACCGTTCGCGGTTCGACACGCCCTCGCAGAGGTTGCCCCACCCGCAGACAATGATTGGCCGGCTGGCTTCACTGCGTTTGATGTTTGGGCTGGCTACCTGCTCATGGATGCGTGGACTGCGGGACGCGACCGACACCATGAGAACTGGGCAGTCGTGCTTCGTGCCGACGAACGCCGACTGGCGCCCTCGTTCGACCACGGGAATGCGCTCGGGTTCCAAGAGCGAGACGAGCGTCGCGTCCGGATGTTGGCCGATGAAGCGCACCTAATGCGGTGGGCGGAGCGCGGGGCCAGCCGGCACTTTGTCGGACAGCCCAAGCTCACCGACCTCGCATGGAGTGCACTGAACCTCGCATCACGGCAGGCCCGGCGGTTCTGGGTCGAACGACTCGACGAGATCTCCGAAGATGCAGTTCGTTCCGTCGTCTCACAAGTCCCGCGCGGGATAATGTCGGAAGTCACCCATAGATTTGTGGTTCAACTATTGGTGACGAATCGGAGGAGGTTGCTCGATGGCTACTCAAGCACTTGACCGTGACCAGCTCGACCTCACCGCGAGCCGCAAGACCCTGATCCTCGTTTGGCAGAACCCGGTCACCAGGCTCTTCGTCAAGGTGGGCCAACTCGACGCCCTGCCTGGGGGGAGGTTTGCCTTCCAATACCTCCCGGGGGCGTGGAACGACCCCGCGTTCGTTCCGCTACTCGAATATCCTGACCGCGACACCGCCTACGTCTCGGACGAGGTGCCGGCGTTCTTCGCGAACCGCATCCTTTCTGTCGACCGCCCTCACTACGACCGTTACCTCAGCTGGCTTGGCATTGAGGATCTCAGCCCGGACGAGGTCCCGTTCGAGGTCTTGGCTCGCACCGGCGGAGGTCGAGCAACAGACACTTTCCACGTAGTCGAGCTCCCGCTCGCCAAAGCAGATCGGTTCACGAGCCGGTTCTTCGTTTCTGGTGTTCGCTACTTCGCCGATTCGGATGCCGCTATCGCCACGCTGAAGAACGGGGCGACGCTTCGACTTGAGCTAGACGAGGGTAACGAGGTGAACCCGAAGGCGGTCCTCGTCAACACCATCGATGGTCAAAAGTTTGGCTACGTTCCGGACTGGCTCTGCAGCGACGTTCACGCGCGCGCCAAGGACGGTTGGTCGGTCACCGCGGTGGCCGAGCGCGTGAATCCGGACGCCCCAGCTCACGTACGTGTGCTCTGCCGACTCGAAGCACGCCGGGGCTGACTGCACGCTGGCGTTCTGAATCGATCTCGCAGACGGGGCGGCCTCGGGCTGCGCAATCAAGAGTCGACATTCGGTGTCCGCTAAGCGAGACGATCGTCAACAATCCGCCCGCCATGCCCGCTGAGGGATCCTTGCCAAGACTGGTTAGTCAGTCGTTGTGTGCCGGGCCTGTTCTGCCTGTGTCTTGGTATCGCTTGGCGAGGGTGGCGAAGGCGGCGGCGAGTTCGGGGGGACCGACGACGTCCATCGGTACTTCGAATTTTCCGAATGACGCGGCCAAGGCGCCCCACGACCACGAGCCTGATTCGAGACTGCAGGTGTGGTCGTCGATGACTGTGACGGTTCCGTCCCCGGCGAAGGGAAGAACGTCGCGCGCTGGGAGGTGGAGGATGACCGTGCCGCGGCAGGCCCATTCGTTGGCGTCGGACCCCTTGAAGCGGGCCGAGACGAATTCATCGACGTCGCCGCCGGGCACCGTGCGCGGGGTGAACCGCGGACCGTGCGGGGTGCGTGTATGAATGCGTTCCACGCTGTAGAGGCGCCAGTTTTTGCGGTCGAGGTCCCACCCGAGCAGATACCACCGCCCGTGTGAGCTGACGAGATGGTGAGGTTCGGCTCGGCGCGGGCGGAGCAGCGGGGTCGCATCGGTATCGACGGCCTCGCGCGCCGGATAGTCGAAGCGAAGCGTTTCGCGGTCGCGGATGGCATTGGCCAGGGTGACGAGGGCGTCGAGTGAGATGTGGATCGGCGGCGGATCGCCGGGACGGCCGACCACGGTGACGTTGAGCGCGTCCAGACGGTGCCGGAGGCGTGAGGGCATGACTTGCCGGATGGTGGCGAGAGCGCGGATCGCGGCCTCTTCGATTCCCGCGCCGATGGCGGGGGCGGCCTGCAGAGCGATGGCGACAGCGATGGTTTGATCGTCGTCGAAGAGGAGTGGTGGCAGTTCGCTTCCCGCGTCGAGCCGGTAGCCGCCGTCCGGGCCCATGGTCGCCTGGATGCGGTAGCCCATCTCGCGGAGTCGGTCGACATCGCGGCGCACCGTGCGGGGGCTGATCTCGAGCCTTTCGGCGAGCAACGGACCGGGCCAGTCGCGCCGCGTCTGCAGGAGCGACAGCAGGCTGAGCAGCCGGGAAGTCGTCGTCGCCATCTCTCGAGAGTAGACGCAGTGTAGGACCGAAGCTGACCTATACGGATGGGAGCGTGGTTGCAGCGACCCGAACGGGTCGATTCTCACCAAGGAGCACAGATGACCATCCAGACCACTACCCACCTGAACTTCCGCGGCGATGCCCGGGCCGCACTGGAGTTCTACCAGTCCGTGTTCGGCGGACACACCGTCATCAACACCTACGCAGATTTCGGGATGCCGGCCGATGTGCCCGGTGCCGACAAGGTCGTCTTCGGCCTCGTGTCCGCGGACAACGGATTCCGCGTGATGGGCTACGACATCCCCGGCCAGACCGAGGGCTGGATCGCCGGAGGCGGCTCCACCCGCCGCGAGGACAACACCACGATCACCGACCAGGCGGTGTTCGTCTCGATCAGTTCCGACACGCTCGAGGAGGCCCGACGCTACTGGGACGTCCTGGCGCGCGACGCCATCATCGTCGAGCCGCTCGCCGCCTCGGCGTGGAGCGCGGGATTCGGCATGCTGACCGACCGTTTCGGCGTCACCTGGAGCGTCAGCGTCGCCGGAGCCTGACTTACCTCTGCGGTGCGGGTCGGCCCGACCCGCACCGCGCCCATCTCTCCCGTCCTCGGGCTCTTCACCCCACGACGTGCAATCCCGCGCGGCCCGCCCCGCGTCTCATCGCTTGACCGCCCCGTCAAAGGGCATCTACCTCACCCCGGCAACACTTCGGCCCGCTAACGGATCCCAAGAGAGTTGGGTCCCGGATAGAGTCGCGAACGTGATAGCTCCACTCGTACCGGTGCGCCTGTGACCGCTGAGGAGCCGTGGTATTCGCAGTTGCGTGAGCAATGGAGGCCGCAGCATGTCAGGCTGCTCATGATCGCCGAGAGTGCGCCCGACGATGGTGGGGACGTCTCGCGTCGCCGATTCTTCTACGCGGACAGACTCGGTGCTGACAACCTGTTCCGTGGCGTCGTCGAGGCGATGTACGGGAGCACGAAGGATGATCTGAAGCGAACAGGAAAGCGCCCATGGCTGGAGCGGCTTCAAACTGACGGGTTCTTCCTGATCGATTTGGCTCCATACCCCGTCAACGCACTTGGCAGCGCGGCACGTCGGCGTTCGCTGCTCGACGCCGTCCCCGGGTGCGTGTCCCGCGCGGCGGAGGTGGCGCCCGATGGTGTAGTCGTAGTTAAGGCCGATCTTTATCCCATGCTCGCGGGTCCGCTCCGCAAAGCCGACCTCCCGCTTCTGCAAGACGGCCCGATCGCATTTCCCCTCGGCAACACACGCGCCGAATTCGTCGACGGATTCAACCGAGCTCGATCGAAGCTTGGCGCGTAACCGACCGACACGAGGGTCGGCGTTGCCCATCATCGATCGTTTGACGCCGGCTCTACGGGACGATTGACGACGATTATGCGACCAGTGTCCGGCTAGGGATCCTGATCGGCCGATTCGCCGAATTCAACCGACACTCGAACCGCGCTTCGGAGGACCGAGGCCACAAAGAGAGCCAGGCTTGCGCCACTGGCTCAGTGTCGGCCCCCCGTGGCACAGTTGTGGCACAGTTAAGCGCGACACGCCGTGCATTCAAAGGCAGGGGGATGCTGTTGTGCCACGATTTCGGTCTCACGAAAACCGCGTAATTACGCGGCAAAACGCGGTATTTGCGCCCCAGAAAATCGGAGTTCGAATCCCCTATCCTCCGCTCTCTCGATCCTCGTGCTCATGCGGGATCTGCACGCCGTCAGGATCTCGACACGACCTCTCGACGCGTCCTCCCGCCGTTCTCCGACTCTCCCGCCTCCTTCGCACGATGCCGTTGAGCATCCGCCGACGTCGAGACGGTTCGACGGTCAGCCGGCGGTGTTTGGCCCGTGCGCCACGGTGGGGAACAAGAAGGCGGCGAGTCCGAGGGCGATGCCTCCCCCGATGAGCTGAGCCGCGAGGAAGGGAAGGACCGAGGCCGGCGCGATGCCGGCGAAGGTGTCCGTGAAGATACGACCGATCGTGACGGCGGGGTTGGCGAACGAGGTGGAGCTGGTGAACCAGTACGCCGCGCCGATGTAGGCACCGACGGCCGCGGCGATCACCGGCACGGAGCGTCGTGTGCGGGTCAGCCCGACGATCAGCAGGACGAGCCCCGCGGTCGCGACGATCTCGGCGAGGAAAGTGGCCGGGGTCGCGCGATCAGTGCTCGAGACCGCGGTCGGCGTGTCGAACATCGCGTTGGCGAGGATCGCTCCGCCGATCGCGCCCAGGATCTGCGCGACGATGTAGGCGACCAGCGCTCCCGCGGGGAGTCCCGCACGAGAGCGGCGACCGAGGACTGCGTCCGCGAGCGAGACGACAGGGTTGAAGTGCGCCTCCGACACGGGCGCCAGCAGCAGGATGAGGACGCCGAGGCCGAGCGCGGTGGCGAGCGAGTTCTCCAGCAGCTGCAGGCCGGGGTCGGCGGAGAGCCGCTGAGCGGCGATGCCGGAACCGACGACGATCCCGACGAGCAGCCCGGTTCCCAGGAATTCAGCGACACAGCGACGCCAGAGGGGCGCCTTCGCGAGGGCGGGGCCGTCGATCGTCACCGTTCTGCGGCCGTTGCGGCGGGGGCGAGCTCAGAGAGCAGGTCTTCGACCCGACGGCGGATCTCGTCGCGGACTGCGCGGATGCCGTCCAGGTCGAGTCCTGCGGGATCCGCCAAGTCCCAGTCGAGGTAGCGCTTCCCGGGATAGAACGGGCAGGCGTCTCCGCAACCCATGGTCACCACGGCGTCCGCGGCTCGGACCACGTCGTCGGTGAGGGGCTTCGGAAACTCCTCTCCCACGTCGAGGCCGGCTTCTGCGAGCACCGCGATGACGTCGGGGAGGATGCCGGTGCCGGGCTGCGATCCGGCGGAGCGGACATGGACTCGGCTCCCTGCGAGGTGGCGGGTGATGGCGGCGGCCATTTGGGAGCGCCCGGAGTTCTGCACGCAGACGTAGAGGATCTCCGGCACGGGTTTGGCGATCAGTCCGCGAGACTGAGCGAGGGCGGTGAGTCGGTCGCGGGAGAATTTCTCGGCGACCGATGCGAGGTGCGTGGAGACGCTCGCGGTGCGGGCCAGCGCCGTGTAGGACTCGAACACGACCCGCTCGACGGTTTCCGCGTTCACCATCCCGGTGAACTGCTGCGCGAGCCGATCCGCTGCCCGATGCAGGACCTGTTCCGCTGACCGCAGACCGTCCTGCCCGCGAGTGACGATCATGACGGGTCTCCGGCCGGTACCAACTCGCCGATCAGCGCCTGGATCCGTCGGCGGATCTCGTCGCGGATCGGACGAACCGCCTCGATGCCCTGCCCCGCCGGGTCGTCCAACTCCCAGTCCTCGTAGCGCTTGCCGGGGAAGATCGGGCACGCGTCGCCGCATCCCATCGTGATGACCACGTCGGATTCCCGGACGGCGTCGACGGTCAGCACCTTCGGAGTGTTTCCGGCGATATCGATGCCCTCCTCGGCCATCGCCGCCACGGCGACGGGGTTGATCTCGTCCTTCGGCGCGGAACCGGCCGACAGCACTTCCACGCGATCACCGGCTAATGCGCGCAGATAGCCGGCGGCCATCTGCGAGCGCCCGGCGTTGTGGACACAGACGAACAGGACGGTGGGCTTGCTCATGGATGATCTCACTCCCTCTCAAATGAAAGCATAGATAACTGTCTATCTGTTTTGGAATGTCTCCCCTGACGCGGAGGTGAACAATTCGGAAAGGAGCACCCGGACACGGGCGTCGATGTCGTCGCGGATGCGCCGGACCGTCTCCAACGGCTTGTCGACGGGGTCCTCGAGGTCCCAGTCGAGGTAGCGACGGCCGGGGTAGACGGGGCATGCGTCGCCGCATCCCATCGTCACGACGACATCGGCCGCCCGCACCGTGTCATCGGTGAGGGGCTTCGGGAATTCGGCGCCGATCGCGACGCCGATCTCGTCGAGCGCGGCGACGATGGCCGGGCGGACGTTCCCGGCCGGTGCCGAGCCTGCCGTGCGGACGATGACTCGGTCACCGGCGAGCTGACGGAGGATCCCCGCGGCGAGCTGTGAGCGACCGGCGTTCTGAACACAGACGAAGAGCACAGCGGGGGTCTTCGCACCGGGGTGGCCGGCGCGGCGGAGATCATCAAGCCGGGCCGCTGCGAACATGGCCGTCCGCGACGCGATGAGCGGAGCCGGCCCGCTCGCAGCGAGGTGGTCTCGGCTGTCGGCGACATAGCGAGCCACCGTCTCCCGGTTGAAGGTACCTCGGTAGCGGGCGGCGAGATCATCGACCACTCGACTCCAGTCAGGCTCTTCCGCGGGCTCGGCTGCCTCACCGAGGAAGGCGGTGACCCGAGGCTTCCGGTCGGGATGCAGCGAGTACCAGACCCGACGACCCTCCGGCTCGCGGATCACGATCCCGGCCGCGAGGAGAGCGGCCACGTGATGGCTCACCGTGGGCTGTCGCAAGGAGAGGCGTTCAGCCAGCTGGCCGACCAGCGCGCGACCGTCGGGGGCGGCCACGATCAGCTGCACGATGCGCGCCCGCGTCGGGTCGGCGAGCACAGCCAACTCCGGCACTTCGGCCTGCGAACTCATAGACCCGAGTCTATGACTCGGCCCCCGACAGCTGGGGGCGATCGCTCCCGGGCTCTCGCCGGGTGGCGCGAGAGGGGCATCGCGTCATCGACGGGCAGAGGATGCCGCGCATCACCTTCCGTTGCGCAGGCTGCGCCGCTCGACGAGGAGGGTGTCGCGCCACTGCCCGGCGCGCGGACCACGGAGGGAGCGGGCGATCTTCTCCCTGCGTCCGACGGTCCGGAAGCCGGCCGACTCGTGCAGGCGGAGGCTCGAGGTGTTCTCGGCGAAGATGCTCGACTGGATCATCCAGTACCCCGCATCATCGGCCGACTGGACGAGTCCGGTCAGAAGCGCCCTGCCGATTCCTCTGCCCTGATGCGCGGGGGCGACATAGACGGAGTGTTCGATGACCCCGCGGTAGGCGTCTCGAGTGGACACGGGGGAGGCAGCGGCCCAGCCGAGAACCGTGTCCATGTCGTCGACGGCGACCAGACGGGCCTCCCGGATCCTGCCGGCATCGAATCGGCGCCAGGACGGAGTATCCGTTTCGAACGTCGCCTCTCCGCCCGCGATGCCGGCTGCGAAGATCGCCTCGACGTCGGGCCAGTCCCCTGCCGTCATCGGCCGCAGACGAGTCATGAGCAGCAGGAGCCTCCCCCGCCGTCACCGGTGGAACAGACCCCGGTCGCGGGCAGGGTGAGCTGAACACTGCTGGCGGAGCGCATGTCGCCGTCGAGCCAGGCGACCACGGAGCGAACCTGCTCATACCCCGTCGCGAGGAGGAACGTCGGGGCGCGACCGTACGACTTCATGCCCACCAGGAAGAACCCGGATTCCGGGTGACGAAGCTCATCGAACCCGTGCGGCGCGACGGTTCCGCACGAGTGCAGGTTCGGGTCGATCAGCGGCGCCAGCCTCACCGGCGCTTCCACGATGTCATCCAGCTGCAAGCGAACCTCCCGCAGCATCCCCAGATCCGGACGGAATCCGGTCGCGTTCACCACCAGGTCCGTGTCATGCGCGGCCGGTTCCCCACGCCTCGACCCGATCAGTTGAACACCATCGCCCAGGCGGCTCATGGCGGAGATCTCAAAGGAATCGATCTTCTCGATCACGCCGGCCTGAACGAGCCGGTCCACGCGGGATCCGAGTCGGGCACGGTCGGCGAGCTCATCCTCAGCCGAGGAGGACACCCGGACCGCCGAGGCGTTCCGGATCAACCATGTCACTCGCGTCCCCGGTGCCGACTGCGCAAGCTCGGCCAGACCGATCAGTGTGTTCGCCGCGGAATGCCCCGCGCCGACCACTGTGGTGTGGCGGCCGGCGAACTGCGTCCGATCCACTCCCCGCACGTCCGGAAGGGCGTGGATCACCAGATCCGCCACCTCCCCCAGTCCGATCGGGTCCAGGCCGGACGAGCTCAGGGGATTGGGAGTGGTGTAGGTCCCGGACGCATCGATCACGGCCCGCCCGGTCAGCTCCTCCGTGCGGCCGTCCGCCGTCCGAAGGCGGACCAGGAACGGCTTCTGCGCACGCCCGGCAGTGCGGGTCCGATCCATTCCCTCACGGGACACCGCGATCACCCGTACGCCGTAGCGGATGTGGGAGCGGACCGCGTCCAGCTCCGACAGCGGGACGAGGTAGTCGTCCACCAGCTGCTGACCGCTCGGTGCGCGGCCCTCATCCTGAGGCTCGACCCAGCGACCCCCCTTTTCCAGCAGACGACGGGACGCCGGATCGATCAGGTGCCGCCACGGGGAGAAAAGCCGGGTGTGACCCCACAGCCTGATCGCCGCGCCGGCCACCTCGCCCGCCTCGAGCACGATGAAATCGATACCCCGCTCGATCAGATTCGCAGCCGCCGCCAGACCGATGGGCCCGGCGCCGATGATCACCACGGGCAGTGTCGACAGGCGGTCGGCGACCACCGCACGCGGCGTGAGGTCGAGCAGGGTCATGGAAGACCTCCTGAGAATCGATGAATGTCGATGAATGTCGATGACCAGTATCCGGCGCTATATCGATCACTGTCAATATCGACTATTGTCGATGCATGGCTACGATGCTCGCCGTCACCGATGTCTCCCCGGGCGCGACCTGCTGCGCTCCGCTCGTACGCGAACCGATCTCGCAGCCCGAAGCGGAGCGCGTCGCCGTGACGCTGAAGGCCCTCGCCGATCCCGCACGACTGCGTCTCTTGTCGATCGTCGCCTCCTCCGCGGGCCAGGAGGCATGCGTGTGCGACCTGATCGAACCCGTCGGACTCTCTCAGCCGACGGTGTCGCATCATTTGAAGATCCTCACCGAGGCCGGGTTCCTGTCCCGGTCCAAGCGGGGCACATGGGCCTACTACCGCCTCGAGGCAGACGCGCTCAGCACGGTGGCAGCCTTCCTCACCGCCTGAACCCGCTGCGAAGCCCGGCTGCCTCCCTCTTCGCCGAGATGGTGCATCCTCCGCCGAGATGGTGCATTCCCCGCCGAGAGGGTGCATCCTTCGCCGAGATGGTGCATTCCCCGCCGAGATGGTGCATCCTTCGCCGAGATGGTCCCCACCACCTGGGTGCAAAACCCACCACCTCGGCGGAAGATGCACCACCTCGCGGGGAGGTCGCCGCATCGCGATGCGATGTCGGTGAGTGGCGATAACTTTAGAACATGCATTCGAACACGGTGGTCGGATTCACCGACTCGCAGACCGACACGTTGCGCAGTCTGCGCGACCAGGTCGCCGCGTTCGACCAGGCGATCGCCGCGGCAGAAGCGGCGCGGATGCGGGTGCTCGCGCAGGCGGCGGACCTCGTCGACGATGTGCTGACCGGTGTCTCTGCCCGGGAGCGGCAGGCGGACATGGTGCTGCGGACGGTCGCGTCCGAGATCGCGGTCGCCGCACGGCTGTCGGACCGGTCCCTGCAACGCCAGATCGGCGAGGCCGCGACGCTCGTCGGGGACTACCCGGAGACACTGGCGTCGTGGGAAGAAGGGCGGATCAGGAGAGGGCACGTCCGCGCCGTGCAGGACGCCGGGGCGATCCTGCCCGCGGCGAACCGACACGAGTTCGACCGCTCAGCCGCCGAGATCTGTGCGGAGGACACCGCCGGCCGAGTCGGCCCCCGGCTGCGGGTCCTCGCCGAGCAGGTCCACCCGATCAGCATGCGGAACGCCACGATGCCGCCCACGCGACCCGATGCGTGAAAGTCCTCCGCGGCACCGAGGGCATGTCCACCATCATGCTGGCCGTCCCGTCACTCTCCGCCGACGCGGTCTACGACCGGCTGACCCAGCAAGCCCGCGTCATCGTCGACACGAGGCGAACGCCACCCGCCGGGCTCGATGACGCCGACCTCGCGGTCGTGACGACGGACACCCGGACGGTGGACCAGCTCCGCGCAGACCTCGCCGTGGACATGCTCCTCACCGGCCACCCCACCACCGATCCCACCCGGGACACCGACGGGACCGCGGTACTCGGTGCGATCCACGCGAAAGTGCAGATCGTGATCCCCGTCCTCGCCCTCCTCGGCGTCACCGACGAACCCGCCACCCTCGAAGGCAACGGACCCATCGACGCCACCACCGCCCGCCGCCTCGCCCGCACCACTCGGTCCCCCTGGGAGAGGATCCTCACCCACCCCATCACCGGCGCCGTCCTCCATACCGACACCTACCAACGACCCGCCGCCATCGACAGACACCTCCGAGCAAGAGACCGACACTGCCGATTCCCCGGATGCCGCATCCCCGCCGTCAGATGCGAGGTCGACCACACCATCGACTGGGCGCACGGCGGACCCACCGAGACCCGCAACCTCGCGCACTTGTGCCAACGGCACCACACCATGAAGCAATTCACCCCGTGGAGAGTTCGGCAGCTCCCCGACGGAGTCCTCGAGTGGACCTCCCCCACCGGGACCGTCTACGTCGACATTCCCACCGCGTACCCGCCCGCCGTCGCCTTCGCACCCTCCATCGACAGCGCCGCCGATGCGCCTTTCTGAACTCATCGCCGGGACTCGACGATTCCTCGCCGTCGAACGGCGTCTTTTGGTGCTCCGACTCCGCGACGCCGACTCCGCGATGCCGACTCCGCGACGCCGACGCCGACGCCGACGCTGGCGACGTCCGCGGGACGACCGCACGCGTCGGATGTTGACCGAGCAGGATCGGAGAAGCGATGTCCGCGGCCCCGCCGTATCGTGACAACACAGACCGATCGAGGAGGGAATGAGCACATGGCCGACAAGCGCGACGGAGGATCCACGGGCTTCAGCGACGCCGAGCGAGACGCGATGAAGCAGCGCGCCGCCGAGCTGCGCGAGCAGAGCAAGGGCGGGACCGGATCGGCGAAGAAGGAACGCGAAGCTCAAGCGTGCGTGGATGCCGTTCACGCGCTCAGCGGCACCGACCGGGATGTCGCCGAGGCCCTGCACCGCATCGTCCTCGAAGAGGCTCCGCACTTGGACCCGAAGACCTGGTACGGATTCCCGTCCTACGCTCGTGACGGCAAGGTCGTCGTCTTCTACCAGCCCGCCTCGAAGTTCGACACGCGCTACGGCACGGTGGGCTTCAACGAGGACGCCCTGCTGGACGACGGCGTCATGTGGCCCACGGCCTACGCCGTGATCGAGGTGACGGATGCCGTCGAGGCGGCGCTCCGCGACATCGTCCGGCGCGCGGCCGGCTGAGGCTCAGGCGACCTGCCGGCCGCACATCCCGCATTCCCCCGTCGCCGAGACCTCGACGAAGCAATCCGGGCACATGGCGCGGGGAGCGGCATCCAGGGACACCGGTCGACGCACCGGCGCCGTGCTCTCCGCACGGGCCCGCGGCGCGCGGCGTACGGGAGCGGCGACCGGCTCCACGGGCGCACGTCGCGGCTCGGGCCGGTGCAGGAGGCAGTAGAACCGGATGTAGCCCGCGTGCTGATTCGGGTGACGATGCTTCACGGCCCACAGCTCGGTGCGCGCCAGCGGCGCGGAGGCCGCGCCGCACACCGAGCAGCGCGCCGGTTCGCCCGGAACGAGATCAGCCACGAGCGTGGGAGTCTCGAAGGGGATGTCGTCGCGCCAGTCGGAGGAGGCGGTGACCTTCATCCCTCCAGAGTAATCGGCGCCGCGACCGTCCTGACCCGTCCATGATGGAACCATGCCCGTACTCCAGCCGACCGCCGACGGTGCGCGCCTTCTGAGCGACTACCACCTGGCGACCCTCTCCACCTTCGCGCGGGATGCGAGCATCCACGTCGTCGCGGTCGGTTTCACGTTCGAGGACGGCGTCGTGCGCATCATCACGAGCGACGGCAGCCAGAAGGTGCGCAACATCGAGCGCGATCCTCGCGCGAGCGTCGGCCAGGTCTCGGGGCCGCAATGGCTGAGCATCTCGGGGCACGCCGTGATCGAGCGCGAACCGGACGCGGTCGCACGCGCGGTCGAGCTGTACGCGCGGCGCTATCGACAGCCTCGACCGAACCCCCGGCGCGTCGTGATCCGGATCACGCCGGAGCGCATGCTGGGATCCGCCGGCGTCTGGGTCTGAGGACGCCGCACAGACTGCGGGCGCGAACCGCGGGGCTGGTGGTACTTTCCGCTCATGACCCTCGCGCCCACCGAAACCGATCCGAACGTGACGCCGCGGCGACTTCTGCTGCTCGCGATTCCCGCCCTGCTCGTCGGCATCGTCTCGGCACTGATCCTCTGGACGCTCGACAGGGCGGCCGACGCGCTGTCGAACGTCATCTGGGATGCCGCTCCCACGGCGCTGGGCGTGGATCCGAACGGGTGGTGGATCATCCTGGTGCTGACCGTCACCGGACTCGCCGTCGGCATCGCCCTGCAGGTGCTCCCCGGACACGGCGGCGCAGATTCGGCGACGACGGAGCTCGTCGCCCCTCCCCTGCCACTGAAGACCCTGCCCGGCCTGGCACTGGTGACCCTGCTCGGACTCGCGGGTGGCGTGAGCCTCGGGCCGGAGAACCCGATCATCGCGATCAACACCGCGATCATGGTCGCGGTTTTCGCGCGGTTCCTACCCGCGGTGACGCCACAGGTGTCGACGCTCCTCGCCGCCTCAGCCACGATCGGCGCGCTGTTCGGTACGCCGGTGGCGGCGGCGCTGGTTTTCACCGGTCTCGTGGCGGCGGTCCGCGCGGGAGGCTCGCTCTGGGACAAGCTCTTCCTCCCGCTCGCGGCCGCGGGAGCGGCATCCATCACGATGCATCTGCTGGGTGCGCCCCCGTTCGACTTCGACATGCCGGCCTACGGACCGCCGCAGGCCGGTGACATCCTGATCGGCGCGCTCGTCGCGTGCGCCGTGACCGTCGTCGGACTGATCGCGCTGTACCTCTTCCCGCTCGTGTACAAGACGATGCACGCCCTTCGCCACCCGATCATCATCACGACGGTCGGCGGTCTGATCCTCGGCATCCTGGGATTCATCGGCGGGCCCATCACGATGTTCAAGGGGCTCACGCAGATGGGCGAGTTGCTGAAGGACCCGACGCAGTACGACGCCGGTCAGCTCGCGATCATCGCGGGCATCAAAATCGTCGCGCTGCTGGTCGCCGCGTCCGCGCTGTTCCGCGGAGGACGGGTCTTCCCCGCGGCATTCATCGGAGTGGCGCTCGGCCTGCTCGTCAGCGCGCTGTTCCCCGGACTCTCGATCAGCCTGGTCGTCGCTTGCGCCGTGCTCGGCATGGTGCTCGTCGTCGCCCGGGACGGATGGCTCGCGCTGTTCGTCGCAGTGGCGATCCCGGGCGATATCGCTCTGCTGCCGGTGCTGTGCCTCGTCGTGCTCCCGGCGTGGCTCCTGGTCTCGCAGGTGCCGCAGTTCCGTATCCTGCCTGCCGCGACGACGGAACCGCGCGTCACCGCCTGAGCCACCGTCAGGGCTTGCCCTTGCCGCCACCCTTGCCGCTGTTGCCGTCGCCGTTGCCGTTGTTGTTACCCGGGCCGGCGTTCTCGTTCCCCGAGTTGTTCTCGACCGGCGCGGCGGGCTCGACCGGTGCCGGGTCGACCGTACTCGGATCGACGGTCGCCGGCTCCTCGGGCTGATCGGTCGTCTCCGAGATCGGCTGAGGCTCCGACGGTGCGGGGTTCACGACCTCGGGGCGGAACGTGGGCGACGGATCCGACGCCGTGACACCGAGCCAGGACCCGATCGCGATGACCACTGCCGCGGCGGCACCGGCGGCGAGCACGAGGCCGAGTGCCTTGGGGCGCGTGCGACGGATGGGGCGATGCCGGGTTCGCAGACCGGGTGCCGTCACCGCGGGCGACGGCGGTTCCGCCGCGAGCACCTGGGTCATCTCGGCTGAGACCGGGGGGACAGCGGGCGCGGCGAGCGGCGGCAGGACCGCCGGTTTCGGCGGCACCACGACGCCGACCGGCAGGGTGAGCGCCGGAGCGGTGTCCGCGGTGTCCAGGTCGCGACCCCGACGAGCGACCTCGAGTGCATCGGGACGATCGGCGGGGTCCAGAGCCGTCATCGCCGTGAGAAGTGACCGCCACCCGTACCCCCAGTCGCCGGGGATCACGGGCGATGCGGTCAGACGGACGGCGATCGCCTCTACCGGAGTCTGCGTCGCGTACGCGCGCCGCCCCGACAGCGCCTCGAGCAGCACCAGTCCGAGACTGTAGATGTCGGAGGCGTGCGTCGGCTCGTGACCTCGGACCTGCTCGGGCGAGATGTACGCGGCCGTTCCGATCGCGGTTCCCGGGGCCGTCACCCGGGCGGCATCGGCGACATACGCGATGCCGAAGTCCGCGAGCACCGCTCGGAACGTGTGATCGGGTGTGAGCGGGGGACGCAGGAGGATGTTGGCCGGCTTCACATCGCGATGGATGATGCCCGCCGCGTGCACGACGTGCAGGGCCTCGCCGAGGTCGGTCGCGAGGGACGCGGCATCCCGCAGCCCGATCGGCCCCTTCTCGATGAGCGACGCGAGCGTTCCGCCGTCGACGTACTCCATGACGAGGTACGACGGACCGGATGCCGCGATGTGTGCGTCGAACAGGGTCACGAGCGACGGGTGACTCACCGCGGCGAGCAGCCGCTTCTCGGACTCTCGCCGGGTCGCGTCGCCCTCTCCCCCGGTGCTGCCCCAGAACACTTTGACGGCCACCGTCCGCCCGAGTGCGGTGTCGACGGCGCGCCAGACCGACCCCATTCCGCCTTCGCCGATCGGCTGTTCCAGCCGATAGCGTCCGCCGAGCAGATCGCCGGGTCGGGTAGGCCCGGCGACGACCGTCTCCGTCATCGAATCGATGATCGCAGGAGGATCGACGCCGCGAAGGAGGCTTGACACGGGGCCCCGATCGTGCGGTGTCGTCGTCCGCGTCAGCGGACCGTGATCAGGCTGCGCTGCCAGCCGGTCGAGCCGTCCGGAGCGATGGGTGCGCGCTCCTCGATCTGGGTCTCACCGGCCTTGTTCACGGCTCGGACGGTGACGTAATGGGTGCCCGCCGTGGCGTCCCAGTCGAGGTACCACTGCACCCAGGTGTCGTCGTTGATCGGCGTCGAGAGGGTCGCGGCCTGCCAGTCGCCGTCGTCGATGCTGACCTCGACGCGCTCGATCCCGACGGTCTGCGCCCAGGCAACACCCGCAAGCGGGGTACGGCCCACGGTCACGGGCGTACCGGTGCGCGGGGTGTCCAGGCGCGAGGAGAACTTGATAGGTGCCTTCGCGCTGTACCCGCGCGGTGTCCAGTAGGCCTCGTCGGCGTCGAACGTCGTGACCTTGAGCTCGGTGAGCCACTTGGTCGCCGACACGTAGCCGTACAACCCGGGGACGACCATGCGCACCGGGAAGCCATGCTCGAGCGGCAGGGGCTCTCCGTTCATCGCGACCGCGAGGATCGCATCCAGACCGTCGTCGGTGAGCGACTCGAGCGGCGTGCTGGCGGTGAACCCGTCGATGCTGCGCGAGAGCACCATGTCAGCTCCGCTCTGCACTCCCGCACGTGCCAGGACGTCGCGCACCGGGACGCCATGCCACTTCGCGGTACCGAGCAGCGGACCTCCGACTTCGTTGGATACGCACGTCAGGGTGATCGCGTATTCGTCCAGCCCCATGCCGACGAGATCGTCGAAGCTCAACTCGACCCGCGTGTCGACCATCCCGTCGATCACGAGTCGCCAGGTGTTCGGGTCGATCGAGGGAACGGTCAGGGCGGTGTCGACGCGGTAGAAGTCCTCGTTCGGCGTGAACAGGGGCGAGATCCCGGGGATGTCGAGTTCCGCCCCGGCCGGCACGGTCACAGTGCTGCGCGGCGCGGGCAGGTTGAGCGCCGATCGCACCGCGGTGATCGACGACGCCGTCGCGTTGATGAGCGCTCGCGCTCCGACACCCACGACGACCGCTGCCGCTCCGGCGATCGCGGACACCCGGAAGAACAGACGCCGATCGACGGATGCCGGGCCCTCGGCACGAGCGCCCGCCGCGCCCCCAGCCCACCGGCGGAGCCGTGCGGACAGGAACCACAAGAGTGTGCCCCCGGCGAGCGCACCGAAGATCGGGGGGATCGCGGCGAGCGGACCGGCACCGGCCCGCGTGAGGATCGCCGCGACGGACAGCGCGCCCGCGACGCCGAGCGCGATGACGCCGAGTGGAGGTCGCACGTACTCGAGCACCCCCGCGATCGCCGACGCGATCAGCACGGCGAGCGCGAGCCCGACCAGGAGCGCGATCTTGTCGTACTCGCCGAAGGTCGCGATTGCGAACTCCTTGAACGGCTGCGGCACGATGTCGATCACGAACGAGCCGACGGCGAGGATCGGGCTGCCCTCCCGCGCGACCAGAAGCGCCATCAACTCAGCCGCGGCGAGGAAGACCGCGGCGCTGACGACTCCGGACACTGCAGCCCACACCCAGAACCGCAGACGACCGCTCTTCTCGCTGACCATGCCTGTTGTTCGCCGCCGGCGCGCATTCGGATTGCGCCGCCCGCCGCTACGGTCGAGCCATGACGGTGACGGTGAGACCAGCGACCATCGCGGATGCGCGCGCGATCGCGACGGTGCGGGTGCGCTCGTGGCGCGCGGCTTACGAAGGCCTCATCGACCAGGCGGTCCTGGATCGCATGGACATCGACCGCGAGGCCGCACGCCGCGCCGAACTGTGGGAGGAATACCACGCGGACCCGCGCGGCGGCGATCTCGTCGCCGAGGGAGAGGGCGCCGTGGTCGGCTGGGCGGCGTACGGAAGATCCCTCGATGACGATCTGCTGGCGAACGGCCAGCTCTACGCGATCTACGCCCTGCCGGAGGAGTGGTCGTCGGGCATCGGGCACGCACTGCTGACGGATGCCGAGCGACGGTTGGCCGAGGCGGGCTTCGATCTCGCGCACCTCTGGGTACTCGACGGGAACACGCGGGCGGCATCCTTCTACGAGAGACACGGCTGGCGGGAGGACGGCGCGGAAAAACACGACGACAGACTGATCGGCGGGGCGAATCCGCAGACGCTGCACGAGCGCCGACGCGTGAAGCGGCTCCGGTAGGACCTTCGACCCTGAGCGACGCATTCCGCGCCTTGAATAATCGGGGGCATGTCGATGCCCCGCGCCGGATACAGTGCGATCTCCAGCTACTCGCGCGTCGAGATCCTCGCACTCGTCCAGGCCCGCCCCGAGCGTACGATCGCCGAGCTCGCCGAGCTCACGAGACTTCATCCGAACACGGTGCGCGAGCATCTGCAGCGACTCATCGAGGCGGGTCATGTCCTGCCGAGCATCGAACACCGCACGCGGCGCGGGCGCCCGCGCACGCTGTACTCCGCCGCGACCGGTACGGGTCGCGCCTCCAGCCCGATCGCCCGCCGCAAGGTGAAGGAGGCCGCCGATCGCGGTGACGTCATGCGCCGGGTGATGCCCTGGACCGGACGCGGTGTCGCCCGGCTCGGAGAGGCCGCCACCCACCAGCTGGACGCGATCGTCGAGCACCTCGCCGAATCCGGATTCGATCCCGCGGTCGACGAGGAGAGGCTCACGATCGAGCTGTCACCGTGTCCGCACGCCGCGAGCCAGGCCGACCATCGCGAGACGCTCTGCGCGGTGCACCTGGGACTCATGCAAGCCGTGCTTACCGAAGCGGGGGGTCCCCTCCAGGCCGGCTGCATCCGCACGTCGGTGCGCCCCACCGATTGCACCGTCGAACTCGTGCGCTCATGAGCGCGTCGGCCGGGGATTCCGCTGAGCGCGGGTCGTTCGACGTCGAGGTATTTTGCACGGTTTCGACATCGCCTGGGCACGCCCGGTCTGTGTACCGTGACCAGTGTCGCCGCAGCACTCGCCTACTGATGCGGACCTGAAGGGGAATCCATGGACCTGTTCGATCCACTGCTTCTCGCGCGCTGGCAGTTCGGTCTGACGACGCTCTACCACTTCCTGTTCGTGCCGCTCACGCTCGGGATGGCACTGACCGTCGCGATCTTCCAGAGTGCGTGGTACCGCACCGGCAACCTCAAGTGGCTGCACCTCACGCGCTTCTTCGGCAAGATCTTCCTGATCAACTTCGCGATGGGCGTCGTGACCGGAATCGTGCAGGAGTTCCAGTTCGGAATGAACTGGTCGTCCTACTCCCGCTTCGTCGGCGACGTCTTCGGCGCACCGCTGGCGTTCGAGGGGCTGATGGCGTTCTTCTTCGAAGCCACCTTCATCGGGCTCTGGATCTTCGGGTGGGACAAGCTGCCCAAGGGCCTGCACCTCGCGAGCATCTGGATCGCGACGATCGGCGCCTGGTTCTCGGCATACTTCATCCTCGCCGCGAACGCCTTCATGCAGAACCCGGTCGGCTACCAGATGTCGCAGGACGGCGGCCGCGCGGAGATGAACGACTTCTTCGCCGTTCTGACCAACCCCGTCGCCCTCGCCGCACTGCCGCACACCCTGTTCGCGGCGTTCATGATGACCGCGGGCGTCATCATCTCCATCTCCGCCTGGCACCTGGTGCGCAAGCAGAACGTCGAGATGATGCGGACCTCGCTCAAGTACGGCCTGTGGGGCATGATCATCGCGTTCGCCGGCGTCGCGCTCTCGGGCGACCAGCTGAGCCTCGTGATGGTGCAGACGCAGCCGATGAAGATGGCCGCGGCCGAGGCCATGTTCGACAGCGCGTGCGGCGCGGACGCGTCGTTCTCGATCTTCACGCTCGGCACGCCCGACGGGACGAGCGAGCTCTTCTCGATCCGCGTGCCCTACCTTCTCGCCCTGCTGTCCACCCACTCGCTGGACGGCTGCGTCGAGGGCATCAACGACCTGAACGCGATGTACACCACCGAGATGTTCCCGCAGTTCGCCGACCAGGTCGACGGCAACTTCGCCCCGGTCCTCTGGGTCACGTACTGGGCGTTCCGCTGGATGATCGGTCTCGGCGGCGTCGCTGCGCTCACCGCGGTGGTGGGGCTGTGGCTCACCCGCAAGAGCGCGAAGCGCCCGGTCCCGACCTGGGCGTGGCGCCTCGCGATCTGGGCGTGGCCGGCATCCCTGTTCGCGATCCTCGTGGGCTGGGTGTTCACCGAGATGGGCCGCCAGCCGTGGATCGTGTTCGGGCTCATGCTCACCGAGGACGGCGTCTCGCCGAGCGTGCCCGGCTGGAGCGTACTGATCTCGCTCGTGGCGTTCACCCTGATCTACGCGATCCTCGCCGTGGTCGAAGTCGGCCTGATCCTGAAGACCGCACAGAAGGGTCCCGAGCCGCTGCCGGGGCCGGACGACCCGCCCCCCGCCGAGACGGCGCTCGAAGACACCCCCACGACGGTCTACTAGGAGAGCGCCATGGATCTCGCATACATCTGGTTCTTCATCGTCGGATTCCTGTTCGTCGGCTACTTCGTCCTGGACGGCTTCGACTTCGGCGTCGGCATGTCGCTGCCGTTCCTCGGCAAGAACGACATCAGCCGCAGGCAGATCATCAACACGATCGGCCCCGTCTGGGATCTCAACGAGACGTGGGTCATCGTCGCCGGCGCGTGCCTGTTCGCGGCCTTCCCGGAGTGGTACGCCACCTTGTTCAGCGGCTTCTACCTCGCCCTCCTGCTGATCCTGCTGGCGCTCATCGCCCGCGGCGTCTCGTTCGAGTACCGACACCAGCGGGAGGGCCTGAAGTGGAAGAAGGCCTTCGACACGATGATCATCGTGGGCTCCGCCGTGCCGGCGCTGCTGTGGGGAGTCGCGGTCGCCAACATCGTGCAGGGTGTGCCGCTGGATGCCGATCACGAGTTCATCGGATCCTTCCTGACCTTGCTCAACCCGTACGGTCTTCTCGGTGGACTGACCACTCTCCTGCTGTTCTTCACGCACGGCGTGTACTTCGTGGCGCTGAAGACCGACGGTCAGGTGCACCAGGACGCGCGACGCCTCGCCCGCCGCTCGGGTCTGCTCACGGTCGTCGTCGCCGCCGCCTTCCTGATCTGGACGATCTTCATCGCCGCAGGCCGGGGCGCGCCGCTGACGGAGTTCGCGATCGCGTGCGCCGCGATCGCCGCGGTGACGCTCGTCATGTCGCTCGTGTTCAACATGCGCGACCGCGAGGGGTGGGCGTTCGGCTTCGGGGCCGCCACGATCGTCACGGCGGTCCTGACGCTGTGGTTCACGCTCTTTCCGTACGTCATGCCGGCCTCGAACGACATCGCGAACAGCCTGACGATCGAGAACGCCTCGAGCACCGACTACACGCTGACGATCATGACGTGGGCGGCGGTCATCTTCCTGCCTCTCGTGCTCGCGTACCAGGCGTGGACGTACTGGGTGTTCCGCAAGCGCGTCACCCGGTCGCGCATCGAGAAGGCGGCGGTCACGACCCACTGAGCGGGGGCGCGACCCACCCCCGCTAGGGTCGAAGCGTTGTGATGAGCCAGAGCACGATGGACGCGCCCGCGCGCGAACGCACGCGCCCCGTCGACCCGCGACTGCTGCGCTACGCGCGCGCGTCCCGCGCCTTCTTCGTCCTGATCGCGCTCCTCGGCGCTGCGCAGACGCTCGTGATCATCGCGATCGCGTGGCTGCTCACGCGGGCGATCACCGGCGTGATCGACGGGATGCCGACGCCCGAGCTCATGGGGACGCTCGGGTGGCTGGTCGCCGCGGTCGTCGCGCGGGCCGCACTGCTGTGGCTGCGCGACGCGGCGAGCGCGCGCGCGTCCGCCCGGGTGCAGACGCAGCTGAGGGCGGCGCTCACCGACGCCGTCGGGCGCCTCGGCCCCGGATGGCTCTCCACCCGCAATTCGGCACAGCTCGCGGTGACGGCCGGGCGCGGGCTGGAAGCGCTCGACGCGTACTTCGGTCGCTACCTCCCGCAGCTCGTCCTCACGGTGATCGCGACGCCGGTGATCCTCGCGGTGATGTGGTGGGCGGACTGGATCAGCGGCCTGACGGTCCTGCTCACCCTCCCCCTGATCCCGATCTTCATGGTGCTGATCGGCCTCGCGACGCGCAGCGTCCAGAAGCGCCAGTGGGCGACGCTGAAGCACCTCGCCGCCCGGTTCTCGGACACCGTGCAGGGGCTCAGCACCCTGAAGGTGTTCGGCCGGCAGCACCGGGCTGCGGCATCCATCGAACGCGTGACGGACGACTATCGTCGCGAGACGATGCGGGTGCTGCGGATCTCGTTCGTGTCGGGTTTCGCGCTCGAGTTCCTGGCGAGCATCGCGGTCGCGATCGTCGCGGTCTCGATCGGCTTCCGGCTGCTCGACGGCGCTCTCACCTTGGCGGTCGGACTCTTCGTCCTGCTGCTTGCCCCGGAGGCGTATCTGCCGCTGCGTCAGGTGGGCGTGCAGTTCCACGCCGCGGCCGAGGGGGTCGCCGCGACCGATGACGTGTTCGCCGTCCTGGACGCCGCGCAAGCGCTCCCGCCGAGTGTCCACGACACGCCGCGTCCCTCGGGCGACGCACGGCGCGTTCTGGACACTCGACCGACGAGACCGCTGGTCGTGCGGGGGTTGCGCGTTCGGTACGGCGAGCGGATGCTGCCACCGGTCGACCTGGACGTGCGTCCGGGAACCGTGACCGTGCTGGAGGGGCCGAGCGGATCGGGCAAGACCAGCGTGTTCGCGGCACTCCGCGGCGCTGCGGAGTGGACCGGGACCGCGACCTACGGCGAGGCGGACATCGCGGGGCTCGCCCCGTCGGAGTGGCTCGCCTGGGCGGGTCAGCAGCCGGGCCTCATCACGGGCTCGATCGCCGAGAACATCGCGCTGGGGGATCCCGCTCCGGACGCCGATCGGGTGCTGCGCGCTCTCGACCTGGCCGCGGCCGACGACCTCCCGCCCGACCTCGTGCTCGGCGTGCAGGGCGCGGGCCTGTCCGGCGGGCAGGCGCAGCGCGTCGCGGTCGCGCGCGCCTTGTATCGGCACCTTTGTGGCAGGGCCGGCGTGATCGCCCTCGACGAACCGAGCGCCGCCCTGGATGCGCAGACCGAGGAGCGCGTGTGGCGATCGCTCCGAGAGCTCGCGGACGACGGCGCGGCGGTGCTCCTCATCTCCCACCGGAGGACGGCCCACGCGATCGCCGATGACGTCGTCGTGCTCGAGGGACAGGAGGCGAGCCGATGACCCGGATCGACGGGCGCGAGCGCGTCGGAGACGGACGCGCCGCATCCGCGTCGGCCGTCCTCCGCGGCGCGATGCCGCCCCCTCGTCGCTTCTGGCCGGCGGCCGCGTCGGGACTCCTGTCCGAGGCGTCAGCCGTCGCGCTCCTCGCGGTGAGCGCCTGGCTCATCGTCCGGGCGAGCGAACAGCCCCTGCTGCTGTACTTGTCGGCGGCGGTCGTCGGTGTGCGGCTCTTCGCCCTGACGCGCGCGACGTTCCGCTACCTGGAACGTCTCGCCGGGCACGACGCCGCGCTCCGTCAACTGGCGGAGACGCGGTCCACGCTCGTCCGTCGGCTGATCCCGCTCTCCCCCGACGGACTCGGCACGACGCGCCGCGGCTCGGTGCTCGGCGCGCTCGTCGACGATGTCGACGAGCTGCAGAACCTGCCCCTGCGGGTCGTGCAGCCCCTCGTCGCCTCGGCACTCGTGGCCGCGGCATCCGTCGTCTTCATGGCCTTCATCTCCTGGCCCGCTGCCCTCACGCTGCTCGCGTGCCTCATCGCCGCCGGACTCGTCTCGACGCTGTGGGGGTGGGCGGCCGGCGCCCGCGCGGAACGCGCGCTCGCGCCGCTGCGGGCGCGGCTCGCGGATGCCGTGCTCGACCACCTCGGCAGCCTCGACGTCCTGATCGCGTTCGCAGCGGAGGAGGCTGCGCGCGAGCGCATCCGCGCCGCGGACGCCGCCTTGCGCGCCGCCCTCGTGCGACGGACCCTGGCGCAGGCGGGGACGACCGCGCTCGTCTCGCTCCTGGCGGGCCTCGCCTCCGTCGCCGCGCTGCTCGCGACCGCCCCGCTGTTCACCGCCGGCGACCTCACGGCGCCGGCACTCGCGATCGCCGTCCTGGTGCCCATGGCCGTCTTCGACGTGTTCGGCTCGGTGCCGCTCGCGGCGTCTGCCTGGCGACAGGTGCGCGGGAGCGCGCAGCGCATCGCCGACGCCGTCCCCGCAGATGTGCCCGACGGCCTCGTCCGCGAGACGGCGACGCCGACCGGTGTCGCCCCGGCGCTCGGCGAGGGCGTGCGGCTGCGCGCAGTGTCGGCGCGCTGGCCCGGCGCCTCGGACGATTCCCTGCACCACGTCGATCTCGACATCCGGCCCGGCGAGCGGGTGCTCGTCGTGGGATCGAGCGGTTCGGGCAAGACGACACTCGCGCACGTGCTCGTGCGGTTCCTCGACGCGCGGGGATCATTCACGATCGGCGGCGTGCCCGTGGCCGACCTGGTGCCCGACGATGTCCGGCTCACGATCGGACTGTGCGAGCAGCGGCCGATGCTGTTCGACGAGGACATCCGCCAGAATCTCCTGTTCGCACGGGACACGGCGACGGATGCCGACCTCCTGGCCGTGCTCGAGAGGGTGGGGCTGGGCGGATGGGTGCGCGAGCGCGGCGGGCTGGATGCACGGGTCGGCGAACGCGGTGCGCTCGTTTCCGGCGGTCAGGCGCAGCGTCTCGCGCTCGCCCGCGCACTGCTGCGGGGTTTCCCCGTGCTCGTGCTAGACGAGCCGACCGCGGGCGTCGACCCTGCCGCCTCCGATGCCCTGCTGACCGACCTCCTTTCGGCCGTCGGTGAGGATCAGGCCGTCGTGCTCATCTCGCACGTGGAGGTGCCGGCCGGAATGATCGACCGCGAGGTGCGCCTCGTGCGAGGGCGGGTCGTCCCGGCCTGACGGTCAGGCCGGCTGCTTCTCGCGCTCCGCGGCTCCGGCATCCGCCTTCGCCTCTTCGTCGGCGGCGACGGCCGCGGCGGTGATCCGCGCCGCCATGCCGGCGAAGATGAAGCCGTGGAACGGCAGCACGGCGAACCAGTACAGGCGCCCGGCGAGTCCTTTCGGGAAGAAGACCGCGCGCTGGTCGTAGCGCGAGCCCTCGCCTTCGGGCGCGACGCGCATCTCGAGCCAGGCGAGTCCGGGAACCTTCATCTCGGCGCGAAGCCGCAGCAGCGCGCCGGGCTCGATCGCCTCGACCCGCCAGAAGTCGACCGCATCGCCGACGACCAGTCGGTCGCGGTGACGACGCCCCCGACGCAGCCCCACACCGCCGACGAGCTTGTCCATCCACCCGCGGATCGCCCACAGGAAGGGGTTCGAGTACCACCCGCGTTCACCGCCGATGCCCTGCACGACGCGCCACAGCGCCTCCGGTGAGGCGGGCGTGGCGAGGGTGCGCTTGTCGGTGAACACCGTCTTGCCCGCCCAGTCCGGATCGTTCGGCAGGGGGTCGCTCGGAACCCCGAGCACTTCGCCGTCCTGCCAGCTCGTCTCGATCGCGTCGAGCTCCACCTTGCCGAGCGCGAGGGCGACCGCCCGCCGGTACGGAGTCAGACCGCCTTCGGGCTGCGGGATCAGCGCGTCCACGTCGCGGTTCTTCACGATGCACTCGTTCTGCAGCGACTCCACGAGCGGCATCGCGACGCGCCGCGGAATGGGAGTGACGAGGTTGACCCAGTGCGAGGCCAGACGCGGGGTGAGCACCGGCAGCGCGGCAATGCCGCGCTGCTTCAGGCCCGCCTCGACCGCATAGCCGTTCATCATCTGCCCGTAGCGCAGGACGTCGGGCCCGCCGATGTCGACGGCGGTGTTGACGTCGGGGTCGACGCGTGCCGCGCCCAGGAGGTAGTGCAGCACGTCGCGGACGGCGATCGGCTGGATGCGGTTGCGCACCCACTTGGGGGCCGGCATGTAGGGCAGCACCTCCGTGAGATGGCGCACCATCTCGAACGACGCGGAGCCCGAGCCGATCACGACGCCGGCCTGCAGGACGAGCGTCGGAACGCCGCTGTCGATGAGGATCTGCCCGACCTCCACGCGGGATCGGAGGTGCGCCGACAGCTCGGTGTTCTCCGGATGCAGTCCCCCGAGGTACACGATCCGCTGCACTCCCGCCGCCGCCGCGGCCGTCGCGACGGTCGTGGCGGCCTCGCGATCCGCGCTCTCGAAGCCCTTGCCCGCGCCCATCGAATGGACCAGGTAGTAGAGCACGTCGACGTCGCGGACGGCGTCCGCCATCGCCGCCGGATCGGCCGCGTCGCCCTCCGTGACCTCGACGTTGCTCCCCCAGTCGAAGGCGGCGACCCGTGCGGCGTCGCGCGCGAGGACCCGCACGCGGTATCCCGCGTTCAGCAGACGGGGCACGAGGCGTCCGCCGAGGTATCCCGTGGCGCCGAGCACGAGCGCGCGGGGAGCGGTGCCGTCCTCTCGCGGCACGGCGCGCAGAGCCTCTTCTCGACCGGTGGGCGCAGTCAGATCGTCCATGCCCGAAAGGCTATGCCCCCGCGGAGGGCGCTCGGCGCGTGGCGGGCAGATCCATCGCGAACGCCTGAACGCCGTCGTGGGACGGGATCGGGTCGAAACCCACGCGCGGATAGAACGCGAGCGCGCCGGCGTTGTCGGCCGAGGCGACCAGGTGCAGACCCCGCACGCCGCGCGCCCGCAGAGCGGCGACGACGGTCTCGATCAGCCGCCTCCCCCACCCCTGTCCCTGCAGCTCCGGAAGGAGATCGATGTGCAGGTGAGCGGGATATCGAGCGGCATAGGGCTCCACGCCCGGCGCCCGCGAGTAGGCGTAGATCAGCGTGCCGTCCTGGCGCGAGCGCTCGCACTCCGGCTTCGGCCACAACGCTCCATGTTCGGGCCACCATTCGTCACGGAACCACGCCTCGAAGGCATCGGTGTCGTCCGTCGCGACCGCATAGCCCGCGACGCGCCCGTCGTCCGTCTCGACGACGAACGCGAGATCGGGATGCCGCGCGACGTACGGCAGCACGAAGATCTGGGCCCAGATGCGGTCGTCCGCGAAGATCCCGGTCCCGTCGGCTCCGGCATCCGCGGTCTTCAGGCAGATCTCGGCGAGTGCGGGTTCGTCGCCGGGTCGGAAGGGGCGGATGCGTGGCACCGCACCAGCCTACGAGCGGTCGCTCTCCGTCTCCCGGTTCACTCCAGCCGCCCATACCGGATGTGGGTCGCCAACGGCGAGTGCAGCACCTCGACGGGTTCGAAGCCGAAGACATCCAGGTCGGAGAAGATCCGTTCGCCGGATCCCAGGACGACCGGTGCGATATCGATCGTCAGCTCATCGACGACGTCGGCCGCGAGCGCCTGGCGGACGGTGGACGCCCCGCCGGCGATGTCCACGCCGCGTTCACCGGAGACCTCGACGGCGCGCTCATACGCCGCGTCGAACCCGTCGGTCACGAAATGGAACGTCGTGCCGCCCGCCATCTCGATCGGCTCCCGGGCGAAGTGGGTGAGGACGAACACGGGCGCGTGATAGGGGGGCTCCGGACCCCACCACCCCCGCCAGTCCTCGTCCCACGCTCCGCGGATCGGCCCGAACATGTTGCGGCCCATCACGTACGCTCCGCGCGGACGACCGAGCCAGCCGGACGCGGTCGCGTCGGCCTCGGTCACGCGCGGGTCCCCGAGGTGCCAGCGATGCACCGCCAGCCCGCCGACTCCGAGCGGATCGTCTCGGCTCTGCGCAGGACCCGCGACGAACCCGTCGATGGACATGGACATGTGGCAGGTCGTGTGCGCCATGTGCGATCTCCGTTCTGTGCGTCAGCGTCTGCCGGTCCCGAACATGCCGCGGATCACGCCGTTCAGGATCGTCTGGGTCGACTTGGACCCCAGGATCTGCTCGAGCGGCGACTTCTGCGCCGCGCGCGGCGTCCGGGTCGTCCCGGAGGTCTTCTTCAGCAGCCGGTCGTATTCGGCTTGGCGCGCCTTGGCTTCCTTGTCGGCCTGCTTCTGGATCGCCGCCTGCTGCTTCGCGTACTCGGCATCCGCCTTCGCCTTGGCCAGCGCCGCCTCCTGCGCCGCCGCGGCGTCGTTCGCCGCGTTCATCCGTGCGGTCAGGATCTCGCGGGCGGACTCCCGATCGATCGGGGTGCCGTATTTCGGCAGCAGAGGGGATGCCGCCACGGCGGCGTCGATCGCGGCGTCCGGCGTCGGCGACATCAGTCCCTGCGGGGCGCGCAGACGTGTCCAGGCGACGGGAGTGGGCGCGCCCTTCTCGCTCATGACGGTCACGATCGCCTCACCGGTTCCGAGTTCCTGCAGGACGCGCTCGAGGTCGTAGCCCGACCGGGGGTACGTGCCCACCGTGGCGCGGAGCGCCTTCGCATCGTCGGGGGTGAATGCGCGCAGCGCGTGCTGGACGCGTGAGCCCAGTTGCGCCAGCACGTCGGACGGGACATCCTTCGGGGTCTGCGTCACGAAGAAGACGCCGACGCCCTTCGAGCGGATGAGGCGGACGGTCTGGACGATCGCGGCGGTGAAGTCCTTGGAGGCGTCCCGGAAGAGCAGGTGCGCCTCGTCGAAGAAGAACACGAGCTTCGGCTTGTCCAGGTCGCCGACTTCGGGGAGCAGCTCGAACAGCTCGGCGAGAAGGTACATCAGGAACGTCGAGAACAGCGCCGGCTTGTCGGCGACGCCGGGCACCTCCAGGAGGCTCACGATGCCACGCCCGTCCGGCGCCGTGCGCAGGAACTCGCGCACGTCGAACTCGGGCTCGCCGAAGAAGACGTCGGCGCCTCCGTCGGCGAACGTGATGAGCTCGCGCAGGATCACGCCCGCGGTCGCGGCGGAAAGACCGCCGAGGTTCTTCAGCTCCGCTTTACCCTCGGCGCTGGTGAGGTAGGTCAGCACCGCCCGCAGGTCGGACAGGTCGACGAGGGCGAGACCGTTCGCATCGGCGTAATGGAACACGAGCCCGAGGCTCGACTCCTGTGTGGCATTCAGCCCCAGGACCTTGCTCAGCAGCAGCGGACCGAATCCCGACACGGTCGCGCGGACCGGCACGCCTTTGCCGACACCGCCGAGGGCGTAGTACTCCGTGACGGATGCCGCGGGCGACCAGTCCTGCCCGATCGCCATGGTGCGCGCGAGCAGCTTCTCGCTGGACTCGCCCGGTGTCGCGACCCCGGAGAGGTCGCCTTTGATGTCGGCGGCGAAAACCGGGACGCCCTTGGCCGCAAGCTGCTCGGCGAGCCCTTGGAGGGTGCGGGTCTTGCCGGTCCCGGTGGCTCCCGCGACGAGGCCGTGACGGTTCATCATGCCGAGCGGGATGCGGATCTGCGCATCGGGAACGGCATCCCCGTTCATGAGCGCGCCGAGGTCGAGGGTCTCCGCCGCGAAGGTGTACCCCGTGATCACGGTCTGCACCTGCTCGGGGCTCAGCGGCCCGGCGAGCGCTGCCTGCGGTGCAGCCTCCGCCGCGGGTGTCGACGGCAACTCCGCGGGGGCCGGCGGGACGTCCGCTGCGGGCGCGGCTTGCTCCGGGGACGTCGATGTCGCCTGCCCCGCCGGTGCGGCCGCCGCCCTCGCGGCCGCGGCTTCGGCGGCCGCGAGCGCTGCCCGGGCCTGCGCCGCCTTCAGCTGCGCTTCGGCCGCCTCGGCCTCTGCGCGAAGCCTCGCGAGCTCCGCTTCGGCGGCGGCGACGGACGGATCGACGGGCTCGGCGGCACTCATGCGCACAGCCTACTGAGGCGGCGCGGGGGCGGACTCGACCGTCTTCTGCCTGCTCGGCCGCTCCTGGATCAGCTTCGGCGCGAAGATCCCGGCGACGATGAGGACGACGCCGATCCCGATGAGCGCGCCGCCGATGGTGTCGGTCAGCCAGTGGGCGTGCAGCACCGTGCGGCTGAGCGCCATGAGGAGGATGTACGCGACCCCGACGAGCGCGATCACGAGCCGCGGAAACAGGATGAAGGCGGCGGTCGCGAGCGTCGCCGCGTTCGCAACGTGACCGGACGGAAAGGATCCGAAGTCCGAGATGACGATGATCTCCTCGGGACGCGCGCGGCCGAACACGTGCTTGAGCACCTGGACGACGCCCGCCGCGGCGACCTCGGCGACGATGAAGAACGCGGCGGACCACGGCCGCTTCAGCAGCAGCAGTGCCACGGTCGCCACGATCGGGACGGCGAAGACGCCGAACCACCCGGCGCCGATGAAGTTCATGACGTACGAGAAGGTGTCCAGGAACGGCACGTCGTTGGCGGCGAGGATCCCGTTCCACCACACGTCGACGTCGAACGTCTCGGTGCGGAAATAGATCAGGGTGCCCAGGCCCGCGGCCGCGAGCAGCAGCAGCGCCCCCACCCCGAAGAGCAGCGGCCGATTCAGATTCTCCGCGCGCGCGCTGTCAACCGTCGTCATCCGCCCATTCTGGCCGGTATCTCCGCAGAAATCGCGGGCCGCGGCGCGCGGTCACGACCGTGTATGCTCCCGACGCTCCCGCTGATTCCGGTCGCCGGCGGGGCGTCGTCTCCGTCAGGGAGTGAGCATCGCGACCGTACGCGGCCGCACGATCGTCCACAGGGCGATCACGCCGATCACGGCGCACCCGAACATGACCGCCGCCATCGTGGTCGCCGTGATGCCCGCATCGCGCGAGATCCAGCCGACCACGGGCGAGATGACGCCCGCGATGCCGAAGTTCGTCGCTCCGATGAGCGACGCGGCCGTACCGGCCGCCTTGCCGTGGCGGTCGAGGGCGAGCACCTGCACGCACGGGAACGTGAAGCCGCACGCCGTCATGAAGAAGAACAGCGGGATCACCGTTCCCCAGAGGCCGAAGCCCAACTGGTCGAAGACGATGATCGCGGCCGCGGAGACGACGAGCACGCCGGTGGAGTACGCCATCACCCACTGGGGTCCGAAGCGCGCGGCGAGCCGGGAGGCGAACTGCACGCCGGTGACGACGCCGAGCGAGTTCGCGGCGAACAGCAGTCCGTACTGCTGAGCGTCGAAGCCGAACGACTGCTGGAAGAGGAACGAGGATGCCGAGAGGTAGGAGAACAGACCGCTGAACGTCATCGCCCCGATCACGAGCGTGCCGATGAAGACGCGGTCGCGGAGCACGCTCTGGTAGCGCTGCAGCACGGTCGTGCTGCCCTTGTCGCTGCGCCGGGCCTTGGGCAGGGTCTCCGGGATCACGAAGATGGCGCAGGCCAGCAGGACGGCTCCGTAGATTCCGAGCACGACGAAGATGCCGCGCCACGGCATGACGGCCAGGAGCGCCGATCCGACCAGCGGCGCGGCGACCGGCGCGACGCCCGAGACGAGCGCGAGGCGCGACAGCATGACCACGAGGCGCTTTCCGCCGAACAGGTCACGGACGATCGCCATCGCGACGACGCCGCCCGCGGCCGCGCCCATTCCCATGCCGACGCGCGCCACCATGAGGAGCTCGATGGACGGGGCCAGTGCGGCCGCCGTGCTCGCCACGACGTGCAGAGCCGTCACCACGAGGAGCGGAACGCGGCGACCCACCTTGTCGCTGAGCGGTCCGACGATGAGCTGGCCCAGTGCGAAGCCGACCATCGTCCCGGTGAGCGTGAGCTGGATCACGGCGGCGGTGGTCTGGAAGTCCTCTTCCAGCACCGGGAAGGCCGGCAGATACAGGTCGATCGTGAACGGCCCCAGCGCCGTGAGGGCGCCGAGAAGCACGATGTACAGCACCCGGCGGCGGTGCGTGATGGCATCCCCGGGATGCAGCATGATCGGCGCCGTCGCGGGGTTGCTCCCGAGCGTGCGGATCGCACCGGTCGTGCGGGGGACGTGCGGCTTCTGGGTGGGCGTGGATGCGGTATCGAGCACAGGGATTCGTTTCGTGGCAGCGCGGGTGACGGGGGGGGGTGCCGGAGGTGCGGCGGGAATCGCGACAGAGCGTCGTCGAATCGATTCGAACTCCCATGATAGCGGACACAGGCCCCTTCCTCACAGCCCTCTCTCGTATGCGCTCGCATAGGATGTGTCTACCTTCCGAGCCGCCTTCAGGGCGCCCGAGCCGAGATCAGATCCATGACCCCGACACCCCCGCGCCCCGCCGACAAGAAGACCAGCGGCAACCCCGCGACCCAGGCCCAGATCAACCAGACCGTCAAGCAGCAGCGCGAGCAGAAGCGCCAGGAGAAGCTGGTCGAGTACCAGAAGCAGCTCGCGAAGCGCCGGCGCGGCAAGGTGGTCTGGTGGACCGTCGGCTCGGTGGTCGCCGTCGGCGTGATCGCCGCGATCATCGCGTCGATCGTGTTCGCTCCGGCGCAGGCGCCGACGCTGCAGCCGGGCGACGGCGACGGATCGTCGATCCAGGGTGTGGAGACGTTCGAGAACACCGCCAACCACGTCGAGGGCTCCGTCGACTACGCGCAGAGCCCGCCGACCGGTGGAGACCACAACGCGATCTGGCTCAACTGCGGCATCTACGACCAGCCCGTGCCGAACGAGAACGCGGTGCACTCGCTCGAGCACGGCGCGGTGTGGATCACGTACGACGCCGAGCAGGTCGCCGGCGCCGAACTCGACGCCCTGAAGGCCCAACTGCCCTCCTCCTACATCGTGCTCTCGCCGTACGAGGGCCTGGATTCCCCCATCGTGATGAGCGCATGGAACGCCCAGCTGAAGCTCGACTCCGCCGATGACGCACGCGTGTCCGAATTCCTTTCGGCCTACTGGCGCAGCCAGAACGCCCCGGAGCCCAACGCCTCCTGCTCGGGTGCACTGAACGCCCCCGGCAAGCAGTAGCGCATGACGTCCGAGGACGCCCCCCGCTCGTCGCTGCCGCGCTGGCTCGCGATCGTGCTGGCGTGTCTCGCGATCGGCGGTCTCGCTTTCGCGGTCGGTCGCTTCTCGACGTTCGGCTCCGTGCCGGCGACCCCGGGCACGGCATCCGCTGATGCGGGCTTCGCGCGCGACATGCAGGTGCACCACGCACAGGCGATCGCGATGGCGATGGAGATCTACCGCAAGACCGAGGACGACGAGCTGCGCGTGCTCTCGTACGACATCGCGACCGGGCAAGCCGGGCAGCGCGGCGAGATGTACGACTGGCTCGTCCAGTGGGGGCTGCCGCAATCCGGCGGCCCCATGATGGCGTGGATGAGCGGGGCTCCCGGCGGTCACGAGCACGGCGGTGGCGGATCCGCCCTCAGCGACGACGAGGCGCGGGCCGCGATGGGCATGGCGACGGATGCCGAGCTCGACGCCCTCGCGGCGGCGACCGGCTCCGAGGCGGACTGCCTGTTCCTCGAGCTCATGATCCGCCACCACGAGGGAGCGATCCCGATGGCGCAGGCGGCGATCGACCTGGGCTCGGTCGAGCGCGTGCGTCAGGTCGCCGAGGCGATGCGCGCCGGCCAGACGGCCGAGATCGACGCGATGACCGCGATGCAGGCGCGCTTGGGGTGCACCGCCTCGCTACAGTGATCGGGTGAGCGACGCCGCACCCACCGTGAAGGTCCAGCCGCTGCTGGTGCGCGTCGCTGTCGTGCTCGTCTACCTCAGCGGTTTCGTGAGCGTCGCGATCGGCATCCTGGTCCTGCTCAGCCGGTACCAGGTCGACAGGGCGGAGGTCCTGCCCGTCTCGCTGCTCGGCGCCGGCGTGATCCTCTTCGGACTCCTCACGGTCGCCGTCGCCTCGGGCATCGCGCGGGGCCGCCCGGGGGCGCGTCTTCTCCTGACGATCTACCTGGTGATCCAGACGGTGCTGCACATCGTCACGATCGTCACGGCCGACACGTGGGACTGGACCTCGATCGCCGAAGTGGCGCTCTACGCCTTCATCGGCGTCGCCGTCTGGACACCGCCGGGGTCGCGCTACTTCCGCTGAGGATGCGCGCCACGTAGCGCCGGTGGAAGAACCGGACGATCTCGATCGCGCCGATCGTGAGGATCGTGACGAGGGTCACGAGGTAGGCGCACTCCTCGCCGGGATCCACGAGTTGGAAGAACTCGGTGGACAGCGGGATCGTGAAGATCGCGATGAGCGCGATGAACATCGCGCCGATCACGACCGCCTTGTACCGGTTGATCGGCCGCGAGAGCACGGTGAGGACCCAGATGCCGACGATCGCGAGGATGATCGTGGACCCCGTGCGCAGCTGAGGCTCGTCGACGCCGAGCGCCATCGCACCCCGCGTGTACAGGGTGAGGGCGATCGCGATGATGAGGCCGGACGGGATCGCGAAGCTCAGCGACCGACGCAGGAACCCCGGGACGTAGCGCTGCGTGTTCGGCATGAGGGCGAGGAAGAACGCCGGGATGCCGATCGTCAGGCCGTCGGTGATCGAGAGCTGACGCGGCAGGAACGGGAACTCCATCACGAGGATCCCGAACAGGACCGCGAGTCCGGTGGCGTACGCCGTCTTGGTGAGGAACAGCATCGAGACGCGCTCGATGTTGGCGATCACCTGCCTCCCCTCTGCGACGACATCGGGAAGGTGCGAGAACTGCCCGTCCAGCAGCACGAGACGCGCGACGGCTTTCGTGGCCGCCGCGCCCGAGTTCATCGCGATGCCGATGTCGGCCGACTTGATCGCGAGAGCGTCGTTCACGCCGTCGCCGGTCATCGCGACGACGTGCCCGCGCGACTGCAGCGCGAGCACCATGCGCTTCTTCTGCTCGGGGGTCACCCGCCCGAAGACGGTGTGCTCCTCGAGCACCTCGGCGAGCGCCGCATCGTCCTCGGGGAGCATCCGCGCGTCGAAGCCGTCCGCGACATCCAGCCCCACTTCGCGGGCGATGGCCGCGACGGTGCGCGGATTGTCGCCGGAGATGATCCTGATGCCGACCCCCTGCTCGCCGAAGTACGACAGTGTCTGCCGCGCATCGGGCCGCACCTGCTCGCGGAAGGTGAGCACGACCGCCGGCTCCACTCCGTCCGGCAGGCGCTCTGCGTCGACATCGCCCGGGTCGAGGCTCGCGGGCGTGAAGCCGAGGACGAGCGTGCGCCGCCCTGACGACGCGCGCTCGACGACGGTACGCCCGAATTCCGCGGTGACGTCGCTCGCGGCATCCCCGAACACCATCTCCGGCGCGCCGAGCACCCACGTACCGGGTGCACCCGCGAAGGAGACGGCGCTCCACTTCCGGGCGGACGAGAACGGGATGTACGCAGCCACCGCCTCGGGCGCGGACACGGGAAAGGGGTCGCGGAGGCAGCGCGCCGTCGCGTTCGCGTCCGGGGCGGCGCCGTACCAGGCGAGCGTCCTCTCCCACCCGGGAGCCGTGACGTCCAGCGCGTGGGCGTCGTCGAATGCGATCTCGCCGCCCGTGAGCGTGCCCGTCTTGTCGAGGCAGATGACATCCACGCGGGCGAGCCCCTCCACCGCGGGCAGTTCGTTCACGAGGACCTGGCGGCCCGCGAGCTTCGCGGCCCCCACCGCGAACGCGATCGAGGTCACGAGCACGAGGCCCAGCGGGATCATCGCGGTGAGCGAGGCGATCGTGTTGACGACCGCCTGCACCCACGTGCCGCTCTGCCAGGCCTGTACCCAGCCGCCTGCGACCATCATCTGGGCGTTGAGCACGAGGAGGCCGATCGGCCCGATGCCCCAGCCGACCCACGTGAGCACGCGGTCGATCGAGGTGCGCAGCTCGGAGGCGACCATCGAGAAGCGCTTGGCCTCATCGGCGAACCTGTTCGCGTACGAATCCGCTCCGACACGGGTGGCCTGCGCATCGCCCTCCCCCGCGACGACGACCGAGCCCGACAGCGCCTCGTCGCCGTCGTTCTTGTCGACCGCGTCGGACTCGCCGGTGAGCATGGACTCGTCGATCTGCAGTGCGCGGGCGCGGACGACCACCGCGTCCGCGGGCACCTGGTCCCCGGCCCGGAGGACCAGGATGTCGTCCTGCACCACGTCGCCCGGGGCGATCTCGACCTCGACGCCGTCGCGCCGGACGCGGGCGCGGGGGGCGTTCAGCAGCGCCAGCCTGTCGAGCTTGGACTTCGCCCGGAACTCTTGGACGCACCCGATGATCGCGTTCGCGAACGCCGCGAGGCCGAACAGCGCGTCCTGCCACCGGCCGAGCAGGAGCAGCACGAGGAAGCAGCCGCCCACGATCGCATTGAAGAGCGTGAAGACGTTCGCGCTCACGATGTTCCATGCGCTGCGACTCGTATCGGCGGTGAAGGCGTTCGAGCGGCCGTCCGCCTGACGCTCCGCGACCTCCCCCGGGGCGAGCCCGCGGTCGGGATCGGTGCGGGGCGCGTCCGCGGCGACGTCGGTGGCGGCATCCATGGATCACACTGTATGACCCGCACGGCCGTGCGGTGGCGCGGTCGATGCCGGAGAATGGTCGCTTGTGAGCACCCCTCCCGATGCCCTGATCCACCTCGCGCACGCCGGCGTCTCCCTCGTCGTCGACGCCCGCGCCGGCGCGCTCCCCGCGATCGTCCACTGGGGCGAGCAGCTCGAGGAGTTCGACGAGACCGCGCTGGCGAGCCTGAGTGATGCGACGGTCCCTGTCGTCGGGTCCAACAACGTCGACACTCCGCCGCGCGTCGCCCTCCTCCCCGAGCACCACACCGGGTGGACCGGCCGGCCCGGAATCTCGGGTTCGGCGCAGGGGCGCGGCTGGTCGCCGCTGTTCCGCACGACTGCGCTCACGCTCGACGGGGCGCGGGTCGACGGTTTCGTCCAGGCGGATGCCGGACTCCTCGTCTTCGACGCCGTCGACGACCGCGGGGAGCTGTCGCTGCGGCTGGAGCTCGAACTCCTGGACAGCGGGCTCATCCGAGCACGAGCGGCGCTCCGCAACGAGCGGGACGCTGCCTACACGGTGGACGACGTCTCGCTGGCCTTCCCCCTCCCCGCAGAGGCCACCGAGCTCCTGGACTTCACCGGCCAGCACAACTACGAGCGCTTCCCGCAGCGCGGGCCGCTCCGGGCCGGCATCCATCTCCGGGAGAACCGGCGCGGACGCACGGGAGCCGACAGCGCGTTCGTGCTGCACGCCGGCGAGGCCGGCTTCGGCTTCGAGAAGGGCCGGGTCTGGGCGGTGCACACCGCGTGGAGCGGAAATCACCGCCACTACGCCGAGCGCGTGTACACCGGCGAGCAGGTCCTCGGTGGCGGCGAGGTGCTGCTCTCCGGTGAAGTGGTCCTGCAGACAGCGGAGCAGTACGTCACGCCCTGGGTGTACGGCTCGTACGGCGATGGCCTCGACGAGGTCGCCCACCGCTTCCACGATCACTTGCGCGCGGTGGGCTCCGGCCGACCGGCGGAGCGCCCCGTCACCCTGAACGTGTGGGAGGCCGTCTACTTCCGCCACGACGCGGGCGAGCTGATCGCCCTGGCCGACAAGGCCGCCGACATCGGCATCGAGCGCTTCGTGCTGGACGACGGCTGGTTCGGCGCACGACGCACCGATCGCGCCGGACTCGGCGACTGGGTGGTCGCCTCCGACGTCTGGCCGGACGGTCTGCACCCGCTCGTGGACCACGTCCGGGCGAAGGGCATGCAGTTCGGGCTGTGGTTCGAGCCCGAGATGATCAACCTCGACAGCGACCTGGCCCGACGGCATCCGGAATGGATCATGGCGGCGCGCGACGAGCTGCCGGTCGAATCGCGCGCGCAGCACGTCCTGAACCTCGCCGCCCCCGGCGCGTACCAGCACGTCAAGGCCCAGATGCTCGCGCTGCTCGACGAGTACCCGATCGACTACATCAAGTGGGATCACAACCGCGACCTCACCGAAGCCGGCGACCGCGAGCACGGCGGTCGGCCGGTCGTGCACGCGCAGACCCTCGCGTTCTACCGACTCCTCCGCGAGCTGAAGGACGCGCACCCGGGACTGGAGATCGAGTCGTGCTCGTCCGGCGGGGGCCGGGTCGACCTCGGGGTGCTCGAGCTCACGGACCGCATCTGGGTCTCGGACAACAGCGACCCCCACGACCGGCAGTCGATGATGCGCTGGTCGGTGCAACTCGCACCGCCCGAGTACCTCGGCGCCCACATCGCGTCGGACCGCTCGCACACGACCGGCCGGCGACTGGACCTGTCCTTCCGCGCGAGCACGGCGATCTTCGGGCACCTCGGCATCGAGTGGGACCTGAACGAGGCGACGGATGCCGAGCTCACTCTGCTGCGACGCTGGATCGCCCTGCACAAGGAGCATCGCGCGCTGCTGATGGGCGGGACGGTCGTGCGCATGGATACGATCGACCCCCGCGTCATCGTCCACGGAATCATCGCGTCCGATGACTCCGAGGCCCTGTTCTCCTCCGCGCTCCTGGACACCACCGTTCCCGAACCCGCCGCTCGGCTGAAGCTGCGGGGCCTCGATCCGGAGCGCACGTACCACCTGCAGCCGCTGATCATCGGACCGCTGCCGTCCGGGCTCATCCCCCCGCGCTGGTGGGGCGAGCCGAGCGACGCGGAGGCGCTCGCCGCCCAGGAGTACTGGGACCGCGCGCAGCGTACGGATGTGTCGTACCCGGGCGCGCGGTTCCGCGGAGACGTGCTCGCCCGCGTCGGCGTGGCCGCGCCCCGCATCCACCCCGATCAGGCCGTGCTCTACCGGGCCGTGGCCGTCGACTGAGGCACACGACGAAAGGCCGGAAGCGTCGCTCCCGGCCTTTCGCGTTCGTGCGGCTTACTTCACCGATCCGGCGGTGAGACCACGGACGAAGAAGCGCTGCAGCGCGAAGAAGATCACCAGCGGGACCACGAGGGTGATGAACGAACCCGCCGCGACCCGCTGCCAGCCCTGACCGTACTGACCGAGGAGCGTGTAGAGCCCCTGGGTCAGCACCTGGTTGGGACCGCTCTGGATGAAGAGGTACGCCACGAAGAAGTCGTTCCACACCCACAGGAACTGGAAGATCGCGAACGAGGCCAGCGCCGGCACCGACATCGGGACGATGAGCCGCCAGAAGATCTGGAAGTGGCTCGCTCCGTCCACGCGCGCCGCCTCGATGAGCGAGTTCGGCAGCGTCTGCATGTAGTTGCGCAGGATGTAGATCGCCAGCGGCATCGCGAAGGTCGCGTGCACGATCCACGCCGCCGGGTACTGCCCGATGATCTGGATGCCGGTGGTGTTCCCGAACCAGACGAACAGCTGCAGGATCGGGATCACCGCGATCTGGATCGGCACCACCATGAGCGCCAGGATGATCGCGAAGTAAGCCTCCTTGCCGGGGAACTGGAAGAAGGTGAACGCGTAGGCGGCCATGGCGGCGATCATGACGGGCAGGATCGTCGCCGGAATGGTCACCGCCACCGAGTTCCAGAACGTCGTCCCGGCATCCAGCGCGGTCCATGCCTGCGCGAACGGCTCGAAGGTCCAGTTCTGCTGGAACGGATTCAGGATCGCCGTCCACCAGCCTGTCGCTTCGACGTCGGCCCGAGGACGCAGGCTCGTGATGAGCAGGCCCAGAAGCGGGAAGAGCCAGGCGACCGCGATGATCCCCATGATGATCGAGATCAGCACCCGGGGCTTGGCCTTCTCGGTGCCGTCCTTGTTGAACTTCTTCGCGCGCTTGGTCGTGTCGACGATCTCGCGGGCGTTGTTGTCCTCGTCGACGATGGGAGTGGGCACGAAAGTCATCGGAGTTCCTCCTGCGACTTGTAGCTGCGGACTTGATAGACGATCAGCGGGATGACCGCGATCATGAGGACGATCACCACGGCGGCGGCCTTGCCGGGGTTCTGGAAGCTGAACAGCTGCGTGTAGAACTCGACCACGAGCACACTCGTGTTGTACTGCCCGCCCGTCATCGCGTAGATGATGTCGAAGCTCTTCATGACGAAGATCGTGACCGTGACGAAGACCGCGAGGACTGTGCCGCGGATCTGCGGCACGATCACGAGGAAGAACGCCTTCCGCTCGCTCGCACCGTCGAGTCGCGCGGCTTCGATGGTCTCTTCCGGGACACCCTTGATCGCCGCGGACAGCAGCACCATCGCGAACCCGACCTGCAGCCAGATCACGATGAACATGAGCAGGAAGCTGTTGAGCCTGCCGGCATCGATCGTGAGCCAGGGCACCGGATCGTTGCCGGTCACGCCCGTCCAGATCGCGTTCAGCAGATAGATCTGCGGGTTGCCCGGCGGTGCGTAGAAGTAGATGAAGCGCCAGGTGACCGCGGCGGCGATGCCGCTGATGGCCATCGGCAGGAAGATCATCGCCTTGAACGTCGTCTCGCGACGCTTGCCGAGACGGTCGGTGAGGATCGCGACGAGGAGCCCGATCAGGACTGTCGCCGCCGGCACGACCAGAACCCAGAGCAGATTGTTCAGGAGGACCCCGAGGAAGTTCGGATCCGTGAACAGCGAGATGTAGTTGTCGAGACCGACGAACGTGGCGCCCTCCCCACGCCGCTGACTCTGCTTCATGAAGCTCTCGACGAACGTGCGGATCGCCGGGTAGAGGAGGAACAGCGCGACCAGGAGGATCACGGGGAGCAGGAAGACGTACGGCAGCAGCCGCGCCTTCGCTTTGTCATTCGTCCTCTCCACGAGCCAGTTCAGGCCCCAGAAGATGATGAACGACACCCCCAACCCCAGGATCACGGAGATGAGTGCACTGACAATGGCCATCGAAACCGCCTGACGTCGTTGTAAGGATGATCGTGATGCTAGTGGGAAGCGGCGCCGGGGCCCAGGGCGCCGGCGCCGCTTCGTCGCTCACAAGGAGCGGTCGATGACCTTACCGGTCGGGCCAGGACGCGTCGATCGCGTCGAAGGCCTGCTCCATGGTCTTCTGACCGGCGAACCAGCTCGTCAGCTCGCTCCACTCGGTGCCGGCGCCGACTTCACCCGGCATCTGGTCGGAGGCGTCGAATCCGAAGATCGTCGATGCCGCCAGCAGCTCCTGCGCGTTCTTCTGGAAGTCCGTCGTGTAGAAGGACGTGTCGAAGTCGTTGTGCGGAGAGAGGAAGATGGCCTGGCTGGCGTAGCCGTTCGTGCCGAAGTCCTTGCCGGTGATGTACTCGATGACCTGCTTGGTCGCGTCCGAGTCGGTGAAGGCACCCACCAGGTCGCCACCGCCGAGCATCGCCTGCTCCGTGCCCTCGGGTGCGGGCAGCTGGAAGAAGTTGACGTTCGTCAGGTCGTTGTCGGCGATCTGAGCCTTGATCTCGTCAGGGAAGAAGTCCGCGATGAACGATCCCTGTCGCATCATGAAGCACTGACCGTTCTCCTTGCCGGAGACGAACAGCTGGTTGCCCGCGGTCTGGAAGGCCGTCGTGGCCGCGGCGGGGCCGCCGCCGTTGACCTTGCCTTCGGCCAGCAGCTCCTCGGCGACCTTGTCGCCGGCCTCGTTGACGAGGTCGCTGTTGAACAGGATGTCCCCGGCGATCCAGGCGTTGTAGTCATCCAGTCCGCCGTAGCGCAGGACGTATTCCTCGAGCCAGTCCGTCGCCGGCCAGCCGGTCGCCGCGCCCGACTCCAGGCCGACGCACCACGGGTAACCCAGGCCCTGGTCGATGATCTGCTGCTGCAGAGCCGTCATCTCGGCATCCGTCGTCGGCACGGTCAGCCCCGCGGCCTCGAAGGCGGCCGGGTTGTACCAGACGAGGGACTTGACGTTGATCGAGTACGGCAGACCGAAGGTCTGACCGTCGACGACGGCGATGTCACCGAGACCGTTGGCCTCATCGGCGGTGATCGCCTCGACGTCGATCCCGAGGTCCTCCAGCGGGAACAGCTGGGCGGTCTGGCTCTTCAGCACACCCGGCTGCGGGTAGATCGCGATGTCCGGCGGGTTGCCTGCCGTGGCACGCGCGACGACGGCCGTCTGGAAGTCGGTGTTGCCGTCATAGGTGACTTTGATGCCGGAGGTCTCCGACCACTTGTCCAGGTCGGCCTGGAACGCCTCGGCCTGGGCGTCGGTGAACGCGCCCATGATCGTGACGGCCTCGCCGTCTCCGCCGCCGCCACCGTTGTCGCCGCCGCCGCCGGTGCAGCCGGCGAGTGCGATGCCCGCGACGCCCAGGGCGGCGAGCGGCATCAGGATACGTCTGCGCTGTGACATGCCCATGTGTGCTTCTCCTCTTCGAGTTCACGCGTGTCCGCGTCGCGGTCACTTCGGGAACCGCTTCCACACAAGCTAGGGGAAATCGCCCCCGTACACAACAGTTGTTCTTCGAATGCGCTCTGATCGTTGCAAACTCGGGCGATCGTTATGGGTTCTTTCCCTGGAACCGTTCCCAGAAACGCTCGGATCTCGTATGCTGATCGCCAGCCGCACGGGCGTGCGGATCGGCAGAGCGGCCTCGGAGGCGGTGACGGACGTGAGTGGCATCGCTGAGGTCGCACGACTCGCGGGAGTCTCCAAGTCCACCGCGAGCCGCGCGCTCGGGGGCACCGGCTACGTCTCGGAGGAGACCCGTCAGCGCGTCCATCAGGCCGCGGCGTCGATCGGCTACGTACCGTCCACGAGCGCAGTGAGCCTCGCGACCGGGCGGACGCAGAACATCGGCGTCGTGATGCCGTACGTGAACCGCTGGTTCTTCGCCGAAGTCCTCGAGGGCATCCAGCAGGTGCTCCTGGCACAGGGCCTGGACCTCACGCTGTACGACGCGAAGCCCGGGACCGAGGGACGCAATCGGATCTTCGAGGACTTCCTCGCCCGCAAACGGTTCGACGGCCTGATCGCCGTCGGACTCGAACCGGATCACCAGGAGCTGGACAGACTCGTCGCGATCGGCCGGCCGATCGTGAGCGTCGTCGGATCGAGCAACGTGACCACCGTGGTCGAGATCGACGACGACCATGTCGCGCGCCGAGCGACCGAGCATCTGATCGCACTCGGCCATCGTGACATCGCCTTCATCGGCGGCGGGCTGAGCACCCACTGGGCGCAGGTCGACCGGCGCCGGTTGGACGGCTACCTCAATGCGATGAAGACCGCCGGCCTGTCCGACCACGTCCGCCACATCTACTCCGACGTCACGCTGCCGGGCGGCTATGCGTCGGCCGTGGACGCGCTCGGAGAAGCGCGCGGAAGACCCACCGCGATCGTCGCCACGTGCGACGAGGTCGCGATCGGGGCGATCATCGCCGCCCGGCGCCTCGGCGTGCAGGTGCCGAGCGATCTGAGCGTGATCGGCATCGACGATCACGAGTTCGCCGACATGTTCGCCCTCACCACGCTGCGGCAGACTCCGCGCGAGCAGGGGCGGGTCGCGGTGCAGCTGCTCCTGGAGCACCTGGACGACCCGACGCAGCCCCCGAAGACCGTGCGCATGACGTCCCAGTTGGTCGTCCGCAATTCCACCGCGGCGCTGGACCCCCGCGCGTCGGCGGTCGCGATCGATGGCCGGCGGCGGGGCGGCCTTTGACTCTCACCCCGCTTCTCCCCGACCGACGACGAAGACCCCGGATGCAGCATCCGGGGTCTTCGTGAATCTCAGGACGAGATTACTTGAGCGTGACGGTCGCGCCGGCCTCTTCGAGAGCGGCCTTCGCCTTGTCAGCGGTCTCCTTGTTGGCGCCCTCGAGGACGGCCTTCGGAGCGCCGTCGACGACGGCCTTCGCCTCACCGAGGCCGAGCGAGGTGAGCTCGCGGACGACCTTGATGACCTGGATCTTCTTGTCGCCGGCGGCCTCGAGAACGACGTCGAACGAGTCCTTCTCCTCGACCTCTTCAGCGGCGGCACCCGCGCCACCGGCGGCGGGGCCGGCCACGGCGACGGGCGCGGCGGCGGTGACGTCGAAGGTCTCCTCGAACGCCTTGACGAACTCGCTGAGCTCGATGAGCGTGAGCTCCTTGAACGCGTCGAGCAGCTGCTCAGTGCTGAGCTTTGCCATGATGATTCTCCTTGATTCGGGGTTTTGCTATGCCGGGACCTGAGATCAGGCCGCGGACTCCTGCTTCTCACGCAGCGCGTCGACCGTGCGAACGGCCTTCGACGGCAGCGCGTTGAAGACGTAGGCCGCCTTGGTCAGCGAGGCCTTCATCGCACCGGCGAGCTTCGCCAGCAGGACTTCACGGCTCTCGAGATCGGCGAGCTTGTTGACCTCTTCCGCGGTGAGGGGGTTGCCATCGAAATAGCCGCCCTTGATCACCAGAAGAGGGTGTGCCTTGGCGAAGGCGCGCAGACCCTTCGCGACGGAGACCGGGTCTCCGTGCACGAACGCGATGGCCGAGGGACCCTTGAGGTCCTCGTCCAGCGACGAGATCCCCGCCTTGTTGGCGGCGATCTTGGTGAGCGTGTTCTTCACCACGGCGTATTCCGCATCCTGACGAATGCTGTTGCGCAGCTCCTTGAGCTGGGCAACCGTCAGACCGCGGTACTCGGTCAGCAGAACGGCGGTCGAGTCCTCGAAATGCTTCGTGAGCTCGGCGACCGATGCATCCTTCTGCGCCATGGCCACTCCTTGTGTGTACGAGACGCTCCGGGGTGCCGGGGCGTCGGCCGACGGCATCCGCTCATCGGATCTCGCCCCGGAATGACAAAAGCTCCGGCGCAAGCGCACGGAGCTGGATTCTCAGAACGAGATTCGTGTCGTACACCTGCGCGGGCCCCTGCACTGCAGAGCTTCGATCGTCATGCGCTTGCGCGCACGTCGATGACCAGCGGTCTTCGGCTGTATCCCAGTGTACGCACCCCCGGTGTTCGCTCCAAATCCGCGCCGCCTGGCGCCGAGTGCACGACGTGTCACCGAGCGCACGGCTCGGCCGCGGCGCGAGGCCGTGCGGTCGGTGCAAAGTCGTGCACTCGGCCGCGGGACTGCTCGCAGGTCACGAAGGCGGCCGGATGCCGAAGGACGCGAGCCTCCGGCCGAGCGCGGCCGCGCTCACGATGTGCTCGTCCTCCCAGCGTACGAATCTCCACTGGGTCGTGCCTCTGATCCAGTCCTCCCGTCGCTTCTCTTCCAGCAGCACCTGCTGCAGCGGGATGCCGCGGCGCATCGCCTCGTCCGTGTACTTGCCCTGGCCGTCGAACTCCCCGAACGCGCGCACGTCATCGAGGCCGAAGTCGACGAAGTACCGGCGTCCGCGCGGAGCGGGCACCGGCACCTGCAGGCGGGGGCGCGCGAATCCCAATCGGACCAGTCGCAGGCGACTCACGCTCTCGCCCGGGAGCTGCGCTCTGCCGTCGGAGAAGTCCGCGACCCACCGCGCCTGCCGAATCCCCCGTGCGCCGTCGGCATCGATGAGCCGCCGCTGCAGACCTTCCCGCCACGCCAGCACGGCATCCTGATCCCACTCCCTCCCGCGCAGTGCCATCTGACGCTCGGCCGCATCGGCGCAAGCCAGCGCGGTCTCGAGCGGAAGTGTCCGGATGACGTCGAAGACCGTGCGCGCGAGTGACGTGCACCGGATGCCCCACCGCACGACGATGTCGTCCGCGCGCAACGGCGCGACGTGTCTGCGGACATCCGGACCGCTCGAGATCCGCACCGGGGCGGGCGTGGTCACGTGCACGCGATCGGGTCGGTGACGGTACAGAGGGAGGCCCCACAGCACGGCGGCGGATTCGTGGGAGGCCACCGCACCGCCGCGCGAGTCCCTCGCCACCGCGATCACGTGCGCGAGATGTCGACCCTCCGGCCACATCCGCGCGGCATCCGCCGCCTCGAGGAAGGATCCGCGACGCAGCACGAGCAGCTCACCGCGATCGACCGCACCGGCGATCGCGCGGTCGGTCCACCCGTCCTCGCGCAGACCGGATCTCGATCGAACGAGGGGGGACAGTTCCGCTACGGAGAAGGCACGTCGCATCGGTTCAGAGTCAGGCCCCGCAGCGACCCGCAGTCTCAGATCTCGGCATCTGTGGACACCGGGAGCGCGCGCCCTCCGTGTGGAGGAGGAGATCGCACCCGCCGAGCGCACGGGTACGCGCCGAGCGCACGACTTTTCGACGTGCGCATGCCGTGCACTCGGCAGGAACTCGTGCACTCGGCGCAGCAGGGGCCGCGGACGCGGGTGTCGCGCCACCGCGTGAGGGCGAGCGGGGTTAGCCTCGAAGGCGTGTCACCCGAACTCGCCGCCCTGCACCCCGGGCTCGCCGCCCGGGTGGTGGCGGACTCGCGCGATCGCGTGGCCTGGATCCGCGCTCGCTCGCGGGGCATCACCGCGACGGACGTCGCCACGCTGACCTCGCCGAACGCGATCGCGAAGGCCGCGGATGCGAAGCTCATGGGCTCGGGGTTCTCGGGCAACGCCTACACCGCGCACGGCCGGGTCCGCGAACCCGAGATCGCACGCTGGGTGGCGGCCACCCACGGCATCCTGCCCTCCAGCGCGCTCTTCCACGCCGAAGTGGAGAAGCGCCACCTCGCGACCCCGGACGGCGTCACGGTCGACGGCGACGGTCGGGTGATCCTCTGCGAGATCAAGACGACCAACAAGTCGTGGCGCAGCATCCCGCGCACGTATCTGCGGCAGATCTGGTGGCAGCAGCACGTCCTCGGCGCCGAGCGCACGCTCGTCGCGTGGGAGGAGCACGACGGCTTCGTCCCGGTCGGCGACGAACCGAAGTGCGCGTGGGTCGATCGCGACGAGGTCGAGATCGGCCGCCTCGTGCACCTGGCGACGACCCTCATCGACGAACTCCACCGCCGGACGATGCTCGCTCGTTCGCAGCCCGTCGCCGAGCGGATGCCGGCCCCTCGGCCGCCGCGCGAGCCCTTCCGCGCCCTCGCTCTCGCTGACTGACCCCGTGCCCGGCGCGCGATCAGCAGCCGCGGAACGGGAATAGTTGACGCGTCTCAACCATTTACCTTATGGTTGACAAAGATCAACAGTTGACTCAGATCAACTTGTCGCGCCACCGTCGCCGCGTCCCGCCGCCTCACGCCGAAAGATCGCCATGTCCGCCACTTCTCTCACGACGTCCGAAACCGCCGAGCTTCCCGACAAGCCCGCCATGACGCACCGCCAAGTGCTCGAAGCCCTCTCGGGACTCCTCCTCGGCATGTTCGTCTCGATGCTCGCCTCGACCGTCGTCTCGACGTCGCTGCCGGTCATCATCCACGACCTCGACGGCACGCAGGCGTCCTTCACCTGGGTCGTCACCGCGACGCTGCTGACCACGGCGATCTCGACTCCGATCTGGGGCAAGCTCGCCGACCTGTTCAACCGCAAGCTCCTGATCCAGATCGCGATCGTGATCTTCGTCCTGGCCACCGCGGCCGCGGGCTTCTCCCAGTCGCCCGAGATGCTCATCGCGTTCCGGGCCGTTCAGGGCATCGGCGCCGGCGGTCTCGCGGCACTCAGCCAGGTGCTCATGGCCGACATCATCAGCCCGCGGGAGCGCGGCCGCTACATGGGGCTCTTCGGGGCGGTCATGGCCGTCGCCACGATCGGCGGCCCGCTGCTCGGCGGCGTGATCACCGACACGCTGGGCTGGCGGTGGAACTTCTACGTCGCCCTCCCCTTCGCCGTGCTCGCCCTGATCATCCTGCAGCGAACCCTGCACGTGATCCCCCGTGCGCGCCGGAAGGTGTCGATCGACTACGTCGGCATCGTGCTGCTGTCCACCGCGGTCGCCCTGCTGCTGATCTGGGTGACCCTCGTCGGCGACTCGTTCGAATGGTGGAGCCTGCAGACCGTCCTGATGGTCGGCGGCGCGATCCTCGGCACCGTGCTGTTCGTGGTCACCGAGCTGCGCGCGAAGGAGCCGCTGATCCCGCTGTCGCTGTTCCGCAACCGCACCTTCACGCTCGCCGTGATCGCGTCGATCGCCACGGGGATCGCGATGTTCGGCGCGTCGGTCTTCCTCAGCCAGTTCATGCAGCTCGCCCGTGGAGCGACCCCGACCGAGGCCGGTCTCATGACGATCCCGATGATCGCGGGGCTGTTGATCGCGTCCGTCGGAGTGGGGGCGCTCATCACCCGCCTCGGGACGTGGAAGCCGTTCCTGATCCTCGGTGCGGTCTTCCTGACGGCCGGTTCGTTCCTGCTCTCCACGATCCACTACGACACGAACTTCGCCCTGGTCTCTCTCTACATGTTCCTACTCGGCGCGGGTGTCGGCATGACGATGCAGAACCTCGTGCTGGTGGTGCAGAACACGTCCGACCCCAACGAGATCGGCGTCGCGAGCTCGGGCGTCACGTTCTTCCGAAGCCTCGGCGGAACGATCGGCGTCTCCCTCATGGGCGCGGCCCTCGCTTCGCGCGTGAGCGAGCTCGTCACCGCGGGCAAGGACGACATCACCGCGACTGTCATGAGCCTCGGCGCGGACGCGCAGAAATGGGCGGACACGCTCAGTTCGGGAACCCTCCCGCAGGTCTCGGCGATGCCCGCGGCGCTGCGCGTGATCTTCGAGGACATCTACGCGCAGGGCATCTCGCACTCGTTCCTCATCGCGGTGCCGTTCGCCGTGATCAGTCTGATCGCGATCGTGTTCCTGCCCAACACGCCGCTGACCCGAATGACCACGACGGAGCGCATCCGCGCGAGCGAGGCCGACCTCGCCACGGTGTCGGTCTCCGAGGGAATGGACGCCGTCGCCGCCACCGCTGACGACGCGAAGGCGGATGCGGCTCCCGCGACCCCGACACGGGCCTCGCGCCGCGCACGGTAAATTCGACGGTGATGGACGAGACGACGGGCGAGGAGCGCGCCGAGGCGGTGCGCGCCCTCGAGTCCGAGTTCAGCGAGCTGATCACGCGGGTGCGGAGGGTGATCGCGGAGAACGCGAATCGCGTCAGTCCGGGGATGCTGCCGGGGGCCTACAAGGTCTTCACCACGATCGTCCGTCGGGAGAGCGTGACCCTCTCCGCCCTCGCCGACTCGCTGATGGCCGACAAGGGTCAGATCAGCCGCACGGTCCGCGAACTCGAGGACCTCGGCCTCGTCTCCCGAACTCCCGACCCGTCGGACGGGCGATCGAGCCTGCTCTCCCCCACGCCGCTCGGACTGGAGCGCCTCGCGCTCGCCCGTGCGCCGCAGGAGGGCATCCTGATGGAGTCCCTGGAGAGCTGGCCGGTCGAGCAGATCCGCGACCTCACCCGGCTCCTGCACGCGCTGACCTCGGGCGAGATGCCCTGAGCTGAAGGCGAACTCACCGGCGGGCTTCCCGAGCCGGTAGCACCGGCGTAACACGGCAGAGACATAGTCGCGCTTGACTGTGGGAACAGCAGAAGAGTGCTGCCGAAGCCGACATGCACCCGGAAGGAGCGACCCATGAGATTCCGGCCGCTGCGACCAGCCCCCGCCGCCGAGACGCCTGCCCCGGTGGCGGATCCGCCCGAGACGATGCGCGCGGCGGTGATCGATGAGACCGGCACCCCGGCCGCGCTGCACGAGGCGACCGTGCCGGTTCCCTCCCCTGTGCTGAGCGAACTGCTCGTGCGCGTCGTCGCCGCCGGGATCAACCCGATCGACGCCAAGACGCGCAGCGGCAAGGGCGTCGCGGCGGCGATCACCGACTTCCCGAGTGCGCTCGGCTTCGACTTCAGCGGCATCGTGGTGCGCTCCCCGTACGAGTCGCACCCGCTCGCCCCCGGCACCCCGGTCTTCGGGATGGTGCCCTTCCCGCGCACGGGCGGCAGCTACGCGGAGTACGTCGTGGTCCCCTCGCAGTCGGTGGCCCGCAAGCCCTCGGCGCTGTCCCACGTCGAGGCGGCCGGCGTTCCGCTGGCCGCGCTGACCGCATGGGGGCTGGTCGTGGAGACCGCTCACGCGCACGAGGGTCAGCGGATGCTGATCCACGCCGGCAGCGGCGGTGTCGGCCACTTCGCCGTGCAGTTCGCCGCGTACTTCGGCGCCCACGTCACGGCCACGGGCTCCGCCCGCAACGCGTCGTGGCTGCGGGAACTCGGCGCCTCGGTGGTCCTGGACCACACGACTACCCGGTTCGAAGACGTCGTCGCCGACGTGGACGTGGTGATCGATCTCGTCGGCAATGTGCACGACCGCACGGGCGAGCGCTCCCTCACGGTGCTGCGCCCGGGCGGCCTGTACGTGCTCGTGCCGACCGGCTCGTGGCCGGGGTATTCCAAGGCCGCGGACGCCGCAGGCGTGCGGGCGACATCCTTCAAGGTCATCCCCGACGGCGGTGCGCTGGCCACGATCGCGCGGCTGCTGGACTCCGGCGCGATTCAGGTCTACATCGATCGCGTGTTCGAGCTTGCCGACGCGGCGGCCGCGCACACCGAACTCGAACAGGGGCACACGCGAGGCAAGATCGTCCTGCGCGTCAGCGACGACTGATCAGATCAGGCCGCGCTGCGCAGCACGCGCCGACCCTCGGTCACGATCTCGTCGGCGATCGCGTCGAGCAGCGGGGAGCGCAGGTTCCACTGCTGCCAGTAGAGCGGCACATCCAGCGGCGGCCCGCCGAGCAGGACCAGCGCGCCGTCGCCGAGCGCCTGCGCGGACTGGAATCGCGGCAGCATCCCCCAGCCGAGTCCCGCCCGCACGGCAGCCGCGAAATCGCTCGACGCCGGGACGAAGTTCCGCGGCGGAACAGTCTGGTCGACCCCGTGCGTGCGCAGCCAGCGGGTCTGCAGATCATCACGCCGATCGAAATCCACCAGGGGCGCGATCGCCAGCGCTGCCGGATCGGCACCGTCCGGCATCCACTCCGCGGCGAACGCGGGGGTCGCGACGGCTTCGTACCTCATGGCGCCGAGCGGACTCACGCGACAGCCGGCGACCGGGCGCTCGCGTGAGGTGACCGCGCCCATCACGGTTCCGGACTCCAGCAGGCCGGCGGTGAAGTCCTGGTCGTCGCGGTGGAGCTCGAAGACGACCGGATGCCGCTCCGCGAGTCGCGCGAGCGGATCGAGGAACCAGGTCGCCAGCGAGTCGGCGTTCACGGCCAGCGGCACGGTCGTCCGTGCGGCGGCGTCGTCGCCGAGGCCCGCGAGGGCGTCGTGCTCGAGGAGGGCGATCTGGCGGGCCATCCGGACGACGGCGGCTCCGGCATCCGTGAGCCGCGCAGGTTTCGAACGCACGAGGACCACGCGGCCGAGCTGCTCCTCGAGCGTCTTGATCCGCTGGCTGACGGCGGACGGGGTCACGCGCAGTCGTCGGGCGGCGGCATCCAGCGTCCCCTCGTCGATCACGGCGGCGAGGGTGAGAGCGAGGTCGGGAGGGATGCGCATCATGAGCGATTCTAATGGTGATGAAGAATCTTCAGCTGTACTGCATGCGGCGAAACGCCTAGCGTCGAAGAGTGCTCACTCCCCTGCTCGCCGGCGTCGGTCTCGGCTTCTCGCTCATCGTCGCGATCGGCGCCCAGAACCTGTTCGTGCTGCGGCAGGGGATTCGTCGCGAGCATGTCGTGCTGGTCGCGTCGATCTGCGCGGTCTCCGATGCGGTGCTCATCGCGCTGGGCGTGTCCGGCGTCGGACTCGTGCTGCAGGCCGTGCCGTGGCTGATCGATGTGGTGCGCTGGGCGGGTGCGCTGTTCCTCATCGGCTACGGCCTGCTGGCGGCGCGGCGCGCGTGGCGCCCGTCGGGTGAGGCACTCGGGTCCTCAGCGCCGGCGCCCGGCCCGACCGCGGCGACCGCCGGCGGGACCGCGGCGACCGCCGGCGCGACGGCCGTGGCCACCCGGGCGATTCCCGTCGTCGCGACGTGCCTGGCACTGACGTGGCTGAACCCGCACGTGTACCTGGACACCGTGTTCCTCCTCGGGACTGTCGCGAACACCCACGGCGACCAGCGGTGGGTGTTCGCCGCCGGCGCCATGGCCGCGAGCGTGATCTGGTTCTTCGCCCTCGCGTTCGGCGCGCGCTACCTCGGTCGGTGGCTCGGCACGCCGCGCGCCTGGCGCATCCTCGACGCGATCATCGCCGTCGTGATGGTCGCGATCGGCGTCAGCCTCGTCCTGCCCCACTGATGCCGCGGTACCCGATCCCGCGGCGACCACGGCACGATGGAGGCATGAGACGCGTCCACGTGATGGTGCACGGCCGGGTGCAGGGCGTCGGCTACCGGTACACGATGCGGACGGTCGCCGCGGCCGCGGGGGTCGCCGGGTGGGTGCGCAACCTTCCGGACGGCAGCGTCGAGGCCGAGATCGAGGGCACGCACGAGCAGATCGACCGGATCGTGGCGTGGATGGCGCAGGGGCCGCCGGGCGCGCGCGTCGACACGGCGATGGTGACGGATGCCGAACCCACCGGGCAGCCCGGCTTCGTCGTCCGCGACTGAGGCTGCGACCGGGCGGGTCAGTCCTCGAAGGGCCGCAGGATCCGGTCGAGGAAGCGCCGTGTGCGGTCGTGCTGCGGGTCGGTGAGGATCTCGCCCGGCGCCCCGCGCTCGAGGATGACACCGTCGTCGAAGAACAGGACCTCGTCTGCCACCTCGCGCGCGAACGCGAGTTCATGTGTGACGATCACCATGGTCCAGCCTTCGTCGGCGAGCTCCTTCAGCACGACGAGCACTTCGCCGACCAGTTCGGGATCCAGCGCGCTCGTCGGCTCGTCGAAGAGGAGCAGCGACGGCTGCAGGGCGAGCGCCCTGACGATGCCGACGCGCTGCTGCTGGCCGCCGGAGAGCGCGAACGGCAGCGCGTCCCGCTTGTCGGCCAGCCCGACGCGCTCGAGCAGCGCCTCCGCCCGGGCGATCGCCTCCGCCTTCGGGACGCCGTGCGCGTAGATCGGCCCCTCCGTCACGTTCTGCAGGACCGTGCGGTGGGGGAAGAGATTGTGATGCTGGAAGACCATCGCAGAACGATCGCGCAGGGCGATCCGGTCGGCCTTGGAGACCGGGCGGGCGAAGTCGATCACCGGGCCGCCGTCGAACGCGATGAGACCGGCATCCGGCGTCTCGAGGCCGTTGAGACAGCGGAGCACGGTCGTCTTGCCGGACCCGCTGGGCCCGATGAGAGCGACCACCTCACCGCGACGCACGTCGAAGTCGACGCCGTCGAGCACGCGGTTCGCACCGAAGCTCTTCGTGAGGCCGGATACGCGAAGGAGGGGATCAGTGGGCGACATAGCGGTCCAGCCTCTTTTCGATCGCGCTCTGCCCGCTCGAGAGGACGAGGCAGATGATCCAGTAGATGAGGGCGGCCTCGAGATAGATCGCCATGAACTCGAACGAGAACGCCGCGATCTGCTGGGCCTGCCGGAAAAGCTCCGTGACGAGGATCGTCGAGGCGAGCGAGGTGTCCTTCACGAGGGAGATGAACGTGTTGGACAGCGGAGGAACGGAGACGCGAGCGGCCTGCGGGAGGACGATCCTCGTGAGCGTGCGACCGCGGGACAGTCCGACGGTGTGCGCGGCCTCCCACTGCCCGCGCGGCACCGAGAGGATCGCCGCGCGGACGACCTCGGCGGCGTACCCGCCGACGTTGAGGGAGAACGCGATGATCGCTGCCGGCCACGGATCGATCACGACGCCGACCGAAGGCAGCCCGTAGAAGATGACGAACAGCTGCACCAGGAGCGGTGTGCCGCGGATGACCGAGATGTAGGCCCGCGCGATGCCGGCCAGCACCACGTTGCCCGACAGACGCATGAGGGCGAGGCCGATCGCGATGATCAGCCCGAGGGCGAACGAGGCGAGCGCGAGCGGAATCGTCCCGGTGATCGCTGCGAGCAGCAGCGGCCAGAACGAATCGACCAGCAGCTGCCAGATGCCGGGATCTGCCATGTGCCCTCCTCGATCGCGTTGATCGCCGCCGGCCCGGGACGGGCCGGCGGCGGCTCTGAGGTTACTGCGTGACGTCCTCGCCGAAGTACTTCTCGCTGATCTTCGCCAGCGTGCCGTCGGCGCGCAGCGCGGCGAGCGCGTCATCGATCGCGGCGGCGAGCGCTTCCTTGTCCTTCGTGAGCGCGAAGGCGCTGAGACCGGGGTCATCGGTCTCGGCGGCGATCTTGAGCCCGGTCGGGCCCTCGCTCTTCTCGTAGTCGAGGAAGGTCAGGTTGTCGTTGATCGTGGCGTCCACGCGGCCCTGCTGCAGGAGGGCGACGGCCTGCGCCCAGCCTTCGACGGCCTCGACGGTCGCGCCGCTGGACTGAGCGAGCTCGTACCAGTTGCTCGTGAGCGACTGGGCGGTCGTCTTGCCCGCGAGGTCGTCAAAGCTCGTGATCGAGTCGTCGTCCTCGTTCACGACGATGACGCCCGGGGAGACGGTGTACGGCTCGCTGAAGAGGTACTTCTCCTCGCGCTCGGGGTTGATCGAGACCTGGTTGGCGATCACGTCGAAACGTCCGGCATCCAGGCCGGCGAAGATCGCGTCCCACTGAGTCTCCTGGAAGGACACCTTCAGACCCAGCTCGTCGGCGACGGCCTCGGCGATCTCCACGTCGAACCCGACCAGATCGCCGGACTCATCGTGGTAGCTGAAGGGTCGATAGGTGCCCTCGGTCGCGACCGTGAGGGTGCCGGCCGACATGAGGCCGAGGTCGCCATCCGCGGACGGTGCGGAGGCGGTGCCGGACGGGGAAGCCGAACCGGAGCACGCGGAGAGCGTGAGGGCGGCGGCCAGAGCGGCGGCGGCGAGCAGAAGGGGGCGGCGGGACATGGGGGCTCCTGAGTGTGGATACGGGGGAAATGGACGAAGGGCCCCACCACTGGTGAGGCCCTTCGTCGGACGGATCGTCAGAGTGCGTTGACGTCCAGCGGGATGCCGGGGCCGAACGTGGTCGACACCGCACCCTTCTGGATGTAGCGGCCCTTCGAGCTGGAGGGCTTGAGGCGGATGATCTCCTCGAGCGCAGCCTTGAGGTTCTCGTCGAGCTGGTCGGCCGAGAACGAGGCCTTGCCGACGACGAAGTGCACGTTGGCGTGCTTGTCGACGCGGAACTCGATCTTTCCGCCCTTGATCTCCTCGACGGCCTTGGCCGGGTTCGGGGTGACGGTGCCGGTCTTCGGGTTGGGCATGAGACCACGGGGGCCGAGCACCTTTCCGAGTCGACCGACCTGGCCCATGAGCTCGGGGGTCGAGACCGCCGCGTCGAACGACGTGTAGCCGCCCGCGACCTTCTCGATGAGCTCCGCGCCACCGACCTCGTCGGCGCCGGCGGCGAGCGCGGCCTCAGCGGCCGGACCCGTCGCGAAGACGATCACGCGGGCGGTCTTGCCGGTGCCGTGGGGCAGGATGACGGTGCCGCGCACCATCTGGTCGGCCTTGCGGGGGTCGACGGCGAGCTTGAGGGCGACCTCGACGGTCGAGTCGAACTTCGCCGACCCTGTCTTCTTCGCCAGCTCGACGGCCTCGGTGGGCGTGTAGAACTTGTCCGCGTCGATCTTCGCCGCGGCGGCCTGGTATGCCTTGGACTTGGTAGCCATGATCGTTATCCCCCTCAGTCCTCGACCGTGATGCCCATGGAGCGGGCGGTGCCGGCGATGATCTTCGAGGCGGCCTCGATGTCATTCGCGTTCAGGTCGGGCTGCTTGACCTCGGCGATCTCGCGGACCTGGGCCTTGGTGAGCTTGCCGACCTTGGCCGTGTGCGGGGTCTGCGAGCCCTTGGCGACGCCGGCCGCCTTCTTGATGAGCTCAGCCGCCGGCGGCGTCTTGAGGATGAACGTGAAGCTGCGGTCCTCGTAGACGGTGATCTCGACGGGGATGACGTTGCCGCGCTGCGCCTCGGTGGCCGCGTTGTACGCCTTGCAGAACTCCATGATGTTGACGCCGTGCTGACCGAGCGCCGGACCGATCGGCGGCGCGGGGTTGGCCGCACCCGCCTTGATCTGGAGCTTGATCAGGCCGGTCACCTTCTTCTTGGGTGCCATTGTGTTCCTGTTCTTCGTGCGCCCCGCGGGGCGCGCTTCCACGAACCAGGCGAGTCCTGGACGTGGTGGGGTTTTCGTCGCGCGATGGGCGCAACCGCTCAAGTCTACCTGATCCGCTCCCCCGGCATCCCCTCTCGCCTCCAGCCCCGCTCGACGTGCGAGATCGCGGAGATGTGCAGGATGACGGATGCCGCGCGGGCGATGTGTCCGTCATCGTGCACATCTCCGTCATCCGGCGCACCACGTCCTGCCCAGACGGTGCTCACGCGGCCCGATGCAGCCCCTGCGCGACGGCGCGCACGATCACGTCATGGACCTCCGCCCACCGCGCCATGATCTGCACATAGTCGATGCGGATCTCGTGATAGCCGAGCAGCGTCAGGCGCGCATCGTGCCCGATGTCGCTGCGGCGCTGTGCGCCGACGTGGTGTCCGCCGTCGATCTGCAGGACGAGGCGGTCGCCGACGAGGAAGTCGACCGGATACCCCGCGAGCCACACCTGCTGACGGATCGGCAGCCGCAGGAATCGCAGGCGCACCGAAATGAAGGTCTCGAGCCCCGAATCTGAGTGCAGCGAGCACTCCTCGAGCAGCGAGCGCGCGGCGGGGGCGAGGGGCATGAGCCGGAGCGACTCGCGGACGACGAGGCCCTGCCGGAGCGCGGATTCCCACACAGCCATCGCCCGCTCGTGAGGCTGACAGCCCGCGATCGCCGCAAGGACGTTCTCGACCGGGTCGGCGACGGCATCGGGATGCCGCGGCACGAGCGGGCGCCCCCAGTGCACCCGCGTCCCCGCCCGGACCTCCCCGATGTGGCGCTTCGGCGGCGCCGCCACATGGACCGCACCGTCCCCGAGCACCCACAGTCCAAGCCTCTCTGCCTGTGTGACGCAGGAGACGACCACTCCGGCGCGCGCCGCCGCGACCAGCAGCGGATCGGCGTCCGGCAGCGCGACCCAGCCGTTGCGCGGGCGGATCAGCTCCCGCGTCGAGACCGCGTGCTCGATCGCCCGCCGCGGCACGCCGGCCGCCCGCAGCGCCGCTACCCTGACCACGCCGCCGCCCGTGGCGACGGCATCCCTCACGAATCCCATCCCCGCAGACTTCCGCGTCGCGCGCACTGCCACCGGAGCGCCGGCGTGATTGGGGAAGACGCGCGGGGGTCCGGGCGGTGGGGAGGAGTGGATGCCGCGCAGAAGTGCAGAGATGTGCAGAATGACGGATCCTCTGCGCCCTCAGCATCCGTCATCGCGCGCATCTCCGTCATCGTGCACGTCGACGCGGCCGAGCGCGGGCGCAAAGCGAAAGCGCCCCGTCGAAGACGAGGCGCTTTCGGGATCCGAGTGGATCAGAGCTTAGTGACCTGGTCGAACGACAGCTCGACCGGGGTCTCGCGCTCGAAGAGCGAGACGAGGACCGTGAGCTTGCCGCTCTCGGGCTTGATCTCGCTGATCGTGCCGGGAAGACCCGCGAACGAGCCCTCCTTGATCGTGATGGTCTCGCCGACCTCGAAGTCGACCTCGGCGGGGATGCTGCGCGCGACGGCCTGGCTGCCCTTGGCGGCGGCACCCTTGGCGGGCGCGACCTCCTTGACCTCGACGAGGGACTTGAGCATGTTGAAGGCCTCTTCGAAGCGCAGCGGCGTCGGGTTGTGCGCGTTGCCGACGAAGCCGGTGACACCGGGCGTGTGGCGGACGACCGACCAGGTGTCCTCGTTGAGCTCCATGCGCACGAGCACGTAGCCGGGGATCCGGACGCGCGTGACCATCTTGCGCTGACCGTTCTTGATCTCGACGACGTCCTCCATCGGGACCTCGATCTGGTAGATGTCCTCTTCGACCTCGAGCGTGGATTTGCGCTGCTCGATGTTGGCCTTCACCTTGCGCTCGAAGCCGGCGTAGGAGTGGATGACGTACCACTTGCCGGGGAGCATGCGCAGCTCGGTGCGGAACGTCTCGTAGGGGTCCTCGTCGACGTCGGACTCGTCGTCGGCGGCGTCCTCATCCACCGGGGCGATCGCCGCGTCCGCCGCGTCGACGGAGGCTTCGACCTCGTCCACGACACCGGCGGCGGCATCCACGTCGGCGACGAACTCGGCGTCGAGGACCGGCTCGTCCTCATCGCCGTTCACGTCCGGGCCGTCGTACGGGGTCACGTCGTCGGCGTGCTCGGCGGCGTACTCCGCCTCCTCCTCGGCCAGCGAGTCGGTCAGCACCTCGGCGGCCGCCTCGACCTCAGCGGCCTCGTCGATGTTCAGAGCGTCGTTCACGATCGCGTCCGCCTCCGGGTCGTCGATGTCGATGTCGTCCAGGTCCTCGAGTCCGTCCTCGTCCTCGTCCACGATGTGCACGGCGAGGTGCTCGGCCGGCGTGTTCGCGCGGTCCTCCTCGGCGAGGATGTTGCCCTCTTGGGCTTCGTCGTCCTCCGAGGACTGCTCGGCAGCGGTCGCCCAATCGGCGTCGTCGACATATCTTTCAGACAATTGCGTTCTCTTCCTTCGGGAGCAGCGGCTGCACCCCGTGCGAATCAGATGGTCAGGCCGGGACGCCGAAGACGACGGTCGTGACCCAGACGAAGAGCAGGTCGAGCCCGTAGACCAGAGCCATCATGATGATGACGAAGCCGAGCACCACGCCGGTGTACTTGATGAGCTCCTGGCGGGTCGGCGTGACGACCTTGCGGAGCTCGGCGAGCACCTGACGGATGAACAGTGCGATGCGGGCGAAGATGTTGGGCTTCTTCTCCCGGGGTGCACCGGCGCCCGAGGGGACGATTTCGCCCTTCGGCTCGTCTTGGACCATCGAGACCACCTGATTACCTTCCGTGTGTCAGCTTCGGCTGACGCGCAGGGCGGACAGGAATCGAACCTGCAACCTGCGGTTTTGGAGACCGCTGCTCTGCCAATTGAGCTACCGCCCTAGAGACCTCACGGCCTCGGGATGTCCACAGTCTTTCACCACAACCTGGATGAGAGGGAGCTGGCCCGAGCACCGGGCACGGCGAAAGAATGCAGACTTCAACTGCACGCTCCAGTGTACGGCATGCCTTGCACCCGGGCGAACCCGCGCCCGCCGCGAAAGGCGGGCGCGGGACGGATGCCGAGGGTCACGCGCCGATGCGCACGAGCTTCTTGTTCACGAACTCGTCCGCAGCGAGCAGCCCCATCTCGCGGCCCGTGCCGGAGCGCTTCACGCCGCCGAATGGGAGCTCGGGCGAGTCCGCCAGGACGAGGTTGACGTAGACCATGCCCGCGTCGATCTTGTCGGCGATGCGCTCGGCCTGCTCGGCGTCCGTCGTGAAGACGTACGATCCGAGGCCGAACGGGGTGTCGTTCGCGATCCGCACCGCTTCGTCTTCGTCCCGGACCCGGTAGACCACGCCGACGGGACCGAAGAACTCCTCGCGGTAGGCGTCCATCTCCGGGGTCACGTCCGTGAGCACCGTGCCGGGGAAGAACGCCCCGTCGCGCGTGCCGCCGGCCACGAGCGTCGCGCCCTGCGCGACGGCCTTGTCGACCTGCTCCTGCAGGCGCTGCGCCGCGAGCTCCGAGGAGAGCGGGCCGAGCACGGTGTCCTCGGCGAACGGGTCTCCGACCTTCGCGCCGGTGAGGATCGCCGTGAACTTCTCCACGAACGGCTCGTAGAGGTCGTCGGCGACGATGAACCGCTTGGCGGCGTTGCACGACTGGCCCGTGTTGTCCAGGCGCGCGTCGGCGGCGGCCTGGACCGCGGCGTCGAGGTCGTCCGTGGACAGCAGGATGAAGGGGTCCGAGCCTCCGAGCTCGAGCACGACCTTCTTGAGGTTGCGTCCTGCCACCTCGGCGACGGCCGAGCCGGCGCGCTCCGAACCGGTCACCGAGACGCCCTGCACGCGGGGGTCGGCGATCACCGTCGCCGCCTGGTCGTTCGTGATGTACAGGTTCGTGTACGCCCCGTCGGGGAAGCCGGCCGTACGGTACATGTCCTCGATCGCGGCGGAGGACTCCGGGCACTGAGGTGCGTGCTTGAGCAGGATCGGGTTGCCCACGAGCAGGTTCGGCGCGGCGAAGCGGGCGACCTGGTAGTACGGGAAGTTCCACGGCATGATGCCCAGCAGCACGCCGAGCGGCGAGCGGCGGATCACCGCGGTGCCCTCCGCGAGGATGTCGATCGGCTCGTCCTTCATGATCCGCTCGGCGTTGTCGGCGTAGAACTCCGTGATGTCCGCGGCGAAGTCCACTTCGCCCAGAGCAGCCTCGAGGGGCTTGCCCATCTCGCGGACGATCGTCGCCGCCAGTTCGTCCCGGCGCTCCCGGTGGAGCTCCGCGACGCGGCGCAGGAGCCCGGCGCGCTCGGACACCGCGGAGGTGTGCGCCCACCCCTTGGCGGCCTCGTACGCCGACGCGAGCGCCTGCTCGAGCTCGGCATCCGTCGTCAGCGGGTATTCGGCGAGCGTCTGCCCCGTCGCGGGGTTGACGACCTTGTAGTCACTCATGTTTCTCCGTTCGCTGGGATATCTACTCTGCCGGTCACCGGCGCGCGCGGCGCAGGCTCGCGGGTGCGTCGAGGGAAATCGTCTCGCCGCGGAAGAAGGCCGGACGCTTGATCGCCTGCCAGATCATGATCACGATGCCGAGCCCGATCACGACGACACCGAGGATGAAGACGAGCCCCAAGCCGCCGATGTTGGATCCGCTGCCGTAGTCGGGGCTCATGCTGTCGATGAGCGTCTTACCGAACAGGAACAGCAGGATGACGCCGCCGACGAGCGGGAACAGGAACGTGAAGAAGACGTTCCGGGTCGTGTCGAACCACTGCTTGCGGAAGTACCAGACGCACGCGAACGCGGTGATGCCGTAGTAGAAGCAGATCATCATGCCGAGCGTCGTGATGGTGTCCCACAGCACGTCCTCGCTGATGAAGCGCATCACGGCGTAGAACACCGACGCCACGACCGCCGAGACGATCGTCGCGAAGCCCGGTGTGAAGAACCGCGGGCTCACCTCGGCGAAGCGACCGGGCAGTGCGCCGTAGTGGCCCATCGCCAGGAGCGTGCGCGCCGGCGAGACGAACGTGGACTGCAGCGATGATGCCGAGCTCGTCAGCACCGCGAGGGAGACCAGGAACGCGAACGGTCCGAGGATGGGCCCGGACAGGTAGAAGAACACGTTCGACTGGATGTCCTCGTTGCCGAGACCGAGTCCTTCCGTCCCGGTGCCGGCGAACGCCAGGAGAGAGACCGAGATCAGCAGGTACAGCGCGAAGATCGTGAGCACCGTCAGGGTCGCGGCGCGCCCCGGCGTCTTCTCGGGGTCCTTGGTCTCCTCGTTCATCGTGAGGGTGACATCCCACCCCCAGAAGATGAAGATCGAGAGCGAGAGGCCCGCGACGACCGCGGCGAAGTCGCCGACCGCGAACGGGTTGAACCACGACAGCTCGACCGGGCTCGCGTCGAACGCGTTGCCCTGGGCGACGTGCGCGAAGGCGGCGACCGAGAAGATCACGAGCACGAGCACCTGGAACGTGACCAAGACGTACTGCAGCTTCTGCGTGGTCTGCATGTCGCGGTAGGACACGAACGTCGCCCCGAGCATGAACAGCAGACACACCGCGACGTTGATGAACGGGTTGAAGGCGAGCTCCGCGATCGTGCCGGGGCTTCCGGCGATCTGGTCGATCAGGAGGAAGAGGAATTCGACCGCGATGCCGGCGAGGTTGGACAGCACGAGGATCGTCGCCGCGATGAGCCCCCACCCCGCCATCCAGCCGACCCAGGGGCCGAACGCGCGGGTGGCCCACGTGAACGACGTGCCCGAGTCGGGCATCGAGCGGTTGAGCTCGCGGTAGCCGAACGCGACGAGGAGCATCGGGATGAAGCCGACGATGATGATCGCCGGCACCTGGAAGCCCACTTCGGACACCACCGGGCCGAGGGCGGCCGTCAGCGTGTAGGCGGGGGCGATGCAGGAGATGCCGATCACCACCGCGCCGATCAGGCCCACGGTGCCGGCGCTCAGGCCCTTCTTGGACAGATCGGTCTTGGCACCCTTTTCGCCCGCGGACGCGAGCGGCGCCGCAGCGCCCATGTGTTCGCTCATTGCGACACTCCTTCAGAGACGCGCGTGCGGGGCACCACGATCATCGGAACAGGAAGCTCGTGCAGCATCTTCGCCGCCGTAGAGCCGAGGAACAGCCGCCGTGGCTGCGCGAGACGACTGGATCCGACGACCGCGAGCTCGCCGGGCTCCCAGCTCAAGTGGGCCACGGCGTCCTCGATGCTGTCGCCCTTGCCGACGACCACCTCGGCGTCCACGTCGGAGAGCGCGGCCCGCGCCCGGCTGAGCACTTGATCGGCATGCGCGGCGCCGGCGACCTTGATCACGCCGGTGTCGATGCTCGCCGGCAGGTCGACCGTGACCAGCGACAGCAGCCGCAGTTCGGCGCCCGTCGAGGTCGCGAGCGACGTCGCCTCCTCGAGAAGCGCGTCCGCGCCGGGGCGGGTGCCCACGGCCGCGGTGATGCGGGTGATCCCGGTCGCCGGGTCCACGCGCCGCGACCCCTCGGGAGCGAGCACGACGGGCACATCGGAGGAGTGCAGGAGCTCGGTGGCCACCGAGCCGAGACGGTGGCGCCCGCGCAGACCACCGTTCGCCGCGCCGACCACGATGTGCGACGCGCCGAACTCGTCGGCGGCCGCCACGAGGCCCTCCGCGAACGAATCGGCGAAGCGGACGTGCGGCGTGACGGCGATGCCCGCCGGAACGAGCCGGTGCGCGTCCTCCAGCCAGGCACCCGCCTGACCGGTCAGGTAGCGGTCGTAGCTCGCGTCCGGCGGGGTGATGACGCTGCGGTCGTCGCCCGGCAGGACGACGACGAGATCGAGTGCGGATCCGGATGCCGCGGCCAGGCGCGCACCGAGGGCGACGGCATCCTCTCCGGCGGTCGTGGCGGTATATCCGACGACGATCCGCCCGCTCATGCGCGTGCTTCCTGGAGGATCTGCTCCGCCGCGAGACGGCCCATGCGGATCGCACCGTCGACATGCTGGTAGCCGGCACCGGCGAGGTCGCTGCACGCGAAGTGGATCGGCCCGACGCTCGAGCGCAGGTCGGCGCCGTAGCGGTGCAGGCCGCCGAGGTCGAAGCTCGCGGCGTATGCGCCGCGCGTCCACTCCTCGCTGCCCCAGTCGCTCTCGTAGTAGACGATCGGGTTCTTCGCCTCGGGACCGTAGTAGTGCGACAGCGACTCGAGGATCCGCTCCTTGCGCTCCTCGGCCGACAGACGGAACACGTCGTCGGCGCGCTGATCGGAGACGAAGCCGACGAGCGTGCCGCGCTCATCGCCGTGGTTGGTGTTGTCGTACGCCTCGTGTGAGAGCTCGTACGGGCTGAACGCGGTGCCGGACAGGCCCTGTTCGCGCCAGAACGGGCGGTCGTAGACGGCATGCACCTTGATCACGAAGCCCATCGAGATGTGCTGGTGCATCTGGTGCTGCAGGCGCGGAAGGGCCGGCACGAACGAGATGCGCGGGTACAGGTTCGGTGCGAGGGCGAGGATCGCGAACCGCGCGCGCACCGTCATGCCGTCGGCGATCGCGGTCACTCCGCCGTCGGAGTAGTCGATCGTGCGGACCGGCTGCTCGAGGAACACATCGTCGCCGAGACGCTCGGCCAGCAGCAGCGGAACCTGCTGCAGGCCGCCGACGACGCGCTTGTCGAGGATGAAGTCGGCGTCGACGAGGTGCGAATACGAACCCGCGGATGCCGCCATCAGGAGCGACTGCAGGAGCGAGAACGAGTGAGTCGGCTTGGTGAGCATCGCCGAGCCGGTCGCGAAGGCCAGGTTGCGGACGGCCTCGTCGTCGTCGGTCTGCGCGCGCAGCCACGCATCCCACGAGATCGAGTCCCACTCGGCGGCCTTCTCGTGCGCCCAGGGACGGTCGGGGTCGATCTCGGCGACCATCGCATCCAGGCGCTCGGTGATCTCGGCGATCACCGCCTCCGTCTCGGGCGAGACGGGGAACATCTCGCCCGTGAAGCGCTTGGCGACACCGTCCGGCCCGACGTACACGCTGTCGCCGTCGCGGTAGCGGCTGAAGGTCTCGAGTCCGAGCTCGGCGACCGTGTCGATCAGCGCGTCCTGATCGGGCGAGACCCACTGCCCGCCGATCTCGAGCATGGCGCCCTCGATCACGTCGGTGTGCAGGCGTCCGCCCACGCGGTCGCGTGCTTCGAGCACCGCGACCGACAGGCCCGCCTTCTTCAGCTCGTTCGCGGCGGTCAGGCCGGCGGCACCGGCCCCCACGATCACGACGTCACGGTTCAGCTCGACCACGTCGGCTCCTTTGCTCGAAACACGGGGGAAGTGCACGGTGACCGCGCCACGCCCGGCTCCCCCACCGGACGGTCCGCGGGTGATTCAGGCTGCGGCGAGAGCCGCTTCCACGACGTCCAGCGCTTCGTGGAGCAGTTCGTCGGAGATCGACAGCGGCGGCAGGAACCGGATGACGTTCCCGTACGTGCCGCACGTGAGCACGATGACGCCTTCCGCGATGCACGCCTTCGCGATCGTCGAGGTCAGCGTGCCGTCGGCGTCGCCGGTGGCCGGGACGACGAACTCGGCGGCGATCATCGCGCCGCGTCCGCGGATGTCGCCGATGCGCGGATCAGCGCTCTGCATGCGGCGGAGACGGTCGGTGAGGATCGCGCCGATCTGCTCGGCGCGCTCGGTGAGGCCGTCGTTCTCGAACACGTCGATCGCGGCGAGCGCCGCGGCGCACGCGAGCGGGTTGCCGCCGTACGTGCCGCCCAGGCCGCCGGCGTGGGACGCGTCCATGATCTCGGCGCGACCGGTCACGGCCGCGAGCGGCAGGCCGCCGGCAATGCCCTTCGCGGTCGTGATCAGGTCGGGCTCGATGCCGAACAGGTCGCTTGCGAACATCGCACCGGTACGGGCGAAGCCCGTCTGGATCTCGTCCGCGATGAAGACGACGTTGTTGCTGCGGCACCACGTGAGGAGCCCCTGCAGGAAGCCGTCGGCGGGGACGATGAAGCCGCCCTCGCCCTGGATCGGCTCGATGATGACCGCGGCGAGGTTGTCCGCTCCGACCTGCTTCTCGATCACGGAGATCGCCTTGCGCGCCGCATCCGCCCCGCTGAGCCCCCCGTCGCGGAACGGGTAGGACATCGGCGCGCGGTAGACCTCGGATGCGAACGGCCCGAAGCCGCTCTTGTAGGGCATGCTCTTGGCCGTCAGTGCCATCGTGAGGTTCGTGCGACCGTGGTAGCCGTGGTCGAAGGCGACGACGGCCTGCTTCTTGGTGTACTTCCGCGCGATCTTCACCGCGTTCTCCACCGCTTCGGCGCCCGAATTGAACAGGGCGCTCTTCTTGGCGTGACTGCCCGGCGTGATGCGGTTCAACGCCTCCGCCACGGCGACGTACGACTCATACGGCGAGACCATGAAGCACGTGTGGGTGAACTGCGCCACCTGCTCCTGAACGGCAGCGACGATCCTGGGGTGCGCGTTGCCGAGCGTGGTCACCGCGATGCCGGCGCCGAGGTCGATCAGCGAGTTGCCGTCGGCATCCACGACCACGCCGCCGCCGGCGGCGACAGCCTGGATCGGCACGGTGTGCCCGACCCCCGCGGCCACGGCATCCGCCTTCCGTGCCAGCAGCTCCTGCGAGCGCGGGCCCGGGATGCTGGTGACGATGCGGCGCTCCTGCGGGAGCGTGGGTCCGCCCAGCGGAACGGGCGCGGTCAGGGTGTCGGTCGCAGTCGTGCTCATGGTCGCGAGCGTAGACCGCCGTTTCTCGGCGCTGCACCTGACAGGTTGTACATTCTGTTGAGCGTGCTGTACGGGCAGTACATCTCAGGAGGTCTCGTGGACATCGCCGCCGACACCCCGACCCTTCGCGCCCTCCTCGCGCGCACCGACCTGAGGCTGCGTCTGGCTGAGCCGGATGTCGCGCCGGAGGCGCTGGATCGCTCGGTGCGCTGGGTGCACAGCTCCGACCTGGCCGATCCGACGCCGTTCCTGTCGGAAGGGCTCGTGCTGCTGACCACCGGCACGCAGTTCCAGGACGCCGGCGACGATGCCGAGGCGTGGGCGGCGTACGTGCGGCGCCTCGGCGAGCGCGGCGTCGTCGGTCTCGGGTTCGGGACGGAAGTCGTGCGGGAGGGCATCCCGGCACCGCTCGCCGCCGCGTGCCGCGAGCAGGGCATGCCGCTGTTCGAAGTGCCTTATCGGACGCCGTTCATCGCGGTCGCGCGCGCGAACGCCGAGGCGATCGCGGCGCAGACCTACGCGCGGCGCAGCTGGGCTCTGGCCGCGCAGCGGGCGATCGCGCTCGCCGCGCTCCGCCCGGACGGCCTCGGCGCGACGGTCGCGGAGCTCGCGCGACAGCTCGGCACCTGGGTCGGGATGTACGACGCGGCCGGTGAGCTCACTCGTGAACACCCCGCCGGCGGCCTCGCCGCCGAAACCTCGGGCGATCTGCACGACGAGGTCGGCGCGGTGCTGCGTCGTGGCGCTCGGGCGGGTTCAGCGCTCCGCATCGGCGACACCGCCTTCTCGTTGCAGACACTCGGCCGCGGCGGGCACCTGCGCGGTGTCATCGCGATCGCCGCGGGCGACCTCGATCAGGAGGGGCGCGGCGTGGTGACTGCCGTCATCGCGATGGCGGGTCTCGCGCTCGAGCAGCAGCAGGGTCTCGCCCGCGCGCGCGGCGCACTGCGCGCCGGGCTCGTGCACTCGCTCGTGACCGACGATCCCACGCTGGCACGTCGGGTCTCGCGCGACCTGTGGGGCCCCCTGCCCCCGGCGCCCGTCATCGTCGCCGTGACGGAGGCGGCGGCATCCGGAACCGGCGGTCGGGCGACGGCGGCCCGTTCCTCCCGGGCGGACGGACTCGCGGAGCTGCTGGAGCTGCGCGCCGAGGAGCGCCGCGGGTCGCTCTTCTTCGGGCGCGGCGACGACGGCCTGGTGATGGTCGTCCCCGCGGCCGAGCGCGCCCTGATCGACGAAGTGGCAGAACGCTTCGAGCTGCGCGTAGGGGTGTCCGACCCCGTCGGCTACGACGCTTTCGCCGCAGCGATCGGACAGGCCACCCTGGCGCGCGATCGCGGGGTCGGCCCGGTGACCGCGTTCGCGGACGTCGCCGCGTCCGGGGTGCTGTCGGCGCTCACCGCGCAGTCCCGAACGCTCGCCGCCGCCGAACTCGGTCCGCTCCTCGCGCACGACGAGCGACACGGCACCCACCTGATGCAGACGCTGCGCGCGTGGTTCGACGACGACTGCTCCCACGAGAGCACCGCGCGCTCGCTGGGCGTGCACCGTCACACCGTGCGGACCCGGCTCGCTCTGGCGGAGCAGGTGCTCGGGCGAGACCTCGGGTCGTTCGCGGCCCGCGCCGAACTGTGGGCGGCGCTGCGCGTCCTGGAGAGCTGACTCCGCGCCGCGCTGGCTATCCTGAGCCGGTGGCGGTGCGCAACGGCGAGACCTCGTGGTGGTGGCGAGAGCTCGGCGGCGCGCCCGCACCACGCCCGCCGCTCCCCGGCGACACCGACGCCGACGTCGCGATCGTCGGCGCCGGGTACACCGGTCTGTGGACGGCGTACTATCTCGCGTCGTCGCAGCCGGATCTGCGCATCGTCGTGCTGGAACAGCGCTTCGCCGGATTCGGCGCTTCCGGCCGCAACGGAGGGTGGCTCACGAACTCGGTCACGGGCGGGCGCGAGCGCTACGCGCGCAGCCACGGCCGCGCCGCGGCGATCGCCCAGCAGCGGGCGCTGAACGAGACCGTCGACGAGGTGATCGCCGTCGCCGGCCGGGAGGACATCGACGCCGACATCGTCAAGGGCGGCGAGCTCAACATCGCCCGCACGCCCGCCCAGCTCGCACGCCTGCACGCCGCGGCCGTCGCGGAGCATGCGTGGCCGCACACCGACGTCGAGGAGTGGGATGCCGCCGCGACGGCGACCCGGATCGCCGTCGACCGCGCGCTCGGCGGGCTGTGGCACCCGCACGCGGCGCGCGTGCACCCCGCGAAGCTCGCCGCAGGTCTCGCCTCAGCCGTCGAGCGGCGCGGAGTCGTGATCCACGAGAACACTCGTGTGACCGAGATCGCGCCCGGGCGGGCGATCACCACGCGCGGCACGGTCCGGGCGCCGTTCGTGCTGCGTGCGACCGAGGGATTCACGCCCGACCTGCGGGGTCAGCATCGCACGGTCCTGCCGATGAACTCGTCGATGATCGTCACCGAGCCGCTGCCGGCGGCGGCGTGGGATCGGATCGGGTGGGGCGGGCGCGACGTGCTGGGCGACTTCGCGCACGTGTACATGTACGCGCAGCGCACCGCGGATGACCGCATCGCGTTCGGCGGGCGCGGTGTGCCCTACCGCTACGGGTCGCGCGTCGACGCCGACGGCCGCACGCAGGAGCGGACCGTCCGCTCGCTCACCGCCCTTCTGCGCGCGTTCTTCCCGGCCGCCGCCGAGATCCCCGTCGCGCACGCGTGGGCGGGCGTGCTCGGGGTGCCGCGGGACTGGGCGGCCTCGGTCGGACTGGACGCGGCATCCGGAATCGGCTGGGCCGGGGGCTACGTCGGCACCGGCGTGACCGCGACGAACCTCGCCGGGCGCACGCTGGCCGACCTCGTCCTGGGTCTCGACACCGAGCTCGCGCGACTGCCGTGGGTCGGTCACCGCGCGCGGCGGTGGGAGATCGAGCCGGTCCGATGGCTCGCCGTGCACGGTATCTACACGGCCTACCGCGCCGCCGACCGGGCGGAGTCCCGCGGCTCGTCCTCGCGCACATCGGCCTTCGCTCACGCGGCCGATCTGATCGCCGGGCGCTGAACCCGTCCCCGGTGGGCGACGGCGCGACTCAGCGCGGCGCGTGCGCCTCCAGGAACTCGTAGACGTCCGTGGTGTCCACCCCGGGGAACGACCCGGTCGGCAGCGTCGCGAGCAGCGTCCGCGGCGTCCGCACGTTGGGCCACGAATTGTCCCGCCATGCGGCCTCGAGGTCGGCGGGAGCGCGACGGCAGCAGACTTCGACCGAGTGCTTCGAGACGCCGCGGTTCGGGGTGTCCCGCCCGAGGAACCACTTCGTGTCGTCGAAGCGCACCCCGACCGACACCGAGTGCGCGCCTTCGCTGGAGAGCTCGACGCGCGCGGTGCACCAGTACGTGCCGTTGCCGGTGTCGGTGTACTGGTAATACGGATTGAAGTGATCGTCCTCGTCGAACACGACGCGTGACGTCCACTTGCGGCAGCACATCTGCCCCTCGATCGACCCGAGCCGGTCGGTCGGGAAGTTCACGTCGTCGTTCTCGTAGGCCTTCGTGATCGTGCCGGACTCGTGCACCTTCAGGAAGTGCACCGGGATGCCGAGGTGCACCGTGGCGAGGTTCGTGAAACGGTGGGCGGCGGTCTCGTAGGACACCGAGTACGCGTCGCGCAGGTCTTCGATCGACACGGCCTTGCGGCCCTTCGCCTCCTGGAGGAACGGCACCGCGTGATCCTCGGGGATCAGCAGGGCACCCGTGAGGTAGTTCGTCTCCACGCGCTGCCGCAGGAACTCCGCGTAGCTCGTGGGCTCGGTGTGCCCGAGGATGCGGCTGGACAGCGCCTGCAGCACCGCGGTGCGCGGGTCGCCCTTCGAGGCGAGCCGGCTGGAGAGGTAGAGCCGGCCGTTCTTGATGTCGGCGACGCTGCGCGTGGTCTGCGGCAGGTCGGACACGTAGTGCAGCGTGAAGCCGAGATGGGCGGCGATGTCGGATGCCGTCCGCTGGGTCAACGGACCGCCGGGGTGCCCGACGGCGTCGAGGATGCCCAGCGCCTGCTTCTCCAGCTCCGGGAAGTGGTTGTTCTGCGTGCGCATCAGCCGGCGCAGCGCCACGTTGGCCCGCCGCGCCTCCTCCGGGGTCGCCGCGCGCTCGTCGCGCAGCCGTTCGATCTCACCCTGGAGCGCGAGCATGGCCTTCAGCGCGTCGTCGGGCACGGTCTTGCCGATCCGGAACGGCGCGATCCCCAGCGCCTGGAACGTCTGTCCCTTCATCGCCCGCTCCAGGGCGATCTCCATCGAGGCGCGCTCGTCGAGCGGCTCGGATTCCAGCAGCGCATCCAGCGTCGAATCCAGCGCGCGGGCGATCGAGCGCAGCAGCGTGAGCTTCGGCTCGCGACGACCGTTCTCGATCATCGACAGCTGGCTCGGCACGCGGTCCACCGCGGACGCGAGCTCGTCGAGCGTCATGCCGCGCGCGGTGCGCAGCTGCCGGATGCGGCGGCCGATCGTGAGCGAATCCACCTCTTCATCGTCGAGGACTTCCGTGGCGGCATCCGCTGTTCCCGAGGTCTGCATGCCGCGATTCTGTCACGAATGGCGAATTTCCTCGAAACTTCACACCGGCATTCGTCGGTTCGGACCCCGAACTTCACCCCACAGTGGACTCACGGGCGGCACCACCGCCGCTCATCCGTTCACAGAAGGACATGGACATGACACCTGCAACCGCCACACTGACCGCCCCCACCACGGCGCCGGCGCCGGCCGTTCAGGTCGTCGGACGTCTCGCCCCGCGGTACGACGAGATCCTCACCCCGGAGGCGCTGGCCTTCGTCGCCGAACTGCACCAGCGCTTCGGCGGACGCCGTCACGACCGTCTCGCCGATCGGATGCGGCGCCGCTTCGAGATCGGCAACGGCCACGACCCGCGCTTCCGTGACGACACCGCGCACATCCGCGAGGACGCCGAATGGCGGGTCGCCGGAGCCGGACCGGGGCTGGAGGACCGCCGCGTGGAGATCACCGGGCCCACCGACCCGAAGATGACGATCAACGCGCTGAACTCCGGCGCGCGGGTGTGGCTGGCGGACCAGGAGGACGCCACGAGCCCCACGTGGAAGAACGTGATCGAGGGGCAGCTGTCGCTGCGCGACGCGATCCGCGGCGAGCTGTCGTTCACGAACGACGCCGGAAAGACCTATGAGGTCACCGCCGAGCGGACGCCCACGATCGTGATGCGCCCGCGGGGCTGGCACCTGAGCGAGGCCCACCTGCGGTTCACCGACCGGGCCGGCCGCGAGATGGCGGCATCCGGCTCGCTCGTGGACTTCGGGCTCTACTTCTTCCACAACGCCGAGCAGCTGATCGCGAACGGCCGCGGCCCGTACTTCTACATCGCGAAGCTGGAGTCCAGCGAAGAGGCCAAGCTCTGGGACGACGTGTTCACGTTCAGCGAGCGCTATGTCGGCATCCCGCACGGCACGATCCGCGCGACCGTGCTGATCGAGACGCTGCCGGCCGCGTTCGAGATGGAGGAGATCCTGTTCGAGCTGCGCGACCACTGCGCGGGTCTGAACGCCGGACGCTGGGACTACATCTTCTCGATCATCAAGAACTACCGCGGCCGCGGCGCGCGCTTCGTGCTGCCGGACCGCAGCGAGGTCACGATGACCGTGCCGTTCATGCGGGCGTACACGGAACTGCTCGTGAAGACGTGCCACAAGCGCGGCGCTTTCGCGATCGGCGGGATGAGCGCGTTCATTCCGAACCGCCGCGACCCCGACGTGACGGCGCGGGCGTTCGAGAAGGTGGCCGCGGACAAGAAGCGCGAGGCCGGCGACGGCTTCGACGGCACGTGGGTGGCCCACCCCGACCTGATCCCGACGGCGATGGCCGAGTTCGACGCCGTGCTCGGCGACCGACCGAACCAGACCGACCGCCAGCGCGACGACGTGCACGTGCGGGCAGCCGACCTGCTGGACGTGCACATCGGCCGGCCGGTGACCGCGGAGGGCGTGTACGCGAACGTGTCGGTGGCGATCCGCTACATCGAGGCATGGCTGCGCGGGCTCGGCGCCGTGGCGATCGACAACCTGATGGAGGATGCCGCCACCGCCGAGATCTCGCGATCGCAGGTGTGGCAGTGGATCCACCAGGACCGCACGACCGAGGACGGCACCCCGATCACCCGCGACTACATCGAAGGCCTGATCACGCGCGTGCTCACCGAGGCCGACCGCCGTGACGAGGACCGGTTCGAGGACGCCGCCGAAGTGTTCCGCGAGGTGGCGCTGCGCGAGGAGTTCCCGACGTTCCTCACGCTGACCGCGTACGCGAAGTTCCTGGTCGAAACCGACTGACCCCTCTTTCCGCCACAGACGAAGGACACGACATGACCCACTACCAGGACGACATCACCGCCACGCAGGCTCTGAAGCAGCAGAACGGCGCGAGCTGGGATGCGATCGACCCCGAGGCCGTCGCGCGGATGCGGGCGCAGAACCGGTTCCGGACGGGGCTCGAGATCGCCCAGTACACCGCCGACATCATGCGCCGCGACATGGCCGAGTACGACGCCGACTCATCCGTCTACACGCAGTCTCTCGGCGTCTGGCACGGCTTCATCGGGCAGCAGAAGCTCATCTCGATCAAGAAGCACCTGAAGTCCACGAACAAGCGCTACCTGTACCTGTCCGGCTGGATGGTCGCGGCTCTCCGCTCGGAGTTCGGGCCGCTGCCCGATCAGTCGATGCACGAGAAGACCGCGGTCCCGGCGCTCATCGCGGAGCTGTACACCTTCCTCCGCCAGGCGGATGCCCGAGAGCTCGACCTGCTCTTCACGAAGCTCGACGCGGCGCGTGCGGCGGGAGACGAGACCGCGGCGGAGTTCATCCAGTCGCAGATCGACACGTACGAGACCCACGTCGTGCCGATCATCGCCGACATCGACGCCGGCTTCGGAAACCCCGAGGCGACGTATCTGCTGGCCAAGAAGATGATCGAGGCGGGCGCGTGCGCCATCCAGATCGAGAACCAGGTCTCCGACGAGAAGCAGTGCGGACACCAGGACGGCAAGGTCACCGTCCCGCACGACGACTTCATCGCGAAGCTCAACGCGGTCCGCTACGCGTTCCTCGAGCTCGGCATCGACAACGGCGTCATCGTCGCCCGCACCGATTCGCTCGGTGCGGGACTCACACAGAAGCTCGCCGTCAGCCACGCGGCGGGCGACCTGGGCGACCAGTACAACGCGTTCCTCGATGTCGAGGAGATCTCGGCATCCGATCTGGGCACGGGCGACGTCGTCCTCACGCGCGACGGCCGGCTGGTGCGCCCCAAGCGGCTGCCGAGCAACCTGTACCAGTTCCGCCCGGGGACGGGTGAGGAGCGCTGCGTCCTGGACTGCGTCACCGCGCTCCGCAACGGCGCGGATCTGCTGTGGATCGAGACCGAGAAGCCGCACGTGGAGCAGATCGCGGGAATGATGGACGAGATCCGCAAGGAGATCCCGAACGCGAAGCTCGTCTACAACAACAGCCCGTCGTTCAACTGGACGCTCAACTTCCGTCAACAGGTGTACGACCTGCTCGCGGCCGAAGGCGCCGATGTGTCGGCATACGACCGCGCCGACCTGATGAACGTGGACTACGACGGCACGGAGCTCGCGCGCCTCGCCGACGAGAAGATCCGCTCGTTCCAGAAGGACGGGTCGGCGCGCGCCGGGATCTTCCACCACCTGATCACGCTGCCGACGTACCACACGGCCGCGCTGTCGACGGATGACCTGGCGAAGGGCTACTTCGGCGACGAGGGGATGCTCGCGTACGTGCGGGGCGTGCAGCGCCGCGAGATCCGCGAGGGCATCGCGACGGTCAAGCACCAGAACATGGCCGGCAGCGACATCGGCGACAACCACAAGGAGTACTTCGCCGGCGACGCGGCGCTCAAGGCCGGCGGCGCGCACAACACGATGAACCAGTTCGGCTGATCCGCCGACAGCACCGCCCGCCGCGGCGGCTGTTCCGCGAGACGGCAACCGAGCGCCGAGACTCAGGGGAATCCCCTAGGTCTCGGCGCTCGGTTGCCGTTTCGCGGTCGAACCGGCCAGCTACTCGAACTGCTCCCAGTCGGGGCAGCCGTCCGTCACGAACACCGAGCCCTCGGGGATGTCCGTCAGGAAGGCGTACGAGCCCTGATTCTCGAACGCCACCGCCCCGTCGGCATCCTGAATCGACCACGTGCAGCCGTCCGGCTGCGACGCCGGCTCGCCGCTGAGCTGATAGCCGCCGAACGGGATGTCGGTGCCCACGGCGTACCGGCCGGTGCCGGCGACGACCACGAACTCCCCCGAGCCGTCGTCGCCGGCTTCCTCCACCTCGTCCCCCGTGTCCTCCGCGGTCGCGTCCGGCTCCTCCACGCTCGTCCCGGCACCCTCGTCCGTGGGCGCTGTCGGGCTGCACCCGGACAGCGTGACGGCGAGCGCTCCCGCGGTCGCCAGGACCAGCATCCGCCACCGCAGTCCACCTGATCGCGTCATCCCCGTGCCTCCTCACCACGGCACCCCGGCCGCTGCTCCCGACGCTAGGGACGCGACGCCCGCCGATCCATGGGGGTTTCGGCGTATTCGCGGCGAGGACCCGTCGCTACTGTGAGCACATGGATCGGCCGACCGAGCTCGACCACACCCTCGCGCGGCTGATGCGCGGTGGGGCGATCCGCCCGGCCATCGACGGCGCGCCCGATTCCTTCCTCCTCGCCCTGCACAGCCTCGAGCTCGTCTGGCTGAGCGACTTCGACGCCGCCGCCCGATGCGCGGCGCGCGCCGTGGCGGACGCCCGCGATCCCGACGCCCGGGCTCTCGCGCGCGCGGCGGCGAGTATCGCGAAGGCGTGCTGCACCGACCTGGAGATCACGGCGACGCTGAACGACCCGCTGTCCGCGGCTCTCGCCGATCCGGCACCGCTCACCGCCGCGCTGGCCCGCCCGGTATGGGTGCTCCTCGCGGAGGGCGCCCTCGCCGGCGCCCGGCTGGATCTCGCGACCCCGCTCCTGGCCCGGATGCGCGCCACCGATGGGGACCTGTTCGGCGTGGTCCGGCATCCGTTCGCCGTCTTCATCTACGCACTCGAGGCGCGCGCGAGCATGTTCCGTGGGGACGTGAGCCAGGCGCGCGTGCACGCCGACGCGGGCATCGCCGCGGCCGAAGGCGCCGTGCCCACGCTGTTCGCGCGCGCGTGCGCCGCCCTGGTGGCCGGCAGCGCGGACGAACGTGCGCGGACCCGCGCGCTGATCGCCGAGGTGGAGCGCAGCGACGTCCCGATCGTCGATGCGGTGACGAGGGGATGCCGCGTCCTCGCCGCCTTCGCGGCGATCGCGATCGGCGAGCACGGGCGCGCGTCCCGGCTCATCGTGCTCGCCGGTGGAGACGAGGACCTGTCGCATCTGCGCATCATCGACCGCGCCTGGGGGTTCGAGATGCTCGTGGCCGAGGCCGCGTCCCGAGGCGACGCGCGCGGCGCCGCGCGCTGGCACGAGCGCGCGCAGGTCCTCGCCCGGCATCCGATGGCCACCGCGTCGCTGGACCGCATGGCCTCTCACCGCGCGCTCCTGGACGGCAGCTTCGACACGGCGATCGCGGTGTCCGAACGCAGCGCCCGGGATGCGCGGCGACAGCAGCGCGGCGTCGAGGCGATCGAAGCCGAGATCCTCCTCGCCCGCTCGCGCATCGCGGCACATCGCAGCGGCGACGCCGCCCGCGCTCTGACCGACCTGGCTGCCAGCGCGCTCGACTCCGGACACCGCTCCGCCCGCCGTGCCGCGGGACGTGAGCTGCGGCGCATCGGCCGCAGGCTCCCGCCGGCGGCACCGGGGTGGGCGGGGCTCTCACCGCGCGAGCAGGAGGTCGCGACACTGCTGGCGCGGGGGCTGTCCAACGCGCAGATCGCACGTGCGATGTTCGTGTCGGAGGCCACCGTGCGGGTGCACGTCTCGCGCATCCTGCGGACCCTCGGCGTGCCCACCCGTTCGGCGATCGGGGCAGCCGACCCCTCGCCGTCCGCGGCGAAGTCCCTTCCCCCGCTCACGCGCCGTCAGCGCGCGGTCGCCGAGCTGATCGCGACCGGGGCGACGAACAAGCACATCGCCGCGAAGCTCGGCATCGGCGTCCCGACGGTGGAGAAGCACGTGGCAGCGGTGTTCGCGCGGTGGGGTGTCCGCTCGCGTGCGGAGGTGGCACGACTCGTCCGACAGGAGCCGCCGCCGACGGCAGCCTGACCTCCGCGGAACCGGCCCCGGCCGGCCGGGGCGATGGGATCATGAGAACGCCCGGGGGCGCACCGACCGCCGCGGGCGGGAGGATGCGCATGAGCCTGCACGACACCCAGACGGATACCGCACCCGGCGCCTCGGCGGAGCACTACGACGTCGCCGTCATCGGTGCCGGTCCCGCGGGAACGGCGGCGGCGCTCCGCGCCGCCGAGCTCGGTGCGCGGGTGGTCGTGCTCGAGGCGACCGAACGCACCGGCGGCACATGCGTGAACACCGGATGCGTCCCGACCCGCGTGCTGGCCAAGGCCGCCCGGCTCATGCGGGAGATCCGCGCGGCCGATGCGTACGGCATCCAGATCGGCGACGCCACCGTCGACTGGCCCGGCACCGTCGCGCGCGTGCGGGAGCGCGTGGACGGCGTGCGGGCGATCAAGCGCGAGCCGGCCCGGTTCGCCGACGCCGGCATCGTGTTGCGGCAGGAGGGACGCGCGCGGTTCGAGAGCTCGCACACCCTGGTGCTGGACTCCGGGCGCCGAGTGAGCGCATCGAGCATCCTCGTGTGCGTCGGCGGGCACTCGCGCCGTCTCCCGATCCCCGGCGCGGAGCTCGCGACCGTGCCCGAGCACGTGCTCGACCTCCCGCGACTCCCCGGCCGGGTCGCGATCATCGGCGCGGGCAACACGGGGATGCAGCTGGCCACGGTCTTCGATTCGCTGGGTTCGCACGTGACGATCCTCGATCTTGCGCCGCGCGTGCTCATGGCCTCCGATGCCGAGATCTCGGCGGTCGTCACGGACGCATTCCGTGCACAGGGCATGGCGGTGCACACCGGGATCACCGGCGTGCAGAAGCTCGAAAAGGTCGACGGCGAGCGCATCGCCCTGACCTGGACGGACGCGGACCGCGAGAATGTCGAAGTCTTCGACGCGGTCGTGATGGCGACGGGGTGGCCCGCCGACGTCGAAGACCTGGGTCTGGAGAACGCGGGAGTCGACGTGCAGCGCTCGGCGATCCCGGTCGACGACTACTTCCATTCGTCCGCGTCGCACATCTTCGCGGTGGGTGATGCGAACGGCAAGGACATGCTCGTGCAGGCCGCGCAGTTCGAGGGCGAGGCGGCCGCCGAGAACGCGGTGCTCGGCGCCAATCGCCGGACCCCGCATCACCTGCTCCCCGCCGGCGGCTTCACCGATCCGGACTACGCCGGCGTGGGACTGACGGAGGAGCAGGCGCGCGAGAGGGATCCGCACTGCGTCGTCGCTGTCGCGCGCTACGCCGACCTCGAGCGCGCCGTGATCGACGACCGCGGCATCGGATTCCTCAAGCTCATCGCCGACAACCGTCGCGAACTCATCCTGGGCGCGCACGCCGTCGGCGAGAACGCGGTCGAGGTCATCCAGTCCGTCACGACCGCGATGGCCGCCGGAATCGACGTCGCGACCCTCGCGCGCGTCAAGTTCGCCTATCCGACCTACAGCGCGATCATCGGGCTGGCCGCGCGCGACCTGCTGAAGGCCGTTCCGGCGACCTGATTCTTTTCGACGCGGTTGTCGATCGACGGATGCCGCGCACGTCGTCCTCACGTAACGTCGCTCCGAGAGTGACCCTCACGAAAGGACCACCCCATGAAGTTCCTGATGCTCGTCGTCGTCGACCCCAGCCTGGAGAGTACGGAAGAAGGACCTGTCTCGATCGAGCAGTGGGTCGATGAGACGTACGGCGCGGGCAAGGCCGTCGAGGGAGACCGGCTCCGCCCGCCCGCGGACGCGAAGACCATCCGCCGCCGCAACGGCTCCATCCACGTCACCGACGGTCCGTTCGCAGAGACCCACGAGTGGATCGCGGGTTTCGACGTGCTCGAGTGCGACAGCCTGGAGGAGGCGATCGAGCTCGCGTCGCGGCATCCGATGGCCACCGGCGGGATCATCGAGCTCCGCCCCGCCTGGCCGCTGGATCTGTGACCGGCGCCCTCTGTCGCTGAGACGACATCTGCGCGTCGAGACTGTGGGGCTTGCCCACCGTTTCGACGCGCAGATGTCGTCTCACGGGAGGTGAGGGCGCGGACTACGCTCGAAGCGTGACAGAACGCGCCCCACTCTCCCGCAAGCTCTCCGCCATCGCCGAGTCGGCGACCCTCAAGGTCGACGCGAAGGCCAAGGCCCTGCAGGCCGCCGGCCGACCCGTGATCAGCTACGCCGCCGGCGAGCCCGATTTCGCGACGCCGCAGTTCATCGTGGATGCCGCTGCCGAGGCCCTGCGCGACCCGGCGAACTTCCGCTACACGCCCGCCGTCGGCCTTCCGGTGCTGCGCGAGGCGATCGCGGCGAAGACGCTGCGCGACTCGGGCCTGGAGGTCGACCCGAGCCAGGTCATCGTCACCAACGGCGGCAAGCAGTCCGTGTACCAGGCGTTCCAGGCCGTGGTGAACCCGGGTGACGAGGTGCTGCTGCCCGCGCCGTACTGGACGACCTACCCCGAGGCGATCGCTCTGGCCGACGGCATCCCCGTCGAGGTCTTCGCCGGCGCCGACCAGGACTACAAGGTCACCGTCGACCAGCTCGAGGCCGCCCGCACCCCTCGCACGACCGCGCTCGTGTTCGTCTCCCCCTCCAACCCGACCGGCTCGGTGTACACGCCGGAGGAGACCGCCGCGATCGGCGAGTGGGCCGTCGAGCACGGCATCTGGATCATCTCGGACGAGATCTACCAGAACCTCGTCTACGAAGGCGCGCGCGCCGTCTCGATCGTCGAGGCGGTGCCGGATGCCGCTGCCCAGACGATCCTGGTGAACGGCGTCGCGAAGACCTACGCAATGACCGGATGGCGCGTGGGCTGGATGGTCGGACCCAAGGACGCGATCAAGCTCGCCGCGAACCTGCAGTCGCACTTGTCCAGCAACGTGAACAACATCGCCCAGCGCGCGGCCCTCGCCGCCCTGACCGGACCGCAGACCGAGGCGGAGGAGTTCCGCGTCGCGTTCGACCGGCGCCGTCAGCTCATCGTGGGCGAGCTCGCGAAGATCTCGGGTGTCACGGTCCCGAACCCGCTCGGCGCGTTCTACGTGTACCCCGACGTGCAGGGTCTGCTCGGGCGCACGTGGCGCGGCAAGACGCCGACCACCTCGCTCGAGCTGGCCGATCTGATCCTCGAGGAGGTCGAGGTCGCGGTGGTCCCCGGCGAGGCGTTCGGTCCGTCCGGATACCTGCGGCTCTCGTACGCTCTCGGCGACGAGCAGCTGCTCGAGGGCGTGCGGCGCCTGCAAGAGCTCTTCGCCTGATCCGAGCGCGCGGAGCCGGAGTCCCCGTCCCCCGAGATGGTGCCTCCGCCCCCGAGATGGTGCATCCTCCCCCGAGATGGTGCATCCTCCCCCGAGATGGTGCCCACCACCTCGCGAGGAAACCCACCACCTCGCGGGGAAACCCACCACCTCGCGGGGAAACCCACCATCTCGCGAGGAAACCCACTACCTCGCGAGAGATCGGGCAGGGATGTCGACCGGGGCGCCTGCGGCGCGTCGCCTTTGTGAACCCACTCACGAAGGAGCCGACATGGGACTGCGCCGCTTGCTCATCGAATTCGCCGCTGCGGCGGCGAATCTGCACCCTGATCACCGCACGACGTACGACGGGCTCGTCCGTCAGGACGAGCCCGTCGTCGGGAACCGAGAACCGGCGGATCAGTCCGCTTTCACCACCGTGAAAGCGCCGTCGAGCTCCACGTCGACGTCCTTGCCGTCGCCGAGGTCGATCTCGACCTCGTAGACGTGGTCGGCGTCATCGCTCAGCTCGACGCTCGTGACCGTTCCCGATCCGACGTGCGCGAGCGCGGCATCCGATGCCTTCTTCGCGTCCGCGGCGTCCGGGACGCCGTCGTCCGAACCGGATGCCGCACCCCGGTCATCGGGCTGCGCCGAGACGACCTGCAGGTTCTCGTCGAGCTTGACCTCGACGATGCCACCGCTGTTCTGACGCACGTCGATCTCGTAGGCGTAGGCCGCGTTGTCGTCGATGTCGGCGTCGATCACGACACCGGGTCCGGCTTCCTTCAGCGCCGCCGCGATCGCGCCCTCGATGTCCGACGGCGCGCCGGACGCGAGCCGGTCGTCGGTCTGCGTCACAGCGACGTCGTCGGCGTCGAACGGGAGCTCGGCGGTGCCGGTCGCGAACGCGACGGCCGTGCCGGCGCCGATGAGGGCGATCGCTCCGGCGGTGCCGGCGATCCAGATGATGGGTTTGCGCATGGTGTCCTCCTGGGTAGGACTCCACGATCCCGCGCGGCCCCTGAAGCCAACCTGAAGCGCGGAAAACGGTCAGCCGGGCAGGGTCACGACGAACAGCGCGCCGCCTGAGCGGCCGGCATCCACGCGCACGTCTCCCCCGTGGGCGCGCACGATCTCGCGCACGATCGCGAGCCCCAGCCCGCTGCCGCCGGCGTCGCGCGCGCGGGCGTCGTCGAGCCGCACGAAGCGCTCGAAGATCCGACTCCGTTCGGACGAGGCGACGCCCGCACCGTCGTCCTCCACCGTGAGCGCCGCGCCGCCGCCGGCGGGCTCGGCGGTGAACACGACACCGGATCGAGCGTGCCGGGCCGCGTTGTCGGCGAGGTTCCGGACCACCTGCCGGAGCAGCGCCGCGTCCCCGCGCACGCGCGCCGGCTGCACGCCGCGGACATCGACCGTCATGCCGCCGAGCGCGCGCAGCCGGGCCGCCTCCGCCAGAAGGAGGTCGTCGAGGTCGACGTCCCCCAGGTGGAGGGCGAGTCCTCCCTCGTCCGCACGCGTGAGGACCAGCATCCCCTGGACGAGCCGCTCGAGCCGCCCACCCTCGTCGAGCACGGCGTCGCTCAGCTCCGCCGCGCTGATGCGGTCGGGGTGCGCACGGGCCACCTCCGCGAACTGACGCAGCGACGCCAGCGGCGACTTGAGCTCGTGCGACGCATCCGAGACGAACCGTCGCTGCGCGACCTGCGATTCGTCGAGCCGGCTCAGCATGCCGTTCATCGTGTGGGCGAGGCGGCCGATCTCGTCGTTCGTGGCCGGTTCGTCCACCCGTGCCGACAGATCGCTCGCCGAGAGCGTCTCGACCTGGCGCCGCATCCGCTCGACCGGGGCGAGCGAACGACCGACCGCGAACCACGTCGTGAGCGCGACGATCGCCGTGACGACCGGGACCGAGACCGCCAGGAGCACGCCGACCGTGGTGAGGGTGACATCCACCTCTTCCGTGCTGCGTCCCGCGACGACGATCCAGTCGCCGGCCTCGCGTTCGACCGCCACGACGAACGGCGGATCTCCCGGATCGAGCCGGATGAGCGATGGCGCGGACCCCTCGCGGTCGGCGAGCGCTCCGACGTCCTCGGCGGCGTCGCTCGCGGCGACCACCGCGCCGCTGTCCCGGTCGATCAGCTGCCAGAACCGGTCGTCGTCGATGTCGGGGAGCGATTCCGGGCCGGAGGCGTCCACCTGCTCCGCGAACGCCGCGGCATCCTGCTGCGCGGCGGAGTCGAGCTGACCGTACAGCGCGCCGCGCAGGGTGAACCAGAAGCCGACGGCGCCGAGCGCGAGCGCGAGGAGGACGACGGATGCCGCCACCGCGGTGATACGGGCGCGGATGCCCGGCCCACCCCGCGGCCGCTCAGCCATCCGCGTCGATCCGGTAGCCGGCCCCGCGCACGGTTCGGATGCTCTCGCGGCCGAACGGCCGGTCGATCTTGCTCCGCAAGTGCCCGATGTACACCTCGACGATGTTCGGGTCGCCCTCGAAGGCGAAGTCCCAGACGCCGCCGAGGATGTCGGCCTTCGGCACGACCTCACCCGCGCGCCGGACCAGGAACTCGAGCACCGAGAACTCGCGCGTCGTCAGCTCGATCGGGGTCTCGCTGCGCCGCACGGTCCGCGCGGCGGGGTCCAGCTCCAGGTCGCCGACGCGGAGGATCGCCGGGCGGGCGCCGGCACCGCGCCGGATGAGCGCGCGGACGCGGGCGACGAGCACCGCGAACGAGAACGGCTTGGTGAGGTAGTCGTCCGCGCCGGTGTCCAGGCCCTCGACCTGGTCCCACTCGCCGTCCTTCGCGGTCAGCATCAGGACCGGCGTCCAGTTCTCCTCGTCGCGCAGGGTGCGGCACACCACGTAGCCGTTCATGCCGGGCAGCATGATGTCGAGCAGGATCGCCGCGTACTGCTGCTCGCGGGCGAGCCACAGCCCGTCGGTGCCGGTGTGCGCGACGTCGACGGCGAAACCCTCGGCCTCCAGTCCCCGCTTGAGGCCCTCCGCCAGGCGCGGCTCGTCGTCCACCACCAGGAGTCGCATGCTCCCATCGTGGCGCATCGGGGCTGAAGCGCACCTGAAGCGCGCGTGAAGCGCGGCGGGGCTAGAGCTCGACGCCGACGAGCACCGGCTCCGGCTGCAGAATGAGTCCGAACTCGGCCTGCACGCGGCCCTGGATGAATCGCGCAAGCTGCGCGAGCTCCTCCGCCGTGCCCTCGCCCCGGTTCGTGAGCGCGAGCGCGTGCTTGCTCGACAGCGCGGCCCGCGAGCGCGGGAGCTTGAAGCCTTTGCGCAACCCGGCGTGCTCGATGAGCCACGCCGCGCTGATCTTGACGTCCGACTCCTGCGCCGCGGCGCGGGGCACGTAGCCCTCGTACGCGGCGAGCGGGATCACCAGGACCGGGTCGAGGTCGGGCGTCACCGGCCATCGCGGGCACTCCGGCGGCAGCGTGCGGGCGAAGGATGCCGACACGATCGCGTTCTGGAAGAACGACCCCGCGCTGTAGGTGTCGGGGTCGGACGCGTCGAGCACCATGCCCTTGCGGCGTCGGGTCTCGAGGACGTGCTCCCGCACCCATGCGAGCGAGACGGTGTCCTCGGGGGCGAGTCCGAGGGCGGCGCGCAGCTGTTCTCCCGCGACCGGCCGCTCCCCGTGCCCGACGTCGGCGAGCTCGAGCGTGACGGACAGGATCACGGCCGGGCGCTGGGCGACCGAACCGTAGTGCTGCTTGAACACCGACGTGCGGAACCCCAGCCCGAGCTCGGACGCGGGCACCGTCGCGACATCGCCGGTCGCCTCGTCGATGAGCTCGACCTCGGCGAGGGTCTGGACGATCTCCTGGCCGTAGGCGCCGATGTTCTGCACGGGGGCCGCGCCGACGGTCCCGGGGATCCCGGCCATCGCCTCGATGCCGGCGAGCCCTTCGGTGACGGCGTGGGCGACGAGGTCGTCCCAGTCGTGACCGGCCTGCACCCGCAGCCGTACGAAGCCGGGCCGGGGTGACGGCAACCGCTCGATGCCTTTCGTGAGGACGCGCACGACGGTCCCCTCGAACGGCTCGTCTCCGACGAACAGGTTGGAGCCGCCGCCGAGGACGAGCAGCGGCTCGCCGTCGGCCCAGGCCTCGCGGAGCACGCCGATGAGCTCGTCCACGGTGAGCGCGTCGACCATGCGCGCCGGCGCGGCTCCGGTGCGGAGCGTCGTCAGCTGCGAGAGCGGTATCGGGTCGATCTCGGGCATCGGCTAGACGGACCGCACCCGCACCTGCGCCTTGCCGAGGACGGTGGTGTCGGCGTGGGTGACGGTGAGGTCGATGCGCAGCTCGTCGTCCTGCACCGCGCCGACCTTCGCGACGATGCGCAGCTCGGCGCCGGTCTCGGGGTCCACGACGACGGGACGCGTGAAGCGCACGCCGTACTCGAGGATGCGCCCGGAATCGCCGAGCCACGGCACGAGCGTCTCGACGGCGAGGCCCATCGTGAGCATGCCGTGTGCGAGCACACCGGGAAGACCGACGGATGCCGCCACGTCGTCTCGGTAGTGGATCGGGTTGAAGTCACCTGAGGCGCCGGCGTAGCGGACGAGGGACTCACGCGTGAGGTGGACGCTGCGCTCGGCGACGACGTCTCCGACGGCGGCGGCGCTCACTTCTCGCCCTCCCCGACCAGGAGCACCGACGTGGCGGTGACGACGTGCGCACCCGCGGCGTCGGTGATCTCCGCCTCGCTCGTGACCATGGCGTTGCCGCCGATCGCGCGGATGCCGGTCACCGACAGCGTGCCGGTCAGTTCGTCGCCCGCGACGATCGGGCGGGTGTAGCGGAAGCGCTGCTCGGCGTGCAGGACGTTCTGCAGCACGATGCCGGAGTCGGGCTCGGCGAGCAGCTGCTGGAGGGTCTGGTCCTGGATGACCATCGCGAACGTCGGCGGTGCGACGACGTCGGCGTACCCGAGCGCCTCCGCGGCCGCCGGGTCGACGTGCTGCGGGTCGTCGGCGAAGACCGCACGGGCGAACTCCCGCACTTTCTCACGACCGACGAGATACGGGGCGGTCGGGGGGAAGACCCGCCCGACGAGCTCGGGATTCACTGGCACCGGACAAGTCTACCGAGCGGCCCCGCGACCGCCGCGGCTCAGGCCTTCCGGGACCGGATCGTGCGCACCGCCATCTGGGTGGCGATGAAGACGAGGAACGCGGCGAACAGGACGTTGCCCCAGAACGGATCGACGAGCGTCGCGATCCAGGCTCCGAGCGCGGTCGTGGTGCAGGCTGCGACGCCGATGAGGGCGGCGGCCTTCAGATCGACGTTCGCGCGGCGGATGTTGCCGATCGTGCCCGAGATCGCGGTCGGGATCATCATGAGCAGCGACGTGCCCTTCGCGATCAGGTCGCTCGTGCCGAAGAGCAGCATGAGGGCGGGGACGACGATGATCCCGCCGCCGACGCCGATCAGTCCCGCGATCGTCCCGGTGATCAGACCCAGCACGACGAGACCGATGATCGACCACACGGTCAGCGGCAGCCCGGCATCCCGCGAGGGGATCACCAGGAACAGGCTGACGATCACTCCCAGCAGGAACGCGATGAATGCCCAGCGCAGCGCGAACAGGGACACCCGCGGCAGGAGCCACGTGCCGATCTGGGCGCCGACGACCGCGCCGGCGGCGAGGATCAGTGCGGGGATCCAGGCGACCGACCCGTTCAGCGCGTACGCGATCACGCCGACCGTCGCGGTCGGGACGATCGCGGCGAGAGACGTGCCCGCCGCGAGCCGCTGGTTGTAGGCGAGGATCAGCACGAGGAGCGGGACGATCACCGTCCCGCCGCCGACACCGAACAGCCCCGACATGAGACCCGCGAGGAGTCCGATGCCCAGGCACGTGAGGATGTACTTCGCGCCCTTCGGTTCGGAGGTGTGCGGCGCGTCGATCTCGGGCATGCCCTCTATCCTGCCGCGTCGGGGCGCGGAGCCTCGACAGCGGCCCGCACCGCGGCGGGGAGGGCGGTGATGATGCGGTCCAGCTCGCGGTCGGTGTGCGAGGCCGACAGGAACCACGCTTCGAACACGCTCGGCGGCAGGCTGATGCCGGACTCGAGCATCGAGGTGAAGAACGCCCGGTAGCGCCAGGCCTCCTGGTCCTTCGCATCGTCGTAGTCGCGGACCTCTCCGTCGCGGAACGCGAGGGAGAACAGGTTGCCGGCACGGGACACGGTCACCGGGAGCCCCTGGGCGGCGAACGCATCCTCGACGGCACCGGAGAGCACCGCCGCGGAGTGGTCGATACGCGCGTACACGCCGTCGTCGGCGGCGCGCAGCGTGGCGTGGCCGGCCGCGACGGCGAGCGGATTGCCGCTCAGCGTCCCGGCCTGGTAGACGGGGCCGAGCGGTGCGAGGAGTTCCATGATCTCGGCACGTCCGGCGACCGCCGCGAGCGGCAGCCCGCCGCCGACGATCTTGCCGAACGTCACGAGGTCCGGTGTCCACGGCTCTTCGTCCGCGCTCCGCGCCTCCAGGCCCCACCATCCGGCCGGATCGACGCGGAAGCCGGTGAGCACTTCGTCCAGGATGAGCAGTGCGCCCTCGCGTCGCGTCAGGTCCGCCAGGTGCCGGTTGAACCGGGGTCCGGGCACGAGCACGCCCGCGTTCGCACCCGCGGCCTCCGTGATCACCGCGGCGATGCGACCGGGGTGGGCCGCGAACGTGGCCTCGAGCGCTCCGAGGTCGTTGTACGGCAGGACGATCGTGAGGGCGGCCACGGCGGCGGGGACGCCGGCCGACCCCGGCAGACCGAGGGTGGCCACGCCCGAACCCGACTCGGCGAGCAACCCGTCCGAGTGCCCGTGGTAGTGGCCGGCGAACTTGATGACGAGGTCTCGGCCGGTGGCGCCGCGCGCGAGACGGACCGCCGTCATCGTCGCCTCGGTCCCGGTGGAGACCAGGCGCACCCGCTCGAACATGCGGGTCGAGCCCACGGTCGTCCGCTCCCGCAGCAGCTCCGCGAGCTGCGCCTCTCCGGGCGTGGTCGCCCCGAACGACAGCCCGTGTGCGGCGGCGCGCTGCACGGCCGCCACGACGTCGGGGTGCGCGTGGCCGAGCAGGGCGGGACCCCACGAGCACACGAGGTCGACGTATTCGCGACCCTCGACATCCGTCACGTACGGCCCGCGGGCTGAGACGAGGAACCGCGGAGTGCCGCCGACGGACCGGTAGGCACGGACGGGCGAGTTCACCCCGCCCGGGATCACCGCCTGCGCGCGCGCGAACTCTGTCTGATTCGTCATGCTCCGGCTCCGTCCTGGAGAAGGTGCGCCGCCTCGACGGCCCAGTAGGTGAGGATGCCGTCGGCGCCGGCTCGCCGGATGGAGACGAGCGATTCGAGCACCGCCCGCTCGCGGTCGATCCAGCCGTTCGCCGCGGCGGCTTCGATCATGGAGTACTCGCCGCTGACCTGATAGGCCCACACCGGGACCGGGGATGCCGCGGCCACGCGGGACAGCACGTCCAGGTACAGCGAGGCGGGCTTGACCATGACGACATCCGCGCCCTCGGCGACGTCGATCGCGGCCTCGCGCTCCCCTTCCCGCGCGTTCGCGGGGTCGAGCTGGTACGTGCGGCGGTCGCCTTCGAGGGAGGACTGCACCGCCTCGCGGAACGGTCCGTACAGCGCAGAGGCGTACTTCGCGGCGTAGCCGAGGATCGCGGTGTCGTGGTGGCCGTGGGCGTCGAGGACGTCGCGGACCGCGCGCACCTGACCGTCCATCATCCCGGACAAGCCGAGCAGCGCCGAGCCGGCGGACGCCTGCGCGAGAGCCATCGCGCGGTACCGCTCCAGGCTCGCGTCGTTGTCGACGCGGCCGGCTCCGTCGAGCACGCCGCAGTGGCCGTGATCGGTGAACTCGTCCAGGCACAGATCGGTCTGCACCACGAGGTCACCGCCGACCTCGGCGGCGGCGATCCGCGTGGCGACGTTCAGGATGCCGTCCGGGTCATCCGCTCCGGAGCCGGTGGCGTCCTTGTGCGCGGGGACTCCGAACAGCATCACGCCGCCGATGCCGGCATCCGCGGCATCATGCAGGGCTCGTTTGAACGAGTCGGTCGTGTGCTGGACGACTCCGGGCATCGAGGAGATCGGGACGGGCTCGCTCACGCCCTCGCGGACGAACATCGGCAGGACGAGCTCGCGCGCGTGCAGCCGCGTCTGGGCGACCAGGCGCCGCCAGGCGGGAGTCGCGCGGGTGCGTCGGGGACGGATGTCGGGCAGGGGCGTGGTCATGGGCGTCCTTTCCGCGCGGCGGTCATCCCGCCGCGCCCAGGGGTGCCAGCTGCGCGGCGCCACGGTCGAGCAGTTCGGCGGCGACGTGGTCGGCGAGATCGGATGCCGCGGCATCCGTGTCGGCGGGCGCGGTCTGCACGACCGTCAGCTCGCCGGAGCCGTCCGGGGCGAACACGCTCGCGGTGAGCGCGAGGTCCGCGCCGCGGAGGGCGGCGTGGGCGGCGATCGGCGCCGAGCAGCCCGCCTCCAGCCGGGACAGCACCCCGCGTTCGGCGATCGCCGCGCGGCGCGTGGACGGGTCGTCCACCGCCGAGATCCGCTCGCGCAGCGCGGGAGCGGCATCCGAGCGGACTTCGATCGCGAGGGCGCCCTGCGCCGGCGCGGTCGGCCAGGCGGCGAGGTCGAAGAGCTCGGACGCCTCGCCGAGGCGGCCGAGGCGCTCCAGCCCCGCCGCAGCGAGCACGAGTCCGTCGATGCGGCGGTCGTCATCGGCGTCGTAGAGCCGGCCGAGCCGCGTGTCGACGTTGCCGCGGATGCCGACGACCTCGAGGTCGGGACGAGCCGAGAGCAGCTGAGCCCGGCGGCGGGGCGAACCGGTGCCCACGCGCGCGCCGTGCGGCAGCCGGGCGAGGGTGATGCCGTCTCGGGTCGCGAGCGCATCCCGCGCGTCGGCCCGCTCGGGAACGGCGATGAGGTCGATGCCGTCCGCCGGCGCGGTCGGCAGGTCTTTGAACGAGTGCACGATCACATCGACGCGGCCGTCGCGCAGCGCGTCCCGCAGCGCTGAGACGAAGACACCGGTGCCGCCCATCGACGCGAGCGGCGTGGACGAGCGATCGCCCTCCGACGTGATGGTGATGAGCTCGAAGGGACCGAACCGCGCGGCGACGGCCGAGCTCTGCGCGACCGCCAGGGCGCTCGCACGCGTGCCGACGCGCAGCGGCGCGCCGGGCTTGAGCAGCGCGTTCACGGAAGCAGGCCCGACACCGCCGGCTTGAACCCCGCGCGGACGTTCTCGCAGCACGCCGGCCGGCAGACGTCGAACCACGGACCGAGATCGGTCTGGTGCGGACGCGCGGAGGCCGGGGTGCCCTTCAGGCGCTCGACGACGAGGTCGACCAGGCCGCTCACGAACGCGGGGTCCACGCCCGGCGTCGGGGTGCGGACCGCGCGGATGCCGGCCTCCTCGGCCGCCTCCATCGCCTCGGTGTCGAGGTCCCAGAGCACCTCCATGTGGTCGCTCACGAAGCCGAGGGGCACGATCACGACCGCGTCCTTGCCGCGATCGGGCAGTTCGCCGATCACGTCGCACACGTCGGGCTCGAGCCAGGGCTGGCTCGGCGGGCCGGAGCGCGACTGGTACACGAGCTCCCAGTCGGTCTGCGCCGCGGCGGGCACCTCGTCGCGCACGTTCGCCATCACGAACGCCGCAACCGCTTCGTGCTGCGCCGCGTACGCGCCGCCGGGGCCGAAGTCGCGGTCGCGAGGGCCGGAGCGCTCGGCGTCGGCGGTCGGGATGCTGTGGGTCGAGAACAGCACCTGGATGCGGTCTGCGGCGACGCCGTCGGCGATGAGCGCCGCGACGGCATCCCGGACGCCCTCCGTGAAGGCGTGCACGAAGCCGGGGTGGTCGAAGAACTGCCGGACCTTGTCGATCGTGACGGTGCCGACGAGCTCGGTCGCCTCCAGAACGCGGGCGAAATCCTCGCGGTACTGGCGGCAGCTGGAGTACGAGCTGTACGCGCTCGTGGCGATCGCCAGGAGGGTCGTGTCGCCCGCCCCGGCGGCCTCCTGGACGGCCTCCTCGAGGTACGGCGCCCAGTTGCGGTTCCCCCAGTACACGGGCAGGTCGATGCCGCGGGCGGCGAGCTCGCCCTCGATCGCGGCCTTCAGCGCGCGGTTCTGCGCGTTGATCGGGCTGATGCCGCCGAAGTGGCGGTAGTGGTGGGCGACTTCCTCGAGACGCTCATCCGGGATGCCGCGCCCCCGCGTGACGTTGCGCAGGAACGGGATCACATCGTCCTGGCCTTCCGGTCCGCCGAAGCCCGCGAGGAGGATCGCGTCGTACGCGACGGGGACCTCGATGTGCGGCGCGCCCGTCGCGGCGGCGTCGCTCGCGGAGCGGACGAGGGGGGTCGTATCGGTCATGACAGCACCTCGGGGAGTTCGTCGAGCGTGATCAGGCGGCCGGTGAAGAAGGGGACTTCCTCGCGCACGTGACGGCGGGCCTCGGTCGCGCGCAGGTGTCGCATCATGTCCACGAGGTCGATCGGGTCGTCGGCCTCGAGCGCGAGGATCCACTCATAGTCGCCGAGGGCGAAGGCGGCGACGGTGTTCGGCTGGATCTGCGGGAAGTCGCGGCCCTTCAGGCCGTGCTCGCTCAGCATCCCGCGCCGCTCGTCCTCGGGGAGGATGTACCAGTCCAGGCTCCGGACGAACGGGTAGACACTCACCCAGCCCTTGGGCGGCAGACCGCGCATGAAGGACGGGGCGTGGTCGCGTGTGAAGTCCGCCTCGCGATGCACTCCGAGGGCGTTCCACCGCGGCTCGAGCGAGGCCAGAGCGGCCGTGCGACGGAGGGAGCGCAGACCCGCCTGCAGTGCCTGCGCGTCGGCGCCGGTCAGCCAGATCATGAGGTCGGCGTCGGCGCGGAGACCCGACACGTCGTACAGCCCGCGCAGCGTGACGCCGGTCGCCTCGAGGCCCGCGATGGCCGCGGCGAGCTCGGTCGTCTGCGGAGCCGCCGCGGGGCCTGCGGGCCGGGCCAGGATCGCCCAGAGGCCGTACCCGATCGTCTCGTTCGTCTCGGTGGTCATGCTCGTCCTTCCGTGCGGTCCGGCTGGTCTGCCCGCGTGCGCGGGTCCTCGCGGACGGTCTCGGCGATCCGGGCGGCGCTCGCACGGGCGTCCGCCACGATCGCGGCCAATCCGGTGAGCGAAGCCGCTTCTCCCGCGGCCTCCACACCGCTCGGCGGCGGCGCCACCTCCAGCGTCCGCGTCCAGGTGCGCACCTGGAGGTCGCGGAGTCCGCCGATCTCCGCGCCCGTGACGGCCCGCAGGTCTGCGGCCACCGTGGCCTCCGGATCACCCGGCACTTCATCGTACGAGAGGCGCACGAGGTGGCGGCCCGCCGGAAGCAGATCCGCGACCCATTCCCACTTCGCCGAGGAGTGCGTGAACGCCCGCGCCGTGATGCCAGGCGCGCCGCGCGTGACGAGTGCACCCGTGCCGCGCGGCGCAGCATCCAGCTGGGGCGCGTCGAGCGAGGCGATCGCGACCGTGATCGATCGGGTTCGGGATGCCGCCCCCTGCGCGTCCGAGGCGGCGATCACGACCCGCCCCGCGAGGCGCTCCCCGCCCACGAGCGTCACACCGTCGTGACCGGCGGCCGTGACGCGGGAACCGAGACGGATGCGGGCGCCTGCGGCGACGGCATCCGCGGCAAGGGTCGTCGCGATGCGGTGCACACCGCCGCGCATCCCCGCGACCTGCGACCCCGCCGCGCTCGCGGCGCGCAGACTCAGCACGGCTTCCCCGAGCGAGCGGGCGTTCCGCAACGCGGCGGGGAGCCCCGGTGAGGCGAGTGCGACGGCGAGCTCGTCCGGACTCGTCGAGTACACCCCGCGGACGACCGGTGCCACGAGTTCGGCGAGTACCCGCTCGCCCATCCGCCGGCGCACCAGGTCACTGATGGAGCGGTAGTCCTCGGGGGCGCGCAGCGGCACCCAGCGGTCGATCGCCGCACGCAGGGAAGCGCGTCGCCCGATCGCGCGGACGACGTCGGGCGCAGAGGGGTCGCCAGGGATGCCGAGCACGCTCGCGGCGGGCAGCGGATGCGCCGCGCCGCCCGGGCCGATCACCCACGCCGGGGTGTCGCGCGGGGCGACGACGTCGCCTCCGAGACCGATCTCGGCGGCGAGCGCTGCGACCGTCCCGTCCCGCGTGGCGAAGGACTCAGCGGCCGCATCCGCCTCGACGCCGTCGATGCGGAGCGGGGCGAGCTGCCCGCCGACACGATCCGACGCCTCCAGCAGCGTGACGGGGATGCCGGCACGGGCCAGGTCACGGGTGATCACAAGACCGCCGATCCCTGCGCCCACGACGAGCACCGGCGCGCCCGCGGGTGCGGGCACGCCGTCAGACAGCGGCGAGACCGGTGGGAGCGTGGGTCAGCCCGCCCACGTCGGCTCGGGTGCGACGGAGCCGACCTCGTGCACGAGCCGGACGATGCGCGTGAGTACGTCCGGATCGGTCTCGGGCGGCACGCCGTGACCGAGGTTCACCACGTGTGCGGGGGCGGCTTTGCCGCGCTCGAGGACGTCGAGGACGTGCGCCTCGAGCTTCTCCCACGGAGCCCCGAGCCAGGCCGGGTCGATGTTGCCCTGCAGCACGACGCGATCGTCGAGTCGGCGCGATGCTTCGTCCAGCGGCAGGCGCCAGTCCACACCCACGGCGTCTGCGCCGATCCCCGCCATGAGGTCCAGCACCTCGCCGCTTCCGACACCGAAGTGGATGATCGGCACGTCGAGCCCGCGCAATGCCGAGAGCGTCCGTTTCGAGTGCGGGGCGACGCGGCGCTGGTAGTCGCGGCGTGACAGGGAACCCACCCACGAGTCGAAGAGCTGGACGGCGCTCGCGCCGGCGTCGACCTGCGCACGCAGGAACGCACCGGACACATCGGCGCACCAGTTCAACAACTGGGCCCACGCCTGCGGGTCGGAAACCATGAGGCTGCGAGCCCTCAACTGGTCCTTGGACGGACCTCCCTCGACGAGGTACGAAGCGAGGGTGAACGGGGCGCCGGCGAAGCCGATGAGCGGTGTGCTGCCGAGCTCGGCCACCGTGCGGGCGACGCCTTCGCGGATCGGGTCGAGCGCATCCGGGTCGATCGGGCGCAGTCTCAGGATGTCGGATGCCGACCGGATCGGCGCCTCCAGGACGGGCCCGCGGCCCGGGACGATCTCGACTGGGACGCCGGCGAGCCGCAGCGGGATCACGATGTCGCTGAAGAACACGGCGGCGTCCACGCCGTGCCGGCGCACCGGTTGCAGCGTGATCTCGCTCGCGAGCTCGGGGTTCAGGCAGGCGTCGAGCATCGCCGTGCCGACGCGGAGCTCGCGGTACTCGGGGAGACTCCGGCCGGCCTGGCGCATGAACCAGATCGGGGTGGTCTCGGGCCGGTCGCCGCGCAGGGCCCGGACGAGCGGGGACGTGGTGGTGCGACCGTCACGGAGGGGATGTGACGCGGGGGAAGACATATGGACCATTGTCCCACCGCAACCTGTCCGTCCGGTGCGGGCGGTGCGCCGGGTGCCCCGGGGGTTACGTACCATGGAGTAGTGCTTCTCTGCGTCTCCGTGTCCCACCGGACGGCGGATTTCGATCTTCTGGGCCGCCTCTCGGAGGCGGTGACCGCAGAATCGGCGACCGCACTCGTGGACGGCGGGCGGGCGCGCGGCGCGGTCCTGGTCTCCACGTGCAACCGGGTGGAGGCGTACCTCGACGTCGAGCAGGGCGCCGACACGAGCGCCGCCGAAGCGACGCTGCGCGCGATCGCGACCGCAGCGGACCTCTCGCGCGACGCCCTCCGCGAGCGGGCCGAAGTGCTCGCCGGGGCTCCCGCACTGCACCACCTGTTCGCGGTGACCTCCGGCCTGGAGTCGATCGCGGTCGGCGAGGAGGAGATCGCCGGGCAGGTGCGCCGCGCCTACGAGTCCGCCCGCACCGCGAAGGCGACTACCCCCGAACTGGACACGGCCTTCCAGCGCGCGGCGAAAGTCTCCCGCGACGTCCGTGCGGCGACGGCCGTCGGCAAGGCCGGACGCTCCCTCGTGCAGTTCGCCCTCCAGCTCGCCGGCACCCGCGTACCCGACTGGCGCCGTACCCGCGCCCTCGTGGTCGGCACCGGCAACTATGCCGCGACGACCGTCGCCGCGCTCCGGACGCTCGGCGTCTCGGATCTGTCCGTCTACTCCCTCACCGGGCGCGCCGAGCAGTTCGCCGAGAAGTATCACGTCCGCGCGGCGCACGATCTGCGGGATGCCGTCGGATCGGCGGATGTCGTGATCACGTGCACGACCACCTACACCGTGACCGTCGGCGATGTGCCCGACGACGCCCGCCGGACGATCATCGACCTCGGCCTGCCGCGCAACGTCGACCCCGCGGTCGGGCGCCTGCCGGGCGTGGAGCTCATGGACCTCGAGCTGATCGCCACGCACGCGCGGCTGCCGATGCTCGCCCCCGATGCGACCGCGCGCGAACTCGTCTCCTCCGCGGCCGCGGTGTTCGCCGCCGAGCAGACCGCGGCACCGGCGATCGTGGCGTTGCGCTCCCACGTGTTCGACGCCCTCGAGGTCGAGCTGAGCCGCCTGTCCGCCAAGTCGATGCCGGCCGAGCAGGCGGCGGCGGTCACCGAAGCGCTCCGGCACTTCGCGGGAGCTCTCCTTCACGAGCCGACCCAGCGGGCCCGGGATCTCGCCGCCGGCGGCCGCGTGTCGAACTTCGAGGCCGGCCTGCACGCGGTGTTCGGGATCGATCCGGCCGCAGCCGGCGGCGCGGTCACGCCGCTCCGCCGTCCCGGCGGACGCGACGAGGACGCGCCCCGCACCGGCTCAGCCGAGCGGGGCTGACCTCACTCGGAGGCGTCCAGCGCCTGGTCGATCGCCCAGCCGTCGCCCGCGGGGATGAGGATGTACGCGTAGCGATCCTCGTAGGGAAGCGCCTCGTCGGTCTGGTTGCCCTGGTCGTCCACCGTGCTCGTGTAGGTCTCGGACGTGAGCACCGTTACCTGATCGGCGTCTTCGCTCTGGACCGAGGTGACGTTGAGCTTGTAGTCGTCGACCGAGTCGACGAAGCCCTGCGACGCGGCGGTGAAGCTTGCGCAGTCGACGATCTGCAGGCCCTCCCGGAAGTTCTCCGTCGTCGAGGCCTGGAACTTGTCGCAGTCGCCGGTCTGCCACGCCTCGTCGTACAACTCCACCGTCGACACCGCGCTGGCGCGGTCGGCGTCCGACACGCCCTGCGCGCCGTTGACCAGGCCGATGATGAGCGGGATCAGGACGGCGATCGCCACGACGAGGCCGAGGAGCACGATCCCGACCACGACCCAGACGATCCAGAGCTTCGACTTCTTTGGCTCGGTCGCCGAGATGAATCCGCCGGAAGGAGCCGTCCCCCCGGGGAAGCCGCCCGGGTATCCGGGCGGCGCGGACACCGCGGGACTCGCGCCCTCGGGTGCGAGTTCGGCGGGGAGGGATGTCGCGGCATCGATGCCCTCATCCGACGCGGTCTCGCCGGTCTCGGCATCCGGAGTCTGCACGTGCTCCGTCCACTGCGTCCCGTCCCACCAGCGCAGGGCGCCGCGGCTGTCGTCGTACCAGCCCGGAGGCGTCGTCCTGTCGGCCATCAGCTCATCCCTCTCGCGCGTCGGCCATCGGGAGCCGGTCGCCTGTCGAGCCTAACCGAGCGCGCCGCGGCGCTCTCGCCCTGATCGGATGACGCGGGGCGCGCGACGGGGGCGATAGCGTGACGCGCAAATGGATACCTCGGCCACCAATCTCGCCTGGATCATCGCCGCGCTGATCGACCTGTCGATCAAGATCGCCGCGCTCATCATCATCCCCCGTCGCCGGAAACCCACCGCGGCGATGGCGTGGCTGCTCGCGATCTTCCTGATCCCGTACGTCGGCATCCTGCTCTATCTGCTCATCGGCAGCTTCAAGCTCCCGAAGCGACGCCGGCAGGAGCAGGCGCGCATCGACGAGGAGATCCGGGCGAGCGTGCGGACTGCCGGGCTCGAGACGATGGACACCGCGTGGCCGCGCTGGTTCCAGCGCGTCGTGCAGCAGAACGAGGCGCTCACCGGACTCCCCGCCTCGTACGGCAACGAGGCGACGCTCATCGGCGATTACCAGGCCTCGATCGACGCGATGGCCGCCGAGATCGATCGCGCGACGCGCTTCGTCCACGTGGAGTTCTTCATCGTCGCGTGGGACGACACCACCCGCGGGTTCTTCTCGGCGATGGAGCGCGCGGTCGCCCGCGGCGTGACGGTGCGCCTGCTCGCCGACCACCTGCCGTCGGCGAAGATCCCCGACAGCAAGAAGACCTTCGCCGAGCTCGACCGGATGGGCGTGAAGTGGTCGTGGATGCTGCCCGTCCAGCCGTTCAAAGGCAAGTACCAGCGCCCCGACCTGCGCAACCACCGCAAGATCGTGGTCGTCGACGGGCGGGTGGCCTTCATGGGGTCGCAGAACCTGATCGCGCGCACGTACGACCTTCCGGGGAACATCAAGCGCGGTCTGCAGTGGCAGGAGCTCATGACGCGATTGACCGGACCTGTCGTCGCCGCGGTCAACGCCGTGTTCCTCTCGGACTGGCTGATCGAGACGGGCGAGGAATTGACCGACCGGGTGCCCGCGACCGAGCTCACGGCCTCGACCTCCCCGGACGCGCTGCTGTGCCAGGTCGTGCCGAGCGGACCCGGCTACGACACCGAGAACAACCTCCGCATGTTCCTCTCCCTCATCTACGGCGCGACCGAGAAGGTCATCATCACGAGCCCGTACTTCGTGCCGGACGAAGCGATGGTCTACGCGATCACGACCGCATGCCAGCGGGGTCTGGAGGTACAGCTGTTCGTCTCCGAGCAGGCCGACCAGTGGCTCGTCGGCCACGCGCAGCGCTCGTACTACAGCGACCTGCTCGAGGCGGGCGTCCGCATCTTCATGTACCCGGCGCCGTACATCCTGCACGCCAAGCACATGTCGATCGACGATGACGTCGCCTTCATCGGATCCAGCAACATGGACATCCGCTCCTTCAGCCTGAACGCGGAGTCCTCACTGCTCGTGCGCGGCGCGTCGTTCGTCCGGGCGATGCGGGAGGTCGAGCAGGGCTATCGGGATGCCGGGCGCGAACTCACCCTCGAGCAGTGGCGGAAGGAGCCGCTGAAGGCGACGTTCTTCGACGGGCTCGCGCGGCTCACGTCCGCGGTGAACTGAGGTCTCCGACGCTCGCGCACGGCGGCATCCGGGATCACCCTTCCCGCATGATGTCCGGCCGCCGCAGCCTGGGTAGCTTTGGGCATCGTCGGCACCTCGCCGCATCCCTCAAGAAAAGGCAATCAAGTGAATATCTGGGAATTCTTCGTCTGGATCTTCTGGGTCTACGTGCTGATCGCGTGCATCTGGATCTTCATCACCGTCGTCATCGACATCTTCCGCGACCCGAGTCTGAACGGCTGGGGCAAGGCGCTGTGGCTGATCTTCCTGGTGTTCCTGCCGTTCCTGGCTGCGTTCATCTACCTGATCGCGCGGGGCCGCGGGATGACCGAGCGGCGAATCGCCGAGTCCAAGCAGGCTCAGGAGCAGGCCAACGCGTACATCCGCGAAGTGGCCGGCACCTCGCCGACCTCCGAGATCGAGTCGGCCAAGAAGCTGCTGGATTCCGGCGCCATCACGCAGGCCGAGTTCGACGCCCTGAAGGCCAAGGCACTCGCCTGATCAGACCCGTCGTCCCCCGTGCCGCCTCGCCGCGCACGGGGGACGCCGTCGTTCAGGGGGTTCTGATGAGCTCGTCGACCGTACGGACCTCCGCGTAGGCGCTGCCGAGCGCGGCGAGGAACGCCGCGTGGACGTCCGGGCCGGCCACGCGCGTGCCCGCGTATTCGAGATCAGGGGCCGCGCACGCGTCACCCGCCACGGTCACGGAATACCCCAGATCGGATGCCGCCCGCACGGTCGCGTCGACGCACATGCTCGTCATCATCCCGGCGACCACGAGAGAGGAACCCGCGGCGAGGTGGCCCTCGAGGTCGGTCTCGAGGAACGCGTTCGGGTGGTGCTTCGTGACCACGATCTCGTCGTCTGCCGGGGCCACCGCCGGGTGCAGCTGAGCGCCCTCGGTTCCGGCGGCCAGGAATCCGGCATCCGCTTCGAGGCTCTCGTGACGCACGTGGATCACGGGAAGACCCCGGTCCCGGAACGCGCCGAGGAGCGCCGCGGCCCGCTCGGCCGCGGCCTCCGGCCCCACGAGCGGGAAGCGCCCGCCGGGGAAGTAGTCGCGCTGGATGTCGATGAGGATCAGGGTGTCGGGCACGTGGGGAACCCTACTCCCCTGTCTCTCAGGCGAGCGCCGCGCCGAGCTCCGCCACCTGCTCCAGGTCGCGCATGTCCAGAAGCTGGAAGTAGATGCGATCGGCCCCCAGAGCGCCGAGTCGTGCGACCCGCTCGCCGATGTGCGCCGCATCGCCGCAGATCGTGGCTCCGGCGCGGAACTCCTCCAGCGAGCGGCCGGTCGCTGCGGCGCGGCGCTCGAGGACCCGCTCGTCGTCGCCGATGATCGTCGTCAGCGCGACCGAGAGCTTCAGGGTCGCAGGATCGCGATCCACCCGCTCGCACGCTTCACGGACGCGGGCGAAGGCCGTCGCGAGCTCGTCGTCGGGCAGGAAGCCGATGTTGAACTCCGTCGCGAACCGGGCGGCGATCGCGGGTGTCCGACGCGGACCGTTGCCACCGACGATCACAGGCACCGGTCGCTGCACGGGCTTGGGCAGCGCGGGCGAGTCCTCCAGCGTGTAGTGCTCCCCCGCGAAGTCGAACGTGGAGCCCGTCGGCGTCGCCCACAGTCCCGTGATGACCGCGAGCTGCTCCTCGAGGATCCCGAAGCGCTTCTCGGGGAACGGGATGCCGTACGCCCGGTGCTCGGCCTCGAACCAGCCGGTGCCCAGCCCGAGCTCGACGCGCCCGCCGGACATCGCGTCGACCTGCGCGACCTGGATCGCCAGTACGGCGGGGAGGCGATGGGTGGCCGACGACACGAGGGTCCCGAGGCGGATCCACTCCGTCTCGCGCGCAAGGCCCGCGAGCGTCGTCCATGCGTCGGTCGGACCCGGCAGCGGATCACCCGAGCCCATGCGCATGAAGTGATCTGACCGGAAGTACCCGTCGAAGCCGGCATGCTCGGTCGCCCGCGCGAAAGCGAGCTGGTCGTCGTAGCTGTACCCCTGCTGGGGCTCGGTGAAGGTGCAGTACTCCATCACCCCAGCCTGTCAGAGGGCTCGCCCGCCGACGGACGCGACCATCCCCCGGACGAAGAAACGCCCCACGAGGGGGCGTTCATTCTGTAGCGGGAGCGGCGCTCGGCGCAGTTCGCAGGTGATCCTGCAGAAGTCCGGCGTCGAATACTCTGGCAACTGCACTTCGGGGGTGGTCGAAGCGTCCTGGTCAGTCATGTCTGATCGTCGGTCAGCGCAACCCTCGAGCGTTGCGCTGCCCGGCGATCGCTCGCGGCTTAGCCGGCGGGTTGTTGGGCGGGGGTTTGGGTGGTGATGTCGTTTTTGGTTTTGCCTCGTTTGAGCATGGGCCAGTCTTTGGCGGATTGGTCGAGGGCGACGGCGATGATGACGACGAGGCCGGTGACGATCTGTTCGTAGAAGCTGGGGACGTTCAGGAGCACGAGTCCGTTGGTGAGGGCGCCGAGGATGAGGGCGCCGACGAGGGTGCCGGCGATGCGTCCTTCGCCGCCCATCAGGTTCGCTCCGCCGATGACGGCTGCGGCGATCGCGGTGAGGAGGTAGGGGCTGCCGCCTTCTGTCTGTGCGGCGTTGATGCGGGCGACGAGGATGAGGCCGGCGAGGCCGGCCAGTCCGCCGGAGAGTGCGTAGACGGCGATCTTGACCCGGTTGACTCGGATGCCGGAGAGCCATGCGGTTTCCTCGCTGCCGCCGACGGCGATCACGTTTTCGCCGAAGACGGTGCGTCGCAGCAGGAACCAGCTGAGGATGCCGACGGCGGCGACGATGAGAATCATCACGGGGACGCCGCCGATGTAGCTGTTGAGCATCAGCACGAACTCGGGCGGGATGTTGTAGACGGGCTTCCCATCGGTGGTGACGTAGGCAAGGCCCTGGAACACGCTCATCGTGCCGAGAGTGGCGATGAAAGGCGGCAGCTTGAGGCGTGTGATCAGGAGCCCGTTCGCGGTGCCGCAGGCGAGTCCGACGAGGATGCCGATCAAGAGCGCGAGAATCGGGGCAACGCCGCCGCTGACCATGAACGTGGCCGCGACGATTCCCACCAGGCTGGCGATCGAGCCGACCGAGAGGTCGATACCGCCGGTGATGATGACGAAGGTGACACCGAGGCCGATGATCGCGTTGATGCTGGCGGCGACGGCGATGTCACGGAGGTTCCCGATCGTGAGGAACGACGGGCTGAGGATGCCGAAGACGACGAAGATGATGATCGCAGCGCCGAAGATGCCGAGGGTCTGGACGTTGACGCGTGGTCGGCGTCGACCGGTGGTGGGAGTGCTCATTGGGTTCCTTCCGCGACGCCCATAGCGGCGGCTACGAGGGTCTGTTCGTTGATGTCGGTTCCTTCGAAGGAACCGACGAAGCGGCCGGCGCGCATGACGAGCACGCGGTCGCTGAGGGAGATGATCTCGGGGAGATCGGATGACACGACGATGATCGAGTTGCCTTCGGAGGCCAGCCGATCGATGAGCCGATAGATCTCGATGCGACCGCCGACGTCCACGCCCTTGGTGGGCTCGTCGAAGAGGTAGACCGTCGCTCCGCGCCAAGTCCATTTCGCGATCACGAGCTTCTGCTGGTTGCCGCCGGAGAACTGGCGGGCATTCAACTTGACGTTCGCGGGGCGCAGCGACATTCCCTGCGTCTGAATCGTGGCGGTGTCGATCTCACGCTTCTTGCTCACGATCGGGCCCACGGCGTGGAACTGTCGATCGGCGGTCATCGCGATGTTCGCGTATGCCGGGATCTGCAGCACGAGGCCTTGACGCTTGCGCTCTTCCGGGATGAACGCGATGCCGGCGGTGCGACTGGTGTGCGGGTCCACGACTCGGTGCGGCGTGCCGTCGATGGTGATGTGACCGGCGCTGCCCGCGTCGGCGTGGACGATCGCGCGGAGGAGTTCGGTCCGGCCCGATCCGACCAGACCGGCGATCCCGACCACTTCCCCGGCACGAGCAGTCAATTGCAGGGGGGCGGGATGACGTGGGTGACGGATGTCCTTCGCTTCGAAACGGACCGGGGCGTCCGCCTTCACGGGGTGCTCGCGGGTGAACGCGAGCAGCTCTCGCCCGACCATCTTCTGCACGATCTCGTGTTCGCTGGTCTCGCTGATCTCCGCGCGGAACGCGGTCTTCCCATCGCGGAGCACCACGACGCTGTCAGAGACCCGCATCACTTCAGGCATCTTGTGTGAGACGAACAGCACCGCGACTTCACGTTCCTGAACGATCTCACGCACCCTTTCCAGCACGTGCACGGCATTGTGCTCGAGCATGCTCGTGGTCGGCTCGTCCAACGCGATGATCTTCGCGCCGAACGCGAACGACCGCGCGATCGTCAACGCCTGACGTTCCGCCGGGCTGAGTGCCGATACCGGAGTTGAAGGGGTCATCTCGAACCCCATCCGCTTCAAATCGGCGATCACACCCGAGACCGCGTCCGGCGTGTCACGACGCTGAGCCCGGGACTTGCCGAGCGTGACGTTCTGAGCAACGGTCAGCTGCGGGACCACGGCGGGTTCCTGCTGGGCGATGACGATCCCGTCGGCCAGCGCCCGGCGCGGGGAGTACTCCTCGCGCCGGACGCCGTCGATGGTGATCGAACCGCGATCCGGAGTGAGCGACCCACCCAGGATCCCCAGGAGCGTGCTCTTGCCCGCTCCGTTCTCGCCGGCGATGGTGCAGATCTCTCCGGCCTTGACCTCGAAGGTCACCCCATCCAGTGCGCGAACCCCGGGAAAGCTCTTCGCAATGTCCTCGAGCTGCAGCAGTGCATCCATTTCGATCACCTCGTTGTCTCGAAACCTGGGCTGCCGGTTACGGCATACCCTCGGCGTAATCGGCGACGTTCTCGGAATCGATGATGAAAGCCGGAACTTCAATCCACCCGGGAACCTCTTCGCCGGCAAGCAGCCAGAGGCCGACATCGACGCCCGCCGCGCCCTCCTGACCGGGCTTCTGGCTCACCGTCGCCGTGATCCGCCCATTCTGGATCTCGGTCTTTGCCTGCGGGATCCCGTCGGTCCCCACGATCAAGACCTCACCGGTCTTCCCTGCCCGCTCCACCGCGGTGGCAACGCCCAGCGCCATCCCGTCGTTCTGCACGTAGAACGCCTTCAGATCCGGGTTTGCCGTCAGCATCGTCGTCGCGATGTCCTGAGCCTTGGTCTGGTCCCAGTTCGCCGTCGCCGACGCCACCAACTCGAGGTTCGGGTGCTCAGCCAGACCCTCCTTGAAGCCCTCACCCCGGTTCAGCGCGTTCGAGGACCCAGGATCGCCCTCGACCATCGCAACCTGGCCTCCCTCCGGCAGCTTCTGCGCGATGTAGTCCGCAGCCGTGCGACCTGTGGTCAGCGAGTCAGGACCGGAATACACCACGCCGGGCAGAGTGCCCTTCGCATCGTTCAGCACGATCGCGGGAACACCCGCAGCCAGCGCTTCCGTGAAAACAGAGTCCAGCCCCGTCGCCGAGATAGGCGACGCCAATAGCACTGTGCAGCCCTGAGTCAACGCACCCTTGGCCTTATCGAGCTGCTCCGTGATCGAGGCCTCGTCATTGACGGCGAAGATCTGCACCTCCGCACCCAACTCCTTCGCACGATCCTCAACACCCGACGCCACGAACGACCAATACTCGTTCGACAGCGTCCGCGTCACATAACAAACCTTCGCGCCATCCGGAACCGACGGGTCCCCCAACGAATCGAGGACATCCTCATACGGCCGGACCTCATCCGCCTGCACAAGAGAGACGACGTCGGAGCCCTCAGCGGACCCCCCACCACCGTCAGGCGAAGCGGAACAGCCGACGACGCTGACGCCCAGCGCAGCAACAGCGAGAGCAGCGACCGTTAGTCGGGTAGTGCGGGTCATTCTCATACCTTTCATCTTTGTAAGGAGGGTGTTCAGGTCGGGTGTCGCAGGCTAAGCCGACACGAAGAGGGCTTCGGTTTCGCGTCGAAGTTCGAGCGCTGTCGTAAGGGAGTCGTCCATCTTCACGTCATCCCAGTTGACGATCTCGCCCTTCGGGACATCACGGACCAGCTCGACGTGGTGGGCGAGCGCGACGGGCAACGCGTGCGTCGAAGTCGAGCGGGCAGCTGACACGAGCTTGCCCCAGACGGTGTAACCGCCCTCACCGTCGAGGAACTCGCCAGCGGTCAGGTCGCGTTTGGCGGTGGCGACGACATCGGCGTAGAAGCCGACCGGGGATCCGGTCGCGACGCCGCGAATGGCCGCATTGGCGATCGAGATGTTCAACTCGAGCCCGACGTAGTGGTACGGCCGGTAGAGAGCGGCGTACTGCCCGCTGGGGTCCGGGTGCCAGGGGTACTCGACAAAGCAATCGGCGACATATGCATTCGTCGCTTTGACCACAACGAACACGCCCTCTTGGGTGTTGTGGGGGATCCAGTCGCCCTCGCGCGTAACGCTGGACATCACATCAACACTGCCTTCGTGGGCGAGCACCCCTCCCGTAGACGCCGGTCGGCAGATCGTCGCGATCTGCTCGACGTCGCCGGGAGTGAAGGTCAGCCCTTCGTCCGAGGGGACGAGCGCCGCCGCGTTCGCAACGGCCGCCATTTCGATCGCCGCCTTCGTTCCGTCGCGGAACGACGTGTGCATGTAGGGGTTGAGCTGACCGGAGTCGGTGAGCTCCTTGGAGAACTCCCAGTTCTCCCAGACGTTGTCCGGATTCATCTCGTGGTAGTGCGACAGGTACTTGGCTCCCTTGCCCGCGCAGACCACGTCGAATCCGGACGTGCGGGCCCAGTCCACCAACTCCATGATCAGGGCAGGCTGGTCTCCGTACGCCATCGAGTACACAACACCGGCCTGCTCGGCGCGTCGCGCCAGCGCCGGGCCGGCGAGCGCATCGGCCTCCACCGTGACCATGATGATGTGCTGCGTCGCGGCGAACGCGCGCAGGGCGTGATCGATCCCGACGATGGGATTTCCGGTCGCTTCGACGATCACGTCGATGTCGCCGCGGAAGAGCTCGGCCGATGAGCCGACGATGGCGGTCGTACGGTGCTCGAGCGCGTCCGCGACCGAGTCTGCGATCAGCGAGTCCGGCCACCCGGCGAGGGCGAATGCGTTGCGGGCTCGCTCGACGTTGATGTCGGCCACGGCGGCAACGTGAATGCCCGGAATGTTTCGCGCCTGGGCGAGGTACATGTTCCCGAAGCGTCCCGCGCCGATGAGACCGACGCGAATGGGCCGCCCGTCGGCCTCGCGCTGGGTCAGTTGATGGTGAAGGTTCATCTCTAATTTCTCCCTCGTTCGACCCTGACGAGGAAGGCCGCTGATGCGGTGGACGTCGGTGTCGAGAAGCGATAAAGTGGTAACGGTTCCACTTTTGTACCACTCCGATTTACGCACCGTCAAGGACCGAGCCGAAACTCGGTGTCGGATGAGCCTCGCTAGCATGGCGGACACGATGGGAGGATCGCGATGAGGAAGCAGCCGACGATCCGGGACGTCGCTTCTGCCGCGGGTGTGTCCGTCGCCGTCGTGTCCCGGGTCATCAACGAAGGGACCGGCCCCGTCGCTGCGAAGACGCGCGACAAGGTGATGGAGACGATCGAGGAACTCGGTTTCCGCCCGCGCGCGGCGGCTCGGAGCCTGGTCAGCGGTACGACGACCATCGGCCTGATCGTGACCGACCTCGAGAATCCCTTCTTCGCGCGGTTGGCCGACCGGGTCGTATGGGAAGCGCGGGGCGCAGGACTGCAGGTGCAGCTCATGACGACACAGGAGGACGCACAGCTCGAGCGGGAGATCCTGGATCGCCTCCAGGATCGGTCGGTGGCGGGGATCATCGCCACACCGACGGGTGCGAACGTGGACAAGTGGCATCGGCTTTTGGATCTGGGAGTGCCGATCACATTCGTGGACCGGGCGATCCGCGACCTGCCGATCGATGTCGTCCGCATCGAGAACGTGACCTCCTCACAGGAGGCCACGGACCACCTGCTCGACCTCGGCCACGAGCGCATCGCGTTGATCTCCGGCCCATCGACGACGACAACCGGAGCGGAGCGCGTCGACGGCTACCGCCGCGCCCTCGAGGCACGCGCCATCGCATACCGCAGCGAGCTGGTGCACTCGGTGCGCTTCCGTGGCGACGCAGGCGCGGACGCCGTCGGGTCGCTCCTGGACCTGCGAGAGCCTCCGACCGCTCTCATCGTGGCGAATACCGCGCAGGTCAGAAACGCCCTTCGGCGACTGGCTCAGACGAGGATCGCCATCCCGGAGGACCTTTCCGTCGTGGTCTTCGACGACAATCCCTGGACCGAACTCGTGAGCCCTCCGCTCAGCGTCGTGCGCCCCCCCACGAGCATGCTGGCGGTGCACGCTCTCGAACTCGTCTCTGCGCGCCTGCGCGGCCGGGTCACCGACGAGCCGCGGACGATCTCCGTCCCGGCCGAGTTCGTGGCACGCTCGAGTACCGTCACCATCACACCGAACCCCTGGAGGGCACCCCACTCATGACAGATGTGATTGTCACCGCCGTGTTCCACGCATCCGCTGGCGCCAAGGAGCGCTTGCTCGCGGCACTGCGTGCGGCGATCCCGAGCGTCCACGCCGAGCCTGGGTGCGTCCTCTATGCGATTCACGACGCCGACGATGACTCGATCGTCATGATCGAGAAGTGGACGTCGCGCGCCGCACTCGACGCGCACGCTGCAGGACCCGCCGTCGAGCGTCTGAACGAACTGATCGCTCCGCACCTGGACCGTCCGGTCGCTGTCACCACGATGCTTCCGCTCGCGGCAGGAACCACCTCACAAGGCATTCTCTGAGTCCGGTTTCGGCGCCGGCAGACTGCGCGTGCGGAGCGCGATGCCGCCCAAACCGTGCTGACCACCCTGCGACGAACGAAGAGGCCCCACAAGGGGGCCTCTTCGTTCGTAGCGGGAGCGGGGCTTGAACCCGCGACCTCACGATTATGAGTCGTGCGCTCTCACCAACTGAGCTACCCCGCCGCGTCATGCCGGTGGATGAACACCGGATGCTGCGAGCCCCGAGTCAGGATTGAACTGACGACCCCTTCCTTACCATGGAAGTGCTCTGCCACTGAGCTATCGGGGCGTACCCAGGCGCACCTGGGCAACTAGAAGAGAATACCAGAGCGACGGCATCCGTCTGAATCGGAGGTCAGCCGCCCGCGTGCTCCCGCAGCCACGGGATCGGGTCGATCGGAGTCGTTCCGTTCATCAGGATCTCGAAGTGCGTGTGAGCGCCGAACGACCGACCGGTGTTGCCGGTGTGCCCGACGATCTGGCCGACGGTGACGTGGTCGCCGACCTCGACTTGACGCGATCCGTACAGCATGTGCGAGTAGCTGCTCGAGACGAGCTGGCCGTCGATGATGTGATCGATCACGATGTGGACGCCGAACGCACCGCCGGAATCGGTGGACTCGCGGACGACGCCGTCGGCGACGGCCTGGATCGGAGATCCTTCGCCCGGGGTGAAGTCCACGCCCTCGTGCATCGTCCCGTCGCGCATGCCGAAGCCGTAGCTGATCGGCACGCCGACCGCGAACGGCCACTGGATCGGCGAGTTCGGGTCGTTGACGAAGAAGTTCGAGAAGTTCGAGATGCCCGAATCGGCGGCGAGCTGCGCCATCGTGAGTGTCGTGTAGGTCTCGGAACGGCTGATCGGCGCGCTCTGCATGTCCGACGGCGTCACGTACGCCTGGATCTCGCCGGCCTCAGGGGCGACATCCCCCGCGGCGACGGTGAGGTTCGTGGTGCCGGCCTTCGACGCCGGCGCGGCGACCGCCTCGGCAGGCGTGGTCAGTCCGACCGTCAGGAGCCCGACGATGCCCATCACGCCGAGCGAGAACGAGGCCGCGGTGACCCGCTTGAACGACGCGCCGCGCGGTCGACGGGGCGCGACATGCGTGACATCCGGCTTCTCGTCCGCGACCGGCTCTTCCACAGGGCGCTGGATCGCGGTCTCACCCGTGAACGAGAACAGCCGTGCAGCGGCTTCGAACGCGTCGGCGGCCGCGTCCGGCGTCGCGGCGGCGGCCTCGTCCGGCGTCGCGGTGGCGGATGCCGCATCCTGGGCGTCTTCGGCGGCGATCACGACAGGCTCGGCCGGCACCTCGTCGAAGATGAGCTCCTCGACGGTGGTCACGGGCTGCGCGTCCGCCACGGGCTCGGCGACCTCGACCTCCGCCTCGACGGCGGCGGGCTCGGCCGGGCGATTCGCGCGGCGGCTGCGACGCGTCAGCGGCGCGGCGACCGGCTCCGCGGTCTCGGTGCCGAGCGCCTCTGCGGCGAGCGCGTCCGCGGCGACCGCCACGGCGACGACGGTCTCCACCGCTGCGATGACGGATTCATCCGAGGGGGCCTCGGTCACGGCATCCGGAGCGCCGGCTGGCCGCGACGCGCGCCGACGCAACTCTGCACGCGAGAGCCCTGCGGTCTCCACCGGCGCCGAGGACGGCGTGGCGGAGGGCTTCCGGCTGGAACGGCGCGTCGGGGCGGCGTCAGCCTGGAGGGCATCAAGAGGCAATGCGCAGAGGGGCTCTCAGATCGTGTCGCAAAGGGGGGCAACGGTCGGATGTCGGGCTTGTGATCACTTCCGCCGGTTCGGGTGACGAAAGTAACGATCGGGTAAAGACTATCCGGACCGACCTGAGAATGCCATGTGCGGCACACCCCGGCGGACCGGATCGCTCCTTCTCGATCTTTTCACGAACCGACCGCGGCGGCGAACAACCCGCCGAACAGCGTCGGCCCGGCAGCGACGAAAAGCGGCCTCCCGGGATCGTCCGTGAGCTCCGCACGGGCGAAGCGGCCGCCCGCCTCGGTCACCAGGAGAGCCCCGGCCGCGTGATCCCAGGGGTTGAGTCCGCGCTCGAAGTAACCGTCGAGCCTGCCTGCCGCGACGAAACACAGATCGAGGGATGCCGCTCCGATGCGCCGCAGATCGCGCGCCAGCGGCATCACACGGGCCACTCTCGCAAGGTCGCCGGCGTGCGTCGCGGGGTCGTACCCGAACCCGGTCCCCAGCAGGGCGCCCGCCGCGGACACGGGCTCATTCACCGCGAGACGCTCGTCGCCGAGCCACGCCCCACCGCCGGCCGACGCGTGGAACAGCTCGCCGGAGACGGGATTGCACACGGCACCAGCCAGACCCTCCCAGCGATCGGGCACCGGCTCGCCGCGGACGGCGGCGATGCTCACGGCGTACGCGGGGATGCCGTACGCGTAGTTCACGGTGCCGTCGATCGGGTCGACCACCCACGTGATGCCGCTCGCGCCGCTCTCGGCGCCGGACTCCTCCCCCAGGAAACCGTCATCGGGCCGCTCGGCGGCGAGCCTTCCGCGGATGAGGTCCTCCACCTCGCGGTCGGCTTCGGTGACGATGTCGGCGATCGAGGACTTCGTCGCCGCGATCGCCACACCCTCGGTCCGCCGCCGGTGGGCGAGCTCCGCGGCCTCCCGCGCGATGTCGATCGCGAGTGCTTCGAGCTCGTGCGCTGATGCCATACCTCCACGCTATCGGGGTGGGTCGATCGCGCCGCTCGCCGGTTAGCGTGGAACCATGCCGCACACTCACGATGTCGTGATCGTCGGCGGAGGCCACAACGCTCTGGTCGCCGCCGCCTACCTCGCCCGCGCCGGGCGTTCGGTGCTCCTCCTCGAGCGCCTCCTGCACTTCGGCGGCGCCGCGGTGTCCGAGACGCCGTGGGAGGGGGTGCAGGCCCGGCTCTCGCGGTACTCCTACCTCGTGAGCCTGCTGCCTCGCCGGGTGATCGACGACCTCGGCCTGCGCATCGACCTGCGTCGCCGCCGCTTCTCGTCGTACACGCCGGATCCGGCGGATCCGGCGGATCCGGAGCGCGGCATCCTCATCGACACCGCGGATGCCGCCGCAACGGCGGAATCGTTCGCCAGGACGACCGGCGACACGGCGGAGGCGGACCGCTACGCCGCGTTCACGGGACGCCTGACGCCGCTCGCTCAGCACCTGTTCCCGGGGGTGACCGAGCCCCTCGTTCGTCGCGCGGCGGTCAGGGACGGCTTCGCCGACCGCGATCTGTGGGACGCGATCGTCGAGCGACCGCTCGGCGGACTCCTGCGCTCGTCGCTGCAGAGCGACCTCGTCCGCGGCATCGCCCTCACGGACGGGCTCATCGGCACGTTCTCTTCGGCCGACGACGCGAGCCTGCGCCAGAACCGCTGCTTCCTCTATCACGTGATCGGCGGCGGGACCGGTGACTGGGACGTCCCCGTCGGCGGGATGGGGCGCGTGAGCGGCGAGCTGGAGCGCGCCGCGCGCGCCGCCGGAGCGGACCTGCGCGCCGGTGCCGAGGTGGTCGCCGTGAGCCCCGACGGCGAGGTGCAGCTCGCGGGCGATTCCGCGGCCGTCATCCGCGGGCGGCTCGTCCTCAGCGGGGTCGGCCCCGCCGTCCTGGCACGCCTGCTCGCCGCCGGAGGTGCCGACGGCGTGGTGGCACGGGAGCAGCCGGAGGGCGCGCAGATCAAGGTGAACATGCTGCTTCGTCGGCTCCCGCGGCTCCGGGATCGGACGGTCTCCCCCGAAGCCGCGTTCGCCGGCACGTTCCACATCAACGAGAGCCTGTCACAGCTCGACGACGCCTTCGCGGTCGCCACCGGCGGCGGCATCCCCGATCCCCTCCCCGCCGAGATCTACTGCCACTCGCTCACCGACCCGTCGATCCTCGGTCCGGACCTCCAGGCCGAAGGCGCCCAGACTCTGACTCTGTTCGGCCTGCAGGTTCCGCACCGCCTGCTGAGCGGACACGATCCGGATGCCGCGCGCGCGGCGCTGCTGGAGGCGGCGACCCGCTCACTCGACTCGGTGCTCGCCGAGCCGATCGCGGACTGCGTGTACGTCGGGCCGGACGGCCTCCCGTGCGTCGAAACCAAGACCACCGGCGACCTCGAGCGTGCGCTCGGGATGGCGGGCGGGGACATCTTCCACGGCGGTCTGTCCTGGCCGTGGGCGGACGACGAGGAGCCGCTGAACGGGCCGGCGCAGCGCTGGGGGGTGGCCACCGCGCACCCGGGCGTCCTGATGTGCGGATCGGGCGCGCGGCGCGGCGGTGCCGTGAGCGGCATCGGCGGGCACAACGCCGCGATGGCGGCCCTCGAAATCCTCGACTGAGGTGTCGGCCTACGACCGCGGCGGCAGCGGCGGAGGCGGCGGGAAGCCCTCGTAACCGTGCGGCACGGTCGGTTGTTGCTGCGGTGCATTCTGGGCCCCGGCATCCGGCTGCGCCGCCCACTGCTGATCGACACCCGGCTGCGGCGCCCACTGCTGACCGGCAGGCGCGGCGAACGGCGCGACCGGGGCGATCGCCTGCGCCGTCTGCGACGGGTAGCCGGTGTAGTAGGCATTCCAGTCCGGTGAGCCGTCGGGCATGATCGGCAGCGGCGTCACGCCGTCGGCATACGTCGGCCACGGGGGCAGAGCCGGCGCGGCGGGCGGGGCCGTGAGGTAGGCCGGCTTCGGCTTGCGCGGCGCGAAGAGCACGTTGACGAGGGGCACGAGCGCGGTGCCGACGGCGGCGAGGATCGTGATCGCGACGACGAAGCGCCAGTACAGGTCACGGAAGTCCACCCACTCGGCCAGCATGAGCGGCAGAACGAGCATGATCGCGAGGATCACGACGAGGGAGATCGTCACGATCGTGATGATCTGCGTGAACGTCGTGACGTGCCGCTGGAAGGCCTTCGTGTAGAGACGGATGTGCAGCAGGGCCAGCTGCAGGACGAGCACGATCAGCAGGAACTGGATGAAGCGTCCGAAGCCGCCGAAGGAGTAGCGCTCCGGCATCCAGATGAGCACCGCCCCGATCAGGAGCGTCACCACCCACGTCGCCATGCTCGCCAGCGCGAACCACGCGGGCCGCCGGGCGGCGAGGTGCGCATCCATGATCGCGACACCGGCGAAACCCGCGAGGAGCAGGATCGTCAGGAACGCGCGGCCGACGATGCCGTTCTGCGATCCGATCAGCACCCAGATCACGCAGACGATCGCGGCGGCGATGAGGGCGCCGATCGCGACCCAGATGGCCGCCCGGACGAGCGAGGACGCCGACGGGTCGAATGTGGCGTCGCGAGTGTTCGGATCGGGCGCGGTCATGGCGTTCCTCTCGTCGGCGGGAGCTTGCGCTCACGGCCATCCTGGCATGCGCGCCCCCGGCACCGGAGGGTTCTCCCCAGGCCGGATCACTCGACGAGGCGGGCGAGGCCCTCGATCACTTCGGCGCCCGGGAGCGCAGCCAGCACCGCACCCGGGAGGAAGATCTTGCTCGCGCGCACGCCGCCGCCGATCACCACCTCGGGAGATGCGGCGACCGCCGCATCGATCAAGACCGGCCACGTTGCGGGCAACCCGATGGGCGTGATGCCGCCGTACTCCATGTGGGTCAGCGCCACCGCCTCATCCATCGGGGCGAAGGAGGCGGTGCGCGCGTCGAGCCGACGCCGGATCACTCCGTTGACATCGGCGCGCGTGGTCGCGAGGACCACGGCGGCCGCGAAGCGCTCCTCGCCGCCTCGACGCCCCCTGATGATCACGCAGTTCGCCGAGACCTCGGGGGCGACGCCGTAGCGCGCGCAGAACTCGGCGGTGTCGGCGAGGGTCGCATCGATCGGCGTCACGCCGACCTGGGCCGCGAGGGTCTCGTCCAGTGAGGCCAGCGCCGCCGCCACCGGTGCGGCGACGAGGTCCAGGTGCGCCGTCGCGGGCAGGGCGGTCAGGGTTCCGGTCGCGTGCCAGGGCATGCCACGGATCCTATGGCCGCCGACCGCCGGGCCGCGCCACCGGGAGGCGGCGCGGACCCGGCGGTCGGCATCCCCTCAGCGTCGGCCGAGGTTGCGGATGATCGCGCCGACGAGGACGACCGCGCCGGCGGCCGCGGCGATCACGACGGCGGGGCGCTCGCGGTAGGCCTCCTTGAGCTTGTCCGTCCACTCGCCCGCGACCGTCCGCGTCTGCGCGACGAGCTGGTCGACGTCGAGGTCGCCGGCGGCGTCCTTGAGCTTCTCGCTCGCGGCCTTCGCGGCATCGGCCGCGGCGTCGGCGGCCTTGCTCACGGATGCGGCGACATCGGATGCCGCTCCCTTCGCGCCTTCCACGACGTCGCTGATCTTGTCCGTGACCTTGTCGGTGACATCGCCCACGGTTCGCGATGCGTCGGCCGCGGCTGCCGAGGCCCGCTCGTTGACGTCCTCGGCGATCTGCTCGGCCGTCGCTCCGAGCGACTCTGCGCCGTCGGCGGCGGCCTCGCGCACCTTCGCGGCGGCGTCGCGCGCTGCCTGCGTGGCCTCTTCGGTGTTGCCCTGGGTGTCGCTCATGATGTGTCCCTTCGTGGGGTGCGGTCGCGTCATCGTACGCTCGCTCTGGGCTCCGTCGCAGGCCACGAGCATGGGGTTGTCAGCGCGCGAAGGCGGTGGTAGGCCGACCTGGGCGTGCACGACTCCTCAAGATCTCGGGTCCGGCAGGGCTCCCGGGCCCGGTACGACCAACACCGGCCCGAGAGTGAGGAGTTGTGCACGGCGGGCCGAGGGCCGACCGGCGGCGTTCCGCCCAGAAACGCGAAATGCCCCGCCGAAGCGGGGCATTTCCGAGCGTGGCGAGTGAGGGATTCGAACCCCCGAAGGCTACGCCGGCTGATTTACAGTCAGATCCCTTTGGCCGCTTGGGTAACTCGCCAGGGCGCACCCGACCGGCTTGTACAGTCGAGCGGAGGCGCGATCACCCATCTTACGCGTCCGGAGCGCGGCGGAAAAATCCGCGCCGCCGAGCGCGGTCAGGTACCGATCCGGTCGAGGTCGATCTCCGCCAGGGACTCGGGAAGACGCAGCAGCGCACCCTCGAATCGGCACGTCGCGGCGGCGACGTCCATGGCCCGTTCGAGCACGGCGCCCCAGGCGTCCTCCCCCTGCGGTCCGCCGTCCCCGAGGGCGGCCACCGCGGCCGCGAAGGCCGCGTCGCCGGCGCCCATCGTGTCGACGATGCGCCCCGGAAGGTCGGAGATCGGACGCGTCACGGTGACGTCACCCGCCTCGACCGTCGCCCCCGCCGAACCCTGCGTCGCCAGCACGGCCCGCACGCCGAGGTCGACGAGCCGGGTGCGCAGAGCGTCGAGGGGCTCGTCGTAGAGAAGCTGTGCGTCATCCTCGCCCACCTTCACGAGGGCTGCTTCCGCCGCGAGGCTCTCGAACCCGCGGACGAACGCGGACCGGTCCTTCAGCATCCCCGCCCGCGGATTCGGGTCGATCGCGAGCGCCGCCGATCCGGAGCCGAGAGCCTCCGCCAGGAGGCGCGTCTGCTCGATGTCATCGAAAGGCCAGCAGCTGACCGCGACGATGCCCGCCTCGGCGAGCGCCGCGCGCGTGTCGGCGCCGAAATCGAGCGCCCGCGCCTGCGCGGCGGCGTTGAACTCGTACACCGGCTCGCCGCCCGGACTGCGCGTGCTGACCGCTCGCGAGGATCCGTGCGGCGACGGCGAGGAGATGAGCTCGACGCCGTAGTCGCGCAGGTAGCTCCGGATGTGCGCGCCGGCCTCGTCGTCGCCCACCATCGCGACAAGGGTCGTCGGCACTCCGAGGCGCGTCAGCCCCACGGCGACGTTGAGAGCCGCCCCGCCGACGAACTCGCGGATGCCGGTCTCATCGCGCAGCTCGTCGATCAGCGCATCGCCCACGACGACCACCCGGGCGTTCATGCGTCAGCCCTCGCCGCATCGCGCACCCGCTCGATGAAGGCCTCGGCCCGACGACGGGTACCGTCGATGCGCGCATCCACACTCGCCCGCACCTCATTGGGAGCGAGCGGCGCCGCGAGCCGGACGTTCTCGTGGCACGACAGATCGGCGCACATGTACGTGCCCACCGCATCGCCGCGGCGTCCCGCCTCACCCGCCTTCCGCGCCGAGAACAACGTCACCTGGTCGGCGGGCTGCATCGTGTGGCACACGTTGCACAGAGCGGATGCCGCTCGCGAGTTCCCGTCGGCGGCGCGGAGCACGATGCCCACCGGCCGGTCGTCCAACTCGCCGATGAGGTAGCCCCGCCCCCTCGTGCGCGGATCGCGCCACGCGAGGAAGTCCTGGTGGAACCAATCGGTCAGGACGAAGTCGTGCGGCAACGCCAGCACCCGCAACTCATCCTCGTCCGCATTCACGAACACCCCACGGATGTCGCCTTCGGTCAACTGACGCATGAAGCCTCCTCGCCGCCTCGGATCAGTCTACGAAGATCGCTCTTCCGCCGGCGGGTCGGGCTTCACGAGTCGGTATCGAGTGCCGCGATCTCCGCGTCGGCGATGCCTCCCGCCTGCGGCAGCGTCGCGGAAGCGGATGCCGTCGCCGGCGGCGGCTGGATGCCGGGCAGCGACCACACCGCGAAGGTCGGGCCTTCGGCGGAGAGCACGATCCCGCCGTCCTCGGCGACCCCGAGGGTCGCGTCTCCGAACGCCGACACGGCGGAGCCCGCACCGTGCACCGCTGCCGCAGGCAGCGCGATGTCGAGGTCATCGCGCGCGGCGACCACGAGCACCACCCCCTCCGTGGACTCGCGGACGAACACGACGCCCTCCGGTCCCACGTGCAGCCAGCGCAGCCCGCCGTCGCCGAGAGCCCGGTGGGAGCGGCGCAGCCCGATGAGCTCGCGGTACAGGTCGATCCGTGCGCTCACGTCCGGCTCCTCGATCCGGTCCCACGGGATCGGCGTCCGGCTCATCTCGCCATCGATACCCGTGAGCCCGAACTCGTCGCCCGCGAAGACGACCGGGATGCCCGGGAGCGTCATCGAAAGTCCCACGGCCACCGGGATCGTGCCCGGCAGCGCGCGGGTCGCGAAGCGCGCGGTGTCGTGCGTGTCCAGCGGCAGCATGGAACCGAGCCGCACGCGCCACGGCAACTGGCTCGTGAACCGCTGCATCTGCGCGACGAACTGGGTCGCGTCGTAGCTCGGCATCCCGGTCGGGATACCGAAGTACCACATCTCGTCGGTCTCCTCGCCGAACGCGTTGATGTGCGGGATGCCGGTCGGATCGCTCAGCCAGGCCCACAGTCCCCGCGTGAAGGCGGGGTAGGTCATCGCCCCATGCCATGCGTCCCCCTGAAGGTCGCTCGCGGCATCGTTCGTGGACTCGGCCACCAGCAGCGTCTCGGGCTCGATCTCGATCATCGTGCGGCGGATCGCGCGTCGCACGGACTCGTTCAGGTCGATGTCGCGGAGCCGCCCGGTCATGTTGGCGACGTCGATGCGCCACCCGTCGATGCCGTACGGCGGCGACAGCCACTTCGCGACGATGGAATCCGCCCCCTCGGTGAAGCGTCGGCGCAGCTCGTCCGAGCTCCAGTCGAACTTCGGCAGCGTCGGGGCGCCGAGCCATGATTCGTAGTCCTCGTTCTCATCATCGAGGAAGTAGTAGAACGCGCTCTCGGGCGCCTCGGGGTGACGGTGGGCGGCGCGGAACCACTCGTGCGCCGAACCGGAGTGGTTCGAGGTGAGATCGCCCATGATGCGGATGCCGCGCGCGTGCGCCGCATCGATCAGGCGGAGGTAGGCGTCATCGCCGCCCAGCAGCGGGTCGACCTCGTCGAACCGCGCCGCGTCATACCGGTGGTTGGACTCCGCCGGGAAGATCGGCGTGTGGTAGATCATCGTGACCCCGAGCGCGGCGATGTGGTCGAGGTGCTCAACGATGCCGTCGAGGTCGCCCCCGAAGAACTGCTGGCCACGTCCCGGGGGCACCGGGATGAGCTCGTCGTCCCACTGAGCGGGGATCGCCCATTCCGGGGTGGGGCGGTCATCAGCCGCAGCCGATCGCGCGAAGCGATCCGGGAAGATCTGGTACATCACGACGTCGCTCGTCCAGCTCGGCGGCGGATTGCCGGCCACGAGCGCGAAGTCGACCGCGTCCAGCGTGTCTATCCCGCTGAGCCCGCCCTGGCTGAGGATCTCGACACGGCCGCCGTCGTGCACGAGGTGCCAGCGATAGCCGTGGCGCGGGTTGGCCACGACGATGCGCGCCGACCACCACTCCCACCCGTCCGACTCGCCGTCGAGCGAGGCCTCCACCCACAGCGGCTCGTGATCGGGGTTCGACCGCACGAGCACACGCTCGAGCGGTCCATAGCCGACGGGGACACGCACACGGACGGTGACCTCGTCGCCGATCTCCGGCGAAGAGTTCGAGACGTACAGCGGTGAGCCGTCGTGGTGGGGTTCAAGGGTGGTCATGGTGTGCCTTTCGAGGAGACGGGCGGCAACGCCGCCGAGGAATCGACGTGGTTGCACGGCCGGTCGCCATGGCAGAGCCCTTGAATTGTTCTTCAGTTATACCGAACGGATGCCGCGCCCGGCGGCATCCGTCACTTCACCGAACCCGAGACCAAGCCGCCGGCGATGTACTTCTGCGAGAACAGGAAGATCAGCATCACCGGGAACGCCGCGAGGATCGCGCCGGCCGAGAAGATGCCCCAGTTCTGCGACTGGAAGCCCGACACGAGCTGGAAGAGCCCGATCGCCACGGTCTGCTGGTTCGGGTCGGTGAGGATGACGCTCGCGATCGCGAACTCGCCGATCGTTCCGATGAAGGTGAGCAGACCCACCACGATCAGGATCGGCGTGACCAGTGGGAGCATGATCGTGAAGAACACGCGCGCGTGTCCCGCGCCGTCGATCTTGGCGGCCTCGTCCAGCGCCGGCGGGATCGTGTTGAAGAAGCCGTACATCAGGAAGATGTTCACGCCGAGCGCGCCGCCCAGGTAGATCATGATGAGCCCCGCGTGCGTGCCGAGGCCGATCGCCGGGAACACGTCGCTGATCTGGATCATGAGAAGGAAGATCGCGGTGATGGCCAGCAGCTGCGGGAACATCTGCAGCACGAGAAGGGTCGCCAGGCCGAATCGGCGTCCGCGGAAGCGCATGCGCGAGAACGCATACGCGCCGAGCGCGCAGAGGAAGACGGTGGCGACGCTCGTCACGATCGCGATGATGAGCGAGTTCACGTACCAGGTGGCGTACGGGATGCTCGGGTCGTTGAACAGCCGCTCGTAGTTGCGCGTCGAGAACGACGAGAACAGCTGGTTCGAGCCGGTCAGGGTCCCCACCGGGTTGAACGATGCCGAGACGATGTACAGCAACGGGAACAGCGCGAAGATGATCGCGACCCAGGCCACGATGTGCCGCCAGCCCGTGTCGGTGAACCATCGTTTGAAGCTGCGCCTGTTCTGCGGCGGAGCGACGGTGGTCTGCGCGGGAGCCAGGGCGGAGCCCACGAGCTCCCCCTCGACCGCGCCCTGGCCGGAGAAGGTTCCGACGACGGCGTCCTGCATGGCGGCGCGCTCGCGACGCGTGCCGGCGGAGTTGGTGTTCTCGCTCATCAGTTGATGTCCTCCAGTGCCTTGGTCTGCCGGAAGCTCACGATCGCGACGACCGTCACGATGATGAAGATGAGGATCGACAGCGCCGATGCCAGGCCCAGGTCACGACCGCCGCCACCGCCGAAGGCGACCTTGTAGACCATCGTGATCATGATGTCGGTGGCTCCGACGTCGAGGGTCGTGTCCGTGAAGCGCGGATTGCCTCGCGTCAGCATGTAGATCACGCCGAAGTTGTTGAAGTTGTATGCGAACGTCGCGATGAGCAGCGGCGCGACCGCGACGAACAGCAGCGGCATCTTGATCGAGCGGAAGATGCGCCACGCGCTCGCGCCGTCCATCTTGCCCGCTTCGACGATGTCGTCGGGAAGCGACTGGAGGGCCCCGGTGCACACGAGGAACATGTATCCGTATCCGAGCCACATGTTGACGAAGATCACGCTGAAGCGTGCCAGCCACGGGTCGGCGAGCCAGGGGATCGACGCACCTCCAAGCAGCACTTCGTTGATGTAGCCGAACTCCTGATTGAGCATGCCCGCCCACACGAGGCCCGTGAGGTAGGCCGGGAACGCGTACGGCAGGATCACGAGGATGCGGTAGATCCGCTTGCCGCGCAGGGTCGGGTGGTTGAGCACGATCGCGAGGAAGAGGCCGAACGCGAAGCAAACGAGGGTGGACAGCGCGGCGAATGCGAACGTCCACACCGTCACACGCAGCAGGGGGTCGCGGATCTGCTCGTTCGTGAAGACGCTGGCGAAGTTGTCCCACCCGATCACGACACGCCACCCGGGCGTCAGGGTCGCCCCGTCCTCGGCGCGGAAGTTGCCCTCGCCGTCGTCGACGTAGACCTGACCGGTCTGGGTGTTCGTGAACGTGTCCGCGGCCTCGTCATAGGCCAGGCTCGAGACGAACACGTACGCGTTCTGCCCATCGGACGTGCGCAGCGTGCCGTCGTTCACGTCATCGGTGACCTGGACGTTGAGGTCGAGGACCTGGTCCTGAAAACGGATGATCTGGTTCAGGTTCAGCTGGTCCCAGCCGTCGGGCGCGGCGTTCACGCTCTCGAGGGGCTGCTCGTTCGTGCCGAACGAGAGATCGCCGCCGGGCTCGGCGACCAGCATCCCGAACTGGTCGCCCTGCTTGAACACCTGCACGGTGTACGACGGCGAATCGGGCACGCGATCCTGGGAGGTGCGGATGATCTGGGCGATCGCATCCTCTTTGGTGCTGTTGTGCGCGTCACCGGCATTCGTGAAGGCGATGTAGCCGGTGTAGATGATCACGAAGATCTGGAAGATCGCGAGGAAGAAGAGTCCCGGTGTCAGGTACTTGCCCGGCAGGAGGCCAGGGCGGAGGTAGATGAAGTTGACGAGCGCGACGACGATCACCAGCACGCCGGCGGCGATCCAGTCGCCCTTGCCGATCAGGATGTAGACCGCGAGGATCGCGACCGCATCGATGATGCCGAGCAGGATCACCTTGAACAGGAGGGCGATGAGGCCGCCCGAGGTCAGACGCTTCTTGGGCGTGAAGAGGGGGTCATCGCCCCAGCGGTTGAGCGAGGAGCCTCCGGCGGTGCCGGTCGGCTTCACCGTCTCCTGATCAGCGGTCGCCATCGATGGACGCTCCTTCATCGCAGTGTCGTGCCTCAGAGATTAGACAGGTGGGTGGGGCCGCGAACAGCCCCACCCACCTGGATTGCTTTTCGGGCCTTAGATCTTGCCCTGGATGTTGGTGGCAGCGGTCGTCCAGATGGTCGCCGGCTCGCCTCCCTCACCCTTGATGATCTGCAGCTCGGCGTTGCCCCAGTCCGACCACACGGCACCCATTTCGGGGATGGCGGGCATCGGAGCACCGGTCTGGCCGATCTGACCGAACGCCTTGACGTCGGGGTTCTCGGCGGCAGCGGTCTCGTAGGCCGCGGTCAGTGCCGGCGGACGGCCGCCGACCTCGTACAGCGCGAGCTGGGCGTCCTCGGTGCTGAGGTAGTTGACGATGAAGTTCGTCGCCGCCAGAGCGTTCGTGGACTTGCTCGAGAGGAAGAAGCCGTTGACGCCGATGAAGGGCTTGGCCTCCTGGCCACCGGCGCTCGGGAGCGGGTCGATGGCGTAGTTGATGCCGGCCTCGGAGATCGCGGGGATGTTCCACGGGCCCGTCAGGTAGTACGGGGACTGGCCGGCGAGGAAGAACTCGCGAGCACGGTCGCCGTCGATGTTGGCGTTGATGACGTTCGATCCGGCGGCACCCTGCGTGGCGAGCCAGTCGGCGAACGCGATACCGGCCTCGTCACCGAGCACGAGCTGCGATGCGTCGTAGCTGCCGTCGGCGTTCTGGGCGAACACCTGGGAGCCGAACGACGTCTGCAGCGGGTACAGGTGGTACGGGTCGCCCTGCTCGGGGCTGAGTCCGACGAGGAACTTGTACTCCGTGCCGGCGGCGGTGCCGTTGGCGATGACCTCGTCGTACGTCGTGGCGGGCTCGGCGACCAGATCGGTGTTGCGCACGAGCGCGACGTTCTCGATCGAGTACGGCACGCCGTAGACCTTGCCGTCGTACGTCATGGCCTGGATGGAGGACTCGGCGAAGCCGTCCGCGACGTCACCGAGCTCGAGCGGCGCGACCACACCCGCGGCGACGTAGGAGCCGAGCTTGTCGTGGGGGCTGACGATCACATCCGGGCCCTTGCCGGTGGGGACCTGGCTGATGAAGTCCTGGTCGACCGTGGCGAAGTCCTTCGTCACGAGCTTGACCTCGACACCGGTCTCCTCGGTGAAGCTCTTGGCGACACCCTCCAGCGCGGGCTTGCGCTCGATGTCGACCCAGACCGTGATGGGCGTCGAGTCGGCGCTGTCGCCGCCGCTGTCGCCGCCATCCGTGCTTCCGCCGGCGCAGCCGCCCAGCAGGACCATGCTTCCGGCGATGAGCGCGCCTACTCCGATCGCGCTCTTCCTGTTCACCTTCATCGGTGTGCCTCTCTTACGTGCAATAGGGGGATGTCCGGCCGAGCCGGGGCGGGTGCACCGTGAAGGCCGTTCTTCCGCTCGCGATATGCAAGCGCTTACATTTTTACCACGGACCCGGAAAACCGCAACCCTTCACTCTCCTGATCGATACGGGTTCGTGACCTGATGAGAGGTTGACGACAAGCGGATACCGCTCTCGGCGGCCCGAGACGTACATAACCGCCATCGCCGGTGCAAGCGCTTGCACAGTCTGTGCCCCGTCAAGCCTCGGTGCAGCGAATGAGAGGCTGGGGGGATGACGAACCGCCCGCTCGCCGCGAGACCGGCACCGGTCCGTACGCACCCGGTTCGCCGGAACCGGTGTCCCACGACGACGTCGACGCGCAGTACGTGAAGAGCGGCGCGCTCACGGGTTCTGCAGCGGAGCACATGCTGGATCAGGTCGAAGCCGCGACAGAGAGGCTGCTGGCGGAGCGGCTGCTCACGGATCGCGGCTTCATCGCGAACTCGGTGACCCGCTGCGCAGTTGAGGATCCGGACTCCGAGGCCCCGGCATCCGTGCCGAGTAGACTGCCCGGCATGGCTGATTCTTCCTTCGACATCGTGAGCAAAGTCGACCACCAGGAGGCGGACAACGCCCTGCAGCAGGCCCGCAAGGAGGTCGAGCAGCGGTACGACTTCAAGGGCACCGGCGCGTCGATCGAGTGGAGCGGTGAGGCGATCCTGATCAAGGCGAACACCGAAGAGCGCGCAAAGGCCGTGCTCGATGTCTTCCAGTCCAAGCTCATCAAGCGCGGCATCTCGCTCAAGAGCCTCGAGACGGGCGATCCGGTCGCCGGCGGCAAGGAGTACCGCATCACGTCGACGCTCAAGGACGGCATCTCCCAGGAGAACGCGAAGAAGATCGGCAAGATCATCCGCGACGAGGGCCCGAAGGGCGTCAAGTCGCAGATCCAGGGCGACGAGCTGCGCGTGCAGTCCAAGAGCCGCGACGACCTGCAGGAGGTCCAGCGCCTCCTCAAGGCCGCCGACCTCGACGTCGACCTGCAGTTCACCAACTACCGCTAGCACCCGCCCTCCGGCGCACGGCGTCGTCCCCGCCGGGTGAAGAGCCGTCAGGAAAAGGGACACCCTGCGCGCGCGTCGAGCGCCGAATATCCGATTCTTCCTGAGAGCGCCGCGCTGTGTGCTGCGCGCGTCTGCCCCGCTGACTACCGACCGCGCACTCGCGTGCCTCTTCGTGGATCCAATCTTCTTATTTCCGGATCCACTTGCTAGGCTTGATCCGACCCGCTTCGCGAGGAAGGACAAAGATGTCCACGAATCGAGCCGTCGCCTACAGGGGGCCCGGTGTCGTCGAGGTGATCGACACCGCCTATCCCGAGTTCGAGCTCAAGGACGGACCGGGTGTGCACCCTGCCAACGTCGGCAGACAGGTGCGCCACGGAGCGATCCTCCGCACCGTCGCGACCAACATCTGCGGATCGGACCAGCACATGGTGCGGGGACGCACGACCGCGCCGCAAGGACTCGTGCTCGGCCACGAGATCACGGGGGAGGTCGTCGAGGTCGGACCCGACGTGGAATTCATCCGGGTCGGTGACATCGTCTCGGTGCCGTTCAACATCGCCTGCGGACGCTGCCGCAACTGCAAGGAGGGCAAGACCGGGATCTGCCTGAACGTCAACCCCGACCGGCCCGGCGGCGCCTACGGCTACGTCGACATGGGCGGCTGGGTGGGCGGCCAGGCGGAATACGTCCTGGTCCCCTACGCCGATCGGAACCTGCTCAGGTTTCCAGACGCCGATCAGGCCATGGAGAAGATCCTGGACCTGGCGATGCTGTCCGACATCTTCCCCACCGGCTTCCACGGCGTTGTTACGGCCGCGGTCGGCCCCGGTTCGACGGTGTACATCGCGGGCGCCGGGCCGGTCGGCCTGGCCGCGGCGGTCGGCGCCCAACTGCTCGGGGCGGCGGCTGTCATCCTGGGCGAACTGAATGAGGCTCGCCTCGCACAGGCCCGCTCCTTCGGCTGCGAGACGATCGACGTCACCCAGGGCGACCCGAAAGACCAGATCGAGCAGATCCTCGGGGTGCCCGAGGTCGACGCGGGTGTCGATGCCGTCGGCTTCGAGGCGCGCGGACACGGGTCGGAAGCCTCGCACGAGGCACCCGCGACCGTGCTCAACTCGCTGATGGACATCACCGCCGCCGGCGGCGCGCTCGGCATCCCGGGCCTGTACGTCACCGGCAACCCCGGGGGTGTCGATGAGGCCGCGAAGGTCGGCTCGCTGTCGCTGCGCCTCGGACTCGGCTGGGCCAAGTCGCTGTCGTTCACGACCGGCCAGTGCCCCGTCATGAAGTACAACCGGCAGCTGATGACGGCGATCCTCCACGACGAAGTCCACATCGCGAAAGCGGTGAACGCGACGCCCGTCTCGCTGGAGGAAGCCCCGCAGGGCTATGCCGTCTTCGACCAGGGCGCCGCGCGCAACTACGTGCTCAACCCGAACGGGTACATCAAGACCGCGTGATGCGGCGATCCCGGCTCCCGGAGTCCCGGCAGCCATCACCCACGAAAGGAACCACCTCATGTCCGTCACCCTGGAAGACGCCCGCCGCGTCATCGCCGCCGCCGAAAGTCGCGCGAACGAGATCGGCCAGCCCATGAACATCGCCGTCGTCGACGCGGGCGGCAACCTCGTTTCGCACGTGCGCCAGGACGGCGCCTGGATCGGCAGCATCGAGATCTCGATCAGCAAGGCCTGGACGTCGAAGGCGTTCGACATCTCGACGAAGGACCTCGGCGACAACGCCCAGCCGACGCAGCAGTTCTTCGGAATCCACTCCACCAACGCCCACGGCCGCGGCGTGGCGATCTTCGCCGGCGGCGTTCCCCTCACCCGCGGCGGCGAGGTCGTCGGCGCGGTCGGCGTGTCCGGCGGCTCCGGAGAGCAGGACCAGACCGTCGCCGAGGCGGGCGCGGCCGCCCTCTGATCGGGCGGCGAAGGCGGGGCGCTCGGGTGCCCCGCCTTCGCCGTGTCAGCGGGTGCGGCGAGCGCGGACCGCTTTGACGGCCATCTGCGCCCCGATGAAGACCAGGAAGATCGCGAACAGGACGTTGCCGGCGAACGGGTCGACGACCGTCGCGAGCCACGCCCCGAGCGCCGTCGTCGTGCAGGCCGCAAGACCGACGGACGCGGCCGCCACCAGATCGACGTTGCCTCGGCGGAGGTTGCCGATCGTCCCCGAGATCGCTGCGGGGATCATCATGAGGAGCGATGTGCCTTTCGCGACGAGGTCGCTGGTTCCGAACACCATCATCAGAGCCGGAACGACGATGATGCCGCCGCCGACGCCGATGAGGCCCGACACCGTGCCGGTGGCCAGGCCGAGCACCACCAGAGCGATGCCGTTCCCCCACATGAGCTCGAGCTGGGCGTCGCGCGAAGGGATCACGACGAACAGCGAAACGATGACGATCACGAGGAAGCCGACGAAGATCCATCGCAAGATGGTCTGCGACACCTTCGGCAGGAGCCAGGTGCCGATCTGCGCCCCGCCCACCGCACCGACGGCGAGCAGCAGCGCCGGGATCCACGCGACGGCGTCGTTCAGCCCGTAGGAGATCACACCGACCGCCGCGGTCGGCACGATCGCGGCGAGAGAGGTGCCCGCGGCGAGTCGCTGGTCGAACCCGAGCAGCAGCACCAGCAGCGGAACGACCACGGTGCCGCCCCCGACCCCGAAAAGTCCTGAGAGCAAACCCGCGAGCAGCCCGATGCCGATGCACAGCGCGATGCCCCGCGGCGTACGCCGAGCGATGTGTGACGGAGTCATGATCGACCTTTCCTGAAATGTATCCAATACTAGTAATGTCGGATACGAACATCGACGGGAAGGCGAGGGGTATGCCTGATGTCGTCGTGGTCGGTCTGGGCCCCGCCGGCGTCGTCGCCGCACGCGAACTGGCGCGAGCCGGGCACAGGGTGCTCGCTCTGCAGCCCGACGCGCAGCCGAGCGGCCGAGCGCCCCTCGCCGCACCACCGCCCACCCTCCGCACCCGGCCGGACGAAGAGGCTCTGCTCCAGCCTGCGCCGCCGGCCGGTCTCGACGGCGTGGGCGGATCGAAGCGGCTCGCCGCCGCCCAGGCGTACCGGCTGGAGGAGTGGTCCTTCCGCATGCGCTCCGAGACCGTGCAGCGCTACGGCGCAGCCGCGGCCGCAGATCTGGCGGACTGGCCGATCGTCGCCGCCGACCTCGACATGTGGTACGCCCGCGTGGAGGACGCGACCGGGGTCGCACCGCGCGCGCCCACCCCGTGGACCGACCGCATGCATTCGGCGGCGGCGCGCCTCGGCTGGCACCCGTTCCCCGCCCCCGCCGCCGCCTCCCCCGACATCTCTCCCCTCCTCGCCGGCACGGGCGTCGAGATCGTACGCGCAACCGCGACCGTCGTGCAGCAGGGACCGACGGGCGCCGTCGCGGGCGTCGAGTACGTCGACGGCGACGGGATTACGGGCGTCATCGCGTGCGGCGCGGTCGTGGTCGCCGCATCCGTCCTTCCCACCGTCCGGCTCCTGCTGCTGTCAGGCCTGACGGCTGCAGGGCACGTCGGGCGCTGGCTCCTCTCACACAATACGTTCGTCGTGCACGGCGACTTCGCGGGCATCGACCTCCGCCGCCGGGACGGCGGCCCGGCGAGCGCGGTCGCAGTCGCAGAATTCGAGGGCGACCGGTTCGATCACACCGGACTGGGGTTCGTCGGTGGGTCCTTGCTGCAGGCGGCGATGACCGGCCCCTGGTCGACAGCGCGCCTGGACGCGGCGACAGCGGGACTCTCACGACGGACCACGGGCAACGTGGATGCCGCAACCTGGGTGCGCGCCCACCATCGGTCGATCGGGACGGTGTGGGGCCAACCCGATCAGGTCCCCCGCGCCGACAACATTGTGGACCTCGACCCCGTGCACCGCGACCCGGCCGGCCGTCCCGTCGCGCGGATGACCTTCTCGCTCGCCGACGACGATCGGCGACGATGGTGGTTCCTCGCCGACCGCGCGGCGGAGTGGCTCGACGCGGCGGGCGCGCGCACCACCTGGCGGGCGCCCCTCCAGCCGCAGCCCCTGGGCACGCACCTCTACGGAGGGGTGCGGATGGGTGCGGATCCGGCAACGTCGGTGGTCGATTCCTACGGGCGTTTCCACGGCGTGCCGGGGCTCGTCGTCGTGGGCTCGTCGACGTTCCCTTCGACGGGGGGACGGGGCCCGGTGGAGACGATCGAGGCGCTCGCGTGGCGCGCAGCCGCGCGACTGGCCGACGATCTGCGCTGAGGACTCGTGCGTCAGCGCGCGTCGACGACGTCGCGCCACGGACCCCACTCGGGATCGTGCCCCGGCCACACCTCGACCCCCGGGCGCGCGTCGAGATCGGCCAGCCGACGGATGGCGGCGTCGGCACGGCCGGCGTCCTCGGGAGTCGCCGTCGACCCGGTGGCCAGGCGTCGGTCGATGTTCGCACGCAAGTCGGCCGCGTCGCCGGCGAGGACGACCGTGCGTCCCGGCAGCTCGATGACGAACGACTGGTGACCGGGCGTGTGACCGGCGGTGTCGATCGCCCTCAGCCCGGGCGCGACCTCCGTGTCGCCGTCGAGCAGCGCGATCGTGAGCCCGGGATGGTCGAAGTCGCCGCGGAAGAGGAATGCCGCCCGCTCGGAGTCCGTGGCCTGCACGTGCTCCCACTCCCGACGCTGCATGAGCAGCGGCTGCCCGATCTGCAGCAGGCGCGCGGCACCCGTGTGGTCGAAATGGGCGTGGGAGATCGCGGCGGCGGCGAGATCATGCCACTCCAGACCGGCCTCGGCGACCTGGTCGACGAGTGGATCGCCGGGTGGCACGATCGGCACGTAGTTCTCGTAGTCGAAGCTCGCGGCACGGCGTGCGGCGTCGCGCACACGGGACGGGTCGAAGCCGCCGTCCAGGAGCACCCAGCCCTTCTCGAAGACGACGGCGGCCGCCGTCACCGGCTCCATCAGGTGGCGGAAGGCGCTGCCGCCGCGCACCGAGATGGCTTCGCGGATCGGCTCGAAGCCCAGCACCATCGGCACGAGTCGCTGCGGTCGACCTGTGAGCGCCAGCGGGGCGGCATCCGCCCATCGACTCACCACCGTCACGAGAGCGACCCGCGGTACGCGCGCCAGCCGCCGTGCGCGGTGATGTCCGACGCCCCCTCCAGGGCGAGCGCCTCGCACAGGAAGCCGGTGAGGGTTCGCCCGTCCTCGAGTCGGACCGGTCCGACACCCATGGGCTGCGGCAGAGCGGCGACGAAGCGCGCGAATCCCGCCGCCGGGAGCCGCCAGAGCTCTCCAACGATCGACGCACCCCCCGTGGGCACCCGGGCGAGCCCGGGCTTGGCAGGCGACGTGGCGAGCGCGTACAGCCGATATTCGGGCGCCGTGCGGACGTCTTCCACGAAGGAACCGCCGGCCTCGACGAGCTGCGGATTGAGGGGCTGACCCCGCAGGTGCGCGCCGACGACGAGCAGCTCGGTCTCGGGCCCGGCGATACGCTCGGCGAGCTGCGCCAACGTGCGGTCGGCGAACGGTGCTCCGGTGAGCATCACGCCGAACGGCAGTCCCCCCACGAATCCCGCCGGCACGGCGAGGGAGCTCCTGTCGAGCAGGTTCGCGAAATTGGTGTAGCGGCCCATCCGGCTGTTGACGGCGACCGGGGCGGCGGCGACGTCGGAGAGGGTGGGATGCCCGGTCGTGGTCGGCGTGAGGAGGGCGACCGCGCCGTTCAGGCGCCGGAGCCCCTCGAGGCCTAGCCGCTCGAGCTTCTCGCGGTCGCGGAAGTAGTCCGCGGCCCGGGCATCGGCACCGGAGAGGATGATGCCGGCCACGGTGGGATCCAGATCGGTCCCGATGAGCTCGCGATGCGCGGCGATGAACTCGCCGACGGCCGCGGTGCGCTCTGCCACGAACGCCCCGCCGTACAGCAGCGCGGCGGCCTCGAGGAGCGGCGCGATGTCGACCTCGACGATCGTGACACCGGATGCGGCGAGCCGGCGCACGACGCCGGCGAATGCGTCGGCCCAGCCCTCGGCCAGGTCGCCGAGGTGCTCGGCGGTGGGCACCGCGACGACGGGCGAAGCGTCGAGCGCAGGCGCGGGCCGGTCGACGCGCGCGAGGGGATCGACCCCGTCCGGACCCGCCATGAGTTCGGCCGCTCGGCGCGCGGTCGCGAGGTCGCGCGCGAACACGGTCACGCAATCGAGCGTTCGACATGCGGGCACGACACCCGTGGTCGGGATGAGGCCGATCGTGGGTTTCACGCCGACGATGCCGTTGAGGGCGGCGGGCACACGACCCGAGCCCGCCGTGTCGGTGCCGAGCGCGAGGTCCACGATCCCCAGCGCGACGGCGACAGCCGAACCGGAGCTCGATCCGCCGGAGATCCGCTCCGGGTCCCACGCGTTGCGCACGGCGCCGAATGGGCTCCGCGTGCCCACGAGCCCTGTGGCGAACTGGTCGAGGTTGGTCTTCCCGAGCACGACGGCGCCGGCCTGCCGCAATCGCGCGACGCTCGGCGCGTCCCCCACCGGCGTCGAGGCGAACGCGCGACTGCCGGCGGTCGTGTCGAACCCCGCGACGTCGATGTTGTCCTTCACCGCCGCGACGAGGCCGTGCAACGGCAGGCGTTCACCCGCCGCGACGCGCGCATCGACGGCCGCTGCGTCGGCGACCGCATCGGACTCGTCGCGCAGGGCGATCCAGATCTCCGGGCGATCCACTTCTCGCACGCGCGCGAACGCGGCGTGCACGCGGCTGACGGCGCTCACGCCCCTCTCCTCGTGAGGCTCACGCGCGTCGGAGCGCACGCTCGCGGGACCGGATGGGGCGGACGAGGACTCGAGAGCCATGCGCGGTCCGTTCTTTCGGGGCCCTATTGAGTATCCATTATGCATTGTTTAGGATCCAATCATGACCCACACCTACAATCCTGTCGAGATCGTCGCCGCCGACCTCGAGTCGAAGCCGCTCGCGCCCCCGTCCGCCGAGCCACTGTCCGGAGAGATCATCACGCGCTCGCGGGTGGAGTTCGCCAACGACGAGCGCACCATCATCTCGGGCACCTGGGAGAGCGATCCCGGTACGTCCCGCTGGGAGTTCCTCACGCGCGGGGAGATCATCCACCTTCTCGAGGGCGCCATGACCGTCCAGCGCGACGGCGAAGACGCGGTCGCCCTGACTCCGGGGAGTGTCGCCTACTTCCCCATCGGCTGGACGGGCGTCTGGACGGTGGCCGAGCCGGTCCGCAAGTTCTACGTCGTCTACCGGTGAAGGATCGGGGCGACGCACACGCGGCGCCCCGACTCACCAGCGCCGGAGGCGTTTGGCGGGAAGCAGAGCGGCCACACGGACCTGGACGACATCCGCGCCCTGCGTGATCCACACCCCGGCCTCCGGCCAGTAGTCCGCGAGAAGCTCGGCGCACACACCGCACGGCTCGATCACATGGGTGGTCCCTTCCGGGCGGCGCAGGACACTCAGAATGGAGACGACCTCGGAGCTGCCCGACGCACCATGGGCGAACACGACCCCCGCCGCGACCCCCTCCGCGCACACGCTGCTGCGGCGGGCGGAGCCGTCCACGTGCACACCGAGGTGGATCTCGCCGTCCGCCGTGCGCATGGCGGCGACGACCTCATGACGCCCCGGCACGTAGACCTGCTCGAGCAGCGCGAGCGCGCTCGCGAGCAGCTCGGCGTCGGCATCCGTCATTCCGGCGGGGCGCTCCGCCGGCGGTCGGTCCGCGGCATCCGCCATATCAGCCTCCGATGCGCAGGATGCGAGCGTAGTTGCCGCCCTCGACCAGCGCGCGGTCCGCGGCATCCGGAATCGCCTTCGAGATCTTCAGTCGTTCGATGTCGAAGTCGGAACCCGGCCACTCGGTGCCCATGAGGATCTTCTCGCCACCCAGACGCGCGTAGGCGCGTTTGACGTCGGCCATCAGGGTGGCGGATGTCTCGAGGTAGACGTTGTCGCGCCGCTCGGCGACGATGATGGCCTCGGGGACGTTCCACACCGCGCCCATGTGGGCGATGATCGTCGGCACATCGGGATGATCCTTGGCGATCTCCTCAATCGCGAAGGGTGCGCAGAACGCATCGTCGAGCGCGTTGATGATGATCGCCATCCCGAGTTCCGCGCAGAGCCGGAAGACGGGATCGAGCAGTCCGTGGTCGGCGACGTGGTACCCGTGCATGCTGGGGTGCAGCTTCAGCCCGCGGATCCCGGCGGCGTTCATGCGGCGGATCTCGTCGAGTGCGTCGTCAGCCTGCGGCATGACCTGCCCGAACCCGATGAAGCGCTCAGGATAGGCATCCTGCAGTCCGATGATGAAGTCGTTCTCTATGCGCTGCGCCAGCGAGCAGACCATCGCCATGTCCACACCCGCGGCATCCATGCGGGTCAGGATCCGGTCGGGGTCGAACGGCGTGTAGGCGGGGGGCTCCTCCCCGGGGCGGGCACCGGTCAGGTAGTCGGAACGCCCCCGCACGTCCTGGGTGGTGTTGTACGCGTCGATGATCATGCACTCGCCTCTCCGTTGGATCATGGATCCATTCTTCCGCTTATAGGATACATTCGCACGGCGGAAAGAGGAACATGACGCGGAGCAGCGACATCATCAGGACTCTCCCGTTCTGGATGATCTTCAGTGTGTCGGCCCTCGGCGGCATCTCCAACTCCGCCTCCACCCCGACGATCCCGGTCTTCGTCGCAGCCGATCTCGGAGGCGGCCCGGAGCTCTCGGGCCTGCTCATCGCCCTCTCCGCCGTCACCTCCATCGTCGCCATGCCCCTCGGCGGACACCTGGCCGATCGCTTCGGGTATCGCGTCGTCGCGATGTCCGGCATCGCACTCTCCGCCGCCGCCCTGACGCTCTTGGCCGCAGTGCCGCACCTGTGGGCCGCGGTGTCGAGCCGATTGCTGTTCGGGCTCGGCAATGCCGCGGCGATGGCACTCACCCTGACCTGGCTGGTCGCTCTTTCGCCGAACACCCAGCGCGGCAGAGCCCTGAGCATCTACGGCCTCAGCGTGTGGCTCGGCCTCGCCGCCGGCCCGCAGCTGGCCGCCGGCATCTCGGCGGTCGCCGAGCCCCGCGCGGTGTTCGCCGCGTGCGTGGGCATCGAGATCGCGGTGTTGATCCTGTTCAGCCTCCTGCCGCAGCCCGCACACCCTTCCCCCTCCACCGCCACCTCCCCCATCCCCACTGTCGCACCGCGTGGAGCGGGCGCCGTCTGGGAGGTGCTCCGGGTGGTGTGGGTGCCCGGTGTCGCCGCGGCGGCCGCGTGGTGCGGCGAGGGCCTGATGCTCGCATTCCTCATCGTTCACCTCGGGTCGGCCGGGGTGCCGGCGACCGGGCTGCTCGGGGCCGCGTCGGTGTTCGGCGTCTTCGCGGCCAGCGTCGTCGTGGCCCGCCTCGTTCTAGCGCGTCTGCCCGACCGCATCGGCCCGCTGCGCGCGGCGGCGATCTCGCTCGTGCTGCTGTGCGGCGGACTCGTCATCCTGGGGATCGCCGGATCATTCGCGGTCGCGGCAGTGGGGGCCGCGCTCATGGGCGTGGGGTTCTCCCCCCTCTATCCATCGCTCACGATGCTCGCCGCACGCGGCCTGCGCTCACGCAACCGCGCACTGGGGCTCGGCCTGTTCGCGAGCTTCACCAGCCTCGGCTACGCGTCCGGCGCACTCGTGGGCGGGATCGTTCTCGCGGCCATGTCATCCACGTGGGCCTTCCTGCTCGTCGGGATGCTGCAACTGGTCGCGCTCGCAGTGCTCACCGTCTTCACACCCGATCCCAGCCCCCGCCCCCGCGTGAGCCCGGGAGAAGGCGGGGAGCCTTCGCCATAGGCATCGGATACATTTTCTGTCAGAATGGATCCATACGGCAGGACCCAAGTGGAGGAACCGTGACCGACGCCATCGACATCAACATCCCGATCCACGGCGACATGCTGCACTGGGGACGCCGCCCCACGTACGAGATGGTCGAGCAGATCTCCGACGGCTATCCCTCCGACGTCTCACGCTGGCTCATCGGCGCTCACACCGGGACGCATGTGGACGCCCCCTCGCATTTCGTTCCGGGCGCGGCCAGCGTCGACCAGATCGCCCTCGACAGCGTCGTCGGCCCCGTCCGCGTTCTGGATCTGCGCGGCGTCGACGAAGAGATCACCGCCGAGGACCTCGAGGCTGCGGGCGCCTCGGGCGCCGAACGCGTGCTGTTCCGAACCCGCAACTCCACCGACGCGCTCACGCGATCGGAGAAGTCCGAGACATGGGTCGGCCTCGGCCCGACCGGCGCCCAGTGGCTCGTCGACCACGGCGTGCGCTTCGCGGGCAACGACTACATGACCATCGAGGCGCCGGCCCATACCGAAGAGTGGCCGACGCACGTGATCCTCTGCACAGCGGGCGTCGTGATCCTTGAGAACGCCGACCTGTCCGCGGTCGAACCGGACGACTACCTCATGATCTGCCAGCCCGTCCCCTTCGCGGGGAGAGAAGCCGCACCGGCGCCCACGGTGCTGCTCCCCCTGAACCCCGCGGCTCGCGGGCTCTGATCCGATCCTTCACCACTGATTCCGCATCCAGAAAGGGAGGCGCGATGCACATCGTCCTGGTCCACGGCATGGGAGGATCCGACTTCGACTGGAGCGCGGTCGCTCCGCTGCTCGAGTCCGACGGATTCCACGTCTCCGTCGCCGACAACGCGTCGCAGTCGCTCGACGACGACGTCGCGGCGGTGAGAGCACTGATCGACGCCGTCGACGACGACGCGCTCCTCGTCGGCCATTCGTACGGCGGCGCCGTCATCACCAACGCCGGGATGCATGAGCGGGTGCTCGGTGTGGTGTACGTCGCCGCGTTCGCGCCGGCCGAGGGCGAAACGGTGAACGAGATCGTGACCCGCTACGAGCCCGCAGAGGTCTCGCGGTTCATGACCCGAGGCCCGGACGGCGAATGGATCGGCGTGGAGAGCGAGGAAGCGCATCAGGCGCTGTCCTGGGATGTGCCCGAGGAGGCCATGCTGGTGCGAAGCACCCGCGGTCGCGCGAGTGCCGATGCGATCTTCACGCAGCCCTCCGGGGTGCCCGCGTGGGCGGGCAAGCCCGCGTGGTACCTGGTGGCCACGCTCGACAGGCATCTGCGCCCCGAAGCGCAGCGTGACATGGCGGCACGCGCGGACGCCACGGTCGAAGAGGTCGCGACGAGCCACTCCGTGCCCCTCGCGGCGCCCGAAGTCGTCCGCGCGTTCGTCTCGCGCGCAGCGGAGGCCCTCGCACCGGCGTGAACTGCTCGGGCGGCCGTCGCCGAGGTCGCCTCGGCCGCAGCCGTCGCCACTCAGCGGTGACGGCTGCGCGTCAGCCGAGCCGCCGGTCGAGGTCGACGACCGCCCTGCCCGACTGCACGACCATGCGCACCGCGCCCGGCTCGGCGAGTCGCCCGACGGACGCCAGCGGATCAGCATCCGTCACGACGAGATCGGCCATCTTCCCGGCCGCGACCGTCCCGACCCGGTCGCCGATCCCGAGCAGCTCGGCGCCCGCGGACGTGCCGGCACGAATGGCATCGATCGGCGTGAGCCCGGCCTCGACCAACCAGGCCAGCTCGCGCAGATTCGCTCCGTGCGGGACGACCCCCGCGTCGGTGCCGAGAGCGACGGGCACACCGGCGGCGATCGCACGCCGCACGGAGTCCATCCCCCGCTCGCGCATCCGCTCCCGCTCCCGTCGCCGCCCGGGGTCGATGTGCGTAGAGATCTCCCGGAGGAGGGTGCTCAGCGTCGGCACCAGGACGGTGCCCCGTTCGAGCATGAGCTCAATGGTGGCGTCCGACAGGTCGTAGCCGTGCTCGATGCTCGCCGCGCCGCCCTGCACGGCGGCGCGTGCGGCGGCATCGGTGAGCGCGTGGGCAGTGACAGGAACGCCGCCACGCTCGTCACCGAGACGGCGGATCAATCGCACCTGCTGCTCCGTGATGCCCACGTCATCGGGCTCGTCGGTCGGCGAGCCCGCACCACCCGACGTGGAGACCTTGATCGCATCGGCACCCATGCTGATGAGCCGACGAACCGTCCGGACGATGTCATCGTCGGTGTCAACCAGCGCCGGGGACGGCATGCCCGCGCGCGCCGCCCACGCCGGCAGGCTCCCGTTCGGAAGGAACGGGTCTGCGTGACCGCCGGTCGGCGAGAGCATCGCGATGGCCAGATGCAGTCGGGGCCCGACCGCCGTGCCGTTGCCCACCGCGAGTCGATACCCGGGGGTGAGCCCGTCGAGATCGCGCGCCGTCGTGACACCCGCCTCTACGGTCCTCCGCAGCTGGGCGGCGACCTCGAGAACCGCTTCCTCCGCAAACCAGGCACGCTGCTGCTCGCCGCCGGCGGCGACCATCGCGAGGTGGACGTGGACGTCGATGAACCCGGGGAGCATCCAGGAGCCCGACAGATCGACGACACGGCCGCCGTCCTCGACACCGCCACGACGGCGCGGTCCGGCGTAGTCCACGACGCCGTCGAGCACGGCGACCTCGGCATCAGGCAGCGGAGCCGATGCCGCACCGTCGATGAGAGTCGCCCCGACGAGCACCGTCCGCCCGGGCCCGATCGGGGTCAGCGGAAGCCGAGCACGCGCGCGCACCGCCGATCAGCTCGCGAGAGTGAAACCGGGCGAGCCCGGGTCGGCATCGAGCAGTCGGCGCGTGTACCAGTGCTGCGGGTCGGCATAGATCTGCTCGACCGGACCGGACTCCACGACCTTGCCCTGGTACAGGACCATGACCTCGTCGCTCACCCGCTGTACGACCGCGAGGTTGTGCGAGATGAAGATCACCGTGATGCCGAGCTTGTCCTTGATCTCCGCCAGGAGATCAAGGATCTGCGCCTGCACGGAGACGTCGAGCGCCGAGGTGATCTCGTCGGCGATGACGACGTCAGGCTTGATCACCAGGCCGCGTGCGATCGCGATGCGCTGACGCTGTCCACCCGAGAATTCGTGCGGATAGCGGTGCATCATCTCCGGCTCGAGGCCCACGAGCGTCAGCCACGAGGCGATCTGCTCCTCGTGGCGCGACACGCGGGCGCGCGCCGGATCGATCGCCTCGGCCAGGGTCTGCGCGATCGTGCGACGCGGTGACAGCGACGAATACGGATCCTGCGGGATCATCTGCGTGCGACGACGGTGCCGACGCATCGTCGCCCTGTGGCGCGCCGTCAGGTCGTCGCCGTCGACGACGACACGCCCGGCCGACGGACGCACCTCGCCCACCAGCACCTTGGCGAGAGTCGACTTTCCCGACCCCGATTCGCCGACGATGCCCACGGTGCGACCCCGCTGCACCATGAGATCCACGCCGTGGAGGACCTGAACGGATCCGAACGACACATCGAGTCCGCGGACGTCGACCATGGGCTCGCTCATACACCGACCTCCTTCGGGGCGACTCGATCCGGCAGCGACACGACGGGTGTCGCCGCGAGGAGCCGCTTCGTGTACGGATGCTTCACCATCGCGTCCGTGAGATGCGCGGTGTCGTCGATCTGCTCGACGATATGGCCGTCCTTCAAGACGAGGACGCGATCGCACAGTGCCCGCACGACCCCGAGGTCGTGCGAGATGAACAAGATCGCGGTACCGGACTCGGCGTTCATGCGTTTGAGCACGGTCAGCACCTCCCGCTGGACCGTCACATCGAGCGCCGTGGTCGGCTCGTCGGCGATGAGCAGGTCGGGATTGGGGCTCATGGCGGACGCGATCATCGCCCGCTGCTTCATGCCACCCGACAGCTGGTGAGGGTACTGACGGAGCCGCCCCTCGGGGTCGGTGAGCCGGACGTCCCGGAAGCCCTCCAGCAGTTTCGCGGTCGCTCCTCGTCGCGAGTAGCCCAGGCGCAGCCGGAGGACGTCGGTGAGCTGACTGCCCAGCAGAAGCGCCGGGTTGAGGGAGGTGCCCGGGTCCTGGTAGACCAGCCCGATGCTCGACGCCATCTTGCGGGCGGGAACCTTGCCGAGCAGGTCGGTGCCGGCGAGCTCCAGCCTGCGGGCGGACGCGGACAATCCTTCACCGAGCAGCTTCGCGACCACCGAGGCGGTGAGGGACTTGCCGGAGCCTGACTCGCCGACGATGCCGAGCACTTCGCCGCGGCCGATCGTGAAGGACACGTCGGAGACGAGTTCGCGACCGCTGGACTCGTGGGTGACGGTGATGCCTTCCGCGATGAGCACGGCGTCCGCGGGCACGGCAGCCGTGGACGGCGGCTCTGCCGAGCGGACGAGTCGAGCCTGGGTGCCGTTGGAGCGCGGGTTGGCCGCAGCAGCCAGACCGTCGCCCACGAGGAGCGCAGCCAGCGACGTGAAGGTGAGGGCGACGGCGGGTCCGACGATCACGATGGGGTTCACCATGATCTTGCTGAGCCCCTCATTGAGGAGTGTGCCCCAATCGAACGCCGGCGACTGGGCGCCAAGACCGAGGAACGACAATCCCGAGATCTCCACGAGCGTCCCGGCGAACGCTCCCGCGATCAGGATCAGTGTCGGCTCGGCCATGTTCGGCAGAACGTGGCGACTGGCGATGCGCACCGTGGGAACACCCATCAGGCGCGCCGTGGTGACGTATTCACTCGTGGAGATGCGCGCGGCCAGGTTCGCTGTCAGCCGCGCGAACCCCGCCGTGTTGGCGACGGCGATCGCGATGACGACCTGCACGATGCCCTGTCCGAGGATGGCGGCGATGATGATCGCGACGAGCATCGTCGGGTAGCTCACCGCGAACTCGATGCATCGCAGGCCGAATTCGCGGACACGCTTGGGGGCGAGCCAGATCGCGATGCCGACCGCGATGCCGGCGATCGCTGCCAGCCCTGTCGCGATGACCGCCATCAGCACCGTCGGGCGGGTGGCGACGAGAGTGCGTGCGAGCATGTCGCGCCCGAGCGTGTCGGTGCCGAGCGGGTGTTCGGGCGTGGACGGAGAGTTGGGCGGACCGCTTCCGAGTCCACTCGCCTGGTCGGCGAGGAAGACGGGTGCGAAGATCGCCACGAGGGCGATGATCGCCAGCATCGCCAGGCCGGCGATGAGCCCGCCGTTCCACGCGAAGGCGCGGGGTCGGACTGATTCCGCCGTCCGCACGGCTGAGGTGGTCGCGGGCACGGTCAGTCTCCCAGGGTTCGCGGGTCGATGATGCCGAGGATCACGTCGATGACGAGTGTGATCACGAGCGAGATCACACCGATGACGAAGACGGCCGCCCGGATCACCGGGTAGTCCTTGTCGATCGAGATGGCCTGCACGATCACGCCACCCAGGCCGGGCCACGCGAAAACCGCCTCGGTTATCAGGGCCGAGCCGAGCAGTGCCGTGAGGATGATGCCCGACAGCGTCAGTGCGGTGGTGAGGAGGTTCGGGAGCATATGCTTCGCGTACAGCGTCAGCGAGGGAAGACGCCACCCGCGCGCGGTGCGCATGTAGTCCTGCTCGAGGATGACCGCGGCTTCCCGGCGCACCACCCGGGCCACCGCGCAGGCACCGCCGAGTGTCAGCGAGAGCACCGGCAGGATCGCCGCCTGGCTGAGGTCGTACGCCTGCGAGTACGCCGGCGGGAGCGCACGCAGCCAGACGGCGAAGATCACGACGAGCGCGGTGGCCTGGACGTAGACGGGCACCGAGGAGATGAAACCGGTCACGACGTTGAACGAGGTCCCGAGGATGCGGCGACGGTCGCCGCGCGTCGCGACGCCGACCGCCATGCCTGCGGCGATGCCGATCACGAGGAGCAGCAGCACGGCGGGGATCGTGATGGCGAGGGTGTAGGGCACGGCGGCCATCACGACATCCAGCGCGGGCACCCGGAACCGGTAGGAGTCACCGAAATCTCCCTGGATGACGCCGGCCAGATACGTGGCGAACTGCACCGGGACCGGCTGGTCCAGGCCGAGCTGTTCGCGCACCATCTCGACCTGGTCGAGCGTGGCGTTCTCGCCGGCGATGGCCGTCGCCGGGTCACCGGGGATCAGCTGCACGATCAGGAAGGTGATCACCACGAGCAAGGCCACGTTGACCAGCAGACCGGCCGCCCTGCGCAGCAGGAAGCGGCGCCAGGCCCCGGCGAGGGATGCGGCACGGGGGCCGCCTCCCGGGTCGGGGCTCTCGGGCCCGCCGGCGGAGATGGGTGGGCCGCCCGGGCCGGTCGGCATGGAGGTCACGATGGGGACGATGCTCATGTTCGAGTCTCCTGTTGGTTCCGGCCCGGGCAGCGTGTCACGGTCACCCCGTGATTCGCACCGCCGACGGGTCCCAGTATCCGTTGAACACGTACGCGGCGAAGCCGGGTCGGGTCACGTACCGATGCGTGTCGGTGATCAAGGGCATCATGTCGACGCGCTCGAGGATCGTCTCCTGCGCCGACTCGAACGCCGCGCACTGCTCGTCGGGGTCGGCGGACTGCATCGCCTCAGCGAAGAACGCAGCGCCTTCGGGGTTGTCCGCACCGACCACGTTCGTGCCCCCCTGCGGGTAGGTCGCGCCGAGGTAGCGGGCGATCGACAGGTGGATGAGGCCGGGCCCGGCGTTCTCCGCGGCAAGGGCGACGTCCCACTTCTGGGGTTCGGTGCGCATCTGCTTCGACCACTCGGCCGGATCCGGGGCGGACACCTCGACGGTGGCACCGGCCGCGCGGAGCGACTCGGCGAGGTAGTCCGCCGCCGGGTCCCAGTTGCTCATGATGAGCAGACGGACCGTCTGGCCGTCCAGCTCGGCCGACGCCGCCGCCGGGTCGTAGCTCTGCAGCAGCGACGGCTCCTCGAGCGCACACGCGTATCCGGCCGAGTTGACCGTGTACTGCGTCTCACCGAGACCGTCCAGCCCCGCGTCGTTGAAGCCCTGCGGGTCGATCGCCTGCGCGACCGCCGCGCGAAGCGCCTCGTTGCCCTCGAAGATCGATCCCGCACCGGGCGTCTGGTTGAACACGAGGTTGTAGGCCGAGCTCGCGAAGGTCACCGTGCTGAAGCCCTCTTCGTCGGCGAAGCGGAGCGCATTCGAGTCGTAGAACCGCGCACCGTCGATGCCGCCGGACTCGAGCAGATTGGCGCTCGTGTTGCCGTCGGGCTGGACACTGTAGTTGAGCGTCTTCGCCGGCACGCCCTCCACGCTCGTCCACGCCGGCCACGCGTCGTAGTCGTCGCGCAGGGCGAAGCTCACGCTGACGCCCGGCTGCTGGTCGCTCAGCGTGTAGGGGCCCGAGAACGCGCCCTCGACGCTCCCCGCGGCGAGTCCCTCCGGGTCCTCGATGCCGGCGGGGCAGATCACGCCGAGACCCGGCTGCGAGACGCCGCCGAGCAGCTGCGAGTAGGGCTCGCTCAGGGTGATCTGGAGCGTGCCCGCTCCGTCGTCGGCGGTGAATGTGGGTGTTCCGGACCCGAATGCCTGGTTCTTCCACGTCACCGCGGCGGCGTCTTCGAGTCCGACGAGGTACTCGAACGACCCCGCGACCACGCTCGGCGTGATCGCCGTGCCGTCGGCGCATGTCGCGTCGTCCCGCAGGGTGAAGGTGTAGTCCGACGAAGACGCGGACTCCCATTCCGTCGCCAGGCCTCCGATCAGGCCGTCCTCCCCTGCTCGCAGGAGCGTGTCGAATCCGAGCCGCGCGTTCTGCAGGTCGGAGGTCGCGGTCGCGAGGGCCGGATTGAAGGTCGCCGGTGCGTACCAGAGCTCAAGATTGATCGTGTCGGTCGCTGCTGCTTCCGGCGCCTCGTCGGCGTTGCCTGCGGCACAGCCGGCGAGTGACATGCCTGCCACCACGACGAGCGCGGTTCCGGCGAGCGGTTTCTTGTTGCGCATGCTCATTCCTCTCAATACGTCAGTGATTTGCGGGTGCGTCGGGGTCGGGTAAGGCGCCGCACACGTGTCGTGGCGGGTGACGCTGCTCGGGACGGGTGGTGCAGTGTGGATCCCGCGGCGCGCCGAGAGGCACGGCAGGATGGCGGTGTCGATCGCGCGCAGCGCGACGATCCGGCGTCCCGACCACCGGGACCCGGAGGGCACGAGTGAACACAGTCATGCGGGACGCTCCTTTGCGAGGGGATCCATCATGGATCCAATCTATTCTATTATGGATACGTTTGAATGTCGAGGGTGTTTCCGCCGCGTTTCGTCAGCCCGTGAGTCCGGCGAACCACCCACTACTGCTCCGACACCGTCAATGAATGGGTGACCGATCGCGCACCCCTCACCCGCCGTGACGACGAGGAAGGATGGATACAAACCTGCGCTTCTGCATCCAATATTACTTCTAACGGATCCTCGACGATAGAGTGAGCCGACACCCGACCAGGAGGACCGCCCATCATGTCGACCCCCGAACAGCGCGCCGCAGCGCTCGGCCTCGAGATCCCCGACTACACCGATCCGCCGTACGGCGGCCGTTACGGCACGGGACTTAAGGCCTTCCATCGCATCGGCGACCTCGTGGAATTGAGCGGGATCACACCTGAGGATCGTGCGGGGAATCGGCTGCACCCCGGGGTCGTCGGCGCGGACATCAGCGTGACGCAGGCGAGAGAAGCCGCCGCCCTCACCGCGACGCAGGCTCTCGGCCTGATCCGCCTGGCCGTCGGATCGCTCGATAACGTCGCGGGCCTCTCCCGTGCGCTGTGCTTCATGCGGACCACACCGGAATTCGACCGGCTGCACGAAGTCGCCGCCGGTGCGACCGAACTCTTCCTCGAGGTCTTCGGCCCCGAGGTCGGCGCCGTCGGGCGCGCCTCCGTCGGGGTGACGAGCCTCTCCCGGCACAACTGCTTCGAACTCTGGCTGAGTTTCGAGGCAGCGCCGCCCGCCCCCTGATCCGCACTCCGGACACGCCGCCGCCCGTCGCCGATGCTGATCGACGACGGGCGGTCCCGATCGGGGTCAGATCAGGGGATGCCGCGCGGTGAGGCCGAGCGCCCGTTCGAAGCCTGCCGTGTGCGAGAGCAAATCGAACTCACCGCGGTTCCGACCGACGACCTGCATGCCGACCGGGAGCCCGCCGCTGAAACCGGCGGGGGTGACGACGACCGGGTGCGCCGTCACTGTGATGCGGTTGGCGAGCATCTGCCAGCGGAAGTACCGGTCGCACTCGACTTCTCCGACCTTGCGCACCCACTCGTCCGTGGCCGGCGGGGCGACCACGGGCGTCGCGGGGGTCACGATGACATCGACGTCATCGAACAGGCGCTCGGTGCGGCGGTAGACGTTCGTGCGGATCGCGAGGGCGTCGGCCAGCTCGGACGCCGTCACCCGCTCGCCCTGGCGGATGTTCCGGAGCAGATCCGGGCGCAGTCGCTCGGCGTGCGCTTCCGCCTCGCCGCGGTACGACGCGTAGAAGTTGAACATCTCGATGGTCTCCCACGCCTGCTCGGCGTCGGCGAGTGCGGCATCGAGGTCGAGGTCGACCACCTCGTAACCGGCGGCGACGAGTGCGGCGCGCGCCTCGCGCAGGACGGCCGCGACGTCCGCACTGATGGGCACACCTGCGGCGTCCGGATTCCACCCGACGCGGACTCCGGTCGGACCGTCCGCGATGACGTCGGCGAAGCGCGACGCGCTTTCAGCGATCGACATCGGCGCCATCGGGTCGGCACCGGCCATCCCCGCCAGCATCAATGCGACGTCGTCGCTGGAGCGCGCCATCGGCCCCAGGACACCGTGCGCGGTCCAGCCGTTGCCGAGGCGGCCACTGGCCACACGGCCCGGTGTCGGCCGCATGCCGACGACGTTGCAGAAGGAGGCGGGGTAGCGGAGGCTGCCGCCGCTGTCGGAGCCGTCCGCGATCGGGAGCATGCCGGCCGCGAGAGCCGCGGCCGCACCGCCGCTCGAGCCTCCCGCATGCCGCGAGAGGTCCCAGGGATTGCGGCACACCTCGTGGATCGCGCTGAACGTGAGAGTGCCTAGGCCACCCTCGGGTGTGTTGGTCTTGCCGATGATGATCGCGCCGTTGCGACGCATCCGGCCGACCACCATCGCGTCGGCGGTTGCGGGGGCGGCGTCGGCGTACACCGCAGAGCCGTGAGTCGTCGGGAGACCTTCGACGTCGAGAAGATCCTTCACCGCGGTGGGCAGACCGTGAAGCACACCGACGTCGTCGCCCCGTGCGACGGCGGCATCGGCAGCGCACGCAGCGGCGAGCGCCGCCGACTCCGGAATCATCGACACGATCGCGTGCACCTGTGGATTGAGCTCCTCGATGCGCGCCAAGTGGGCACGCATCACCTCCTCCGCCGAGATCTCGCGGGAGCGGATGCCCTCGACGAGAGCGCGGGCGCTCCTCCAGTGCAGAGGCGTGTCGGTCATGAGTGCTCCGTTCGGTCGAGGAAGCCGGCGGGTGTCCGCTCGAGCATGGCGTGGAGGCGATCGTCCGAGACCCCGAGCCGCCGCAGTGCCGGGGCGACCCGGGCGACGACGTGCCCGTACCCCATCCCGCCATGGCGGGAGAGCTGCCCCTTGGTCCACACCGAGCAGGACAGCGTCACGGCCGCCTCCGGCCGGTCATCGAGGAACCGGACGAGGAAGCCGAGGCGCTCGGTGTCGGTCGCATCGCGGGCACGGTCGGCGAAGTGGTTCTCGCTGCCGAACGCGAACTCGACGACGGCACCCGTGTCGCTCACCTCGCGGACGTAGGCGTCATCGAGCACTTTGTCCATGTTGCAGAACAGGATGCGAGACGCCTCCAGACCCTGTCCGGTGAGGATCTCGGCGACCTCGGGCCCGCGCCGGGCCGCACCGTCGAGACGGATGCTCACGCCCACGCCGACTGCCGCTGCGGCCCGCGCCCCCGCACGGAGTGCGCGCAGCTCCGAGGGGGCGATGTCTGCGCTCGTGCCGAGCAGGCCGAGAAGTCCCGCCCGGAATCCCGTGCCGGGTATCTCCTGGGTCAGCGCGGCGGTGAAGGCCCTCTCGAGCTCCGCTTCGGACAGGTCGCGCCATGGCGCGGGAAGTGTCTTGTCGATGTAGGTGCCGTACGCGGCGACGATCCGCACGCCGCTCGCCCGCGAGATGTCGGCGAGCCGCGCAGGCGAGGGGCCCATCCCCCACGACGTCGCCTCGACGATCGTGCCCAGTCCGGCTCTTGCCGCCGCAGCGAGTTCGGCGACGGCGTCCGATTCGTCGTCGAGGGTCAGGTTGTCGGCCAGCGACATCCAGCTCCATCGCAGATCGCCCAGGATCTCGGGCCGGATGGGCCCCTCGAGCGACCCGCCCTCGCGGGTGGGACGCCGCAGGTGCCGACAGTCGGTGAGCACGTGCTCGTTCGTCGACACCGCGCCCAGTTCGTCGGCCGCAACCGGCCCCAGCACCGTCTCGATCATGCGTCGCCTCCGTACACCGTCCGGCCGCCGACGTCGGTGCGCCGTATCCGGAGCGCGCGGAGCTCTCCCGACGCGACCCGGCGCGGATCGGCGGACCACAGGGCCCAGTCCGCGTACATGCCGATGCGGATCGCTCCCCGATCGCGCTCGGCGAGACTCGCATAGGCGGCACCTGTGGTGTAGCCGGCCAGTGCCTCCTCGATCGTGATCGACTCGGCCATGCTCAACGGCCGGTCCTCGCCGGCCACGCACCGGGTGATCGTCTGCCACATGAGGTGGCGCGGGTCGAAGGGGAAGAAGGGGCCGTCCGAGCCGAGCGCGAGCACCGCGCCGGCGTCCAGCCAGGTTCGCACCGGGTTGGCGCGCTCGGCGCGCTGCCCGAGCTTGGCACGCAGACCCGAGCCGTTGTGCCAGATGATCGACGGCTGGAGCGAGGCGATGGTCCCGAGGTGCGCGAGGGCGCGGATGCTGTCTTCGCCGGGCTCGAGATACGCGTGTATCGCCTGGAATCGCCGCTCCGCGACCGCGTCACCCGCGGCGGCGTACGCCCGGGCCAGCAGCGCGATCGCGCCGCCGCCGACCGCGTGCGTGCCGACGCCCCAGCCGTGCGCGCCGCACCACTGGACGAGGCGCGTGAAATCCTCGTCGGTGATCCGCTGCAGTCCGCTGTACCCGGTGTCATCCCAGGGCGTCTCGAGCAATGCCTGACCCTTGAGAGCCTCGCCGTCCGCGTAGACCTTGATGGGGCCGAGTCGCAGCACGTCGTCTCCGAAGCCGGTCGAGACGCCGGTGCCGTCGAGATGCTCGATCGCCGCATCGACGTCGGGGAAGCGGGGCGAGCCGATATCGAGAAACGGCATCGCGACGGTTCTCATCGTCAGCAGTCCGCGGCGGTGCGCCTCCTGGTACCCGCGCATCTCGTCGATCGTCACCGCGGGATCGACCACGCCCGTGATGCCCAGCGCATGCAGCAGCGGCTGCACGCGCACCAGCGCGCGGATCCGGTCTTCGAACGGCGGATCCTCGGGTCCGTCGTCGTGGAAGCTGTCCTGCATCCGCGCCATGTAGACGTCCACGTCGTCTTCGTGCGACACGTAGTCTATCGCCTTGAGCCCCGCGCGCTGCATGTGCATGTGCGCGTCGATGAACCCCGGGAGCACGACGCCGTCGAGCTCTTCGATCGCGGCATCCGGGACCGTGTCGCGCACGGCGTCGACCGAGCCGACGGCGACGATGCGTTCGCCGTGCACGGCGAACGCATCGGCGTCGGGAGCGTCGGCATCCATCGTCACGATCGGCGCGACGTACACGGTCGCCTGCGGCACGGCGGTCATGCGCGGGCCCGCGCCGGCCCCGCGTCGACGCGCGAGTCGATGTAGGCGTGCACGTCGCCGGCGGTGACGAGCGCGTCGCGCTGCAGGTAGCGCACCGCGGCGAGGGCGCTGTCGTGCGCCTGCTGGGTCGATCCGGCGACGCAGTCGGTGAGCACACGCACCCGGTAGTCGTGCTGATGGGCGTCGACCGCCGTGTACTGGATGCACACGTCGGTGAGCCCGCCGACCAGCAGGACGGTGTCGGCCTTGTAGGCCTTCAGCACGATCTCGAGTTCGGTGCCGAAGAACGCCGAGTATCGACGCTTGCGGATGACGAACTCCTCGGGCTGCGGGTCGAGCCAGGCCGCGATCTCCGTGTCGGGGGCGCCCTCGAGGCAGTGCGGCCCCTCGGACCCGTCGAGCTCACGGCCGATGTCGATCAGGGAGCGCTTGTGCACCTCCTGGATCCAGACCACGGGGATGCCGGCATCGCGGCACCGGTCGACCAGCCGACGCACCCGCGCACGGCGCTCCTCGCGGCCCGGCATGTGGATCGGGATCGCCGCCTGGTCGGGCGGCGTCTGGCCGGCGCCGCCCTGGATGTCTACGACGATGAGCACGGGGGCGCCCACGATGTGCGCGGCGTCGGCGCTCGAGGCGGCGGTGTCGGTCATGACGGCTCCTGGGTCGGTGATCCGCGGCGGGTCAGGCCTCGGGGATGGCGATGACGACGCTCTTCGGCTCGAGGAATCCGCGCAGGCCCTCGTCGCCCAGGTCGCGCCCAAGTCCCGAGACACCGACGCCGCCGAACGACAGCGCGGGGTCGAAGATGTTGTACGTGTTCACCCACACCGTTCCGACATCGAGCGCCTGCGCCATGCGGTGGGCGCGACCCACGTCGTTCGTCCACACGCCCGCGGCGAGGCCGTACGGCGTGTCGTTCGCGATCCGCACGGCGTCGGCCTCGTCCTCGAAGGGGATGATGCCGACGACCGGACCGAAGATCTCTTCCCGCGCGATCGTCATGTCGTTCGTGACGTCGGTGAACAGCGTCGGCTCGACGTAGAAGCCCGGCTCCCGCGTCCCGCCCCCCGCGACGAGAGTGGCGCCCTCGTCAACGCCGGCACGGATGAAGCCGAGGATGCTGTCGCGCTGCTGCGCCGAGACGACCGGTCCCACCGTCACACCCCCCGCCAGGCCGTCGCCCATCGAGACCCTCGCCACCGCCGCGGCCATGCGCTCGTTCATCTCCGCCAGGATCGAACGCTGCACCAGCAGACGACTGCCCGCCGTGCACATCTGCCCCGAGTGCCCGAACGACGCGCGCATCGCGGTGAGGACCGCGGCGTCCAGATCGGCGTCCTCGAACACGATGTTCGGGTTCTTGCCGCCGAGCTCGAGCGTGACGCGTTTGAAGTCCTCGGCCGCCGCGTGCGCGACGGTTCGTCCCACCTCGGTCGATCCGGTGAAGGTGACCTTGGCGATGCCGGGGTGCTCGGTGAGGGCCGCCCCGACGCGGCGGTCTCCCGTCAGCACGCTCACGACGCCGCGGGGAACGCCGGCGCGCTGCAGGATCCGAGCCATGCGCAGCAGCGACAGCGGGGTGTAGGACGCGGGCTTGGCGACCACCGGGCACCCGGCGGCCAGCGCGGGTGCGATCTTGAACGATGCGGTCATGAACGGGAAGTTCCACGGCAGGATGATCGCCACCGGCCCGACCGGCTCCATCGTCGTGTACACGTGATGCGCGCCGCCGTCGATCGGCACCACCGTGCCGCCGATGCGCGACGGTGCACCCGCGAAGTGGCGGAACGTGCGTGCCGCGTTGCCCACATCGGCGCGGGAGCGTTCGATGGGCTTCCCGTTGTCGCGCGTCTCGAGGATCGCGAGATCCTCGAGTTCCTCCTCGATGAGGTCGGCCACGCGATGGAGGATCCGTGATCGCTCCAGCGGCGCGAGTCCGCGCCACCGTTTGTCCGCGTGCGCTGCAACGGCCGCCTCGACGGCGGCGTCGATGTCGGCGGGCGTCGGCTGCGCCACGGTCGTGAGCACCTCCCCCGTCGCGGGATCGATGACCGTGTGCACCTCCCGATCATCCGCAGGCACCCACTCGCCCGCGCAGAAGAAGGGCTCGTAGGTCGGCAGCGCCTCGACGGCGGCTCTCATGCTCATCATTCCTCGTTCTCGGGTGGTTCAGAAGATGTCGAAGTACTCGCGCTGTTCCCAGTCGGAGACGTGGCGGAGGTAGCGGGAGAATTCGGCGCGCTTGATCGCCGAGAACCAGTCCACCACGACCTCGCCCAGCGCCGAACGGAATGCGGCGTCCTGTTCGAGAGCGTCGACCGCCTCGCCGAGCGAGGCCGGCAGCGCGGGCGCGGACGTGTTGTACGGGTCGTTCGTCGGGGCCGGAGGGATGAGTCCGCGATCGACACCGTCCATGCCGCTGATCAGCTGCGACGCGATATAGAGGTACGGGTTGGCGGCCGGCTCCCCGGAGCGGTTCTCGAGCCGGGTCGCGGGGTCGCCGTAACCGCCGACCGCGCGCACCATCGCGCCCTTGTTGTCGATCCCCCACGCGATGCGGTCGGGAGCCAGCGAGTGAGGCTGATATCGCTTGTAGCCGTTCACCGTCGGTGTGGCGAAAGCGGCCGCCGCCGCCGCGTGGTCGAGGATCCCGGCGAGGTACGACGCACCCAGCAGGGACATCGACGCACCGGGGGCATCGGGCACGAAGACGTTGGCGCCTCCCGCGGACGTGATCGACTGGTGCAGATGCCAGCCGGTCGAGGCGCCCTCGGTGCCCTGCGGACGCGACATGAACGTCGCGTGGTAGCCGAGGCCCGCCGCGATGCGCCGGACGGCGCTGCGGCACAGCACGATGGCGTCTGCGATCCCGCGCGCGGAGCCGGCCTCCATCGTGAGTTCGAATTGGCTGGGGCCGAACTCGAGCTCGATCGACCGCAGCGGCAGGTCGAGGAGCGTGAGACCGCGGTAGAGCGCATCCACGAGTGGCTGCATCCGGTCCAGTCCCTCCTCGTACAGCAGTTGCGAACCGCGCGTCGTGGGGCTGGTCGCGACAGCCGCGCCGGGCCTTCCCGGCGCGCCGATGTTCGCGGTCGTCAGCGCCACGGCATCCGCTCGGTACACGTGGAACTCGAGCTCGGCGCCGACCGTCATGCCGTAGCCGCGCGCAGCGAGCGCCGTGAGCTCGTTGCGGAGGATCGACCGGGTGCACAGGGGGACCGGCGATCCGTCGGGGAAATGGACGTCGCACAGGATCCACCCGGTCTTGAGCGCCCAGGGGAGCACGCGGAAGGTCGCCGGATCGGGCACCATCACGATGTCGCCCGCGCCGCTGAAGCCGGCGAGCCCGACCCCCGTCTCGGCCGCGAACACCGAGAAGACGGACTGACCCGAGGTGTCCTTGAGCAACAGGGAGCTCGGCGCGGTCACCCCGGAGCGCATGGCCGCGGCGATGCCGCCGCGTGCGATCGTCTTGCCCCGCAGCACGCCGTGCTGGTCGACGAAGGAGAAGCGCACCATCTCGATGCCGAGTTCGTCGATGACGCGGCGCATCTGGCCCGCAGCGGCGTACTGCTCCTCGCTCCAGAGCCCGTGACGATCGATGAGACCCTCACGGTCCTTCGCGAGCATGGGGCGCGCGGAGATGCCCCCACCGCTTTCGGCGACGGGACGCTCGTCGACGTTGCGCTCACGCATCGACCGACTCCTGCACGCTCTCGCGCGGGCCGGCCCACGGCGAGGCGTCGCGGCGCTCCTGCTCTCGCTGCACCCACCGTTCCTGCCAGGCATCGTTCGCGGCGATGGTGTCCATCGCGATCGGCCCGGTCAGCCGCGCGGCCTCCTCCTCGCTCACCGGATGCGAAGGGGTCTGGCCGCCCGCGGCGAAGGAATCGATCGCGCGCAGCAGCATGCGACGGTTGGCGGTCACCGCGCGGTCGGAGATGCCCAGCCGCTCCACCGTACGGTCCTGGATCGCGCCCATGCTCTCCACCGCCCACTGGTCGTGGACGTTGATGTCGAGCCCCATGCCCGTGTACGTGAGCTCCTTCTGCTCCTGCGGGTCGAAGCCCCAGTTGTTGCTGCGATTGCGCAGCGGACGGTAGTCAGGGAGCGAGACGCCTTCGAGTCGCTGCTGCAGCAGGGTGTCCTTGTCCGTGACTTCGGCGAAGTCGTACCAGATCATGAACCAGTAGTGGTTCTCGTCGTCGATCGGCACATGCCACTGCGTGAAGACCTTGGTGTTGCCGAACGGCACGACGAACGCGTTCGGGAAGAGCAGGTTCGTGACCCGCACATGCTTGATGTCTTCGGTGAGCTGTCGCAGCGCGTAGACGCGCAGGCCGTGCTCGGCGCTCTCGACCTCGATGTCGGGGCGGTAGCTCTCGCCGACGAGCATCGAGAGCTTCTTGCCGGTCCCCTCCACCTCTTCGGCGAACTGCTGGCCGTACATGTCGCGTGGATCCTCTTGGATGAACCGGTGCAGGAACGACACGTGGCTGGGGTCGATTCCTCCTTCGAGCCCTTGGAGCCAGTTGCACTCCCAGAGACCCTTGAAGGCGAACGTGTACTCGTCGGGCGCGACGAAGCAGTCGTAGTGCGGAAACGGCGGGGGATCTCCCGCTCCCATGTAGGCGAAGATGAGGCCGTTCTTTTCGACGCAGGGGTAGTTCGAGATGCGGATCTTCCCGAGGAACTGGCTGTGGTCCGGTTCTGCGGGCTGTTCGACGCATCGTCCCTGGCCGTCGTAGAGCCAGCCGTGATACAGACACCGGATGCCGTCCTCCTCGAGGCGCCCGTACGACAGGTCCACCCCGCGGTGCGCGCAGAAGCGGCTGATCAGACCCCAGCCCTCGCGCTTCTTGAACAGCACGAGGTCCTCGCTCATGATCCGCACGGCCTTGACGGGACGTTCGCCCGGCATCTCCGAGACCAGCGCCACCGGCTGCCAGTACGACCTCAGCAGATTGCCGAGGGGCGTCCCTGGGCCGGAGCGCGTGATCTTCTCGTTGTCTTCCTGTTTCAGCATCGCGACTTACCCTTCGGTATCCGATCTTGTTGTTATTGTATCCACAGCTCAGGCATCCAGCACGAGGAGGGGGCACGACGCGCGCGAAACGCACACCATCATGCAGTCCATGCGCTCTCGCTCCTGCGAGGTCAGCACGAAGTCGCGGTGCTCGACCTCGCCCTCGAGCACGTGGGTCTCGCAGCTACCGCAGATGCCTTCCTCGCAGTCGGTGAGCACTTCCACGCCGGCCGACCGCATCACCTCGAGCACCGACTGCTCCGGATCGACCGTCAGCTCGACACCGGTCCGGGCGAGCCGGACGGCGAAGACACCGCCGGGCTCGTACTCGATGTCGGGTGCGGCGAAGTACTCCAGGCGGAGCCGTCCGTCGTCTTCGGGCAGCAGTTCTCGGAGCGCGCTCAGCATCCGCTCCGGACCGCAGGCGTACACCGCCGCGTCCGGCGCGGCCGCCACCGCGGTGGCGAGGTCGGCACGACCGCCCTCATCCCGCGCGACGACGGTGACCACACCGGAGCCGATCCCCATCACCTCGTCGAGGAAGGCCATGCGACGACGCGTCGACCCCAGGTAGAGGAGGCGCCAGCGCGCGCCGGCGCGGTCCGCGGCGTGCAGCATCGGCACGATCGGGGTGATCCCGATGCCTCCAGCGACGAAGAAGTACTCCGCCGCGGGCTCGAGGGCGAAGTGGTTTCGCGGCCCGCGCAGAGTGACCACATCCCCCGGACGCAGCCTTTCGTGCACGGCCCGCGAGCCGCCGCGACTGTGCTCCTCACGCAGCACCGCGATGCGGTACCGGGAGGAGCCGGGCGCTCCGGTCAGGGAGTACTGCCGCACCGGCGCATCCGGCAGCACCAGATCGATGTGGGCTCCCGGAGCCCAGTCGGCGGCACCGCCGTCGACCGGCTCAAGCTCCACGGCGATGACATCGTCCGCCTCGAACGTCATGGCGCGCACGCGAGCGGTGCGCTCCGATACTCCCTCTTCCACCGCCATGTTTGGATCCTAACACAACCGTTCTGGATCCAATATGTCGCATCGTGGACATTTGTCGCGCGCCACGGCTCTCGCTCCGCCGGGGTTCTGCTACGGTTCCCAACGAATCGCCGAAGGCGGTCGATGAGAGGGAGATCGCATGGCAGCCGAAGTCCAGCCCGCCTCCGAGATGACGGGCCACGCTCTCGTGGACGACATCGCCGCGAAGATCCGCGCTCGCATCATCTCGGGCGAGATCCCCATCGGCGCTCAGCTGCGTCAGGCCGAACTGGCGAACGACTTCGGCGTGAGCCGCACGCCCGTCCGTGAAGCTCTGCGCCAGCTGCAGACCGGCGGCCTGATCGACGTCGTGCCCAACCGCGGCGCTGTCGTGCGGATCCCCTCCCCGTGGGAGGTGAGAGAGGCCTACACCGTGCGCGCCGAGCTCGAAGGGCTCGCAGCCGTCCTCTCGGTGGGCAACGCCTCGCACGAAGACATCGAACGGCTGCGTGTCGCCAATCAGGCCATGTACGATCGCTCCCTCGCCGAACGCGACGAGGCGAACGAGGCGGCACTCGACAGCCGGCGCGAGAACGACATCTTCCACAGCACGATCGCCGAACTCTCGGGCAACTCGCGCCTGGCCCGCTCGATCGACGAGATCAACGAGACCTTCCCCCGCAACGTGTCGGCCCAGCTGCTGGTCAACGACAGCCGCCATCGCGAGGAGAACTTCGCCGAGCACGGTCGCATCCTCGACGCGCTCGAGCGCGGCGACGCCGAGGCTGCGCGCGCCGAGATGCGCGAGCACGTGATCAAGGCGGGCGAGCAGCTCGCACGCTGGTACGAGCGCCGCTCGTCCACGGTCTTCAAGGGCTGACCGCCTCTCCGAAGACCACTTCGCTCAGGCGAGCGCCACCGCCGCCATGAGCACCACCGATGCCCCCATCGCGAGGGGAGCCGTACGGCGCAGCGCGCACGCTCGCGCAGGGATTCCCGTCGGCACCCTCATGGTCAGGGACATGTGGGCGGATGCCGACGCGAATGCGACACCGGCCGCGAAGGCCAGCCACGCCATGGCCTCACCCGACGCCGCGTGCGAGCCGTGCCCGCCGCCGGACGCGTGGACATCGCCCGACATGAGCAGGAGCAGGCCCGCCATGAGGACGGCGCCCATCGCGTCCATCGCCGGTCCGGAGCGGTCCTCCGGACAGCCGGAACGCGTCCCGGGAACCGCCGTCGCACACGCCAGGGCGGCCACGAGGAGCACTCCCGCCCAGCCCACCGTCGGCAGCAGGCCCCAGCCGAGCACCACGTCCGACATCGCCAGGAGCATGCCCAGGGCGAGGACGGACTCCCGCACGCGGAGTCGACGCCCCGACCCTGCGACGCAGCAGGTGCTCACCGCTGTCGCGATCCACGCACCCGCGTGCAGGACCTCCGCCATCAGCGCGAGTGGTCGTCGGATCCGTGGTGGTGGTGCCCGTGTCCGTGATCGCCGTGCGCGTTGTGATCGTGGTCATCATGGTGGCCCGGAGCGTGACCGGCGTGCGCGGAGGCATGGCAATCGGCGTCACTCGCCGACGGCGGGACGTCCAAGGACGGGTTGCGGGTGAAGAAGCCGTCCGGCTCGAGCCGCAAGCCGATCCGGTGAACCGGCATGATGGGCCACTCTTCGGGCTTCGGGTAGTGGTGCACGCCGACGATCGGCCACACCACTAGCTCAGCCCCGTCGAGTGAGCGATCGGCTTCCTGCCATGCCGTGATGCCCTCGGCCGACAACGGCGCCTGATTGGGGTACTCCCCCGCGATGTAGCGCTCGGACGGGTCGTACGCCGACGCCCACAGGTGCTTCGCGACGAACGGCGCCTTGCGCTCGACGACGCTTCCCGGCTTGGCGAACAGGCGTGTCGTGTTGGGCAGGGTGAGCCGGTACGACGTGGCCTCGCCGAAGCGGTTCGTCTTCTCGGTGTTCTCGATCCGCCAGTGCACCGCTCGAGAGGCATCCGCGGTGCGCGCCGCGTCCTTCTCGGACGAGATCGTCTCCGAGACCATCTTCACCGCGTTGCCGTAGGGGTTGAGCTCGTCGTCGTCCTCGACTTCGGCGTGCACCTCGACCAACCGGTTCTTCGGTCCGTCGACGGCCGTGTCCAGACGCACGGCGAAATAGTGCTGGTGCGTCGGCGCCTGCACGTTGGGGCTCACCATCCGCCCGTAGCGCGGCGTCTGCCTGTCGTCGATGCCCGACACCGACAGGATGCCGGTGAGCTTGACCTCGAGTTCGATGTTGCCGTCCTGGTGGAACGACCAGTAGAAGCCGTAATCGTAGTTGGCCACCGTCGCGAAGAACGACACCACCAACCGGCGGGAGCGACGGACGTCGGCCTCGCCGATGCGCGTGTTCACGTGCTTCCAGAGGATTGAGTGATCCTCTTCGTGCAGGCAGACGCCGTTGACGATGGTCTTCGCCTCGCCGTGGCCGTTGAGGAAGTGGGCATCGAAGTAGCGGATCTCGCCCAGGCAGTCGCAGCCGAGCTCGAGCGATGCGGTCAGCGGCCCCGCGCCGTACTCGCCCCAGTCGAAGAAGTTCTTGCGGTAGGCAGTGGGGTCGGAGTCCAGGTACGGCACGTACATCTCGTTGATCGACGCACGCCGGAGCACCGAACGCTCGACATCGCCGTCACGATAGGTCACGTCGTGGAGGATCAACCCTTCGCGGTGGGTGAAGCCGATCCGGAAGGACCAGTTCTGCCACCGGACGAGGTGTCCCTCGACCTCGAAGCCCGGCCCCTGGGGCTGGATGATCTCCAGCGGCGCGACCTCGCGATCCGGACCCCAGGTCCCCGAACGATAGTTGCCCCCCTCGCTCGCGAGCGGGATGACGCCGTGGTCCTCCAGCTCGATGATGTCGAGGGTCTCCAGATCGAGAATCGGGACGAGGCCCGCCACCGGGCGCGCGTAGCCGTTGTCGTCGACGCTCTCGCGGTGCCAGACGGATCCCCACGACAGACGCCGGTCCTCGTACCCTTCCGGCTCGAATCCCGTCATCGACTCGGGATCGACCCAGACGAGAGACGTGTCGGTGATGCCGCGCTTGGCCAGCGCCTCTTTCAAGAGGGGGTGATTGCGCGCCGCCTGGGCGACCATGCGGGCTTCGTCGGAGGAGACGCCGGGGCGCTTGGCGTCCACCGGCGACCAGGAGCCGACGGATGCCTCGCGGTCGGTCCCGCTCGTCCATGCCGTGACCTCCCACGCTGCGTGCGCATCGGGGTTCATGACGACGAGGCGCACGGGGCGACCCTGCCCGTCGGCGAGGCTGCGCGCGAGCGACTCCTCCACCGCGACGCCCCAGAACCGCGGGTTCTCGCCGAGGCGCGCATCGGCGCGGACCAACGCCGCCACTTCCGCGATTTCGTCCGCGGTGAGCGGTTCGGTCCAGTGTCGGGCGGCGTGCATGGGGGCCTCCTCCGTGTGCGGGCGGGTCGATACGTGTCGTGTCGGATCGGGGGACGTGGTCGTCATGCGATGCTCTGTTCGGTCGCGGAATCGGGATGCATCACGATGCCGACACCGTCGGCACGGGGATCGCTGCCACTCGTGATCTCGCCGCGCGCGCGGCGCACGAGCTGGACGTGCCCGGCCTCATCAGCGCGAGCGGGGAATCGGACGACGGGCAGGCCGTTCTCGCGCGCACGATCGAGCACGTCCGGGGCGACCCCCGGCTCGGCGACCAGCGAGAGCTCGGGTTGCCCCAGATCGCGGTCGCCGACCACCCAGCGAGGACGATCGAGGATCGTCGAGAGTGCCTGCTCGGCATCGACGGCCTCCGGGAGGATCTGCGACAGGATCCACGCCTGTGCGCGTCCCCCCTGACAGCCTGCGACGACGGTCACGCCCGGGGCATCGACGATCGCGGGGCACAGGGTGTGCGGCGGGCGGGCGCCGGGGCGCACCGCCGCCGGCGACGCCGGATCGACGCTGAATGCGCTGCCGCGGTTGTGCAGCATGATCCCCGTGCCGGGATCGAGCAGGCCCGCGCCGAAGGTCTGATACACGCTCTGCACGATCGTGACGCTCCACCCCTCGTCGTCCAACGCGGTCACCGCGGCGGTGTCACCGAGAGGGCGCGGTTCGGCGAACGCCGGTGCGGGGGTACGGACGCCGAGGTCGAGCAGAAGGTCGAGGTCGATGTCGCTCGATCGCGGATCTCCCAGCGCGGCGGCCCGCGCATGTACGCCGCGAATCGCGGCATCCACCAGGATCGCACCCGAGACGGATCCGGCTGCGGCCCCCGCCGTCGCCGCGGTGACGACGCCGATCAACACCGGTCCGACGGACGGCGGCGGCGCGACGTGCCAAGTCTGCTCCCCGATCGGGCGCGTCAGGGCGGGCACGACTTCCGCGGCGTAGGCCGAGAAGTCCTCGACCGTGTGGGTCCCCCCACCCGCGCGCAGAGTGTCGACCAGGGACCGCGCGATGCCGCCCCGGTAGAAGTCGTCCACATCGTCGGCCAGGCTGCGCAGGGTCACGGCCAGCGCGGGCTGACGTAGCGTCTCGCCCTGCGTGAGCGGGATCCCGGCGGGCGCGAACACCCCGCGCATTCCAGGGTCTTCCTCCACCGCATCCGCACGCGACGCGATCGCGCGCGCCAGACCTGCGCTCACCGGGAATCCCCCGTCCGCGACGTTCGCGGCGTCCGTGAACGCGGAAGACAGATCGTGCCGGCCGCCGATCGCGGCGATCTCGCGCCATCCGGCGACGATTCCCGGCACCGTGACGGCGTGCGCCCCTTGCCGGGGCACCTCGGTCCAACCCGACACCACATCGCTGATCGCCGCCGGCGCGGTTCCGGCAGCGATCACCGCGGTGGTTTCGCCGCCCGGAGTGCGGACGAGGGCGATGAGGTCGCCGCCCAGCGCGCACTGGTGGGGGTAGACGACCGTGAGCATGACGGCAGCGGCGAGCGCCGCGTCGAGCGCGTTCCCGCCCCCCGCGACGGCGCGCTTGCCGGCGGCGACCGCTTCGGGATGCGGTGCGGCGAGTGCGATGGTCATGTCAGATCCCCCGTCGGGACGTAGAGATGAAATCGAGATCACGGCGTTCTGCTCCCGTGGCGAGATCGGCGAGCGCTTCGCCCACGGCGGGTCCGAATTTGAACCCGTGGCCGGAGCAGGCCGATGCCACGACGACCTCGGGTGCGCGCCGCAGCGGACCGATCACGAATCGCTTGTCCGCCGTCATCGTATACAGGCATGCGGCGAGTTCGACCGCGGCGGTGTCGATCCGCGGCACGTAGAGACCGAGCAGCTGCCGCAGCGCCTCCGCCTCGGCCTCGGAGGGTGGTGCGACGGGCGATTCCGGGTCCCAGATCAGTCCCGCGTCGATGCCGAGCTTCACGCCGTTGCCATCGGCGTCCGGAATCCCGAAGACGAGCCCTTCGTGTCTGTCGACCGAGAAGGCGCCCAGTGACGGCGGCATCCCGACCGCCTGACCGGCTGCCACGGTCAGGGTCAGGATGCGCCAGACTTCCACGAGCGGCGCGAGCTCGGGCACGAGCGCGCCCATCCAGCTGCCCCCCGCGATCACGAGCCGGCGCGCGCGGAGCTCGCCCGCATCGGTGCGCAGCACGACGCCGGCGTCGACCCGCTCCCACCCCTCAGCGCGCACACCCCACCGCAGCGCGGCGCCGTGCGCGGCGGCCGACTGCTGCAGCGAGCTCACCGCACGGGACGCCTCGAGCACTCCGGCATCCGGGTCGTACACGGCGCCGTATCCCGTCGGCACCGCGAATCCCGGCATAAGCTCGGCCATCCGTGCGCGTTCGTCGACGACCACGCAGCCGGGGCCCTGCAGCTGCGATTCCCCGCGGTGGGCGTACAGCCCGCCGGTGCGGTGCAGCAGCGTCTCCCCGCTCTCGCGCTCGAGCGCGCCCCACCCGTCGAAGGCGCGCGCGACGAAGTCGTTCCAGATCGGGTTCGGGTACGCGCGACGGATCATGCGGGTGCGGCCGTGAGAAGAGCCACGCGTATGGGCGGGCTCGAAGCGATCGACGGCGATGACGTCGACCCCGCGACGTGCGAGAGCGGCCGTGGCGGCGCTGCCGTGGATGCCGAGGCCCACGACCACGACGTCGGCATCGCGTGCGGTCACGGCCGGGCTTCCTTCCGCGCGATGTCCGCGACGCCCTCCAGCAGTTCGACGATATCGGCGCCGTCGTTGTACACGTGCGGAGAGGCCCGCACGACCGAGGCGATCGAACGATCCCCGAGATCCCATTGCCCGTGCGTCGCCGGGACCGAGACCACGCGCACGCCCCGGTCGGCGAGCGCCGTGGACACACGAGCCGATTCCACGCCGTCGATCAGGAAAGTGACGATAGCAGAGGCGGATCCCTCGGGGTCGGCGATCGTCACGCCCGGAATGTCCCGCAAGGACTCGCGGACCAGCTCGCCTGTCGAGGTCAGCCACCTCGCGGTCTGGGCGATGCCCCGACTGTTGGCCTCCTCGAGTGCAACGCCCAGTCCGAGTCGACCAGCGATACCTGCTTCCCACGTCTCGAATCGACGGGCGGTCGTCGTGACGTCCCACGACGACGCGCCCACCCATTGCGACCCGCGGACGTCCGGAGCGGAGGGCGGCAGCATCGCCGCGCAGTCGCGCTGCACGAATGCGAGCGCCGTCCCCCGCGGGGCGCGCAGGAACTTCCGGCCAGTCGTCACCAGCACGTGGCAGCCGATCCGGGCCACGTCGATGTCGAGGTGCCCGACGGACTGCGTCGCGTCGAGGACGTAGGCGGCACCGTAGCGGCGGGCTAGCCCGCCGATCTCGTGCACCGGCTCTACCAAGCCCGACGATGTGGGGATGTGTGCGATCGTGAGTATCGTCGGGCGCCCGTCGGCGAGGAGCGCTTCGAGCGCCTCGAGGTCGACGCGGCGCTGCGCGTCGGTGGGCGCGAGGACCAGTTGGACGTCCTGCTCCTTCTGGAGCGTCATGAGGTGCAGTGCGTGGCTGACGTATGTGCTGCGCGAGGCGATGATGCGCGAGCCGGGAGCAGGGCGGAAGGCATCCAGGATCACGCGCAGTCCGGTCGATGCGCTGTCGAAGAGGGCGATCTCTTCGGCGTCGCAACCGAGCACGGCGGCCGCCGACCCGTAGACCGCTTCTACGCTCTCCTTGACCTGTGCAGCTGCCTCGTAGCCCCCGATGCGCTCCTCAAGGCGGAGATGCGTGACGACCGCCGATACCACCGCGGCCGTGGGCAGAGCGGAGCCCGCCGCGTTGAAGTGATGGGACGCGGCCGCGCCGCGAGTGAGTTCACGCTCCAGCGCGACATCGAGCGTGGCGCCGACCAGCGGCACGACCGCGTCTCGTCGAGCGGCGTCAGCCGCGGGCAACGATGTCATGGAACTCCGTGTCCTCTCAAACAGGATCCAAAACTATCACAAATGGATCCATCATGTCTAAAGTGTCCTCAGGAGAATGAAATGTCACGAATGCTCGCCTTCGTCGCCGCCCAGCCCGCGGCGACCGCCGATGCGATCGGGGACCGTCTGCTCACGGAGTTCGCGGCGCTCGCGAAAGTGCACTCCGACGGCTGGGGTACGGCGTGGCTCGATCCCGAGAGCGGCGCCGTGACGTGCGTCAGCGGTGCCGGCACCGAGGTCGGGAGCCGCAGATGGTTCGAAGCCCTCGCGGGCCCCGCATCGGCACGGATGGTCTACCTGCGCTTCGCGAGCCGTGGCTCTCCGGCCTCCTCAGAGAACAGCCAGCCGTTCCACCGCGACGGGGTCGCGTTCCAGCACAACGGTCTCCTCGCCCCGCGCGACAGGCTCGTCGATCTGCTCCATCCTCTGGAGCGCACCCGGCTTCTGGGAACGACGGACAGCGAGGCGTATTTCGCCGTGGTACGGGACCGTGTCGGCGCCGTTCGATCGGGGCGCACGGAATGGGCGGCATCGAGCCTCGCGGTCGGCGTCGCCGAGGTGCGTGCGCGGTTCCCGGTCGCCTGCCTGAACGCGATGCTGCTCTCGGAATCCGGTCTGCGAGTCGTGCACTCCACGGGCACCGCGCCCGCGCCCCTCGCCGCCTTCGTCGACCGCGGCGCCGACCTTTCGTCGCTCCCGTCGGGCCACGGCGAGGACTACAACACACTGCTGAGCACGACGACCGACGGCGGAGTCCGCATCGTCGCCACCACCGGCGTCGATCAGATCGGCTGGATGCGCCTGCCAGGCGACACGGTTTTCGAGGTCGCACACGACGAGATCAGGGGCGTCGCCCTCGATGTCTGAGACTCGCAACCACCACTCGACATCAGTGAGAAGCCGCCCGGCTGCTAGCTCGGGGCGCCGAACGGGATCCACCGCTGCGCCCGACTTCCTGACAGACAACTGCCGACTCCGGGCACGCAGAGCTCGTCGCCCGCTCGGCGAGCAACCAGCCGCCCCCGTCCGCACCCGATGCGCCGCAGGCAGCTTCCTACGAGGCCCCGGATCCGAGAGCCCGCCTAGTCGGCGGACCGTACATAGGCGTTCTCAGGCTCCGTATGTTCCGGGTGCGAGTGGAAGCCGGGACGTGCCGAGGCTGCCCATCACCCAGCGATCCATCCGCTCGTATGCGGTGTCGCGCGCCTCAGGTCGGGACAGGAACACGTCGTGCAGGGCGCCCGGGATTCGCTCGATCGTCACGGAGTCCCCCAGCTTCAAGGCCGCGCGCGCGATGTCGTCGACCACGAGCACACTGTCGGTCCGCGTGAGCTCGTCCGACCAGCGGGCGGGGACGGCGGACTTCTGCGACAGGAGCACGCACACCGGCGCACTCACGTGCAGTCCTGCGGCGACCTTCGCGTGGCCGGCCAGGATCGCCGCCAACCAGCCGTGGTGCACGGCCGTCGTCTGCTCGGGGCGCCACTCCGGGTTCACGTCGAGCTCACGGCCCGCCGCCTCGCGCTGCGCCCGCGTGTAGAAGCCCATGTCGACCTGCGGCAGGGTGCCGAGCGGTCGCAGCCGGGACTGCAGCTCCACGACGGGTGCCACGGCCCCTCGCACGACCCCGAGCTGGAATTCCAGCCACGGGCTGTTCAGGATCAGCGCGGACGCGGCATCCGGATGATTCGACGCCCAGATGCTGAGCGTAAGCCCGCCGGTCGAGTGACCGACCAGGACGAGACGGCGATCGGTGGACGACCCGTCGCCCGGGCGACCCATCGCGATCAGCGCGGCGGCGATGTCCTCGTCGTATGTCGTCAGGTCGGCGATGTAGCCCGGAGTCTGCCCCGGGCGGATGCTGCGACCGTACTTGCGGAGATCGAGGGCGTAGAAGTCGGCTCCCCGATCGTTCCAGTAGCGCGCAAGACTGCGCTGGAAGAAGTAGTCCGACCAGCCGTGGACGTACAGGACGTCGACGTCGTGCAGCGGCCTCCGGTCGCCGAGCAGGTTCGCGAAGACCGAGTGGCGCGCGAGTGATCGCACGAGCGTCGCGACGACCGGTCCTTCCGAATCCTCGCCGAGGTCGAGGGTGAGCTGCTCGAACGGCTCGCCGAGAACATCCGCGACCCAGTCATGCGCCATCGCGCCAGCCTACCGGCGGCCCTCAGCACGGCATCCGTCCCGTCCCCGGCCGCGCGGGTCACTCTCCGCGCGAGACCCGCACCATCTCGTCGCGCGGCACGACCTTGATGCGCGCACGCTCGTGCGGCGCACCGAGGGCGACCTCGTGCTCGTCGAGCCGGTGCCAGCCGTCGAGGTCGGTCCAGCGCACGCCGCGCTCGGCGAGAAGTGCGGGGATCGCTTCCTCCGACGGATCCGCCGGCTGCCACCAGGATCCCTGGTCGTTGATGAGGTGGCGCACCGTCTCCATCGCATCCGACTTCGTGTGCCCGATCAGGCCCACGGGCCCGCGCTTGATCCAGCCGGTCGCGTAGACGCCCGGCACGCGGTCGTTCGAGTCCTTGCGCAACGCCTGGCCTTCGTGGTTCGGGATGACGCCGTGGCGCTTGTCGAACGGGATGCCGGGCAGCGGCGAACCGAAATAGCCGACGGCCCGGTACAGGGCCTGGATCGGGACCTCACGGATCTCGCCGGTGCCGATCACCCCGCCCTCGCCGTCCGGCCGCGTGCGCTCCCAGCGGAACGCGGACACGCGGCCCTCGGCATCCGTGACGACCTCGAGCGGCTTCGCGTAGAAGTGCAGGTGCAGGCGACGGGATGCCGTCCCTCCGGCGTTGTTGACCGAATCGCGCTTGCGCCACGACTGCAGCACACGGTCGATCACCATGACCTGCTTGTTGCTCGCGATCGCGGCGCGCGACGCGTCGTCGTAGTCGAAGTCCTCGTCGTAGACGACCATGTCGACATCACGCAGTTCGCCGAGCTCACGAAGCTCGAGCGGGGTGAACTTCACCTGCGCCGGACCGCGGCGCCCGAACACGTGCACATCGGTGACCGGCGAGGCCTTGAGGCCCTCGTACACGTTCTCGGGGATCTCGGTGGGCAGCAGGTCCTCCGCGTGCTTGGCGAGCATGCGGGAGACATCCAGCGCGACGTTGCCGTTGCCGATGACCGCGACGGATGCCGCCTCCAGAGGCCACTCGCGGGGCACGTCGGGGTGACCGTCGAACCAGCTGACGAAGTCCGCGGCCCCGTAGGACCCCGTCGCCTCGATGCCGGGGATGTCCAGCGAGGAGTCCTTGGTCGCGCCGGTCGCGAAGATCACGGCGTTGTAGTGGCGCTTGAGGTCTTCCAGCGTGATGTCCTCGCCGAATCGCACATTGCCGAACAGGCGGATGTCGCCGCGGTCGAGAACTTCGCGCAGCGCCGTGATGATCCCCTTGATGCGGGGGTGATCGGGGGCGACGCCGTAGCGGACGAGGCCGTACGGAGCGGGGAGCTGCTCGAACAGGTCGATCGACACGTCGAACTTGCGTTCAGCCTTCAGCAGGATGTCGGCGGCATAGATGCCCGCCGGTCCTGCACCGACGATGGCCAGCCTGAGCTTGGTCATGTGGTGTCCTTTCAGGAGGAGCGGTCTGCGACGGCCTGGGCGAAGCGTGTGAGCGCCTCGCGGACGGCCCCGTCCGGCAGGGGCGCGAGCGCCGCGATCGCCTCGTTCGACCAGGCGTGGGCGAGGTCGAGGGTCGCCTGCGTGGCGTCGTGCCGGCGGAGATCGGCCAGTTCGTCGTCGAGGATCGCGGGGTCCTCCCCCGCGGAAATGCGCTCGACGCCCTCGTCGATGCGCTCGCGGAGGGCGATGGAATCGGCATCCGTCCGCTGTCCGAGCACGAGGTACGGCATCGTCGGAACGCCCGCCCGCAGATCCGTGCCGGGCACCTTGCCGGTCTCGTCGGGATCGGCGGAGAGGTCGATCACGTCGTCCAGCAGCTGGAACGCGACACCCACCTTCTCGCCGAAGAGCACGAGCGGCTGCTCGAATTCCTCGGGGGCGTTCGAGAAGATGACGCCGGACTGGGCCGCCGCGGCGATGAGCGACCCGGTCTTGTCCGAGAGCACCTTGAGGTAGAACGCGGCGCGGTCCTCACCTTCCTGCGGGCCCACCGTCTCGTGCATCTGGCCCAGCACGAGGCGCTCGAACGTGTCGGCCTGCAGCCGGATCGCCCGGTCGCCCTGGCGCGCCATGATCTGGCTCGCGCGTGAGAACAGCAGGTCTCCGGTCAGGATCGCGACGCTGTTGCCCCATACGGCGTGGGCACTGGGAACACCGCGGCGCTTGTCCGCGGCATCCATCACGTCGTCGTGATACAGCGTTCCGAGGTGGGTCATCTCCAGCGCCGTCGCGCCGAGGACGACGTTCTCGTTCGCCCCGTCGCCGAGCTGCGCGGTGATGAGGGCGAGCATCGGCCGGACGCGCTTGCCGCCCGCCTCGTAGAGGTAGCGACTCGCCGCGTCGGCGATCTGGTCGGTCATGCGCAGCTCTTCCGCGAGCACGCGGTCGACCTCGATCAGGCCCGCATCGACGGCCTTGCGGAGCTTGCGGGAGCGGGGACCGGCGAATGTGCGGTCGGTGAGGCCCAGCTTGCCCGCTACGCGCGAGCCCTGCGCTGAGGGAGTCACCCGCCCAGCCTATCGGGGGCCTTGGTGGCCCGGTGCAACGCGACGATCCCCATCGAGAGGTTGCGGTGCGCCACACCGATCCAGCCGACCTCGCGGATCCAGGTCGCGAGGGTGCGCTGGTCGGGCCAGTCGCGGATCGACTCGTTCAGATAGTCGTACGCGTCGGCGTTCGAGCTGACCGCTTTCGCGACGACGGGCAGGACGCGGTCGTTGTAGAAGCGGTACAGCCCCTCGAACGACCGCGACGGCGGGTGCGAGAACTCGCACACCACGAGCCGGCCGCCGGGCTTGGTGACCCGCAGCATCTCGGCGAGCGCCTTCTTCGGCTCGTTCACGTTGCGCAGCCCGAACGAGATCGTCACGGCGTCGAACTCGTCATCACCGAACGGCAGGGCGGTCGCGTCGGCTTCGACGAACGACAGATTGCGGATGCCGCCGCCCGCGGACCCCGCACCGTAGCGACGTCGGCCCTCCGCGATCATGCCCGGCGAGAAGTCGGCCGCGACGACCTCGGCGCCGCTGCGCGCGAGCGCGACAGAGCTCGCACCCGTCCCCGCTGCGAGGTCGAGGATCCGCTGGCCGGGCTTCGGAGCGACCGCACGCAGAGTCGCAGCCCGCCAGAAGCGGTCGTTGCCCATGCTCAGCACGGTGTTCGTGCGGTCGTAGTTCTTGGCGACCTGGTCGAACATGCCGCTCACGCGCGCAGGGTCCTTCTGCAGGTCGGCGCGGGTGTGCGGAGGTTCGGGGATCACTCCCCAAGTCTACGGTCGGGCAGATCCAGAGCGGCCAGGCGCCGGAGCCATCCGTCGGCGGTCGCGTCGTCGAACGGCGGGGTGCCCGCCCGCACCTGTTGCTCCAGATCGATCGCGACGTCCTCGAGCTCGGTGACGATGTGCAGCGGGTAGCCGTAGGCGACGCGATGCTCGTCCCACTCGTCACGGTCATCGATCCAGATGCCGCGCCCATCGACGGCGCTGACGACGTCGAGATCCATGTCGATGCCGTAGGGACCGCGCTGTCCGTCGCGCTCCTCCCACCGCACGTCCCACCCGAGGTCGATGTAGATGCGGTACGTCGCCGGCGGCGCGACATTGACCGTGAGCGCGTACTGCCCGCTCGGCGGGATGAGCGTGACGTTGTCGCCGTCCACCTGGTAGTCGCGCTCCGGCCGGTGGCTGCGCCACCCCGCTCGCTGACCGACCCAGTCGCCCCAGCGGTCGCTGCCGAGGTAGACGCATTCGTGCACCCAGTGCGCGCTGCCGTCCCATTTGCGCCACCGGAAGAGCACGGGTGTGCCCGGGGCAGGACGGTCGGGTTCAGTGCTCATCACGGTTCAGCTTATGACCGGCTCCGGACGCCGTGGTGGTCCGCGGCCGAACGCGGGGGCACACCCCGGACCGCCCCGCCGACCCTAGGCTGGAGCGGTGACCGACCCGCGCCTCCCGCCCGCACCGCGGCTTCGGGTGGTGACCCGGGAGATCGACCCGCTCGAGGACGTGCTCTCCTACACCTCCCCCTCGCACCCGACCTACTGGAACCGTCGCGGCGACGTCATGGCCGCACTCGGCGAGACGACGAGCTTCATCGGCGCGGGTGGCCCCGCCGAGGCCGGCTTCGCGGACTGGTGGCGTGCTGTCGCGGCGGATGCCGAAATCGATGACCCGATCGGGCTCCCCGGCACCGGACTCATCGCCTTCGGCTCGTTCGCCTTCGATCCGCAGTCCTCGGCCCGCAGCATCCTGAGCGTGCCGTGGCTCGTGGTGGGTCGCCGCGGCGGGCGGTCCTGGGTGACCCGCATCACGCACGTCGGCGACGACCTCAGCGACATCTCCCCCGCGCGCACCGAGTACGGTCCACACTGGTCGGCGACGCTCGGCCCCGGCGCGCTCGACCCGAGCGGATACCAGGATGCCGTCCGCGGCGGCCTCGCCGCGATCGCGTCCGGCGAAGTCAGCAAGGTCGTCCTCGCCCGCGACCTCGCAGGGTCGCTCCCGGCGGGGTCCGACCTGCGGCGTCTGGCGCGCGCGCTGGCCACCGGGTATCCCGACTGCTGGACGTTCGCGGTCGACGGACTCATCGGCGCGAGCCCTGAGACGCTCGTCACGGTCTCGGGGGGAACAGTGACCGCGCGCGTCCTGGCCGGAACGACCGCCCGGGGCGCGGATGCGGATGCCGACACCGAGGCCTCGCTCGCTCTCGCCACGAGCGCGAAGGACCAGGACGAACACCTGTACGCCGTGCAGAGCGTGCTTTCGGCGCTGCGTCCGCACACGAGCGCGCTCGCGGCGAGCGAGCAGCCGTTCCTCCTCAAGCTTCCGAACGTGTTCCACCTCGCCACCGACGTGGAAGGCGACCTGAGCGGAGGCGCGTCAGCCCTGGATCTCGTGGCGGCACTGCACCCGACGGCCGCGGTCGCGGGCACGCCGACGGATTCCGCCATCGCGGTGATCCGCCGGCTCGAGCCGTTCGACCGGGGTCGTTATGCCGGCCCGGTGGGGTGGGTCGGCGCGAACGGCGACGGCGAGTGGGCGATCGCCCTGCGCTGCGCGCAGTTCGACCTCGAGGGGTCGTCGGGCGACGGCATCCCACTGCGCGCCCACGCCGGCGCCGGCATCGTCGCCGGGAGCGACCCCGAGGCCGAGATGCTCGAGACCCGCGTGAAGTTCCGCCCGATCGTGGACGCCCTCGCATGAGCGGAGCCGTGCCGTCCCTGCCGACCCGCGGTGATGCGGTGCTCGCGAACCTGCGCTTGATCGACGGCATCACGCCCGACGAGCAGGAGGGCCTCGCGATCGTGGTCCGCGACGGCCGCATCGCCGAGATCGTGCCGCAGGCGGACGCCGGTCCCGACGCGACCGACCTCGGCGGCGCGTACGTCATGCCGGGTCTGATCAACATGCACACGCACTTCTCGCTCTCGCTTCCCGGGCCGGGCGGCGACGCGGTCAGCGCGCTGGAGCCGCACGAGCTCGCCCTTCACATGGCCGACGGCGCTCGCCGGACTCTGCTGTCGGGTGTGACCACCGTGCGGTGCGTGGCCGAGAAGGGCGGAGCGGACTTCGCGCTCCGCCGTGCGATCGAGGCGGGACATGTGCCGGGGCCGCGGATCTTCACCGCCGGCCGGGCGCTCTGCTGCACGGGCGGGCACGGCCACGACGCCGACGACACCGTGGAGTGCGACGGCGCGGACGCGTTCGCGCGCGGCGTGCGCAGTCAGGTCAAAGCCGGCGCCGACCTCATCAAGCTCATGATCTCGGGCGGCATCGCCGGCGAGCACGAGCAGATCACCACTCCCCAGCTCACACGGGACGAGATGGCCGCGGCGATCTCCACCGCACACGCGTGGGGACGCAAGGTCACCGCGCACGCCGGTCCCGCCGCGATCATCGCGGAGGCGATCGAGCTGGGCCTGGACTGCGTCGAGCACGGCTACGAGCTGACGCCCGAGGTCGCGGCGGTGATGGCCGCGCGCGGTGTGGCCCTCGTTCCGACGCTCGTCGTGACGCGCGCGGGCGCGTTCTTCGACGACCTCGGCGTGCCGCCGTGGATGCAGGAGCGCTCGCTCGGCGCGGGACCTCGTCACCTCGCGTCCTACCGGTACGCACTCGAGGCCGGCGTCGACGTCCTGCTCGGCAGCGACATGCCGCCGTTCTGGGATTTCGAGGGCACGAGCGCCGTGGTGCGCGAACTCGAGCACATGCAGGCCGGCGGGCTGGCGGCATCCGGCGTCGTGCACGCGGCCACCGCCGCGCCTGCCCGATGGCTCGACGCGGACGACCGGGTCGGCGTCCTCGCCCCGGGCCGCTTCGCCGACCTGATCGCGATGCCCGCCGATCCCTCCGCCGACATCGCGGCGCTGCGCGGGATCGACCTCGTGATGAAGGGTGGGGTCGTCGTCCGCGACGACGCCGGCCGGACAGGGGCACGGAGATGACCGACGACCGGACCGAGCTGTACGACCTGAGCGTGATCGTCGAGCGCATCGAGGGGCGTTCGGTGTGCGGCATGAAGGTCGGCGACCACATCGACCTCGTCGAGAGCAGCCGCCTGTGTCTTCCGGACGGCGGGCACTTCTGCCTGTACGCGCTGCAGGCCGTCCTCCCCCTTCTTCCCGCGAAGCAGCGGAAGCTGCCCCCGGGCGACTGGCTCGAGCGCGACGACCTGGTCGCCTGCCCCGATCCAGAAGAGCGTCTGATCATGCGGATTGTGCGGACCGGCATCCGCTCGATCGCCACGGACGACCTCACGTGAGCCGCGTCGAGGTCTCGCTCGGCCTGCAGACCGACAAGGTGCCCGGCTCGTACGCGCAGCTCGCCCGGCTCGCCGAGGACGTCGGCTTCGACGGCGTGAGCGTGTTCTCCGACCTGCTCTACCAGCCGCCGATCGGGGCGCTCCTGGAGATGGCGAGGGCGACCTCGCGGGTGCGGCTGGGGTGCGCGTGCTGGAACCCGTACACGCTGCATCCGTACGAGATCGCGGGTCAGTTCGCCGCGGTGGATGCCGCGTCCGCCGGCCGCGCCTACCTCGGACTCGCGCGGGGGTCGTGGCTGTCGTCGATCGGGTTGGACGATCCGAAGCCGATCGCGCACCTGCGCGACGCGGTCGGCGTGATCCAGGCGCTGCTCTCGGGCGAGGGCGCGGGGTACGAGGGCGAGGTGTTCCGCGTCGAGCAGGGTGTGCGGCTGCGGTACCCGGTGGCGCGGTCGCGCGCGCCGATCCTGATCGGATCGTGGGGCCCGCTCGGCATGTCCCTCGCCGGCGAGGTCGCCGACGAGATCAAGATCGGCGGCAGCGCGAACCCGGCCATGGTCGCGGTCGTGCGCTCGCGGCTGGCACGCGGCCTGGCGCGCGCCGGCCGGCGGTCGGATGCCGTCGGCGTCGTGCTCGGCGCGGTGACCGTCGTCGATCGCGACGGGGATGCCGCGCGAGCGCTCGCCCGGCGCGAAGTGGCGATGTACCTGGATGTGATCGCCGCGCTCGATCCGACCGTGGAACTGCCCGAGGATCTGCTGCCGGCGATCCGCGCCCGACTCGCCGACGGCGATGACGCGGGAGCGGGCCGATTGATCCCGCGGGACGTGCTCGACCTGTTCTGCTTCGCGGGCACTCCGGCCGACATCGCCGCGCAGTGCCGGCTGCTGATCGATGCCGGCGTCGACCGCATCGAGTTCGGCACGCCGCACGGCGCGGACTCCGCCGAGGGCATCGCGCTGCTCGGCCGCGAGGTGCTCCCGCAGTTGCGCGACTGAGCTCAGGCGAGCAGTCGCGCCCGCAGCGGCTCGAGGCCCATGGGTCCGAGGGCAAGAGCCGCGCGGTGGAACTCGCGCAGGTCGAACGCATCGCCGTCCACCGCCGCGCGTGCGGCGCGGGCCTCGTTCCACAGCCGCGCGCCGACCTTGAACGCGAGCGCCTGGCCGGGCCAGCCGAGATAGCGGTCGACCTCGAAGCCCGCGAGGTGGGGCTCCACAAGAGCGAGATCGACCAGCATCCGCTGTGCCAACTCGGGCGTCCACGCGGCGTCGGGAACGAGCGTGTTCGGCGGGACCGGCAAGTCGGTGTGCAGGCCGATGTCGGCGACGATCCGCACCGAGCGCCAGATCTGTCCGAGCAGCAGCCCGAGACGCTCGGCCGGGTCGCGGATGAGCCCGAGCTCGTCGGAGAGCTGCTCGGCGTAGTGCGCCCACCCCTCCGCATAGCCGTGGATGTGGCACAAGTGTCGTTGCCAGGGGTGCAGGTCCGGATCGGACGCGGTCACGACGAACTGCAGGTGATGGCCCGGCAGCCCCTCGTGGTGGACGCTCGTCACCTCCTGCCACGTCGCCGCGACCGGCACACCGCTCGGGATCGTCCACACGATCCGGCTCGGCGCCGAGCCGTCGGGCGGTGCGGGCGTGTAGTACACGACGCCGCTCGAGGCCTCTGCCACCACGCACTCGACATGACGGATGCCGGACGGCAGGTCGAACGCGCCGGCGAGGGCGTCGGTCGTCTCGGTCACGCGCTGCTCCAGCCAGTCCCGGATCACCGCCACGCCGTCCAACCGATACCGGGGATCTTCATCGAGCTGCGCGGCGACGCTGCGCACCGGGTCGTCACCCGTGCCGCCCAGATCGCGGGCGAGCGCGCGGGCTTCGGCGACCAGGCGCTCGAGCTCGCGCCAGCCGTACGCGTACGTGTCGGCGACGTCGATGCGGGCGCCGAGCATCGCGGCGGCGAGATCGGCGTAGACCTGCGCGCCCACGCCGTCTGTCGTCGGGGCGGCTGGCCGCAGCTCGCCGCGAAGCACGTCGACGAGATCGGCGAGCGCGCCGTTCGCCCGGTCGGCGGAGGCACGGACGCGCGCGCGGATGTCGGAGTCCACGCCCTCGGCGATCGGGACCGAGCCGAACCAGTCGGCCTCGATCCACAGGTCGATCTGCTCGGCGAGCGTGTCGAGCTGCCGCACCGGTGCGACGCCGGTCCCCGTGAAGCGGGTGGCGTGGTCGCGCGCCCAGCGCAACGCCGCGATGTACTGCGCGACCCCGTCCGGCACGGCCTCCAGACGCTGCACGAGGCTCTCGCCGGCGGCATCCGGCGTCACCGTCAGCCCCTCGACGGCGTAGCGGATCAGGTGCACGGGGGTCGCGAGCCCGGCGACGAGGCGGGGGGTGAATCCGGTGTCGAAGAGGAGACGCTCGCGCTCGAGCCGCTCGGTGAGCGCCGCGCGCAGAGTCTGGTCGCCGGCATCGGTCGGCAGCGCCGCGAGTTCGCCGAGGACCTCGCCCTGCAGGGCGTACTTTCGCTGCAGCCAGTCCGGCCCGATGTCGGGGAGGGGCCGCGGATTCGGGAGGCCCGCCGCCTGCGCGGCGTCGGGTTCGTGCGTCGCGAGCTCCGCGACGTAGCGGTCGGCGATCTCACGGACGGCGTCGGTGCGGTGGCTCACCGACCCACCATAGGCACGACTGCAGAACTCCACGGAATCGCGTGAGGAATCGAGGTGTGCGCGGTTCCCGACGCCTCCGGGGTGGCCGATCCGTGGAGTTCTGCAGACCCGCGCGCGCTCAGGTCGCCGCGAGCCGCGCCTTCTCGGCCGCGATGTCGAACGTCGCGACGGGCCACTGTGGGTCGATGCCGCGCAGAGCGCCCAGCAGGAGGTGCTGCACCGCGAGACGCGCGTACCACTTGCGGTTCGCCGGCACGACGAACCACGGCGCGTGCGCGGTCGAGGTCCGCTCGAACACGGTCTGATACGCATCCATGTAGTGCGGCCACCGTGCGCGCTCGTCGACGTCGCCCGGATTGTATTTCCAGTGCTTGTCGGGGCGGTCCAGCCGCTCCATGAGCCGCTCGCCCTGCTCCTCGTACGAGATGTGCAGCATGACCTTGATGATCCGGGTCCCGCCGTCGGCGAGACGCTTCTCGAAGTCGTTGATCGCGCCGTAGCGCCGCTCGATCTCCTCGGGCGCGGCGAGGGCGCGCACCTTCCCGATCAACACGTCCTCGTAGTGCGACCGGTCGAAGACGCCGATGAAGCCCGGCTGCGGGACCCGCTTCTCGATGCGCCACAGGAAATCGTGGGCGAGCTCTTCGGCGGTCGGCTTCTTGAACGCGGTCAGCAGCACGCCCTGCGGGTCCACCGAGCCGACGACGTGCCGAATGATCCCGCCCTTCCCCGCGGAGTCCATCGCCTGCAGCACGAGCAGCACCGAGGCGTCGGAGACCTCGCTGCGGCTCTGGGCATACAGCCGCTCCTGCAGTTCGTCGAGGTCGCCCGCGCCCGCGGCGAGATCCTGCGCCGCGGCATCCTTGTCGTCTGCGTAGCCCGGCGTGGAGTCGGGGTCGACGCCGGACAGGACGAATCCCTCGCGCACGCGCAGCAGATCGGCGACCTCGCCGGTCCAGTTCTTCTCGCTGTTCTGGGTCATGAAGCCCATCATGCCGAAAGCGAGGTTCAGCGCGGCAGGGGGACCTCGATGATCTGCCGCCCGCCGACGGGCGCCGTCAGCACCTGATCCAGTGCGGCACGGGTCGTCACGCGGGTGTACTCCCATCCGTACGCCAGAGCGAGCTGCTCCAGCCGCGCGGTGTGCGGTGTGTACAGCACGCGATCCATCGCCTCATCCGACGCGACATCGCGCACCTCGAGCGAGTCGAAGATCGTGCCGCCGCCGTCGTTGCCGACGATCACCTGGAGCCGCGGGTCGGCCTCGGTCGGCGGCAGCAGCAGCGCGCCGACGTCGTGCAGGAGCGCGAGGTCTCCGAGCAGCACGCGCGTCACGCCCGGTCCGTCCTGGGACGCCAGCGCGATGCCGGTCGCGGTCGCGATCGTGCCGTCGATCCCCGCGAGCCCCCGATTGCTGTGAACCGGAACCTTCTTGCCGCCGAGCACAGTGTCGGCGACGCGCACGAGACGCGACGATCCGAAGAACAGCCGGTCGTGAGGCCACGTCGCCCGCCACACGGCATCCACGAGGGTCTGCCGGTCCAAGGGCGCGCGGATCGCCGCCATCTCGGCCTGGATCGCACCGAGCCGTTCGGCCGGGACGCCGGAGGCCAGGCCGTCGGCATCGGGCGCCGCCGGACTCAGATCGACGGATGCCGCGCGCGACGCCTGCACCCACGCACCGAGCCATTCCCGGTCCGCCTCCCCCACCTGCACCGCGATCGCATCGAGTGCCGTCGTCGAGCCGTTGAGGTTCAGCGGCTCGCCGGGTCCGCGCATCGCGAAGACCTCGATCTCGGGATCGGAGAGGAGCGCGGTCACCTCGCGGCTGAGCGTGGGGTGCCCGAGTACGACGGCGCGCTCGATGCGCCCGCCGAGCTGCGGATCCGCCAGCAGCCGCCGGTATCCGTGAACGAGGTTCCGCCCGAATCGCGAACCGCTCACGATCTCGGCGATCAGGGGCCAGCCGCCGGCGTGGGCGAGGGTCTCGGCATCCGGTCCCGCGTCGGCGCCGGCGACGACGACCGTGCGCGGTCCGCGCGGCAGCACGAAGGGCAGCTCGTCGGGCTCGGCGGGCAGGTCGGCCTCGCCGATGCCGCCGCCGCCCTGATACAGGGCACCGGAGGCCTCCTCGTCCGCCGGTTCGTCCACCGGTGCGGCGTCGGGGTCGACGGTCACGGCGGCGTCCAGCTCGGCGACGGGTGTCACGAGCCACCCCGGGATCACTCCCCCGAGCGGCTCGCGGAACGGCAGATTCAGGTGCACCGGGCCGGCCGCGCGCGTCCCCTCGCCGAGGGCCGCGGTGACGGCATCTGCGGCGACCTGGCGCAGCATGAGGCTCTGCTCGCCGTCGCCGTCCGGATCCACCGCCTCCGGAACGGGCAGGTCCGCTTCAAGCCGCGTACTGGGCGTGAACATCCCGAGCTGGCGCGTGGTCTGGTTCGCGCCGACGCCGCGCAGCTCGGGCGGGCGGTCCGCGGTCAGCAGCAGCAGCGGGACGCCGGAGTGGTGCGCCTCGAGCGCGGCGGGCAGCAGATTCGCCGCCGCCGTCCCCGACGTGCAGATCACCGCCGCCGGCATCCCCGTCTCGCGGCCGATGCCGAGCGCGGTGAACCCCGCGACCCGCTCGTCGATGCGGACGTGCAGACGCACGGCGCCGAGCCTCTCGAGCTCGGCCGCGACGAGCGCGAGCGCCTGCGACCGCGAGCCGGGGCTCACCACGATGTGGCGGATACCGAGCTCGACGAACGCACCCACCAGAGCGGCCGCAGCGTCGGTCGCCGGCGCGGAGCGGTCGTGCACGATCAGCCGACGGCGCCGCGCTGGCCGCGGGTGTCGTCGTCGCCGTCCGTCGGGCGCTCGGCGGACTTCGGCGGAGTCTCGGCTGTCGCCGGCGGAGTCTCGGGCGTGGCGGTCGACGCGCCGGGGCTGTTCCAGCGCGGATCGTCGTCCTCGGCATCCAGCATCGCCAGCTCTTCCTCCAGGCGGCGGATGCGCTCGTCCTGGTCGCTCAGCGTGCCGATCTTCTCGAGGAACTCCGGATCGTCGTCGGGCGCGCGGCGCGCGGCGATCGTGGAGTTGCGGACGCGGCCCACGGCGAACCAGAGCAACCCGCCGAGGACGGGGACGAGGACCACGATGAGGATCCAGATCGGCTTGCTCACGCCGCGGTGCCGGTTCGCGGGCTGCACACTGCAGTCGACGATGGTGTAGACCCAGAAAGCGGTCAGGACCAGCGCCAGAATGAGCAGCACCCGAGTCACATCTCCCATCCTAGGCGCGCTATGCCGACGCGGCCCCGTCCGGGCAGAAGGCTGTGACCGGACCGAGATGCGTTCGGCGTGAGTCTGCGCCGACCTACGATGGAACGGTGAAAGCCCGCTCCGCTCTCGTCTACACGGTGTTGAGGCTCCTGGCCTTCCTGGTGCCGTTCGGCATCCTGATGCTTTTCCCGGTGTTCCAGAGCCTGTACTGGCTCGCTGCGATCTTCGCGGCGCTGATCGGGTTGAGCCTTTCGCTGCTGTTCTTGCGCCGACCCTTGACGGAGGTCACGACGAGCCTCGCCGAACGGCGCGCGAAAGACACGTCGGCATCGACCGACGAAGAGGACGAGGATGCCGCCGCGGACGCGGTCATCGACCCGGCTCCGCCGACCGACTCAGCCGACGAACGCCCAGAGCAGGAACGCACCGTACGCGAGTGACGTGAGCGAGGTCACGCTCAGGGCCACGACGAGCTCGCGCGGCAGCCGGTAGGTCCAGACGATCAGGATCGCCGGAAGCGCTCCGAGCAGACCGAGCAATGCGAGCCACGCGATCGGGTAGAAGAGCCCGAGATACCCGGCGATCACGAACGGCACGAGTACGAAGACCGTGAACAGCACACGCGTGCCGCGGCGGCCGATCAGCACCGTGAGCGTGCGCTTGCCTGCCGCGCGATCCTGGTCGATGTCGCGCAGGTTGTTGGCCAGCAGTACCGCGCACGCGAGGAGCCCCGCGCCGACGCCGCCGAACCACGCCTCCTGCGGGACGGACAGCACCTGCACGAACGTCGTCCCGACCGTGGCGACGAGCCCGAAGAAGACGAACACGAACAGTTCACCGAGGCCGTAGTAGCCGTAGGGGCGCTTGCCGCCGGTGTAGAACCATGCCGCCGCGATGCAGACCGCGCCGACGAGCAGCAGCCACCACTGGGCGCTGTGGATCACGAGCGCGAGGCCCGCCGCGGCGGCGATCGCGAAGAAGATCCCGGCCGCGGCGAGCACCGCGCGGGGAGACGCCTTCTTCGACGCCGTCAGGCGTGCGGGACCCACCCGATGGTCGTCCGTGCCGCGGATGCCGTCGCTGTAGTCGTTCGCGTAGTTCACCGCGATCTGCAGGCTCACCGAGACCACGAGGCACAGCAGCGCGAGCACCCAGTGGAACAGCCCGTCCACCAGGATCGCCGCGCCCGTGCCGATCAGAACCGGCGTGACCGCGAGCGGCAGCGTGCGCAGCCGGGCCGCGCCGATCCAGTCACCGACGGTCGCCTTCTCGACGTGCCGTGGATCGCGGGACACGTGGGCCTTCTGCGGATTACCGCGGGGCGTGTTCTTGCGGGGAGCCGGACGCTTGCGCTTCTTGCTGGGGGTGCCTGCCACGAGCAGTCATCCTATGGCCTCGGTACCGGCGCGACCTGCGCTCAGTGGAACGCGGCGACCGCGGCCCTGACCGCCTCCCGGTCGGGCTTCCCGCTCGGGAGCGCGGGCACCTCGTCCACCAGAACGAGACGGGCCGGCCGCGCGTGCGCGCCGATCTCGGCGGCGACAGCGTTGCGGGCGGCCTCCAGCTGCGTGGACTCGCTGCGCCGGAGCGCCTCGCCGCGCGCCACGACGACCACGGACGCCTCGCCCCACTTCGGATCAGGCACCCCGACCACCACGGCGGACTGCAGACCCGGGATGCCGCGCACCACGTTCTCGACGCGGTCCAGCGACACGTTGATGCCGCCGGAGACGATCACGTTGTCGATGCGCCCACGCACGCGCAGCACGTCGTGCTCGATCACTCCGACGTCGCCGGTGCGGTACCACCGGGTGCCGTCGCCGTCGCGGACGAAGGCATCGGCCGTCCGCTCGGGAGCGCCGAGATACCCGTCCGCGAGCGTGGGCCCCGCGATCCGGACCTCGCCGTCCTCGATGCGCACGTTCACGCCGCGCAGCGGCACGCCGTCGTATACGCACCCGCCGCTGGTCTCCGTGGACCCGTACGTGCGGACCACCCGGGCTCCGGCATCCGTCGCCCGCTCGAGCATCGCCGCGGGGATCGCCTGCCCGCCCACGAGGATCGCCTCGAACGAGCGCAGTGCGGAGAGCACGGCGGAGTCGTCGGCGGCGGCATCCAGCAGCTTCGACAGCTGCGCGGGCACGAGCGACGTGAAGGCGGGCACGCGCTCACCCCGCACCGTCGAGACCATGGTCGCCGCGACCGCGGCGAAACCCTGCGCGGTGAAGGCTCCGGTGAGCCAGGCGGGTTCGCGGTCGGCGACGACCGAGCGGACGAGCACCTGAAGGCCCGCGACGTACGTCGCCGGCAGCGCGAGCAGCCAGGTCCCGTCGCCGATGCGGTCGACGGTGGCCAACGCGCTCGCCGTGAGCGCGTCGCGACTGAGCACCACGCTCTTCGGGACGCCGGTCGAGCCGGAGGTGGTGAGCACGACCGCCGTGCCGGCCGGCACTTCGGCGGGCGCGTCGCCGATGAGCCCGAGGCCGAGGGCGGGACCGGCGCCGTGCAGAGCGCCGCGCACGGCGCGCAGGATCTCGCGCGGGTTCTCTCCCGTGACCGGTTCGAGCCTCATGGGCGTGCAGAACTCCTCAGATCCATGCGGCGAGGCCGCCCTGCAGGCACGAATCGCGGCGCCGCTCCGCGAATCCGAGGAGTTGTGCACACGGCGCCGCGCATCAGTAGTGCCAGGGGTACGGCGACCAGTCCGGATCGCGCTTTTCGAGGAACGAATCCCGGCCCTCGACTGCCTCGTCGGTGCCGTACGCCAGCCGCGTGGCCTCGCCGGCGAAGACCTGCTGCCCGACCATCCCGTCGTCCACGGCGTTGAAGGCGAACTTGAGCATGCGAATCGCGGTCGGCGACTTGGTCAGGATCGTCCGGGCCATCGCGATCGCCTCACGCTCGAGCTCGGCGTGCGGCACGACCCGGTTCACGGCACCCATCTCGTACGCGCGCTGGGCGGAGTACTCCTCGGCCAGGAAGAACACCTCCCGCGCGAACTTCTGCCCGATCTGCCGGGCGAAGTACGCCGAGCCGTATCCGGCGTCGAACGAGCCGACATCCGCATCGGTCTGCTTGAAGCGGCCGTGTTCGGCGGACGCGATCGACAGGTCGCACACGACGTGCAGTGAGTGCCCTCCCCCCGCCGCCCACCCCGGGATCACCGCGATCACGACCTTCGGCATGAAGCGGATGAGCCGCTGCACCTCGAGGATGTGCAGGCGTCCGAGCGCGGACTGCGACGGGTCGCGATCGTCGCCCGTGTACTGATAGCCCGAACGCCCGCGGATGCGCTGGTCGCCGCCGGAGCAGAACGCCCAGCCCCCGTCCTTCGGACTCGGGCCGTTGCCGGTGAGCAGGACGACCCCGATCCGGGCGTCCTGGCGCGCGATGTCGAGCGCCCGGAAGAGCTCGTCGACGGTGTGCGGACGGAAGGCGTTGCGCACTTCGGGACGGTCGAAGGCGATTCTCGCGATCCGGCCGTCGCGCGAGACGTGCGCGGTGATGTCGGTGTACGCCTCGGACCCGGGGGCCGGCATCCATTCGTTCTCGTCGAACAGCTCGGAAACACTCACGCGCCCAGCCTACGCGCGGGGGTTACGTCATCCGGCGGCGGCTCGGGGCGCGCTCGCCTACGCTGATCCGGTGACTTCCGTGCCTCGTCTGCTGTCCGTGACCGCCGCCGCGCTGCTGGTCGCGGCCCTCGCCGGATGCGCCGACGGAGGGACAGCAGCGCCGACCGCTTCCGCCGACATCGTGATCCCGGCGTTCGCGGGAACGTGCGAAGACTCCGAAGGCGTCACGGTGATCGTCGACGCTGCTGCGCTCGGCGACGCGGACGAGGCGTCGGCGACCTGGTGCGTGCCGACCGAGGAGACGATCGTCGGCTCCGATGCGCTCGACCTCGCTCGCATCCCGGTCGAGGGGACCGATGAGTACGGTGATCAGGTCGTCTGCCGCGTGGACGGCGTCCCTGCCGCCGATCTCGTGCTGACCGCGGAAGACGGGTCGGACTATCGCGAGGAATGCGCGTCGATGCCGGCCGCGTTCGCCTATTGGGCGCTGTGGGTCAAGCCCGCCGGCGGCGAGTGGGACTACGCGCAGGAGGGCCTGTCGACCCTTGCGCTCGAGCCCGGCGACACGCTCGAGCTCCTGTTCACCCTGAACGGCGAGCCCGCCTCCCCCTGAGCATGACCTTCCGCCCCGCACCGCTGAAAGCGGCGGCCGTCCTCGCCGCCGGGTTCGTCGTGGTGCGGGTCGTGTACCGCGTGCTGTTCCACGGGGCGGACGGGGCGGGACAGGTCGTGCTTCCGCTCCCCGAACTGCGTCTGCCTCCGCCGTTCGGGCATGTGGTGATGTTCGGGCCCGCCACGACGCAGGGCTTGGGGGATGCCGCTGCGAGCGCGATCCCGATCGCGCTCGTGATCCTCGTCTTCGGCCTGCTGAACGCGATCGTGGACATCTCGCGCCTGTTCGGGCGGGGTGCACGCGGCGGCCCCCTCCGCGGCATCGCCCGGACGCTCGCGGTGGCATGGGCGACGCTTCCCGCTCTGGTCGACGGGGTGCGCGCGGTGCGCTCCGCCCAGCGGCTGCGCGGCGAGCGGGCCGGGGTGCGCATGCTCGCGCCGCTGCTGCAGCGCACGCTCGAACGCGCGACCGCGGTCGCCGCGGCGCTCGAGCTGCGGGGGCTGGCGGGCGTACCGCGTGAGGGCGATTGCGCGCGTCCCGTCGTGGTGCGGGATGCCGAGATCGGGCACCGCGGGCGCACGATCGTCCGTGCGTCGGACCTCCGGCTCGCGCCGGGGACGCTGACCGTGCTCACGGGACAGACGGGATCAGGGAAGACGACCCTTCTCCGCGCGCTCAGCGGAGTGCACCAGCACCTGGACGGCGGAACCGCGGCCGGGCTCGTCACCGTCGCCGGACATGACCGCTCGAACGTGCCGCCGCGCGACATGGCGCGACTCGTCGGCGTCGTGCTGCAGCATCCGCGTGAGGCGTTCACGACCGAAGGGGTCTGCGATGAGATCGGTCTCTCGCTGAGCCTGCGCGGCGTCGCGCCGGAGATCATCCGCGCGCGGGTGGCGGAGGTCGCCGATCGCGTGGGGATCACCGCGCTGCTGGATCGGCGGCTGTCCGGGCTGTCGGCCGGCGAGGCGACGCTCGTCGCGGTCGCGGCCGCGATCGTCGAGCAGCCCGTCCTACTGCTCGTGGACGAGCCGCTCGCCGACCTCGACGTCGCCTCCCGGGCGCGGATCGTGGGTCTCCTCGCCGACCTTGCGCACCGGGCGGGCATGTGCGTCATGGTGGCGGAGCACCGCGGAGCAGAACTGGGTGGCGTGGCCGATCGATGGCTCACGATCACGGACGAAGGACTCGTGATCGACGGCGCACCTGTCGCTGCAGTGACCGACCCGGTGCGAACGCCCTCCCCGCCACTCGGAGACGTCGCCCTCCGGGCGGCGGAGCTGACCGTGCGGCACGGGGATCGGGTGGCGGTGCAGGGCGCCGCGATCGACGTCGCAGCCGGCGAGATCGTTGCGGTGGTCGGGCCGAACGGAGCGGGGAAGTCGAGCCTCCTGACCGCGCTCGCCCTGCCGGGGCGCGCTGAGGTCCACGCCAAGGGCGTCGTCGCGCTCGTGCCGGACGCCTCGGATGACCTTTTCCTCTGCGACACCGTCCGCGACGAATGCCGGCGCGCGGACCGGCGGGCGCACCTGCCGGTCGGGACGACCCTGGGCCGGTTCGCGCGGTTCCTCGACGCAGATGCCGGCAGCCGACCGCGGGCGGAGCGGCATCCGCGCGATCTCTCCGCCGGCGAGCGCCGCGTGCTCGCCGTCGCTCTGCAGCTCGCCCGCGCTCCCCGGGTGCTCATGGTGGACGAGCCGACCCGCGGACTGGATGCGCGTGCCCGCGATCTTCTCGCCCGCACCCTCGCCGACCTCGCCGAGGGCGGCACCGCGGTCGTGATCGCCACGCACGACCGCGCCTTCGCCGACGCGATCGCGCACCGGCTCCTCCCGATCGCCGGCGGGCGGCTCGGCGACCCGATACACCCCACCCCTCGATGCGGGATCCATGCTGAGGGCATTCCGGTCGGTGGGCCCCTGGGTTCCGCGAGCGATGACAGCCCGGTGCGGAACCGGCCTGAATTCGGCATCGGGGGGACGCCGGTCGACCGGTCGCGGCTGCCGGTGATCGGCCTGCTCGCGATGAACCTGGTCGCCCTGGCCGCGTTCGCATGGCCCCTCCTGGCTGCCGCGCTTCCCGCGCAGGCGCAGGCGGCTGCGCCGGTCATCGCGGTCGCGTTGGTTCCGGTCGCGGCGCTGCTGGTGCTCGCGCTGCTGGACGGCACGGTGCGCTCCGCGCACAGCCTCGCGCTGCTGGGCACCCTGGCCGCGATCGGTGCCGCGATCCGGATCGCCGGCACGGGCGTCGGCGGCGTCGAGGCGGTGTTCATCCTGCTGATCCTCGCCGGGCGGGCCTTCGGGCCGCGCTTCGGACTGCTCCTCGGCATCCTCACGATCGGCCTGTCCTCCCTCATGTGGGGCGGGATCGGACCCTGGACGCCGTTCCAGATGTTCGCGTGCGCCTGGGTCGGCGCGGGCGCCGGACTCCTCCCACGGCTGCGCGGCAGGGCCGAGATCGGGATGCTGTGCCTCTACGGCATCGCCGCGTCGTATGCGTTCGGGCTCATCATGAACCTGTGGTTCTGGCCGTTCGCGGTCGGCGCAGGGGCAGGTATCTCGTACGAGGCCGGTGCACCGGTCGGGCAGAACCTCGCGAGCTTTCTGGTGTACACGCTCGTGACCTCGACGCTGACGTGGGACACCCTGCGCGCGCTGACGACCGTGCTCGGCATCCTGATCATCGGCCGTCCGGTGCTCACGGCTCTGCGCCGCGCGAAGCCCGTCACCGCGCCGACCGCGATCCCCGTGCCCGCGCTGCGCTGACCGCGATCTCAGACCGAGAAGTACTTCGCCTCGGGGTGGTGGAACACGAACGCGTCCGTGGACTGCTCGGGATGCAGCTGCAGCTCCTCACTGAGCTCGACCCCCATGCGCTCGGGCCGCAGCAGCTCGACGATCTTGCGCCGGTCCTCCATGTCGGGGCACGCGGGATACCCGAGCGAGAAGCGCGCACCCCGGTACTGCAGCTTGAACAGGCCCGCCGTGTCGGTCGGGTCCTCGCCCGCGAAGCCGAGCTCCGATCGGATGCGGGCATGCCAGAACTCCGCGAGGGCTTCGGTCAGCTGCATCACGAGTCCGTTCAGCTCGTAGTAGTCCCGGTAGCGGTCCGCCGCGAAGAGCCTGGCGGTCACGGTGTCGATGTGGGCACCCGCGGTCACGAGCTGCACGGGCAGAACGTCGATCTGGCCGGATCCGCGTGAGCGCACGAAATCCGACAGGCACAAGTGGCGGTCGCGGCGCTGCCGGGGGAACGTGAATCGCAGACGGTCGGCGCCGACCGCTCCGCCCGATCCGCCGTCCGGCGCGAGCAGCCCCGGCACGCCGAGCGCACCGGCGGGGTCGTCGCCGTGGTGCAGCACCACCAGATCCTCGCCCTCCGCCACGACGGGGAAGTACCCGTACGCGACCGACGCGTCCAGCATCCCCTCCGCGAGGATCCGGTCGAGCCAGTACCGCAGCCTCGGCCGACCCTCGTTCTGGACGAGCTGCTCGTACGTGAGACCGTCCTCCCCGCGACCGGGCTTGAGTCCCCACTGCCCCATGAACGTCGCCCGCTCGTCGAGGAACGCGGCGTAGTCGGCGAGCGCCACGCCGCGGACGATCCGGGTTCCCCAGAACGGCGGCGCCGGCACGGCGTTGTCGGAGGCCACGTCCGAACGACCGGGCATGGCCTCCGGCTCGGTGAGCGTGAGTCGCGCCCCGGCGGCGTGGATCCGCTTCTTGAGGGCCGGCAGGCCGACCTCCGACGGCGATGCCCCACGCGCGATCTTCACGAGCGGCTCCATGAGCGCGAGCCCCTCGAACGCGTCGCGGGCGTAGCGCACCTCTCCGTCGAACAGCGAGGCGAGATCGTCCTCGACGTAGGCCCGAGTGAGCGCCGCACCGCCCAGGATCACCGGCCACCGTTTCGCCAGGCCGCGCGACTGCAGCTCCTGCAGGTTCTCCTTCATCACGACCGTGGACTTCACGAGCAGCCCCGACATGCCGATCACGTCGGCGTCGTGCTCCTCGGCCGCGGCGATGATGTCGGCGATCGGCTGCTTGATGCCGAGGTTGATCACGTCGTAGCCGTTGTTCGTGAGGATGATGTCGACGAGGTTCTTGCCGATGTCGTGCACGTCGCCCCGCACGGTGGCGAGCACGATCGTTCCCTTTCCGGCCGCGGAGGATTTCTCCATGTGCGGCTCCAGGAGCGCGACCGCGGTCTTCATGACCTCGGCGGACTGCAGCACGAACGGCAGCTGCATCTCGCCCGATCCGAACCGCTCGCCGACGACCTTCATGCCCTCCAGGAGGTGGTCGTTGATGATCTGCAGCGCGCTGAGCCCGCCCTCGCGCGCGAGGTCGAGATCCTCCTCGAGACCCTTGGCCTCGCCGTCGATGATGCGCCGCTCGAGCCGCTCGTTCACCGGGAGCGCCGCGAGTTCGGCGGCACGCTGGTCCTTGAGCGCGGCGCTGTCGACGCCGTCGAACAGGTCGAGCATCGCCGCGAGCGGGTCATAGGTGAGGGTCCCGTCCGCGTCGTACTCCCGGCGGTCCCAGACGAGATCGAGCGCGACCCTGCGCCGGTCGTCCGGGACCGAGGCGAGCGGCACGATCTTGGCGGCGTCGATGATGCCCGAGGTCAGCCCCGCCTCGGCGGCCTCGTGCAGGAACACCGAGTTCAGCACGCTCCGCGCGGCGGGGTTGAGCCCGAACGAGACGTTCGAGACACCGAGCGTCGTCTGGATCCCGGGGTACTTCGCCGAGATCTGCCGGATCGCTTCGATCGTCTCGATCGCGTCGCGCCGCGTCTCCTCCTGCCCGGTCGCGATCGGGAAGGTCAGGCAGTCCACGATGATGTCCTCGACCCGCATCCCCCACTCGCCGACGAGCGCGTCGACCAGGCGCGAGGCGATCCGCACCTTGTCGGCCGCGGTGCGCGCCTGGCCCTGTTCGTCGATCGTGAGCGCGATGACCGCGGTGCCGTGCTCTTTCACGAGCGGCATGATGCGTCCGAAGCGCGACGAGGGCCCGTCTCCGTCCTCGTAGTTCACCGAGTTCACCACCGGCCTGCCGCCGATCAGCTCGAGGCCCGCGCGGATCACGGCGGGCTCGGTCGAGTCGATCACGAGCGGAAGAGTGGATGCCGAGGCGAAGCGCGAGACGACCTCGCGGATGTCGGCCACGCCGTCGCGGCCGACGTAGTCCACGCAGACGTCCAGCAGGTGCGCGCCGACGCGGATCTGCCCGCGCGCGATCTCGACGCAGTCGTCCCACCGCCCCTCGAGCATGGCCTCGCGGAACGCCTTGGATCCGTTCGCGTTCGTCCGCTCGCCGATCGCGAGGTACGCGGCATCCTGCGCGAACGGCACGTGCTGATACAGCGACGCGACGCCCGGCTCGGCCGCGGGCGTGCGCGGAGACGGCGCACCGACCGGTCGCAGCCGATCGACCACGGCCTTCAGGTGCGCCGGGGTCGTGCCGCAGCATCCGCCGATCAGACCCAGCCCGAACTCCCGCACGAACTGCTCGTGCGCCGTCGCGAGCTCGTCGGGCGAAAGCGGGTAGTGCGCGCCGTCTGCGGTGAGCACGGGCAGCCCGGCGTTGGGCATGCACGCGACGGGCACGCTCGAGTGCTTCGACAGGTGCCGGAGGTGCTCGCTCATCTCGGCGGGTCCGGTCGCGCAGTTCAGGCCGATCGCGTCGACCCCGAGCGGCTCGAGGGCGGTCAGCGCCGCACCGATCTCGCTGCCCATGAGCATCGTGCCGGTGGTCTCGACGGTCACCTCGACGAAGATCGGCAGGCGGATGCCGCGCTCGACGATCGCCTGCTTGCAGCCGTTGACCGCGGCTTTGGTCTGCAGCAGATCCTGCGAGGTCTCCACGAGGAACGCATCCGCCCCGCCGTCGATGAGCCCGACCGCCTGCTCGGTGAAAGTGCGCTTCAGGTGGTCGTACGTCGTGTGCCCGAGGCTCGGCAGCTTGGTCCCCGGCCCCATCGACCCGAGCACCCACCGGACGCGTCCATCACGGCCCTCGGCCGCCTCGACCCGCTCGCGGGCGATGCGGGCGCCGGCTTCGGCGAGCTCGGTGATGCGGTCCTCGATGCCGTAGTCGCCGAGGTTCGACCAGTTCGCCCCGAACGTGTTCGTCTCGACCGCATCCACACCGACCGCGAGGTAGGCGTCGTGGATCGCCCCGATCATGTCGGGGCGGCTCACGTTCAGGATCTCGTTGCAGCCCTCGAGCTGCTGGTAGTCCTCCAGCGTCGGGTCGTGCTCCTGCAGCTGCGTGCCCATCGCGCCGTCGGCGATCACGACGCGCTCGCGGAGGGTCTGCAGCAGCAGTTCGGCGCGCTCCGTCCGCGGAATCCCGTCGATGTCGAGATCGAAGCGGGGCGCAGCGGATCGGGCGGTCACCCGCGCGATTCTATCGGCGCCGATGACGCCGTCTCGGGGCCGGCGTCACACGGCGACCGCGTCTCAGCCGTTCTTCGCGTCCCGCCATGCGAGCCAGCGACGGATCGCGTCGTAGTCGAAGTCCGGCCCGGGGAAGCCGACCGTGAACAGGCGCACGCCACCGTCGAACAGTCGGTCGGCGAAAGCCTGGTCGCGGTCCTTCAGCTCGTTCGAGAGCACGAGGTCGGACGTGTCGCGGCCCTCCTGGTCGGCCCACTTCTGGATGACCGAGAGCTTGTGCGGGAGCTCTTCGGGAGTGACGAAGCTGTGCCAGTAGTCCGCGTAGCGGGCGACGAGCCGCAGGGTCTTCTGCTCCCCCTTGCCGCCGATCAGCACCGGGATCTTGCGGGTCGGCGCGGGGTTCAGCACGTCCCAGCGGGCGTGCACGCGCTCGAGTCCTTCGGCGAGGTCGTTCAGGCGCGAGCCCGCGGTTCCGAACTCGTAGCCGTATTCCGCGTAGTCCTTCTCGAACCATCCGGACCCGGTCCCGAAGATGAACCGGCCTTCACCGCCGTCCTTCGCGCTGATGTGGTCGATCGTGCGGGCCATGTCGGCCTGCAGGTCGGGGTTGCGGTAGCTGTTGCAGTTGACCAGCGCACCGAACTCGACGCGCTCGGTCTGCTCCGCCCACGCGGCGAGCATCGTCCACGACTCGAAGTGCAGGCCGTCGGGGTCGCCGTACAGCGGGTAGAAGTGGTCCCAGTTGAAGAGGATGTCCACCCCCATCTCCTCCAGACGCAGAACCGCGTCGCGGATCTGCGGATAGGTGACGTGCTGTGGCTGGATCTGGACGCCGAGGCGCACCGGAGTGTCGAGAAGGGGCATTGCTCCAGCCTAGGAGCCGGCGCGGCGGCCTCGGCGCCCGGACGGCGAATCGGATGCCGTGATCCGGCGCGACCGCCAGGCCTTGAAGCCACCGTCGACGATGTCCCACCCGGCGATGCCGATGATCGCGCAGCCCGTGACGACCGCGGTCACCCGGAACACTTCAGCCGACGAATCCGCCGGGATGACCTCGTCGAAGAACGCCGGGTTGAGCAGTTCGCCCTGCAGGAGCAGCAGCAGCGCGGGAGCCGCGAAGGCCAGCGCGAGCACGGCGTTCGTGACCGCGAGGGCGAAGGTCCAGCGCCGCGCACGGTGCAGAACGACCGCGAAGATCGCCTCGGCCGCGATCAGCACCAACAGGAACGCGATGCCCCACGGCCAGAGGTCGGGGTTGAGAACGGGCAGCGGCGCGCTGTCCGTGCGGACGAAGCCCACCAGCTGGTCCCAGACCGCCGCGATCGCGGCGATCCCGAGGAAGACCAGCGAGGCCACGAGGTCACCGACGCCGAGGCCCGCCGGACGGGGGTCGGGCAGCTGCTCGAGCGTCCACTGCGGCCACGGCGTGCCACGTACGCCACGGTCTGCCCGTGCGGCGGCATCCGGGCTGCGCTCGAGGATCGCGAAGACGAGGGTCGTCCAGAAGCAGACGTGCAGCGCCACCGCGAGCGCGCCGACAGTCGCGCCGGCGAAGATGTCGCCCACGCCGGCGCCACTCAGCACCTGCCCGAGCGCGATACCGAGGGCGGCGATCGGCACGACGACCCAGAGCAGGAGCTTGAGCAGTCGCCACCATTCGAAGTAGTACCGCGGTCCGATCAGGTACGCGGGACGGTCGCTGAACCCGGCCGCCAGCTTGTCGGGGTCGCCGAGTTCGAGGAGGACGGCGCGCTCGGCCGTGCGCAGATCCTCGCCGGAGGCGGCACGATCGTCGATCTGGTCGTGGATCGAGGCGCGCAGCTCGTCGGCGACGTCGCGGCGCTGACGCTCGGGCACGCTCCGGGTTGCGGCGTAGACGTAGCGGTCGATCAGGTCGGTGTCGTTCATGTCAGTCCTCCGGAAGGTCATCGATCGCCGCGGCGATCGCGTGGAAGTCGGTGGCGAGGGCTGCGGCAAGGCGCGCTCCCGCCTCACTCGTGCGGTAGAACTTGCGCGGTCGCGCGTCCTCGGTGTTCCACTCGCTGGTGAGATGCCCCTGCTTCTCGAGGCGACGCAACAGGGGGTAGAGCGTGTTGGCGTCCGTCTCGAAGCCACGGGTGCTCAGCTCCTCGAGGAGCCCGTACCCGTATCCGGGCACGTGCAGCAGCCGCAGGCAGGCCAGCACGACGGTCCCCCGCCGCAGCTCCTGCAGATGCGTTTCGAGTGCCTCGGTTTCGCTCATGCCCCACACGGTACTGTGCGTCACACACTATCGTCAACCACACACTTCACCCGGCAGCCGTGAGACGCCATCTGCACGTCAAGACCGTGGGGTTCACCCACCCTCTCGACGTGCAGTTGTCGTCTCACGGTCAAAGGGACCGGCGCAGGGCATGATGGTCGGGTGAGCACCGACGCCGCCCTCCCTCCGCTTTCGGACCTGCTCCAGACGGCGCGAGTGGTGTCCCTCCCGCTCGTCACCCGATTCCGCGGCATCCTCGAGCGCGAGGCCGTGCTGATCGAGGGACCCGAGGGGTGGACGGAGTTCTCGCCGTTCGTCGAGTACGACGACGCCGAGGCCGCGACCTGGCTCGCCGGCGCGATCGATTACGGGTGGATGCCGACCCCCACCGCGCGGCGGACGTCCATCGCGGTGAACGCCACGGTGCCGGCGGTCGACGCGGCCGCGGTGGCCGAGATCCTCGGCCGCTTCGACGGCTGCCGGACCGCGAAGATCAAGGTCGCCGAGCCCGGCCAGCGCCTGTCCGACGACGTCGCCCGCGTGCGCGAGGTCCGCACCCTCATGGGCCCCGAGTGCCGCATCCGCATCGATGCGAACGGCGCGTGGAACCTCGACGAGGCCGAGCACGCGATCCACGCGCTCACCGAGTTCGATCTGGAGTACGTCGAGCAGCCGTGCGGCACGATCGACGAGCTCGCCGAACTGCGCCGCCGCGTGAAGTACCTCGGCATCCCGATCGCGGCGGACGAGAGCATCCGCAAGGCGAGTGACCCGCTGGCGGTGGCCCGCGCCGGCGCCGCGGACATCGTGATCATCAAGGCCCAGCCCTTGGGCGGCATCCGGCGCGCCCTGCGGATCGTGGCGGAGGCGGGCCTGCCGGCCGTCGTCTCCAGCGCGCTGGACACCTCGATCGGCCTGGCGATGGGCGCGACGCTCGCCGCCGCCCTCCCCGATCTCGACTACGACTGCGGGCTCGGCACGGCGGCGCTCCTGGCTGCGGACGTCACCGACCCCGCACTCCTGCCGCGGAACGGCGCCCTGCCGGTCGGGCGGGTGACACCCGACCTCGCCCTCCTCGAGCGCCACGCGGCCCCGGACGAGCGGCGCGAGTGGTGGCACGCGCGAATCGCGCGCTGTCATTCCGAGCTCGCGCGCGCCGCAGACGATGCCGTGCAGTGACCACCCTTCCTGCGTCTGATTCGCCGATGCCGACGTGCCGAGATACTGCAGTAAGTGACCGGTGAGCACTCCGCGGCACGCGGCGCCCGCCACCCGTCGCACCCAGCAGTATCCGGGACCGGTGGAACTCGGTGAAGCCGAAGGTCGGGGGCGGGCGGGCAGGCCTTGGCTGCGTGGGCCGCTCGCGCGGCGCTGAGCGTCAGACCTCGATGACGAGCGGGGCGACGCGGGCGAGCTCTTCGCCCGTGCGCCGGCAGACCGCGGCATAGTCGAGCCCGGCCATCGTCGCACGCACCGATTCGCTCTCCCAGACGGTCAGCATCAGGCGGGCGACCTCGTCCGCGGGGAGCCGGAACCGAATGAGCTTCGCTTCGGCGATGTCGGTGATGATCTGCGCGACGCTCTCCCGCATCTCCGCGTCCTGCGCGAGATAGGCCGCCCCCAGGCGCGGGTCGCGCAGAGCGTGGATGCGGATCTCGCTCATCAGCAGGATCGCGAGCCGGTCATCGCCCGAGACATCCAGCACCTGCTGCACGACCGCGAGCGCATCGGTCGCCACATCCGTGAGACGCCCGTCACGTTCGAGCATCGCGACCCGCTCGCGGACGGACTGCACGCGCGCCCGGGCGACGCGCCCGGCGAGTTCGAGGAACAGCTCGTCCTTGGTCTCGAAGTTCGAGTAGAACGCACCGCGCGTGAAGCCGGCGCGCTCGCAGATCGCCTCGACGGATGCCGCATCCAGGCCCTCCTCGGCGAAGACCTGGGCGGCGGCATCCAGAAGCTTCTGCCTCGTCGCCTCGCGGCGGCGCGACGTCGCCGGGGCGGTGCCGGCGGGGTCCATGTCGACGGTGTCGGTCATGCGTCTCCTCGCCTCATCTTCACATCTAGTCCCCAGGTTGGCCCGGGCGGCTCGCCCTACGATACACTCATGTATCCGATACAACGCTGTATCCGATCTGTCTGAATCCTGGCATCCGGAGGCGCTGTGTCCACTCTTCTGTACGCGCTCGGGCGCTGGTCGTACCGTCACTCCTGGCGTGTGCTCATCGCGTGGCTGCTCCTCTTGGGCATCGCCGGCGGCAGCGCCGCGGTGTTCATGAAGGGAACCGACAACTCGTTCTCGATCCCGGGGACCGAAGCTCAGGCAGGCCTCGAACAGCTCAGCCGCTCGTTCCCTCAGGCCAGCGGCACGAGTGCGCAGCTCGTGATCGTCGCCGATGACGGCGGACGCGTGGATCAGGCCCCGTACTCCACCGCGATCGAGGATGCGATCGGGCAGCTGGAGAACCTTGACGGCGTCCTGGCGGTCACCGATCCGTTCGACGAGATGGTGACGGGGCTCGTGTCCGAGGACGACGACGCCGCGATCGTGCGCCTGCAGTTCGACGGCCAGGCGACCGACGTGTCGGCCGAGACGAAGGACCAGCTGCGCGACATCAGCGCCGAGCTCGAAGACTCCCTCCCGGCGGGCGCCCAGGTCGCAATCGGCGGCGATCTGTTCTCGCAGTCCGTCCCCGCCGTCTCGCTCATCGAGGCGGTCGGCGTGCTCGTGGCGCTGTTCGTCCTCATCATCACGTTCCGCTCGATCGCCGTCGCCTGGTTCCCGCTGATCAGCGCGATCATCGGCGTCGGACTGGCGATCTCGCTCATTCTCGTCTCGACCGCCTTCGCGTCGATCTCCTCCACGACGCCGCTGCTGGCGATCATGCTCGGGCTCGCAGTCGGCATCGACTACGCGCTATTCATCGTCGCGCGACATCAGGATCAGGTCCGCGACGGCGTGGATCCCGAGGAGTCGGTCGCTCGCGCGACCGGCACGGCAGGCTCGGCCGTGGTCTTCGCCGGCGTGACCGTGCTCATCGCCCTCATCGGGCTCTCCTTCGCCGGCATCCCGTTCCTGACGACCATGGGGATCGCCGCCTCCGTCGCCGTGGCGATCGCGGTGCTCGTGGCCGTCTCGCTCACCCCCGCCCTCCTCGGGTTCTCGAAGGGCCGTGTCGTCGGGTGGAAGCGCCGGCCGCGGCGCGCCGCCCGCCGATCGGATGCCGCCCCCGACGCGACCGAGGGGACTCCGGCGCGCGTGCGCCGCGGCTTCGCCGACCGGTGGGTCACCGGCGTCACCCGTCATCCCGTCATCACGACGGTCGCGGTGGTGGCGGGCCTCGGCGCACTGGCGCTCCCGGCGACCACGCTCACCTTGGCCCTGCCGAACGCCGGCATGCAGCCGACCTCCAGCGAAGCCCGCCAGGCGTACGACCTGACGTCGGAGTACTTCGGCCCGGGCTTCAACGGACCGCTCATCCTCACCGGCACGATCGTCACCTCGACCGATCCCCTCGGACTCATGCAGGACCTCGCCGACGAGGTCGAGAGCATCCCCGGTGTCGAGGAGGTGGCCCTCGCGACCCCGAACGAGACCGCCGACACCGGAATCGTGCAGCTCATCCCGACGACCGCGCCGGATGACCCGGCAACGGCCGACCTCGTGCGCGAACTGCGCTCGCACCATGACGAGTGGCTCGAGCAGTACGGCGTCGACCTGAAGGTCACCGGCTTCACCGCCGTCGCGATCGACATCTCCGACCGACTCGGCGAAGCGCTCGTCCCGTTCGCGATCTTCGTCGTTGGGCTCTCGCTCATCCTTCTCATGGTCGTCTTCCGGTCGATCTGGGTGCCGATCAAGGCGGCCGTGGGCTATCTGCTCTCGGTGGCCGCCGCGTTCGGGGTGATCGCACTCGTCTTCGAGCAGGGCGTCGGTGCGGACCTGCTGCACGTGGCGAAGACCGGGCCGATCATCAGCTTCATGCCGATCATCCTGATGGGCGTGCTGTTCGGACTCGCGATGGACTACGAGGTGTTCCTCGTCTCCCGGATGCGCGAGGACTACGTGCACAAGGTGCGCGCGCTCGGCGGCCTGCACGACCGCGAGATCGCCGTCGGCGCGGTGCGCTCCGGCTTCACGGCGTCGGCGCGCGTCGTCACGGCCGCCGCGGTCATCATGTTCTCGGTGTTCGCCGCGTTCATCCCCGAAGGAGACACCGCGATCAAGCCGATCGCCCTAGGGCTCGCGGTCGGCATCGCGATCGACGCGTTCGTGGTCCGCATGACGCTCGTCCCGGCCGTCATGGCGCTCCTCGGCGACAAGGCGTGGTGGATGCCGCGCTGGCTCGACCGGATCCTCCCCCACTTCGACATCGAGGGCGAAGCGGTCGAGCGCGAGCTCGCGCTCACCGACTGGCCCGAGCCGAACTCGACCGCAGCGGTCGTCGCGGAGGGTGTGCGGGTGAGCGCCGGCCCGACGACGCTCGTCGAGGACGCCGCCGTGCGCGTCGAGCCGGGAGGTGCGCTCATCGTGACCTCCGAGGACCCGCGCAGCGCCCGCGCACTGCTGCTCGCGCTCGCCGGCCGCGCGCCGCTCGAGGGCGCCGCCCGCGTGGGGGGCCATCTGCTTCCCGGACGTGAAGCGTGGGTCCGCGCGCACGTCGGAGTCGCGCTGCTCGACGGGTCGACGCAGCCGCTGCGCGACCTGCGCCGCGCGCTCTCCGGGCGCCCGCGCATCGTGGTGGTCGAGGGTCTCGACGCCCTCACCCCGGGCTCCGCGCTCGAGGGCGCATCGGTCGCCCTGCGGGACGCGGCCGCGAACGCGCCGGGTCTGGTGGTCCTCGTGTCCACGACGAGACCGGATGCCGCGCGGGCGCTCCTGGTCGACGCCGGCTGGACCGAGATCGGGGAGGTCGACGTGACGGTTCCCGAAGCCGCACCGTCGGAACCCGAACCTGCCGGATCGACCGCGGACACGGATGATCCCGAGTCCCTCCTCTTCCCGCGGCGTGACGCCGCACCCACCGATGCTTCTGCAACCGAGGTGCACGCATGACCCTCCACATCGAGCGCGCGCGATCGCGGCGCCCCGTCACCTGGCTCACCCTCATCGGAGTGCTGCTTCTGCCGGTACTGATCGGCGGCATCCTCGTCGCGGCCCTGTACAACCCGGCCGAGCGCCTCGACAACATGAACGCGGCGATCGTGAACCAGGACGAGCCGGTCACGATCGACGATCAGCTCGTGCCGCTCGGCCGCCAGCTGACGGCCGGTCTTGTCGAGGGCTCTGATGAGATCGCCAGCAACCTGAACTGGACCCTCTCCAACCCGGATGACGCGGCCGCCGGCCTCGCGGACGGCACGTACCAGGCGGTCGTGACGATCCCGGAGAATTTCTCCGCGGCGGCGACGTCGACCGCCCCCGGCGGCACTCCCGAGCGGGCGACCATCGAGGTCACGACCCCGCCCGACTCGAAGGTCGTGGACGATGCGATCACCGCCCAGGTGACCTCGGCCGCGGCATCCATCCTCGGCCGCCAGCTCTCGGAGGTGTACCTGGAGAACGTCTTCCTCGGGTTCACGACGCTCGGCGACCAGCTCGGCACCGCTGCGGACGGCGCGCGCCAACTCGCCGACGGCGCATCGAGCGCCGCGGACGGCGCGGCCCAGCTGCCGGGCGGCATCACGCAGCTCGGCGACGGCGCATCTCAACTCGCATCCGGCGCGGGCACGCTGGCGGGCGGTCTCGACCAGATCGCGAGCGGCATCGGCGGGGCGCAGTCCGGCGCGACCCAGCTCGCCGCCGGTCTCGACACTGCAGCGTCGCAGGTGAACAACCAGCAGCTCGTCGGCGCCGCGCAGTTGAGTGCGTCCAACGCCGCGACGGCCGCGTCGCAGACCGCTGCGCTCGCCGCCGGCGTCGGTGGTCTTGCGCAGACGCTGGGCGGACTCTCGGCCGAGTGCATCGCCCAGGGCGGATCAGCGGACTTCTGCACCCGGCTGGGCCTCGCTGCAGGCTCCGCCGGTACATCCGCGACCGCCGCTGTCGCCGCCGCGACGAGCACCGGCACGGCGAGCGGCTACGCTGCTCCGACGGCAGCCGGCATCGCACAGCTGACCTCGGAGACGAGCGCCGGACTGACGGAGGCGGCGAACCAAACCCGGACCCTCGCCTCCGGCCTCGGCCAGCTCGCGAGCGGCACGACCCAGTCGGCCGACGGCGCGCGCGAACTGCAGTCCGGCGCCGCCCAGCTCGCCGACGGCGCGACGCAGGCCGCCGACGGCGCGACCTCGCTCGCGGACGGCGTCGCCCAGCTCTCGACCGGCACGTCGAGCCTCGCCGACGGCCTGGCCACGGCATCCGACTCTCTTCCGAGCTACACCGACAGTGAGGCGACGAGCCTCGCGAACGTCGTGTCCGACCCGGTGACGACGGACGGCCTCGGCTCGTCGCTGTTCGGAGCCTCCGCCGTGCCGCTGCTGGCGAGTCTCGCCCTGTGGTTCGGAGGGCTCGGGACGTTCATCGCCCTGCAGGCCGCGTCCCGGCGCGCGCTGACGTCGCGATCGCCGTCCGCGGCGCTCGCGCTGCGCGGCTTCGCCCCGGCGGCGGCGATCGGCGCGATCCAGGGTCTGCTCGTGGCGGGCGTCGTGCAGCTCGCCGCCACGTACGACCTCGGGCAGTGGTCGCTGTTCGCGCTGCTGTGCGTGATCGCCGGCGTCGCCTTCGCCGCGGTCAACCAGGCGCTGGTGGCCGTGTTCGGGGGTGCCGGTCGCTGGCTCGCCGCGTTGGTCGGCGTGCTGACCGTCGCCACCGGGGTGGTCTCCACCGTGCCGGGGGTTCTCTCGCAAGCGGCCTCGCTGCTCCCGACGTCGCCCGCCTACACCGGCATGCTGGCGGCGCTGACGGATGCCGGCGGATTCGGATCCGCGATCGCCGGGCTCCTGATCTGGGCGGGGCTCGCGTTCATCTCGACGACGATCGCCGTGGCCAGACGCCGTGTCGCCCGCCCGCGCGATCTGCTGGTGGTCTCCCCCGCCTGATGTGGCGTTGCCGAGGGCGCCCCAACACCCTCGGCAACAGGCTCAGTCCGGTGGACGGCGCGCACCTTCTCGTGGCCGAACGGCGAGGATTCCACGCCGGCGCGGCGCTTCGCGGGCGAGCCGAAGATCGGGGTTCGGGCGGGGCGCGCGGACGCCGTGAGCGGCGCTGCCCAAGCACTCACCTGCATCTGCCTCGACCATCGCGCCTTCTTCGGATCGACACCGTACAAAGCGCCGGCACATCCTCGTCCCGCGGCTGCGGCTCCCCCGAACCGGCCCTGCTTTGCGTGGACCCCCAAGTCGACGCTTCATCCGCGGGTCACGCTAGACCTCTGGCGGGGCCGGGTCAAGGCCCGGAGCGACGGGGGTCGCGCATCGCGTCGACTCCTCCCCAACGATCCCGGCTGACCAGAAGTGCACCGCTCGGTCGTCGACAGCATCTGGTCTCGTCGATGCCGGGTGAGATGGGACGCATGCAGCGGCGGCCCCTTCCCGACGAGCTGCGGGGCCGTCCGTTCGTCGCGGACGAGGCGCGAATCGCGGGCGTGCCCTCTCGTCGTCTCCGCGCGAACGACCTCACTCGCCCCTACGCCGGTGTCCGCGCACCCGAAGCCCTGCCGATCGAGTCGACTGAGCAGCGCTGTCTTGCCTACCTGCCGCGATTGACGGCTGCCCAGTTCTTCTGCGGACTCACAGCGGCCGAACTCTGGGGCTTCCCCCTCCCCCGCCGCAGCGACGGGCTGATCCATGTCGGGGCGATCGCGCCCGAGCGCGAGCCGCGCACGCCGGGCGTCGTCGGACACCGCCTGAGCCTGACGTGGGATGACCTGACGTTGCGCGGGTCGCTTCCCGTGCCGCACCCCGCCGAGGTGTGGGCCCAGCTCGGCGCCGTCCTGCACCGCGATGGACTCACCGTGGCGGCCGATCATCTCCTGCACCAGCACCTCGCCGACCACGAGATGCTGCGCACGGCGGTCGACCGCCTGCGCCGACGAGGCGCGGTCGACCTGCGCGAGGCGATCGAGCAGGCGCGGGCGGGCGCGGAGTCACCGAAGGAGACGGAGACCCGGCTACTGCTCGTGAGGGGCGGGCTGCCCGAGCCCGAACTGAACTGGAACCTCCGCGACGCATCCGGACGGCTGCTCGCCCGCCTCGACATGGCTTACCCGCGTTACCGCGTCGCGGTCGAGTACGACGGTCGTCAGCACGCCGAACACCGTCAGTTCGAACGGGACGCCGACCGCTGGGCGGACATCGAAGCGAGCGGCTGGATCCTCATCCGCGTGCTCTCGCACCATCTCGCGGATCCCGGCCTGGTCGTGGCCCGTACTCGTCGCGCCCTCAGCTCGCGCGGCTGGATGCCGTCCCGTTGAGTGTCCAAGACGCGCCGTGTCCGCGCGCGCCAAGACGGCGTGTCTTGGACACTCAAACGGGGGCGGCTCAGCTCAGGCCGCTGTAGGCGTGCAGGCCCTTGAAGAACATGTTGACGATCGTGAAGTTGAACATCACGGCGCTGAAGCCGATGATCGACAGCCACGCCGAGCGCGAGCCGCGCCATCCGCGCGTCGCGCGCGCATGGATGTAGCCGGCGTAGAGCACCCAGATCACGAAGGTCCAGACTTCCTTCGTGTCGAAGCCCCAGTAGCGTCCCCATGCGTCGTTGGCCCAGATCGATCCTGCGATCAAAGTGAACGTCCAGAAGATGAAGCCGATGATCGCGAACCGGTACGCGATCGACTCGAGGGCGTCGCTGCTGGGCAGGGTGCGGAGGAATCGGGGACCGGTCTTCGCGGCGGCGACCGCCTCGGCTGACGCGTCCGCCAGTGCAGCCGTCTTGCGCTCGCGCCGGGCCTGCATGAGCTGCAGCACCGACAGGCCGAACGCGAGCGCGAAGATCGCCGTGGCGAGCGAGGCCACGAAAACGTGGATCACGAGCCAGATGCTCTTGAGGGGATCCATCAGCGGGGAGATCTCGACGTAGAACGCGAGCGCGGCACCGCCGAGGAGGAGGACGACCATGCCGGTGATGAATGCCCCGAGGAAGCGCAGGTCGTACTTGATGAGCGAGAAGAGGTAGACCGCGACGATGAGCATCGTCCCCGTGAGGGCGAACTCGTACATGTTCGACCAGGGCACACGCCCGGCGGCGATGCCGCGCGTGACGTCGCCGGCGATGTGGAACAGCAGCCCGAGCACGGTGAGCGACGTGCCGATCCGCGCCCAGACCAGGCGCGGCCGGTCCGCGGGACGCGCGGAGAAGGAGATCTCGGCGTCGCGTTCCTCCGCGCGCAGACGGTCGTTCGCCGACCGACCCGCCGAGACCGGAGCGCCGTCCGCCGATGCGGCGGCTGCGCCGACCGTCACGAGTTCGCGGGCGGCGGCATCCTGCTTCTCCACTGCACTCGCCCCGCGGCGAGCGAGATCGACCGTGTAGGCGATGAAGGCCAGTGCGTAGATCGAGATCGCGGTCCAGACCAGGAGCACGGAAACCGCGTCGAGCGTGAGGGCTTCGGGCATGGTCTCAGTCTACGCGCGGCGCGTCGGGCGAGCCCTGCCGCGAGCCGGCCGGATCAGCCGGCTGCGCGTCCTTCAGAAGCGGCTCGAGTGCATCCCCGTGACGGCGGACGAACTGGTCCAGCGCCGTCGCGATCGTCGGATCCTCACCGCGCGCGAGGCCGGCGTACTCGAGCCGCAGGGTGTGCCCGTCGACGGTCGCCTTGACCCAGAGCCGGCGCCGCGGGACGAACAGCGCGGCGAGCAGGCCTACGACGGCGAGGGAGGCGAACAGCAGCACCCAGCTCGCGGCGGCGTCGCGGTGGATCGAGAGCGAGACGAAGCGCTTGACGGACTCTTCGGATCTCCGGGCACCCGGGGGCGAGACGTCCTCGAACGTGATCGTGCCGAGCCCGTTCGGCAGATCGACGGTGTCCCCCGGCTCGAGCTCGAGCGAGGGCACGTCGATCTTGCGGCCGGTGAGCTGGGTCATGTCCGAGGTGTCCAGCGCGTACACCGAACGCGGCGTGCCGTCGTCGATGCCGAGGTCGCCCTCGTAGACGTCGAGAGTGAGCACGGGCAGGGTGAGTGAGGGGTACGCCGATGTGAACGCCCCGGACGCGAGCGGCGCCTGGGTCGGGTAGAAGAAGCCGACGAGCCCGAGCTGCTCGGGCATGCCGTCGGGAACCTTGACCACACCGAGAGAGGTCATGTTGGTGTCCTGGGCGAGGAACGGCACCGACTCGGAGAACACGACGTCGCCCGCGGCGTTGCGGATCGTGATCGTGGGTGCGTAGCCGTTGCCCATCAGGTAGACGCGGTCGCCGGCGATCTCCAGCGGATGGTTGACCCGGACGTCGCCCTCCTGCGGCTCCTGCCCGGCGAGCTGCGTGGTCAGGTGCGCGACGAAGTCGCCGGCCTGGCCGGATCCCTGCGAGCCGAGCGGCTGGTAGGTCACGTCGAACTCGTCGAGGGTCAGGGAGTACGGCTCGAGCGTCCCCTCGTCGACGAAGCGCCCCGGGTTGAACGATGTGTAGTCCAGCAGCGTGTTGACGAACGTGCCGCCCTCGATGATCACGCCCTGCCCGGTGTACGTGTAGCCGCCTCCGACGCCGACCGCGACGAGGACGCCGATCAGTGCGGTGTGGAAGACGAGGTTCCCGGTCTCGCGCACGTAGCCGCGCTCGGCCGAGACCGACAGCGTGCCGCGACTGTCGTACCGCTCGACGCGGTAGCCGCCGCGCTTCAGCTGCTGCGCAGCAGCCTCGATCGCGGTCACCGCCGCGTCTTCGGCAGAGGCGCCGGGAGCCAGCTCGACGAGCGACTCACGGTGGTCGGCCAGACGCTCCAGCCGCGCCGGAGTGCGCGGCGGGCGGGCACGCAGCGCCTTCCAGTGGTGCTTCGTGCGCGGGATCACGCAGCCGATGAGCGAGATGAACAGCAGGATGTAGATCGCCGAGAACCACGCCGACGTGTACACGTCGAACAGCTGGAGGTTGTCCAGGACCGGCGCGAGGTCGGGGTTGTCGGTGAAGTACTGCGTCACGCCGTTCGGGTCGGCGCTGCGTTGCGGCACGAGCGACCCCGGCACCGCGGCGATCGCGAGGAGCAGGAGGAGCACGAGTGCCGTGCGCATGCTCGTGAGCTGCCGCCAGCCCCACCGCAGCCAGCCGACGAACCCGAGCGCGGGCTGGGCGATGTCGCCGTCGGATGCCGCGCCGGAGTCGGCGTGATCGGCCGGGCGCAGCATCCCCTCGGTGGGCGCCGCGTCGCCGGGTGCGTCAGAGCGGGAGCGGGACATTCAGGAACACCCCCTGCAGCTGAGCCATGAGCGCGGTCCAGACACCCGTGACCATCAGGACACCGAGGATCACGAGGAGGACGCCGCCGATGATGTTCACCGTGCGGATGTGACGGCGGAGGAAGCCGACGGATCGCGTCGCCCAGCCGAAGCCGAGGGCGAGGAGGACGAACGGGATGCCGAGACCGAGCGAATACGCGAGCCCGAGCAGCCCCGCCCGCAGCGGATCGCCGAAGTTCCACGACATCGCGAGGATCGCGCCCAGGGTCGGGCCGATGCAGGGAGCCCAGCCGATACCGAGCGCCAGGCCGAGGAGCGGCGCCCCGACGAGACCGAGATTGCCGCGCACCTGCGGCTTGAACGTGCGCTGGGCGAACCCGAACAGCCCGATGAACACGAGCCCCAGCAGGATGATCACGACGCCCATCACACGCGTGATCGGCTCGGCGTATTCGAGGAAGAACAGCCCGACCGCGCCGCCGAGGATGTTCATCGCCATGAAGACGACGGTGAAACCGGCGATGAACAGCAGCACGCCGCCCAGCAGACGGCCGCGCCCCGTCTCGGTGACCGTCGCGGTCGCGGCGGGAGCGGCATCCGTCGGCGCGCCGCTCGGCGTGCGGGGCGCGACGGCGCCGCCGAGGAAGCCCAGGTAGCCGGGGACCAGCGGAAGGACGCAGGGCGAGAGGAAGGACACGAGCCCGGCGAGCAGTGCGATCGGCAGCGCGAGCCACAGCGCGCCGTCGGCGATCACGGCGCCCGGGTTCACGAGGTCTCCGCGAGCTTGTCCTGCACGAGGGTCTTCAGGATCGACGGGTCGATCGGGCCGATGATGCGGGCGGCGACCCGGCCCTGCGCATCGAGGACGAGAGTGGTCGGCGTGGCCTGGATCGGCGTCTTCTCCGCGAACGCGAGTTTGATCGCGGGCGTCTCGGCGGCGATCGCGCTCGGGTAGGTGATGCCGTAGTTCTCCGCGAACGCGGTCGCGGCCGCCGGCGAGTCCAGCGTGTTCACCCCGAGGAAGTCGACGTTTTCGCCGGCGAACTCCTGGTAGACGGCCTCGAGATCCTTCGCCTCCGCGCGGCACGGTCCGCACGCGGCGTACCAGAAGTTCACGACCAGCACGTCTCCGGCGTAGTCCGCACTGGACACCGGGTCGCCGTTCTCGGTCGTGGCGGCGAACTCGACAGGCTCTCCCCGCTGATCCTCCGCGATCTCCTGCACGGCACCGTCGCCGGCGATGAAACCCTTGTTGTCGCCCTGACGGTACTGGTCCGCGAGCGGGTCGTTCGCGCAGGCCGCGAGAGAGAAGACGAGCGCGCCGCTGACGGCGAGCGCCGCGATGCGACGGGTCGAAGACGAACGGATGCCGCGCATCACACCGCCCCCACATCCACCGCACCGGCGGTCGACGCCGGTTCGACGTAACCCACTTCGCGCCACACATCTCCCGAGAGCTCGAAGCTCGTGACGCTGGAGAGGGCGCAGCGCCGGCGGCGCGGATCGTGACGGGTGGGCAGGCCGGCGACGAAAAGATGGGTGACCCAGATCGGCAGCTGGTGGCTCACGATCACGACGTCGCCGGATCCGGTGTCGTGCCACGCGTCGGACATCGCGGCCTGCATCCGGTCGACGACCTGCGCGTAAGGCTCGCCCCACGACGGGATCTCGGGGCGGGAGAGGTGTCGCCAGCTCAACGGGTTCATCATCGCCCGGCTCATCCGGCGTCCCTCGAACACGTTGGTCGGCTCGATCACCCGGTCATCGATCACGGGTTCGATGCCGAGGAGTTCGGTGAAGGCCTCCGCCGATTCGCGCGTGCGCTGCAGCGGGGACGCGATCAGGCTTCCGACGGGGCGGCCGAGACCGTGGACGTACTCGGCCGCCTGGCGCGCCATGCGGCGGCCGTCGCCACTGAGTCCGTAGCCCGGGAGCCGTCCGTACAGCACGCGGCGGGGGTTGTGGACCTCTCCGTGGCGCACGAGATGGAGGCGATCGGCGGGCACCCTGCCAGTCTACGTGGGCGAAGATATGGGCAGTCTGGATGCCGGCCGAGAGCCAGGAGCCCGGGATGCCGGCCGAGAGCTAGGAGCCCGGGACACCCGCCGCGGCGATGAACGCGCCGATGAACCACGACGCGATGATGAGCACGCCGCCCACGAGCGGAACCCAGAACGCGAGCCGCCGCTTGACCAGCAGGACGATCGCGACAACGGCGGTGATGATGAGGAACAGCCAGGGCAGCCCGACGGCGACGAACATGCCGGTCGTGATCAGGTCGAAGCTGCAGTCGCGGACGCCGCAGGGGTCCGAGGCCATCGCGAGGAAGAAGCCGAAGAACGACATGATCGCCGCGAGGACGCCGGCCAGGACGAGCAGGATGATCGTCAGGACGAGGTCCCACGTCCGCAGCGGACGCTTGGCGGGCGAGGGGAGGGCGGGCGGCTGCGTCACGCGCCCATCCTAGGAGGCGTGGCTTCTCAGGACGCGCCGTCCTCCACGGCTCCGTTGCGTCGATGCTCCAGCAGGGAGCGCACGCGGCGGTGGATGAAGAACGCCACACCGCCGACGGCCCCGATGATCACGATGTACTGCAGGATCTCGGCGTACTGCTCCACGACGTGCCAGGACTCCCCGAGGAAGAATCCGGAGAGAACGAAGATGCTGTTCCAGATGAGGCTGCCGGCGGCGGTGAGCAGACCGAACTTCAGCAGCGGCATCCGCGTGATCCCCGCGGGGATCGAGATGAGGCTGCGGAACACCGGCAGCATGCGTCCGAAGAAGATCGCCTTGACACCGTGCCGCTGGAACCACGCGACCGTGCGGTCGATGTCCTCGGGGTGCAGGAGCGGGATGTGCGCGGCGAGGCGCCGCAGGCGGTCCGCGCCGAGCCACGCGCCGAGCCCGTACAGAGCGAACGCGCCGACGATCGAGCCGGCGGTCGTCCAGGCGAGCGCCTCGATGAGCGTGAAGGAGCCGCGGCTCGCGGCCAGACCCGCCAGCGGCAGGATGACCTCGCTGGGCAGCGGCGGGAAGAGGTTCTCGAGCGCGATCGCGAGGCCGGCCCCGATCGGGCCGATCACGTCCATGAGGGAGACGGCCCAGTCGCTCAGGGCGGTCAGCCAGGATCCGTCGGCGGGGCTTGCGGTCATCGTGCGGCTCCTGCGAGTCGTCGGGCGGTGATCGGATGCCGTCGCCCAGACGGACGAGACCTCTCCAGGCTACGGGGCGAAGGTGACCGAAGCCTGGGTGTGGGCGACTCGCGGGGAGCGGCATCCGCCCCGCGTAGACTGATCCGTCATGACCGAACGCACTCTCGTCTCCCAGCTGCACGCCCGCGAGGACGGACCGGTCACGGTCTCCGGTTGGGTCGAGACCGTGCGCGATCAGAAGAAGGTGCAGTTCGTCATCCTGCGGGACGAGACCGGCGCCGTGCAGCTCGTGAACCCCGCCACGCGCCCGGCCGAGGACGGCACGGAGCAGGACGCCGCGGCCCTCGCGCTCACCGACGTGATCTCCGCGCTCGCGACCGGCACCTTCCTCACCGTGCGGGGCGAGCTCAAGCACGACGAGCGCGTCAAGCTCGGCGGCGTCGAGATCAAGGTCGGCACGCTCGAGATCGCCGCGGCGGCGAACCCGGAGACGCCCATCGCGGCCGACAGCAGCCCGGACAAGCGCATGGACTGGCGCTTCCTCGACCTCCGGCAGCGGCGCAACAACCTGATCTTCCGCGTGCAGACGACGTTCGAACACGCGCTGCGCACGTACTGGATCGAGCGCGACTACATCGAGGTCCACTCGCCGAAGCTCATGGCGAGCCCGTCGGAGTCCAACGCGGAACTGTTCGCCCTGGAGTACTTCAACGACCAGACCGCTTATCTCGCGCAGTCGCCCCAGTTCTTCAAGCAGATGGCCCAGGTCGCCGGCTTCGGCAAGATCTTCGAGATCGCCCCGGCGTTCCGCGCCGACCCCTCCTTCACGAGCCGGCACGCGACCGAGTTCACCTCGATCGACGCCGAGATCAGCTGGATCGACTCGCACGAGGATGTCGCCCGGATGCAGGAGGAGCTGCTGCAGTTCGCCTTCCAGGCGGTCAAGGACAAGCACGGCGAAGAGATCGCGCAGCTGTTCGAGGTCGAGGTGCAGGTTCCCACGGTCCCGTTCCCGCGCATCCCGCTCGCCGAGGCCCTCGAGATCGTGAAGTCGCGCGGCTACGAAGTGCCGCGCACCGACGGCGATCTCGACCCGGAGGGCGAGCGCCAGATCGCCGCCTATGTGCAGGAGACGTACGGTCACCAGTTCGTCTTCATCACCGACTACCACCCTGCGATCCGCGCGTTCTACCACATGCGCGACGAGGAGACCGGGCTCACCAAGAGCTACGACCTCCTGTTCAACGGGGTCGAGATCACGACGGGCGCGCAGCGCGAGCACCGCGTCGACGTCCTGATCGAGCAGGCCAAGGAGAAGGGGCTCGATCCCGAGCACCTGGACTTCTACCTCGACTTCTTCCGCTTCGGCGCTCCGCCGCACGGCGGGTTCGGGATGGGTCTCGCGCGCGTCCTCATGCTCCTGCTCGGCGAATCGTCGATCCGCGAGGTGACCTACCTGTTCCGCGGCCCGACGCGCCTGGCTCCCTGAGCGCGATGGCAGCGGGACACGGGGCGCCGGAGGGCACCGTCAACTTCCGCGATGTCGGCGGGATGCCGCTCATCGGCGGCGGCGCCGTCCGGGCGGGTGTGCTCTTCCGCTCGGATGCGCTGAGCGGACTGACCCCGGAGGGCGGGCGCCGGCTCGCAGACACGGGCATCGGCGTGATCGTCGACTTCCGGACGCCGATGGAGCGGCAACTCTCCCCCGACCGCCTGCCCGCCGAGACCGAGTTCCGCGTCGTGCATCTCGAGCTGCTCGAGGGCGCGTTGAACGGACTGGCCGATCAGGCACTCTCCGCGCCGGGCGCTCACGCCGAGGCGGCCGTCGAGCAGGCCCTCGCGCAACTGCCGCAGCTGAGCGCGCTCTACACATCGATGCTTGCGCACGGAGCCGGCGTCTTTGCCGAGTTCACGCGCGTCGTGGCGGACCCTCCGGCGCCGGACGCCGATCGCGAGGCTGTTCTCGTACACTGCACGGCGGGTAAGGACCGGACGGGCGTGAGCGTCGCGCTGGTCCTGGACGCGGTGGGGGTGCAGCGTGAGGCCCTGATCGCCGACTACGCGTCGTCGGAGGCGAATCTGGCGGGCGCGTGGGCGGACCGGATGTTCGGGATGATCGCCGCCATGGGGATCCCGCGGACACCGGCCCTCGAGGAGCTCATCGCGCAGACGCCCGCGTCGGCGATCATGACGGCACTCGAGTGGGTCGACCGGGAGCACGGCGGCTCTGACGCCTATCTGCGCAGCGGCGGAGCGACCGAGGAGGACCTCGGACGTCTGCGTCAGCGACTCGTCGGCTGAGCCGCGTCCGTGAGCGCCGCTCGAAGACGATCGGCTGAGACTCGCCAGTGCGCGTGCAGCCGGCCGTCGATCAGGATGACCGGGATCTTCTCCCACCACAGTTCGTACAGAGCGGGGTCGTCGGCGATCGACGCCTCGCGAAGCTCGATGCGGTCGGCCACCTCGTCGGGCAGTTCAGCGAGGACCGAACCGACGATCTCCTCCGCCACATCGCACAAGTGGCAGTCGGGCTTGCCGATCAGCGTGATCTCGGTCATCGCTCGACGGGGTAGCCCGCGTCGATCCATCCGTTCGTGCCGCCCTCGACGTTGACCGCGTCGTATCCGCGCGCCTCCAGCGCCTCGACCACACGACCCGACCGCCCACCGAGAGCGCAGATGACATCGAACTCGCCGTCGGGCAGCTGATCCAGCAGTTCGCCGATGCGGGACATCGGAAGGTTCACGGCTCCGGGCACGCGCCCGGCGGCGAACTCGTCGGGCTCGCGGACATCGATGAGAGGGACGCCCTCACGGGCACGGCGCTGCTCGACGGTGATCGACTTCATGGTTCCATTCTGGTGCTGCCCAGACCAGGTGAGCGCCACCGCGGTGCCGACAACACGAAGCGCCCGTCCTCGGACAGGCGCTCGGTGTGCGCGGGCGATGCCCGCGGCCGCTGCTACTTCTTGTTGCGGCGCTGGTGGCGAGTCTTGCGAAGCAGCTTGCGGTGCTTCTTCTTCGCCATGCGCTTGCGGCGCTTCTTGATGACTGAACCCACGGAAAACCTCACTAAGTCGGGGTCTGGGCTACCTGCACTTTCGTGCAGTCGTGCCCGGGAACGGCAAGAACGGAAAAATGCCTTGGCAAAGTCTATCAGGCGCGTCGACCTGAGAAACCTCGCTCAGCCGACGTCGGCGATCGGGCGCTGCAGCGCGTCGGTGACGGCGGACTCGGGAACGCGGTAACTGCGCCCGAACCGGACGGCGGGCAACTCGCCCGCGTGAACGAGCCGGTACACGGTCATCTTCGACACGCGCATGATGTCGGCGACCTCCGCGACGGTCAGGAAGCGCACATCAGGCAGTTCCGCCATGATCTCCCCTTCCCCAGGATCGTGCACAGCACACTCTATGGGGTGCGTGCGACGCCTGTAAACCCGTGTGACCACTGGGATCGAAGCGTGTGCCGTTCCCAGCCGACCCATACCCGCCGCAGAGGTCGCACCTCAGCGCTCGCGCGAGCATCGGACGCATGTCCCGCGACGATTCCGAACCCACTGCACCCGCTCCCACCGCGCCCGCCGAGCAGCCGACCGCCGTCCTTCCCGAAGCGCCGCCCGCCGGAGCGTCGCCTGCCACGCCGGAGCCCACAGCCCCACCGACGCGCCCCTCGTCCCGCGGCTGGCTCATCGGCGGGATCGCCGCGGGAGGCGCGCTTCTGCTGGCACTCGCTTTCGGCGGTGGCGTGGCGACCGGCTTCGCCCTCGATTCGGGTCGAGGCGGGCCCGCCGCTGAGTTCGGAGACCGCGGCTTCCCGGGTGGCGATCCCGGTCAGGGCTGGGGGGACCGCGACGGCGACCGTCCCGCTCCGGGTGCGCCGCAGCAGGACCAGGACCAGGACTCCACGGCGCCGAACTCCTGAGCCCGGCTCAGCGGCCCGGCAGCTTCTTCAGCGCGCTCTCGAACGCGTGCTTGGCCGACGCCGCCGCACGCCCCAGGGTGTCCGCCGCGTGCGCCGCCGAGTCCGGAAGCGTGGAAGAGCCGCCGAGCTCGGCATCCGCCCCGTCGTCGAGGAAGGGGATGAGCCAGTCGTCGACTTCGTCCAGCGGCGCGGCCGACAGGCTGTAGTAGCGGTGCTGGCCCTCTTCGCGAACCGACACCAGCTGCGCCTCGCGCAGCACTTTAAGGTGCTTGGAGACCGTCGGCTGGCTGACACCGAGCTGCTGCACGATGTGCGACACGCTCGTCCCGCGCTCTCCGGCGGATGACCGATCCAGGAGGAGCTGCAGGATGTCGCGGCGGGTGCCGTCCGCGATCACGTCGAAGATGTCCGCCATGTGCTTAGGTTAGTCGGGCATCTGCCGGAGTACCATGACTGAGGTTTCGAGCGAGGGGGCCGCGCATGGCGACTGACCCGAAGGGGTCCTTCGTGACGCGGATGAGAGCCTCCCTGCGCCTGGCCTGGGATCGCCTGCAGGACCTCACCACCGCTTCGCCCGCCAGGTTCGCGGTCCTCGTCTTCGCCGCACTCATCCTGCTGTTCACCGGCTTCCTGTCCCTCCCCGCCGCGACCGCCACCGGCACGCGGGCCCCGTTCGCGGACGCCCTGTTCACCGCGGTCTCCACGATCTGCGTCACCGGATTGACCACGGTGAACATGGGAACGTACTGGTCGCCGTTCGGCCAGGTCATCATCTTCATCGGCGTGAACGTCGGCGCGATGGGCGTCCTCACGCTCGCGTCGATCCTCGGGCTCGTGATCTCCAAAAGACTGGGTCTGCGCGCCAAACTCATCGCGGCGGGCGACACGAATCCGATGCGCGCGCACGGCGGCGTCGTGAACGAAGGACAGACGGTCCGACTCGGCGAAGTCGGTGTTCTGCTGCGCACCGTCGCGCTGTCCACCCTCGTGATCGAGGCCGTGATCGCGGTCCTCCTGTACCCCTCCCTCCTCGTGGGCGGCGTCGATCCTCTCACCGCGCTCTGGGAGGCGCCGTACTACGCCGCGATGGCGTTCACGAACACCGGGTTCTCCCCCAACCCGGACGGCATCCTGCCGTTCCAGTACGACTACTTCTTCCTCACCGTCATGATGGCGGGTGTCTTCCTCGGCTCGATCGGCTTCCCGGTCATCTACACGCTGTGGCGCCACCAGTGGCACGTGCGGCACTGGACCCTGCACGCGAAGCTCACGCTCATCACGACCGTCCTGCTGTTCTTCCTCGGCGCAGCCGCGTTCCTCGCCCTCGAGTTCGACAACCCCGAGACCTTCGGCAGCCGCGATGCGTGGGACACCGTGTTCCAGTCGTTCTTCCTGTCGGCGATGACCCGCTCCGGCGGATTCTCGGTCGTGGACATCGGCGAGCTCAACGGCTCGTCGCTCCTGGTCGGGTCGATGCTCATGTTCGTCGGCGGAGGATCGGCGTCCACCGCGGGCGGCATCAAGGTGACCACCCTCGCCGTCCTCGCACTCGCGGTGTGGTCCGAGGCGAAGGGTCGCCCCTCGGTGCAGGCCTTCGGGCGCCGCATCCCGAGCGACGTGCAGCGCGTCGCGCTGTCCGTCGTCGCGTGGGGCGCGACGATCGTCGCCCTGTCGACCATCACGATCGCGCACATCACCAAGTCGCCGGTCGAGATGGTGCTGTTCGATGTGATCTCGGGGTTCGCCACCGTCGGCCTGTCCACGGGGCTCACCGAATCCCTGCCCGACGCCGGCGTCTACGTCATGGCGCTGACGATGTTCATGGGACGCATTGGTACAGTGACTCTCGCCGCGGCCGTGGCCGCGTCATCCCGTTCGCAGCTGTTCGCGCTGCCGGTGGAAAGGCCGATCGTTGGTTGAGCGCATCAGGGGCGATGCTCCTGTCCTGGTGATCGGACTCGGACGCTTCGGCGCCGCCTGTGCGGGCGAGCTGGATCGCCTGGACCGCGAAGTGCTCGCGATCGATGAGAGCCTGGATCTGGTCCAGAAGTGGTCCGAACGTGTCACGCACGCCGTGCAGGCCGATGCCCGCAACGTCGACGCGCTCAAGCAGATCGGCGCGCAGGACTTCCAGGTGGCCGTCGTCGCCGTCGGATCCTCGATCGAGGCCTCGGTCCTGATCACCGCGAACCTCGTCGACCTGAAGGTGCCGCAGATCTGGGCGAAGGCGGTGTCGCAGTCGCACGGCAAGATCCTCGCCCGCGTGGGCGCGAACCACGTCATCTACCCCGAGCGCGAGGCCGGTGAGCGCGTCGCCCATCTCGTGAGCGGGCGGATGCTGGACTTCATCCGGTTCGACGACGACTTCGCGATCGCGAAGATGTACCCGCCGAAGTTCATCCGCGGAGTCGGGCTGAACGAATCGGGCGTGCGGTCCAAGTACAACGTGACCGTGGTCGGGGTGAAGAGCCCGGGCAAGCCGTTCCGCTACGCGGAGGCGAACACGATCGTCACGAACCACGACCTGATCATCGTGTCGGGTACGAACGGCGACATCGAGCGGTTCGCGGCTCTCGACCGCTGAGGCATCGTCCGGTCAGCGCAGCTGAGCGAAGGCCTCGGCTCTCGACGTCGGCCCGACGATCAAGACCGCCGCGCCGGGAGCGAGCACCGTCGCGTTGTCGGCGTTCTGCCATGATCCGCTGTCGTCGCGGTAGGCCGCGATGGTGACACCATGCTGCTGGCGAAGGCGCGTCTGACCCAACGGCACGCCGACGAAAGAGGCGGGAACGGTGGCTTTGACCAGCGAATAGCCCCGGTCGATCTCGAGGTAGTCGATCGCGGCACCGCGCACGAGGTGCGCCACGCGCCGACCCATGTCCTTCTCGGGATACACGACGTGATGCACACCCAGCTGGGCGAGGATCGTGCCGTGCTGTTCGCTGATCGCCTTGGCCCAGACGACGGGAACCTTCAACTGGAGCAGAAGCGACGCTGTGAGGATGGAGGCCTGCACGTCGTCGCCGATCGCGACCACGACGCGGTCGAACTCGTCCACGGCGAGTTGACGCAGCGCCTCCTCCTTGGTCGAATCCGCCCGGACGACCTGCGTGAGCTGACCGTTGTGCGACTGCACGATCTCTTCGTCGCTGTCGATGCCGAGCACCTCCGTCCCCGACGCCATGAGCTCCAGCGCGAGGCTGCTGCCGAAGCGGCCGAGCCCGATCACCGCAACCGAATCGGCCTCCGCGATCCGGCGGGATGTGTCTGAGAAGAGCGAGAACTTAGCCAATGGCGGGCCTCTCCTTGGGGTATTCGTACAGGATGCGACGTTGTCGCAGCGCGATGGCGCTGCCGAGCGTCAGCGGACCGAGCCGGCCGAGGAACATCAAGAGCACCAAGACGATCTCGGCCGCGTCGGGCAGGTCACCGGTGATGCCCGTCGACAGCCCTACCGTGCCGAATGCCGACACCGCCTCGAAGAACACACGATCGAACGACAAGCCCGTGATGACCATGAGCGAGATCGTCGCCACCATGACGGCCGCGACCGCCATCAGCACCACGGTGATCGCCTGCCGGTGGACCGCGCGAGACAGTCGCTTGCCGAAGATGTTCACGGCGCCCTCACCCCGCAGCTCGGTGGCCATGATGAAGAACAGCACGGCGAACGTGGTCACCTTGATACCGCCGGCTGTTCCCGCGGGCCCACCGCCGATGAACATCAGCACGTCCATGCCCAGCCACGTCTCGTCGTGCATCAGTCCGATGTCGACCGAGTTGAACCCCGCCGTACGGGTCTGCACCGAATGGAAGAAGCCGATGAGCAGCCTCGTCGCAGGATCGTAGGCGCCGAGTGTCTCGGCGTTGGACCACTCGAACACCGTGATGTAGACCGTGCCACCCACGAGGAGGGTTGCGGTGGCCCACAGCACGATCTTGGTGTTCATGCTCCAGTGCAGTGGGCGCCGGAACTCCTTGCGCAGCTGCATGATCACCGGGAATCCGAGCCCGCCGAGGATGATCGCCCCGCACAGGGGCAGGCAGATCCAGGGGTCGGCGGCGAACCCGATCAGGTTGTCGCTGTAGAGCGCGAATCCGGCGTTGTTGAACGACGAGACGCTGTGGAACAGCGCGTACCACGCCGCCTCCGCCGGACCATAGCCATAGGCGAGCATGAAGCGCGGTGCGAGGAAGCAGAATGTGACCGCCTCGATGATGAGCGAGATGAGCAGGATGCCGCGTACGAGCCCGCGGACATCGTCGTAGCCGACGGCTTTCGCCTCGGCGGCGGTGTTCAGGCGCGAACGGACTGTGAGTTTCCGCGCCAAGGCGAGTCCGACCAGCGACGCGAAGATCATGATCCCCAAGCCGCCGAGCTGGATGAGGACGAGGATCACGACCAGCCCGAACGGGCTCCAGTGCGTCGCCGTGTCCAGCACGGTGAGGCCGGTGACGCACACTGCGGAGGTCGCCGTGAACAGCGCGTCGACGAAGCCGGTCCATTCGCCCGAGCGCGACGAGATCGGGAGACTGAGCAGCGCGGTGCCGATCAGGTTGGTCGCGGCGAAGCCGGCCACGACAGCCTGAGCGGGGTGCAGGCGTATTCCACGGCGCGACCTTGTCGCCACGGGGGCGGCACGGGTGGACACGGAGAGCGACTCTAGCCGCTCTCCGTGTCCGCACACCACCGCACCCGAATTCGCGCGATCGGCAGGGAGCCGGCGGCTCCCCTCGGCATCAGGGCTTGACGGCGCGCTCGGTCAAGCTCACGGTCTCGGCGTGCGAGCGCTCCTGCTGGGCGAAGGATGGATCCTCGATCCACGACTTCGTCTTCGCGACCTGGTAGATGATGATGCCGTACACCGCCTTGGCGACGATGTCGGCGATCGAATAGCCGACCTGCTTCCACACCCACCCGTCGGCTCCGACATCCAGCGACGGCAGGAGGTAGGCGATCGGGTACACGCCCCAGCTCAGCAAGAGGAGGTAGCGCAGGCGGCTGATGGTGCCGCGCACGGCTTCCGGCTGGGTCTTCAGGGACTTGCTGAGCTCGACGAACAGCACCCACAGGATGAACAGGAAGGGGATCGTGGACAGGATGCCGAAGATCGTCCGCACGCCGACGTCCTCGCTGATCTCACCGGGGTAGCCCAGGACGATCATCAGGATCGATGCGGGAACGAGCTGCATGAGCAGCTTGTTCTGCATCGCGCGCGCCAACGCGAGCACGGCGACGAGTTCCACGAGCAGCAGCGGAACGGTCAGCAGCCAGTCGACGTAGCGGTAGCCCTCGTTGAAGGCGGCTCCCTCTGCGAGCGTGTAGTCGCCGGCGCCGCCGATCGCGGTCGTCGTGTACGCCGCGTTGAACGAGTCGAAGATGCGGAAGTAGTGGTAGGCGGCGATTCCGCAGACGATCAGCGCGATCGTGATCGCGGGTCGATAGCGCGGGAGAACCCTCGGCAGCGAGATGAGCAGGAAGATCGCGGTGAACAGCTGAGCAGCGATCACGAGGGAGAGCGAGTTGTAGACCGTCGAGTGCTGCGCGGCGGTCAAGAGATCGGGTATCACGATGACTCCTCCTTGTTTAAGCAACTATTCAAGTTACTGTCTAAGTACGTTTATTACACAGCATGTCAACAAGGCGCTTGAGTACCATGAGTGCGTGACGAGAGACGAGGACGCGGATCAGGACGGCCGTTCGTACAAGCTCAGCGCCTTTCCCGCCGCGGCAGTCCGGTTCTCCCGGGCGCTGGATCGAAACCGGGAGCGGATCGCTGAGGAAGAGGGCCTGTCTGCCAGCGAGCTGCGCGCGCTGTTCTACATCGGCGAACACGTGGCCGTGACGCCCAAGCGCCTCGCCGCCCATATGCACATGACGACCGCGGCCATCACGCTCATCTCGCGCCGACTGGTCGAAATCGACCTGCTGCAGCGCCTCGACAACCCCGATGACCGCCGAAGCGTCATGCTCTCGCTCACACCGCGTGCGCACGTCGCCATGGAACGCATGCACAGCGACTTCGCCGAGATGATCACTGGCGCAACCGCCCACCTCAGCTCCGCCGAGCTCGCGGCGTTCACCACCCAGCTCGAGTCCGTGGCGACCGCGATCGCCGACCACACCGCGCGGCTGGACCGCGAACGCAGCATCGCGGCGCTCTGAGCGCCGCGGCTCCCCCGGCTGCTCTTCCCGTTACGCGCCGGCCGCGAGTTCGCGCGCGCGCTCGAGCGCGGCATCCGTCGCCCGGACGAAGACGTCGTCGAGGTGCGCGTCCTGCAGGACCGCCACCGCGCGCTCGGTCGTGCCCTTCGGGCTCGTCACCTGCCGCCGCAGCTCGGCGGGGTCGACATCGGATGCCGCCAGCAGCGCCGTCGCGCCGATGAAGGTCTGCTCGGCCATCGTGCGGGCGTCCGCCTCGCTGAAGCCCTTACCGATCGCGGCCTTCAGGAACTCCTCGATCAGGAGGAACACATAGGCGGGGCCCGAGCCGGAGATCGTCGACAGCGCGTCGATCTGGGATTCCGGCACCTCGATCACGGTGCCGACCGTCTCGAACAGCGCCCGCACGAGGGCGGTGTCCTCAGGCGTCGCGGCCGTCCCCGCGGACAGGCCGGTCACCGCGAGGCCGACGACGGCCGGGGTGTTCGGCATCGATCGCAGCACCGAGGTGCCGGCGGGGAGGATCGACTCGAACGTCGCGATCGTCACTCCCGCCGCGAGGCTGACGACGACGGCGTCGGGACCGAGGTGCGGCGTGATCTCGCTCAGCAGCTCCGGGACCATCGCCGGCTTCACGCCGATGAGCACGATGCGCGCCGATGCGACGGCCCGGGAGTTCCCGTCCGGCTGGTCTTCGAGGGCGATGCTCGTGACGCCGGGCTGACCGGCGAGCGGCTCAGCCTTCGCACGCGTGCGATTGGTCACCGTCACCCCACCCACGGCGAGCCCCGAGCGGACGAGCCCCTGCAGGATCGCCCCTCCCATCGAGCCCGCGCCGATGATCGCGATGGGGGGCAGGGCAGGGGTCTGTGCAGGCATGCCGATCATCCTAACCAGGCTGCGAGGATGCGAACCTGAAACCCCGTTCACCGGCGTGCGGGGCGGGGCTATAGTCGAGGAAACAGCGGCGAAAGACCCCCGCGCACAACGAAGGATCCTTCCCATGAGCCTCTTCGACGGCATCCGTTCCCGCATCGTGGAAACCCCGGATCTGAACGTGGGCGTCCTCGAGAGAGAAGGCGACGATCCGGCGACACCTCCGGATCGGACCGTCGTGCTGATCCACGGCAACGTGTCGTCGTCGCTGTTCTGGCAGGAGGTCATGCAGGACCTGCCGAGCGACCTGCGGGTCATCGCGATCGACCTGCGCGGCTTCGGCGCGACCGAGCACGCGCCGGTGGATGCGACCCGGGGCGTCCGCGACTTCAGCGACGACGTGTTCGCGACGCTCGAGGCGCTCGGGATCCCGACGGCGCACCTGGTCGGCTGGTCGATGGGCGGCGGCGTCGTGATGCAGTATGCGTTGGATCACCCGGTGCTGAGCCTGACGCTGCAGTCGCCCGTCTCGCCGTACGGGTTCGGGGGTACGCGCCGCGACGGCACCCGGCTCACGGATGACGATGCCGGGACCGGCGGCGGCGGTGCGAACCCCGACTTCGTGCAGCGCCTCATCGACCGCGACACGACGGCGGACGCGCCCACCTCACCCCGGAGCGTCTTCCGGTCGGGCTATGTCGCGGCCGGGTACACGACCGAGCACGAGGACACCTGGGTCGAGTCGATGCTCGCGACCTCGACGGCCACGGGCAACTATCCGGGCGACGGCGCGGCGAGCGCGAACTGGCCCGGATTCGCCGCGGGCACGATCGGCGTCCTGAACACCATGACGCCGCGGTACTTCGACGTCTCGGGCATCGTCGAGCTCGACCCGAAGCCGCCGATCGCGTGGATCCACGGCACCGCCGACGCGATCGTCTCGGACACGTCGTTCTACGACCTCAACTACCTCGGACAGCTCGGGATCGTGCCCGGCTGGCCCGGCGCGGACGTCGCCCCCGCCCAGGAGATGGTCGCGCAGACCCGCGACGTGCTCGACGCGTACGCCGCCGCGGGCGGTGAGGTCACCGAGGTGGCGCTGGAGGGCGTCGGGCATTCGGCGCACCTGGAGGCGCCCGCGGAGTTCCGTCACGCGCTGCTGTCGGTGATCGGCTACGTCGGGGCTCCCGCCGATCCCTCACCCCCGACCGAGACGATCATCCTCAAGTCCGCCGACTGACGCGGGCGCGGACGCGGGCGGGTCCGGGAACCTAGACTCGTCACTCATGAGTGCATCGGGTGGCGGCAAGGCGATCATCGCCGCGTTCTTGGCGAACATGGGCATCGCCCTGGCGAAGTTCATCGCGTGGTTTTTCTCGGGCTCAGCCTCGATGCTCGCCGAGGGCATCCACTCGGTCGCCGACTCCGGCAACCAGCTGCTGCTCCTGCTGGGCGGCCGCAAGGCCAAGAAGCGCGCCGACAGCGAGCACCCGTTCGGATACGGCCGCGAGCGCTACGTGTACGCGTTCGTCGTCTCGATCATCCTGTTCTCCGTCGGTGGTCTGTTCTCGATCTACGAGGGCGTCGACAAGCTCACGCACCCGCACGAGCTCGAGAACGTGTGGGTTCCGCTCACGGTGCTGCTGATCGCGATCGGACTGGAATCGTTCTCGCTGCGCACCGCGATCCGTGAGAGCAACCTCGTCCGCAAGAAGGGCGAGTCGTGGGTCGGCTTCATCCGGCACGCGAAGGCACCCGAGCTGCCCGTCGTGCTCCTCGAGGACGTGGCGGCCCTCATCGGACTCGTCTTCGCCCTCCTCGGCGTCGGGCTCACCACGATCACCGGCAACTCGGTGTTCGACGCGATCGGCACGCTCATGATCGGCACGCTCCTGATCGTGGTCGCGATCACGCTCGGCATCGAGACGAAGAGCCTGCTCGTGGGCGAGGGGGCGACGGATGCCGATCACCGCAAGATCGTGAAGGCGATCACCTCCGGCCCCGAGGTGGAGCACCTGATCCACGTGAAGACCCTCTACCTGGGCCCCGACGAGCTCCTCGTGGCGGCGAAGCTGGGGTTCGCGGCGGACAAGCTGTTCGCCGACGTCGCGGCCGAGATCGACATCGTCGAGGCGCGCGTGCGCGCGGCGGTGCCGATCGCGCGGGCGATCTACTTCGAGCCCGACGTGTACGCCGGCCCCGACGACTCGGGTTCGCTCGCCGCGCAGCCGGCCACCGAGCAGATCGTCATCCGTTCCGCCGACTGACGCGCGGCATCCACTCTCCGTCGCGCTCTCCCGCCGAGATGGTGGGTTTCTGACCGAGGTGGTGGGTTTCCCGCCGAAATGGTGGGTTCTCCCCCGAGATGGTGGTTCCTCCCCCGAGCTGGTGGGTTCTCCGCCGAGATGGTGGGTTCTCCCCCGACATGGTGGGTTCTCCCCCGAGGCGGTGGACACCATCTCGACGGGGAAGGGACCATCTCGAAAGGAAAGGGACCATCTCGACGCGAGAGGGACCATCTCGGGGGGAGAGGGACCACCTCGGCGGCAGAGGGATCGGCGCGCGGGGCGAAGGGGGCGAGGGGCTAGCGGCGGGCGGTGAAGAACGTGTGCAGGAGGGATGCCGCCTCCTCGGCGTACACGCCGGCGATCACCTCCGCGCGCTGCGGCAGCCGTCGGTCGCGGACGACGTCGTACACCGATCCCACGGCGCCGGCCTTGTCGTCCCACGCGCCGTAGACGAGGCGCGAGACGTGCGCCTGCAGCATCGCTCCGGCGCACATCACGCACGGCTCCAACGTGACCACGAGCGTGCATCCGTCGAGGTTCCAGCCGCCGCGCGCGACCGCGGCCTGGCGCAGCGCCACGATCTCGGCGTGCGCCGTCGGATCGTGGGTCTCCTCGCGCCGGTTGCGGCCCTCGCCGATCACCGCGCCCTCGGCATCCGTCACCACCGCACCGACGGGCACGTCGCCGTCCGCGGCGGCCTCCTGGGCGAGCGCCAGGGCACGTCGCATCGCCGCGGCGTCGGAGGGGGCGGCGATCACCCTCAGAGCGTACGCCCCACCACGCCGGGGAGCCCCGGTGCCATACCCTGAACGTATGCGCCTGCACGTCGCGGATCACCCGCTCATCACCCACAAGCTCACGGTCCTGCGCGACCAGACCACCCCGTCGCCGGTGTTCCGCCAGCTCACCGAAGAACTGGTCACCCTCCTCGCCTACGAGGCCACGCGCAACGTCCGCGTGAGCCCGCACGAGATCCAGACTCCGGTCACCACGACGGTGGGTGTGCGCATCAGCGACCCGCGTCCGCTCGTGGTGCCGATCCTCCGCGCCGGCCTCGGGATGCTGGACGGCATGGTCAAGCTCCTGCCGAGTGCCGAAGTGGGGTTCCTCGGCATGGCGCGCAACGAAGTGACGCTCGAGCCGACGACGTACGCCGAGCGCCTCCCCGAGGACCTGAGCGACCGGCAGTGCTTCGTGCTCGATCCGATGCTCGCCACGGGCGGATCGCTCGGCGCCGCGATGGAGTTCCTCTTCGCCCGCGGCGCCCGCGACGTCACGGCGATCTGCCTGCTGGGCGCGCCGGAGGGCGTCGCGGCGATCGAGAAGCAGGTCGAGGGCCACGACGTGACACTCGTGCTCGGCGCGCTCGACGAGCGGCTCAACGAGAAGGGCTACATCGTGCCCGGACTCGGTGACGCCGGCGACCGCCTCTACGGCACGGTCTGAGTCGGGTCACGCCAGCGCAGCCAGGGCCGGCTCGCGTTCCACGGCGCCGACCCGCGCGACCTCGACGGCGTCCAGCACGGCGATCGTCGTCACGGGTCGGCCGTTGAAGCGGCTGGCCGTCACGACGGTGTACGCGCCCATCGCCGGACTCACGAGCAGGTCGCCGACCTCGAGCTCGGGCATGAGCGCCTCCCGGGCGATCACGTCGCTCGAGTCGCACGTCGGCCCGGCGAGCGTCGCCCAACGGTGCGCAGACGTGTCCGCGGCCTCCAGCTCGCGCTCGGCGAAGATCAGCGGATGCACGTCCTCGGTGAGCACGTTCGAGTACGCCCCGTAGAGGCCGTCGTCCAGGTAGTACCACCGCCCGTCATCACGTTCAGCGACCCCCACGACGCTCGTGACGAGCATCATCGACTCCGCGACCATCGCCCGTCCGGGTTCGGCGAGGATCTCCAGGTCGCCCGCGCGCGCCGCCAGCACGGGGCCGATCACGGCCGCGAGCTCTTCGATCGACCGCACCGCACTGTCGTACGCGATCGGGAAGCCCCCGCCGATGTCTAGCACGTCCAGGTGCACGCCGAGCTCGGCGCGGACGCGATCGATCAGCGCGACCGTCTCCGTGATCGCCGCGGCGAATCGGGCCGGGTCATCGAGCTGGCTGCCGACGTGGAAGCTGAAGCCGGCGACGCGGATGCCGCGCTCGCGCGCCGCGACGATCAGGTGCATGGCCTCGAACGGGCCCACCCCGAACTTGCTGGACAGGTCGCTCTTCGCGTGCGGGCTGCGGTACGCGAGCCGCACCAGGAGCCGGACATCCGACGGAGCTCCGATGAACTTCGCCAGTTCGATCTCGTTGTCGATCACGAACGTCCGTACGCCGGCGTCGATCGCCTCCGCGATCTCAGCGGGCTTCTTGATCGGGTGCGTGTGGATGATGCGTCCGCGCGGCACGCGATCGAGAAGCGCGAGCTCTTCGCCGGTCGCCACGTCGAAGCCGCACCCCTCCTCCGCGAGCGTCTCCAGGACCCCCTCGTGAGCGAGGGCCTTCACCGCGAAGTGGAAGTCGACGAACGGCAGCGCGGCCCGCAGGCGGCGGTACTGGGCGCGGACGCGCTCGGTCTGCAGCAGCAGAACCGGTGTGCCGTGCAGCGCGATCGCCGCGCGAGCGGCATCCGATCGCATCAGGGAGGCGGCCTCTTCGCGACGCGCGTCGCGGAAGGCCTCCTCCGCGCGGCGGGTGGTGGCGATGCTCACGAGTCCTGCTCCTTGGCGCGTCGTTCGCGCAGACCCGTCTTCGCGGTGATCATGAACGATCCGGCGGCCACCGCGTAGAAGATGATGTCCGCGACCACCTTGCCCGCCAGCAGACCCCACACCGGATCGGGGATGAGCCAGACACCGAGTGTGAGCGCTGCGGGGCGCACGAGCAGCGTGTCCAGAAGCTCGGCCGGCCCGAACTCGGCGACCAGCAGCATGAACGTGCGCACGACGGCGTTGCGGCCGTTCGCCGACACCGCGGACTGCTCGGCGTAGATCGTGATCGCCAGGACGGCGTAGAAGCCGAGGCTCTCCCCCACGATGGCTGCAAGCGCGATGAGTGCAGGGACATCGGTCCAGGCCGTGACGGCCAGCCCCGCCACGATCATCGCCGCGGTGCCCACGATCTCGGCGGGCAGGTAACGGATGACCCAGAAGAGCAGTCCGCGCCGCTTGGGCGCGTCCGCGGTGGCGGTTTCCAGACGGACGGTGGATCCGGCGTCGATGGCAGTCATGTTCTCCCCCTCGTTGAAAGGGAGAGCGCCCCGGGCACGCGGTGATACGTCGGCGCAAGACAGAGATGGCCGCAGCATCCACCCCTCGCCGAACGGATGCCGCGGCCTGCGTCCCGAAAGACGCCTGGATAGCGTACGAACTCCGGGTTCCGGAACGGACGGGGTTGACAGTCGCGCCCGAGCCGTCTAATGGGCCTCGAGCACCGTCACCGGCTCGCGCGCGTCCACCGACGCATCGGCGGACTGCGTCAGCCGGACGAACCCGCTGAGCCGCGCCACTCCGTCCGGCGTGCGCGGGAGGTCGTCCAGCAGGCCCGGTGACGAGACCAGATACGCCGTATGCATCGCGCGGGAGATCGCCACGTTCAGCCGGTTGCGCAGCAGGAGGAACTCGAGTCCGCGCGGTGCGTCGCGCCCGGACGACGCGGCGAGCGACACGATCGCCACCGCGGCCTCCTGACCTTGGAAGCGATCGACCGTCCCGACCGGCACGTCGGGGAATCCGGCATCCGTCAGGGCCCGCTCGACGGCCACCTGCTGCGCGTTGTACGGCGTGACGACGATGATGTCGCGCTCGCCCAGCGGGCGGGGCGGCAGCGTTTCGGCGTCGCCGTCCTCGCCGATGCGGATGCCGGTCCACTCGCGCCCGACGAGGTCGCGGACGAGCGCGGCGACGACGGCCGCCTCCTCGGGAGACTGCGTCGCGTTGCCGTGATGGCGCACCGGGATCGGAAGGAGACCCGGACGGATGCCGTCCAGGACGCGCCGCGCCGTCGCCGGATGCGCGGCGAGCTCGCCACCGTAGGACAGCCGGGAGACGGGCGCCGCGACCTCGGGCCTCATGCGCCACGTGCGCGCCAGGAAGTACCCGTACTCGGCGGGGATCACATCGGCCCCGTCGATCACCCACCCGAGCGCGGATCTGTCCACAGGTGCGGGATGGGTCCCCTGGCTGACCTGCGGCAGCTGCTGCGGGTCGCCCAGCAGAAGCAGCCGCGGCGCCGCGAGGGAGACCGCGATCGTCGAGGCGAGGGAGAACTGTCCGGCCTCGTCGATCACGAGCAGGTCGAGGCTGCCCCGGGGTACGCGCCCCTCGTGCGCGAAGTCCCACGCGGTGCCGCCGACGACGAACCCGGTCGCAGCGTGCTCCGCGGTGAATGCGGTCATGCCGTTCTTCGGGATCGCCGTGTACGGGATGCCGGGGGCGGAGGCGTCCTTGGGCGCCTTGCCGACGATGCCCGGCTCGACGCCCGCCGCGACGACGCGTCCGAGCATGTGCTCGACGACGTTGTGCGACTGCGCGACGACTCCGACCCGGAAGCCGTGCTCGCGCACGAGCCGCGCGATGACGTGCGAGCCGACGAACGTCTTGCCGGTCCCGGGCGGTCCCTGCACCGCGAGGTAGCTCTGATCGAGGTCGAGCACCGCGCGGACGATCGCGTCGACGTCGTCGCCGGTCGATGCCGGGAGAGACCCGCCGCGGGTGCGCGGGGGTCGGCGCAGCAGGATGTCAGTCGCTGGATGGCCGGGCAGATCGGGCGCGGCGGCGAGGAGACCATCGGCCCAGTCGTCGATCGCCGCCTGCTGACGGCCGGCACTCGGCGGCGCCTGGGGTGTCAGTGCGATCGGCAGCTCGTCCCACGTGTTCCCGTCCACCGCGAGCTCTTCGACGATCGCCCCGTCATCGAGCACCTCGACGACCGTGACCGTTCGGACGCCGTGGATCCACCGCGGCTTCGCATCGAACGGGAACGGCGCGGGCAGCTCGTAGATCGCGAACGGCGAGGAGCCCCCACTGAGCCGCGTTCCGGGTGCGAGCTCGCCCCGAAGCTCGACGCGTCGGCGCTCGCTCTTGCCCTCGGGGTGGTGCCAGTCCTCGATGACGCGTGACCGGGTGGCGTCGACGACCGTGACGTCGCGGGTCTCCTCCCACAGCGACAGCGGCTCGCGCAGGCGGAGGAAGTGCGTGGCCCAGAACGATTTGGCCTCGCGCGGGTAGTAGTCGATCGCCGCGGCGCCCAGCTGCAGGGCGGCGGACTCGGGTGATTCGTCGGGCAGGTCTGCGGCGAGCGCCGTGAGGGCGACCGCGCGCGGAGACGGCTCGTACGACCGCTCGTCCGGGTCCTGGTTCGGCGTCGGGCGGAGCCCCGCCTCCCGCGCATGGTCGACGAGCCAGTCCCGCAGACGCCTCGTCGAGACGCAGTCGTAGCGGTTGTAATCGGCGAGGTCGTCGAAGATCGCCTGCGCCGCCGCATCCGCCCCCTCGTCCTGCAGCGCGCGCGCCTCGACGTAGCGGACGATCGAGTCGTCGCCCTTCTGCACGTCGCTCGTGCGGACGTCGGCGCCCATGTAGAGCGGCTCGAGCTTCTTGATCGAGTACGACCGCGACCCGACCCGCAGCGCCTGCCGGACGATCGGGTACAGGTCGACGAACACGCCGTCGCGCAACAGGCGGTCGACCTCGGCCTCGCGCGTCCCATAGCGCGCCGCCATCGTCAGCAGGTGCGTCGGCTCGTACGGGGCGTAGTGGTAGATGTGGAAATCCGGATGCCGGGCCCGGTGCACCTCGAGAAGATCCAGGAAGCGCTGCAGAGCCGCCTTCTCGTCGGCGAACGAATGCGCCCACAGCGCGCTGTACTGCTCGCGGACGTCCACCCACCCGAACAGGTAGTCGATGCCCCACACCGTCGCATCGCCCTCGGTGTAGAGCGGATCGCCCTCGAAGTCGAAGAACAGGTCTCCGAGGTCGGGCCGCGGGAGGGCACCGAGCGCCTTCGGCGCGACGACTTCGTACGGCGGCGGGGCGCCGGTCGGGTCGGCCCCGCCCGTGCCCGCCGGCGCGCTCAGCTGCAGCCGCGCCTGCGTGCGCAGCATCGCGAATGTGTCCGGATTCATGCCCGCGGGCCCGGTCGGAGCCGCGGCGAGAGCGTCGATCGTCTCGACGCCGGCGGCGCGCAGCCGCTCGCGCTGCACCGGGCGCATTCCCGCCACGAGCAGGAGGTCGCGATTCGCGATCACTTCGAGGTCGCACGTCGCGCACCGCCCACACGCGATGACCCCGAGCTCGCCGCGGGGGTCGCCCCATGCGATCGCCGGCGCGTCGGCGCCGCGGTCGAGCGCGCGGTCGGCGATCAGGGCGCGCAGGCGGGCGCGGCGGAGATCGAACACGGGGAGCAGATCGTCGACGAGATGCTCGCTCGTCGACCCGTCGCCCAGCAGCAGCTCGACGCGATCGGAGCGCGGGATGCCGAGCCGGTCGAGCTGATCGGCGTAAGCGGCCAGCTGCATGAGTGCGGTCACCCGGGCGCGGCGCGCGAGTTTGCTGTCCTGCACCATCCACCGGCCGCCCTCGTCGCGGACGAGGAAGTCGGCAAAGCCCACGAACTCGTCCGTCGCGAAAGCCGCCTGGTAGATCACGTCTGCGTCCGAGGCGAGGGCGGTGTTCGTGTGGGCGACGGCGGCGGCCAGCGCGTCGGCATCCGATGATCTCGCCGCGGCGATCTCGATCACGCCCTCACCGAACCGGCGTCGGTAGTCGGCGAGCACCCGCAGCTCGTGCTCGCCGCCGAGGCGGCCGGCGCGCTCGAGGGTGGCGTCTTCGGGCTCGTCGACCGCCGCGATGCGCCCGAGCTTCGCGTCGATCGCCCGCAGCCAGGCGAACTCGCACTCGGCGGCCGCCTTGAGGTCGCTCGCGCTCCAGACGACGCGCGCCTCAGCCGGGATGTATCGCACAGGGTCCCTTTCGTCCCCCCGATCGTACGTGCGTCCCCCGACACCGCCTGCCGCTCGCGAGAGGGCACACATGCACCCTGGACACGGCGTGTCGCCCTGCACATCTGCCCTCTCGCGGGGAGCAGGGCGGCTGTACGCTCGCGGATATGCGGTTCGAGACGACGCTTCTGCAACAGGGCAACAACACGGGCATCGAGGTCCCGCCCGACCTCGTCTCCGAGCTGGGCGGGGGAAAGCGCGCCGCGGTGCTCGTGACCGTGAACGGCTTCCGCTATCCGAGCACGCTCGCGGTCATGGGCGGGCGCCACCTGATCCCGTTCTCCTCCGACAAGCGCGCCGCCACGGGGTTGACGGGCGGAGATCCGATCACGGTCGACCTCGAGCTCGACACGACCCCGCGCACCGTGGAGGTGCCCACGGATCTGGGTGCCGCGCTCGATGCCGCAGGAGCGCGGCAGGCGTTCGACGCCCTCGCCCCGAGCGCGCGCAAGGCGCACGTCACGAATGTCGAAGGCGCGAAGACCGCGGACACCCGCGACCGCCGGATCGCGGCGATCGTGGCGAAACTCGGCTGACGCGACGAAGCGCCGCCCTCCTGACAGACTGGGCGGATGAGCCTCGACTTCGAGAGTGCCTACCGCCACGGCTTCGCCCGCATCGCCGCGTGCACGATCCCCGTCGCGATCGCCGACCCGGCGCGCAACGCCGAAACCGTGCTCGCGACCGCACGCGCGTGCGACGCCGATGCCGTCGCCGTCGCCGTCTTCCCCGAGCTGTGCCTGACCGGGTATGCGATCGACGACCTCGTGATGCAGGATGCCGTGCTCGATGCGACCGAGCACGCCATCGCGACGCTCGTGGCGGCATCCGAGGATCTTCTGCCGATGCTCGTGGTGGGTGCGCCGCTGCGGCACCGCAACCGCCTCTACAACTGCGCCGTCGTGATCCACCGCGGCGAGCTGCTCGGCGTGGCCCCGAAGTCGTACCTGCCGACGTACCGCGAGTTCTACGAGCGCCGCTGGTACGCCCCCGGCGACGATCAGGCGGGGCAGGACATCCGGATCGGCGAGCTGCAGGCGCCGTTCGGACCCGACCTGCTGTTCGAAGCCCTCGACGTGCCGGGCCTCGTCGTCCACGCCGAGGTCTGCGAAGACGTCTGGGTGCCGATCCCGCCGTCCTCCTCCGCGGCGCTGGCGGGGGCCACCGTCCTGCTGAACCTCTCCGGCAGCCCGATCACGATCGCCCGCGCCGAGGACCGCAAGATCCTCTGCCGGTCGCAGTCGCTGCGGTGCCTCGCGGCGTACGCGTACGCCGCTGCCGGGCAGGGCGAATCGACGAACGACGTCTCGTGGGACGGTCAGACCCTGATCTACGAGGGCGGCACCCTGCTGGCCGAGACCGAGCGCTTCCCCGACGGCCCGCGCCGCGCGATCGCCGATGTTGACCTCGACCGCCTCCGCCAGGACCGCCTCCGCCAGGGCACGTTCGACGACAACCGCCGCGCCGAGCACGCCGACGCGATGTTCCGCACGGTGCATTTCGAACTCAGCCCGCCGACCGGCGACATCGGCCTGCACCGCGCGCTGGACCGCTTCCCGTTCGTGCCGGATGACCCCGCGCGTCTCGCGCTGGACTGCTACGAGGCCTTCAACATCCAGGTGTCGGGTCTCGTGCAGCGCCTCCAGGCGATCGGCGGACCCAAGCCCGTGATCGGCGTGAGCGGCGGCCTCGATTCCACCCACGCGCTCCTGGTGATCGCCCGGGCGATGGATCGCATGGGGCGCCCCCGCAGCGACATCCTCGCCTTCACGATGCCGGGGTTCGCGACCTCGGATCACACCAAGTCCAACGCGATCGCCCTCGCCGAGGCGATCGGCGCATCGATCGAGACGATCGACATCCGGGATGCCGCCACCGAGCTGCTCGGCCGGATCGGGCATCCGTTTGCCGACGGCGAGCCCGTGCACGACGTGACGTTCGAGAACGTGCAGGCGGGACTGCGCACGGACTACCTGTTCCGGCTGGCGAACCAGCGGGGCGGGCTCGTGATCGGCACGTCCGACCTGTCCGAGCTCGCGCTCGGCTGGGCGACGTACGGCGTGGGCGACCAGATGAGCCACTACGCCGTGAACACCGGAGTTCCGAAGACCCTCATCCAGCACGTCATCCGCTGGGTGATCGCCGATGACACGACCGGGCTGAGCGCCGAGGCCAAGCGGGTCCTGCAGTCGGTGCTCGACACCGAGATCAGCCCCGAACTCGTCCCGGCGGGACAGGACGGCAAGCTGCAGTCCACCGAGGACCGCATCGGCCCCTACGCGCTGCACGACTTCGCGCTCTTCCACATCCTCCGCTACGGCATGCGGCCGTCCAAGATCGCCTTCCTCGCCGAGCGCGCGTGGCGCGATGCGGATGCCGGGGCGTGGCCGCCGGGCTTCCCCGCCGAGGACCGGTACGCCTACGACCTGCCCACGGTGGCGAAGTGGCTCCGGGTCTTCCTGCAGCGCTACTTCGCGTTCGCGCAGTTCAAGCGCTCGGCGATCCCCAACGGCCCGAAGGTGTCGCCGGCAGGATCCCTCTCCCCGCGCGGCGACTGGCGCGCGCCGTCGGACGGGAACGCGGCGGTCTGGCTCGCCGAATTGGATGCCGCCCTCCCCGAATCCGCCCGCGCGGACGACTGATCCATGGGCAAGCGCGCCACGGTCGTCGGCAGCGGGCCCAACGGACTCACGGCCGCCGTCGCGCTCGCGCGGGCCGGCTACTCGGTGCGCGTGCTCGAAGCGTCCGCGCAGGCCGGTGGCGGTCTGCGCACTGCCGAGCTCACGCTCCCGGGCTTCCGCCACGACATCGGATCCGCGGTGCATCCCGCCGCGCTCAGCTCCCCGTTCTTCCGCGCTTTCCGGCTGCGCAGCCGGATCGACTGGGTCACCCCCGACATCTCCTACGCCCAACCGCTCGACGGCGGACGGGCGGCGATCGCGTGGCGCGACATCGACCGGACCGCCGAGGCACTGGGAGCAGACGCCCGCGCGTGGCGCGCAGCGCTGCGGCCGCTGAGCTCGCACCTGGACGCCGTGGTGGATTTCACCGGCTCGCAGCTGCTGCGCGTGCCGCGGCATCCGCTCACCACCGCGAGATTCGGTCTGCGCGTCCTGCAGCTCGGAACGGCGCTCGGCCGCGGGACCTTCTCGACGAAGGAGGCAGCGGCCCTGCTGTCCGGGGTCTTCGCGCACGCGAACACCCGCCTGCCCTCGCTCGGCGCCGCCGCGTCGGGGCTCTTCCTCGCCGCACACGGCCACACCGGCGACGGGTGGGCCTACCCCCGAGGCGGCGCGCAACGCATCGCGGACGCACTGATCGCCGACGTGCGCGCGCACGGCGGCGAGGTCGTGACGCAGCACCGCGTGGACTCGCTCGCAGACCTCGACTGGGGCGACCCGGCCGCCGGCGACGTCCTCGTGCTCGACACGTCGCCGCGGCTGCTGCTCACCCACCCGGGGATCCCCGGCGGCTACGCACGGGCGATTCGCCGGTACCGCTACGGCGCCGGCGCCGCGAAAGTGGACTTCGCACTGGACGGCCCCATCCCCTGGGAGAACCCCGACGTCGCGCGATCGCCGACGGTGCACCTCGGCGGAACGCGCGCGGAGGTCGAGCACGCGGAGAACACCGTGGCGCGGGGTGCGGTGTCCGGCCGACCGTACGTGCTCGCCGTCCAGCCGTCGGTCCTCGACCCGACGCGGGCGCCGCGCGGCAAGGCTGTGCTGTGGGCGTACATCCACGTGCCCGCAGACTCCCCGCTGGACCCGACCGAGCTCGTGACCCGGCAGGTCGAGCGCTTCGCTCCGGGTTTCCGCGACCGCGTCCTGGGCTCTCACTCGATGACTGCGGCGGAGCGCGTCGCGTTCAATCCGTCCGACATCGGCGGCGACATCCTGGGCGGCGCGTTCACCGTCGTGCAGGCGGTGCGCCGGCCCGTGGTCTCCCCCACGCCGTGGCGGACTCCGATGCCCGGCGTGTACCTGGGCTCGGCATCCACTCCCCCCGGTCCGGGGGTCACCGGCATGCCCGGCTGGTACGCCGCGCGGCAGGTGCTGCGCGACGCCGGAGTCGGCGAGGTGGTCCCCGCGGACCTGTTCAGCGTCTGATCCGGGCGTTCCCCCGGCAGGTTGGCGACACCGATCTGCAATGGCCCTATGAAACCTCAGGCGCCGTCGCAGGAACATGGCGCCGAAGCTTGCGGGCACGACCTGGGAGACTGGAGGGATGAAACTCCTGGTCGCCGCCCTCGAAGCCGAACTCGTCGCCTTTCCGGAGGACCTTCCGGGATTCGACCGGCTCGTCACCGGTCCCGGCAAGCTGCAGGCGACGTATGCGCTCACCCGTGCTCTGGATGCCGGCAGCTATGAGGAGATCGTCGTGGTCGGCACCGCGGGTGCGATCGACACACTGCTGAGTGCGGACGTGTACGAGATCGATGCCGCGATCCAGCACGATGTGACCGACATCGACGGGATCGTGGGCCAGCACGTGTCCCTGCCGCCCCGCGTCGAGCTCGGACGCGAGGGTGTCACGATCGCGACCGGCGACCACTTCGTCGACGACGTCGAGGCCGTCGCGGTGATCCGCCCGCTCGGGGCGGGTCTGGTCGACATGGAGGCCTACGCGTACGCGTGGGTGGCGGAGCAGTTCGGCGTCCCGATCCGCGTGATCAAGGCGGTCTCGGATCGTGCGCAGGACGACGCGATCACCGACTGGCGTGCGACGGTGACCGCCTGCAGCGCTCAGCTGCGCGAGTTCATCCGCGACGAGTACGGCGTCTGAGCCGGCTCAGACCTCGGTGTCGCGGCGCGAGAAGATCACGCGCAGGATCACGAAGACGATCAGCGCCACGACCGCGACCGCGAGCAGCTTGAAGACGAAGGCCAGCACCGAGAACAGGATGTTCACGAGGAACCACGCGATCACGATGGCTGCGACGACGCCGACGATGGTCCAGATTGTTCCCTTGTTCACCCCTCCAGCCTACGGCGCCTGAGCCCTGCTCCTCCGCCCTCGTGCCGGGAGGGAGCTCCGGTCAGACCGGAAGCGCCGAGTCCTGGCGGATCACGCTCGGGCCCTGCGCCGTGGCCTCCACCACGAGCTGAGCGGGGAGCTGCTCCTTCATCGCCGCGACGTGGCTGATGAGGCCGACCGTGCGCCCGCCCTGGCGGAGCTCGTCGAGCGTGCGCATCGCGAGGTCGAGCGTGTCGTCGTCGAGCGAACCGAAGCCCTCGTCGATGAACAGGGTGTCGAGCTTCACGCCTCCTGCGCGGGCGGTCACGACCTCCGCGAGGCCCAGCGCGAGGGCGAGCGAGGCGAGGAACGTTTCCCCGCCGGAGAGCGACTGCGCGGGACGCGCCTGACCCGTGTGGGCGTCCATGACCTGCAGACCGAGGCCGGATGCCGCTCCCCGCGCCGCGCGGGCGTCGGTGTGCTGCAACCGATACCGGGCGGACGACATGTCCTGCAGACGCAGATTCGCGGCCTCGACGATCGCTTCGAGCTCGGCGGCGAGGACGAACGACTCGAGCGTCATGCGGTGCGTGTTCGGGGCCTTGCCGGCGACCGTGTTCGCGAGCCGGGCCACGACGTCGTACTCGTCGGCGAGGTCGGCGATCGTCGCGTGCGCCTGCACGGCGCGTGCGTGCAGGTCGCGCAGGCGCTCGTGCGTCTGCGCGGCATGCACGGCGGCATCCACCGCGGCGCTCCACGCGTCGCGTGCCGCCGCCAGAGCGGTGCTGAGCGGTTCGAGGTCGATCGGCTCATCGGGTTCGCCCGCCAGGTCGAGCTCGAGCTCGCGAAGACGGTCCCGTTCGGCGCGCAGCGCCGCGTCGTGGTCGCGGATCCGGGCGTCCAGCGCTGTGCGTTCCCCCGCGTCGCGCAGAGCCGACGTGGCCTCCGCCGCATCGACGAACCCGGAGCTCTCGATGCGGACCGCGAGGTCGGCGGCGGCATCCGCGGAGGCAGCCGCCCGCACGGAGGCCTCCGCGTGCGCGTCCTCGAGCGCCTGCGCGAGGCTCCGAAGCCGAGTCGCCTCCGCGATGCGGGCCGAGACCGACGCGAAGTCGCCGCGGGCGGCATCCACGGTCGCTCGTGCGCCCGCAGCCTGCGCTTCGTGGCGGGCGAGCGCGGTCTGCGCCTCGACCAGCTCGGCCGCAAGTGCCTCGCGCTCGGTGGCTGCGGCCTTGTCGGTCGCGTGGAGTTCGTCGCGCTCGGCCTGCAGTCGGTCTCGTGACCGGGCGGAGTCGGCGGCGGCCACGAGGGCAACCTCCGCGGCCGTCATGGCCGTCTCCAGCGTCTCCACCGACTCGCCGCCCGCTCGGGCGAGGGCAGCGGCGTGGGCGTCGCGTGCAAGCCGTGCGCGCCCGGATGCCGCGCGCTCGGCATCCGCCGCGTGATCCTTCTGCGCCTCGGCCGCGGCGACGTCGTCATCGGTCACCACGGTGTCCGTCAGCGGCGCCGGTGCGGGATGCTCGAGCGCGCCGCACACCGCGCAGGGTTCTCCGTCGACGAGGGCGGCGGCGAGTTCGGCGGCATGGCCCGCGAGGCGCTGTCGGAGGAGCGCGTTCACCGTCGCTGCGGCGCGCTCGAGCGCGGTCAGTGCCACGGCGTGCGCGGCGTCGGCGTCGTTCCGCGCGCCCGCGAGCTGTTCCGCCTCCCGCGCGGCGGCGAGCCGCTCGGCGACCTCGTCGCGGTGCGCCTGCGCCGCGGGGAGCGCACCCGCGGCGGCGGTGTGCACGCGGATCTGCTCGTCGAGCCGGGCGAGTCGTTCGGGGAGCCCTGCCCGTGCCTCGTCGATCCGGCCGAGGAGCGCCGTGAACTCGGCGCACGTCTCCCGCGTGGTGACCACGGCGTTCTCGGCGGCGGCGAGTTCGGACTCCGCCGACGCGGCGGCCGTCGCGATCGCGATCTCGCCGGTGAGCTGCGCGATCCGGATGCCGAGCCCGGCGGCATCCGGTCGCTCCCCCGCCGCGATCCAGGCCGTCAGCGCGAGCTGCTCGGCGGCGGACGCACGGCTCGCGGCCGCCTCGGCGCGGGCGGCGACATCGATCGATGTGCGCAGTGCCTCGGCGGCGACCGCGCGCTCGAGGACCAGACGGTCGTGGTCGATCGCGCCGGACGCGGACTCCAAGGCGGCCAGTGCCGTCCGCGCGCGGACGCGCTGCACCTGCTTCTCACGCAGGGTCGCCGCGGCACGGTGCCGCGCCTCGGCCGCCGCGTGCGCGGTGTCGGCGGCATCGCGCTCGCGCGCACTCGTCTCGGCGCGGTACGCGGCGCGCTGCACGGCGCGCTCGACTTCCGCGAAGCGGTCGGCGGTCGACGGAGTCCCGTCAGCCGAGGGCTCGTCCCCCGCAGTCTCGCGCGTGAGCCGCTCCGCCTCGCCGAGGAGCATCCCGACTCCATCGCCGGCGGCCGTCAGCGCGCGCTCGGCGTCCTTCCGGCGCTGCTCGAACGCGTTCTGATAGTCCTCGTACGTGCGCGTGCCGAACAGCTTGCGCAACAGCCGCTGCCGGTCGTCGTTCTTGGCGAGGAGGAACTCCGCGAAACGCCCCTGTGCCAGGAGGATCACCTGGAGAAACTGCTGCTGACTCAGCCCCAGGATCTCGTCGAGCTCGCGGGCCACATCGACCGGGCGCGCTGCTTTACCGACCCATTCGCCGTCGACGAGTTCGTCGAGCTGGGCGCGGTGGGGTTCGGTCGTGAGCCCCGGTCCGCGCAGCTTGGGACGTTCGTATTCGGGTGACCGGGTCACCCGCCACCGTCGCTCTGCGGCGCTGAACTCGACCGAGACCGTCGTCGGGTCCTCAGGTGCGCAGTGGTCGCTGCGCAGGCGCTTGTCCGTACCCTCGTAGCGCGGCGCCCCGCCGTAGAGCGCGAAGCACACGCCGTCGAGCACGCTGGACTTTCCGGCGCCGGTGCGGCCCGCGATCAGGAAGATGCCGTCGGCGGCGAAGGCGTCGAAGTCGACGACCTGCCGCTCCCGGAACGGTCCGAACCCTTCGATCTCGAGACGGTGGAGTCTCATGCGCGCGCCTCGGCGAGACTGCGCTCGTCGATGACGTCGCGGACGATCCGTGCCTCGTGCTCGCTTGCGCCCTCGCCCTCGCGCACGTGGATGAGGAACGCATCGACGAGTTCGGCATCGCTGCGCGCCGCGCGCACGCGACGGGAGTAGGTCAGGCCGTCGTCTGCGCGCCGACCCTCCGGCGTGTGCATCACCGTGGCGCAGAAGGGATACCGGGCCTGCAGACGCCGCATCGGATCGAGCTGGGGCGTCGCGTCGGTGTACTGCGCGCACACCCACGCCTGTTCGGAATCGGTGAAGCGCTCGTCGGTCAGGAGCTCATCGAGCGTGCCGCGGAGGGTCTTGAGGGACCGCGGCACGGGCAGGTCGAGCCAGGTCACGCTTGACAGCCCGTCGGCGTCGAGGTCGACCAGCCACGAGCCGCGCGGCTTGTCGCCCTCGCCGAAGCTGTAGTGCAGCGGCGCTCCGGCGTACCGCACCCGGTCGGAGAGCTGCTGGCGGCCGTGGATGTGGCCGAGCGCGACGTAGTCGGGCCCGTCGAAAGCGCTCAGCGCCACGACGTCCAGGCTCCCCTGCCGGATCTCGCGCTCGACGCCGGCGGTGGCCTCCACACCCGCGGCGAAGCAGTGTGCGATCGCGACCGAGCGCCCACCGCGGGCCTCGAGGTCGGCGCGGACGAGACCCATCGCGTGCGCGATCGTGGCGTGCTGCGAACGCAGCCCGGCGTCCGGCCACAGATGCCGCACGAGCGCAGGCTCGAGGAACGGGATGCCGTAGAAGTGCACGGGGCCGTGCGCGTCGGCGATCGTGATCGGGATGCCGACCGTGAGCGGATCGGTCACGACATGGATCCCGTCCCGCAGCAGTGCCGCCTGGAAGCCGAGTCGCGCGGCGGAGTCGTGGTTTCCACTCGTCACGATGATCTGGGCGCCGGAGGCGGACAGGGCGGCGAGGGTGTCGGTGAGCAGGGAGTAGCACGCGGCCGCGGGCGCGGCGGAGTCGAACACGTCGCCGGCGACGATGACGACGTCGACGTCGTTCTCGCGCACCTGATCGGCGAGGCGCTCGAGCACACCGCGCAGCGCGTCGAGCGTGGAGTGTCCGTGGAAGGACCGCCCGATGTGCCAGTCGGAGGTGTGCAGGATCCGCATGCTCACACGCTACGGCGGCCCGCCGACATCGCCGCCGAGGCGAGCGGGCTTTCGCTCAGCCGACCTTCTGCTTCTTCTTGCGCCGCGAGCCGAGGTCGATGACCGAGATCGAGAACGCGAGGGCGACGAAGATCGCGACGGCGATCATCCCGTACGCGTAGGCGTCGTGATAGACGACGATGTCCGGTGCGTCTCCGCCGGCCTCGCGGTAGATCGTGGCGTAGAAGAGCGACAGGGCCACAGCCGTGCCGACGGCGGTGCCGATGCGCTGGCCGAGCTGTCCGATCGAGCCGGCCACCCCGCCCTGCTTGACCGGGATGTCGGCGAGGGTCAGCGTCTGGTTGGGCGAGATCACGAGTCCGCCGCCGATGCCGCCGACCACCATGACGCCGGCCATGACCCACGCGACGGCATCCGCGGGGACGAACAGCGCCGCGGCGGCGAGCCCGACCACGCACAGGAGCACCGCCGAAAGGCCCCAGACGACCACCGGTCGCCCGTACTTCCCGACGAGGTTGCCGCCGATCCAGGAGAACACCGCGCTCGCGAGAGCGAACCCGATCGAGACCATGCCCGCGTACACCGGCTCGAGTCCGACGCCGGTCTGCAGGAAGAGGGTCGTGAGCAGGAACAGAGCGGGAAGCGCGGTGAAGTACGCGGCGATCAGCAGGGTGCCGTTGCGGAAGGAGGACACCCGGAACAGCGCGAACCGGATGAGCGGCTGGTTGCCGTTGCGTTCGTAGCGGCGCTCCCACGCGACGAACGCGCCGGCGAAGAGCACGAACGCGACCAGGAGCCACCACCGACGCGGGTCGTCGTCCGGCGACCCGGTCGTGAAGAGGAACGGCCACATCAGCGAGAGCACGGCGAGGCCGAAGAGCACGACGCCGAACGCGTCGAACGAGAGCGCCTTGCCCGTCTTCAACCGCGTGCGCGGCAGCACCCAGATCGCGAGCCCGATCGCGATGAGCCCGAGCGGCACGTTCATCCAGAAGATGAGGCGCCAGCCGTCCGTCGCCCCGCCGACCAGGATGAGGAGTCCACCCAGTGTCGGCCCGAACGCCGTCGCGATGCCGATCGTGGCGCCGAACAGGCCGAACGCCCGTCCGCGCTCTTTGCCCTGGAAGAGCTGCTGGATGAGCCCCAGGACCTGGGGCATCTGGATGCCGGCCGCCACGCCCTGCAGCAGCCGGGCGATCATGAGCATCACCGGGCTCACCGCGATCGCGCACAGCAGGCTCGTGACGGTGAACAGCGACAGGCCGACGATGAACAGCGCGCGCCGGGACCGCTGATCGCCGAGCCGGCCCATCGGCACGAGCACGAGCCCGAACGTGAGCACGTATCCGGAGACGATGAGCTGCAGCTCGGTCGACCCGGCGCCGAGCGCCTCTTCGATCGACGGCAGCGCGACGTTCACCTTCGACAGGTCGAGGATCGTGATCGCGGCGACGGCGACGCACACCCAGAAGGCCCGCCACCGCTGGGGGGCGCTCAGGGTGATCGTCCCGGTGGGGGCGGCGGTGCGCGAGGCGGTATCGGACATCGCGTCCACGCTAGTCGTGCGGGCGGGTCCGGGGGTCGCCCGGGATGCGGTTAGCCTCAACGGGTGAGCGCGATCGCCTCCTTCAGCCATGCGGGCGCGACCCTCGTCGCCGAGACCCGCGGTGCCGCCGACGCGCAGAGCACGTTCCTGCTGGTGCACGGGATCGGGATGGGCCGCACGATCTTCGCCGACCTGTCCGATCATCTGGTCGCTGCCGGCGGCGGCACGATCGCCGTCGACCTGCCCGGGTACGGCGAGGCACCCGAGCCGGTCCGCGTCCTGACGATGGAGCGGACGGCCGACCTTCTCGCCGCCTTGCTGCGCGATCGCCGCAGCGCGCCGGTCGTCGTGGTGGGGCATTCGATGGGCAGCCAGATCGCCGTCGAACTCGCGGCGCGGCATCCGCAGCTCGTCGACCGCGTCGTCCTGATCGGGCCCACGGTGAACCGGCGGGAGCGGACGGCGTGGCAGCAGATCCTCCGGCTCGTCCAGGACATCGCGATCGAGAGTCCGCGGGTGATTGCGATCGGAGCCCGGGAGTACCTGCGGGCAGGACCGAATCTGCGCGGCAAGTTCCGCGCGATGCTCGCGCATCGACCGGAAGCCGTCTACCCGCGCGTCACGGCGCCGACGCTCGTCATCCGCGGCGAGTCGGATCGCGTCTGCCCGCCGGCATGGTGCCGATTCGTCGTCGCGGCCCTGCCCGACTCCTCGGCGACCGAGATCGCCGGGCACGGCCACGAGACGATGATCCGGGATGCCGCGGCCTCGGCCGCCGCCATCCGACGGTTCCTTCGGGGCTGACTCAGACCCCGTCGCCACCGCTCGGGTGCGCGCGGCGCGCCCATGTGGTGACCTCGTCGTCGCTGAGCTCGATCTGCGCGTCGGACAGCCGCTGACGGATGACCTCCGCATATCGGTCGTGCGACTCGTCCCCCAGATCGACGCGGGTCTGCGCGGCGATCCCCTGGAGCTTGTCCTCGGTGCTGGCGTCGTTCTGCTCGAGCACGGGCTCGTTCTGCACGGGCTGCCCGTTCCCGTCGACCTGCGCGCGCTTGTCGTCGGAATCGTGGACCGCCCCGCCGACGGAGTCCGCTGCGGAGGCGCCACTCTGTGCGTCGCTCATTCGTCTTCACCCTTCTTCAGGTCATCATCGGTGATCAGGTCGGGGTCGGCGTTCTGGCCGGGCTGATCGCTCTCGACATCATCCCCCGTATCGGCGGTGGCGTCCGTTCCGTTCGGGGTGTTCGGCGGCAGGCCCGTGGATGAGGCGTCCGTGCTCATGGTGTCTCCAATCGACTCCCCCACACTCGCGCACCGCGCCCGCCCGCCCCTAGGGGTTGACGGCGGATCGCGCCGAGGTCTACGCCGGACGCGACGCGGCGGAGGCGGCTCGGTCGCGCGAGACGGCTTCGCCGATCATCTGCCCGCCGCTGGTCAGCAGCGCCCGCCGCCACGGCAGAGTGCCTTCGATCTCGATCTGGATCGACATCGACAGGATCGTCCGAATCAGCACGATGACCCCGAGGATGAGGGCGTCCTCCATCGACGGCTTCGAGGTGATCGTCCGGATGAGGTCGGCGGCCACGAGCACTTCGAGCCCGAGGAGGATGGCCGACCCCAGCGTCGTGCGCAGGACCGAGAACGCCGCCGAACCGCCCTCTCCCCGGCGCAGTGACCGCCAGCCGAGCACGACGGCGATCACGAACCCGATGACCATCGCGAGCGCGCCGATCGCCTCGAAGCCGAGGGCGATCGCGGTGAAGACGGTCTCGATGTCCACGTCGGCCAGCATATGGCCCGGTACCCGCTGACTACGCGCGGGCGCGCTGCTGCAGGATGCCGGCGCGTTCGGGGTGCGCGGCGAACCAGTCGGCGACGTACCAGCACACCGGGATGACCTGACGGTCCCCCTGCTTCTCGAGGTCGGCCACCGCGCGGTCGACGACCTCCCCGGCGTACCCGTGACCCCGGAACGTGGGCACCGTGTACGCGCGGGTCATCGCGACGGTGCGACCGTCATCGCGGTAGTCCAGCACACTCACCAGGTCGTCACCGCGGTGCAGGGTGTAGCGCGAGGCGTCCGCCTCTCGGGTGAAGGTCAGCGCTGTCGAGGAACTCACCCTGACAGGGTACGTCCGCCCGGCTCGGCGATGGCCGAGCCGGGCTGTGCGATTCCCGGGAGCGCAGATCTCAGCCGGTCACCTCCGACCGGTTCACCCGGAAGGTCTCCGCACGGCCGTCCGGCGCCGTCACGACGACCTCGGCCGTGCCCGCCCCGCCCGCGAAGACCCGGAGGCGCAGGCCCTCGAGGTAGTCGTAGTCCGGGCGGTCGGTGCGCGCGCCCCACGGGATCACGGCGCCCGGCCGGACGTACAGCGGGAGCGAGAGGAAGTCGTGCCGTTCGCGCCGCCAGCGTCCCCCCTCGACCTGCTCGCCGGTCAGCAGATGCGTCCAGGTGCCGTCCGGAAGGTAGAAGTCCACGTCCCCCGACGCACTGAAGACCGGCGCGACGAGGATGTCCGCGCCGAGCATGTACTGCCGGTCGAGGTAGCCGACGGCGGGGTCGTCCGGGAACTCGAGCGCCATCGGTCGCAGGAGCGGCGTGCCGAGGGATGCCGCCTCCAGGGAGGCCGCGTAGAGGTAGGGCATGAGCTGCATCTTCAGATGCGTGAAGACGCGCGTGACCTCGACGGCCTCCTCGTCGAACGCCCACGGCACGCGGTACGAGCCCGAACCATGGAACCGACTGTGCGAGCCCAGCAGCCCGAACGCCGTCCAGCGCTTGAAGACGTCGGCATCCGGAGTGCCCTCGAAGCCCCCGATGTCGTGGCTCCAGTACGCGAATCCGCTGAGGGCCAGGGAGAGACCGCCGCGGAGCGTCTCGGCCATCGAGGCGAACGTCGAGGTCGAATCACCTCCCCAGTGCACCGGCATGCTCTGGCCGCCGGCCGTCGCCGAGCGGGCGAACAGGACGGCCTCGCCCTCGCCCTTGGCGTCGACGAGCACGTCGTGGACCGCCTTGTTGTAGAGCTGTGTGTAGAGGTTGTGCATGCGCGACGGGTCGGATCCGTCGAAGTAGTCCACCTCGAGCGGGATCCGCTCGCCGAAGTCGGTCTTGAAGCAGTCCACGCCCTGGTCGATCAGCGCGCGGAGCTTGCCCTGGTACCAGGCGGTCGCATCCGGGTTCGTGAAGTCGACCAGGCCCATGCCGGCCTGCCAGAGATCCCACTGCCACACCGAGCCGTCGGGGCGCTTCACGAGATAGCCGGATGCCGCCGCCTCGGCGAACAGCGGCGATCGCTGCGCGATGTACGGGTTGATCCACACGCACACGCGCAGATCCTTCTCGTGCAGGCGGGCGAGCATGCCGTCGGGGTCCGGGAAGACCCGCGGATCCCACTCGAAGTCGCACCAGTTGAACTCGCGCATCCAGAAGCAGTCGAAGTGGAAGACCGACACCGGCAGCTCGCGCCGGGCCATCTCGTCCACGAACGACGTGACGGTCGCTTCGTCGTAGTCGGTCGTGAAGGACGTCGACAGCCACAGTCCGTACGACCACGCGGGCACGATCGGGGGGCGACCGGTCAGCGCGGTGTAGCGCTCGAGGACGTCCTTGGGCGTCGGGCCCGCGATCACGAAGTATTCGAGCACTTCGCCGGGCACCGAGAACTGCACGCGCTCGACCGCCTCCGACCCGATCTCGTACGAGACGTGACCCGGATCGTTCACCAGCACGCCGTAGCCGCGGCTGGAGAGGTGGAACGGCACGTTCTTGTACGCCTGCTCGCTCGAGGTGCCGCCGTCGGCGTTCCACACCTCGACGGTCTGCCCGTTCTTCACGAGCGGTCCGAAGCGCTCCCCCAGCCCGTAGATGAGCTCGCCCACGCCGAGATCCAGCTGCTCGTGCACGAACACGCGCTCGACCGGAGCGGCCGCGCCGGCGCGCGCGTTGCCCACGATTCCGCGGTCGACCTGGGCGCCGGCATCCAGCGAGATGTAGCCCTGCGAGCGCCCGCCGCTGCCGGTGACGCGCTGCCCGTCGATCTCGAAGGAGAGGTCCCACGGCGCACCGGGGGCGATCCGCGCCGTGAGGCGCCCGGTCTGCAGCACGCCGCCGTCCTCGGTCACGGATGCCGAGCCGACGCCGCCGTCGACCGCGCCGGGCAGATCGAAGCCGCCGTGCCACGCGCCGCCCGTGTGATGCGCGATCCGCACCCGCACGATCCCCTCCAGGGGCGAGGACAGTGTGACGGTGAGGGTCGGCCGGTTCAGCACGTCGCCGCGCGACGCGATCACCTTGGTCGGTGCCGTGACCACGAGCGCGGCATCCTGCCGATCGATGTCGTACGCCTCCTGGGCGTACAGCGCGGTGACGCCGGGTCGCAGCTGCCAGAACCCGTCGGTGAACTTCATTACTTGACTGCTCCTGAGGTGATGCCCCTGGTGAGGGTGCGCTGGAAGATGAGGAAGAAGATGAGCGTGGGGATGATGCCGAGAAGTGCCGACGCGCTCGTCGTCGTGACGTCCATGAGGCGGTCGCCCTGCAGCACGCTGATGGCGACAGGAACCGTCTGGTTGGCGTTGGAGGCGAGGAACGTGAGCGGGATGAGGAACTCGTTCCACGTCCAGATGAAGAAGAAGATGAGCAGCACCGACAGGGTCGGGCGGCTGATCGGGAAGACGACCCGCCAGAGGATCTGCCAGCGGCCGGCGCCGTCGAGCGAGGCCGCCTCCAGGATCTCCTTCGGGAACGTGCCGTAGACGCTGGAGAGCAGGTAGGTGCCGAAGGCCGCCTGGATCACAGTGAAGACGATGATCACCGACCACACGTTGTCGTAGAGACCCACCTCTTTGAACATGTAGTACAGCGGGTACAGCAGGGCTTCCTGCGGCAGCAGGTTCGCCAGGAGGAAGAGCAGCACGATCCACGAGCGGCCCTTGACCCGGCCGATGCCGATCGCGAACGCGTTCAGCATCGAGATCAGGACGGCGAGCACGGCGACGACGCCCGAGATGAAGATCGAGTTCCAGACCTTCTCGGGGAAGTTCACCCGCTCCCAGAACTTCACGATGCCCGAGAAGTCCAGCGACTCCGGCAGCGCGAGCGGGCCGGAGGTCGCGTAGTCGATCGGGGACTTGAACGAGTTCACGAGCACGAGGTAGAACGGCGCGATCACCGCGAGCGCGCCCACGATCACGAGGGCCAGCAGCAGCCAGTCGATGCTGCGCTTCTTCGTCATCCCGCCGCGCCCGCGCGACGGCCGCGGAGTCTTGGCCGACGTGGCCGGGGTGGTGGTCAGAACGGTTCCGACGGCCATCACAGTCCCGCCCTTTCCTTGAGCTCGATCGAGTTCTGCACCCGGATGAACACGATCGAGACGATCACGACGACGATCGTGAGCACCGTCGCGATCGTCGCGCCGTAGCCGACGTTGCGCTTGGTGAAGAACTCCGTGTACGCGTAGTACGCCGGCACGAGGGTCGCCCCGGCGGGACCGCCGCGGGTGATGACATAGACGGGTCCGAAGACCTTGAGCGCGGCGATCGTGCAGGTCAGGGTGACGACGAAGATCTCCGGGCGGATGATGCTCATCGTGATGGCCGAGAACCGCTGGAACCAGTTGGCTCCGTCGAGCTCCGCGGCCTCGTACAGCTCCGGGTCGACGCGCTGCAGGGCGGCCATGAAGACCACGATCGGGTAGCCCAGCTGCACCCAGATCAGCACGACCATGAGCACGATGAGGGCGGACGGCATCTGCCCGAGCCAGTCCACGGGCGGGATGCCGAAGAATCCGAGGATCTGGTTGAGAGCGCCGTCCGCGCCCGGGCGGACGATCCAGCCCACGACGATGCCGGCAATGGCGACCGGGAGGATCTGCGGCAGGTAGTACGTGGCCCGCAAGAAGCTGCCGACCTTGCCGCCGAACTTGCGACCCACGACGTCGAACAGCAGCGCCGCGACGATGAGCCCCACGATCGTGGGGACGACCACCATCGCGATGACCATCCAGACCGAGTTGGTGAATGAGGTCCAGAAGTCGTCGTCCGTGAGGAGCTTCTGCCAGTTCTCCAACCCGATGAACTCGGGCGTGCGCACGCCCTTCCACTTCGTGAAGGTGAGGTAGACGTTCCAGATGAGCGGGACGATCACGATCACGATCAACAGCGCGAAGCCGGGCAGCAGGTACATCCAGTACGCGCCGGTTCCCCCCTTGCGCTGGGGAATGGACGGCTGCTCGGGTGGCAGCTTCACGCGGCCCGAGCGGGTGGCAACAGACATGGTCAACTCCAGGACGGGGTGGGGCGGCATCCGGAAGGACACCGCCCCACCGCGGATCAACGGAACTCGGCGGTTCCTTCGTCGTACTGCTCACCGAGGTTGGCGTTCGTGGTCTTCACGTCCTGCACACCGGTGACGAGGCCCTGCAGCTCCTGCACGATCACGTCGTAGAAGCCGGGCGCCGGCCAGTCGGGGTAGAACGACAGTCCGTCCTGGTCGAGGATCCCGTTGAACGTCGAGATGAGCTCGGCGCTCTTCTCGTCGGTGATGTCGGCGGGATCGGCCGCGACCGGGACTCCGCCGTTGTTGCCGATGATCGCCTGGATCTCGGGGCGCATCGTGATGTCGATGAACTGGTACGCCAGCTCCTTGTTCGCCGCGTTCTCGGGCACGACCCAGAGGTTGCCCGACGAGCCGAGCGAGAGGTCGGCACCCGGGAACGCGGTCATGGTCCAGTCGAAGCCGGTCGCCTCGTTCACGAAGCGGCCGTACCACCACGAGCCCGAGACGAAGATCGGGGCGGTGCCGTTGATGAAGGCGACGCCGGCGTCCTCCGCCTTGATCGAGGAGACATCGGAGGCGATGTAGCCCTTGTCGACGTACTCCTTCAGCGTGGTCGTCGCCGTCGTCAGGGTGTCGCCCTGCCAGTCGACGGGGTTCTCGTACAGCTGGTAGTCGTTCACGAACTGGCGGTCGCCGTTGCTCAGGGCCAGCTGGTACCAGAGCTGTCCGAGCGGGTACTCCGCGCCGGCCTCGGCGAGCGGCGTGATGCCCTGCGCGACGAACGCATCCAGCACCGAGACGAACTCGTCGTAGGTCGTGGGGATCTCGAGACCCGCGGCTTCGAAGGCGTCCTGGTTGTAGTAGACGCCGACGAACTCGCCGTAGTTCGGGATGCCGTACCAGGCGTCACCGCCCATGACGCCGTCTTCGCTGTACTTCGCCGTCGTCTGCAGCGACGGGGCGAGCTTGTCGGCCCAGCCGTACTCGTCCACCGCGTCGGAGATGTCGGTGATCAGGCCCGTGCTCGCGAGGAAACCGGCCGTCGCGTTGCCCTTGTTGAACTCCATCAGATCGGGAGCGGCGTCGGTGTCCAGCACCTGGCTCGCGGTCTTCTGGATCTGCTCGAAGGACTTCTCCTCGAACTCGACCGTGGCGCCGGTCTCCTCCTCGAAGACCTTGATGGCCTCGTTCCAGGCCTTGCCCATCGCGCTGTCGGCGCTTTCGTAGTGCCAGAGCTTCAGGGTGTCGCCGGACTCCTCTGCGGAGCCTGCGCCGCCGGAGCAGCCGGCGAGCGCGAGACCGGTGACGGTCAGTGCGCTGAGGAGGACGAGCCCCCTCTTCGTGGTGCGGGTGATACGTGCCATCAGTGGCGTTCCTTTCTGGACCTGCGGTGGTCTCATGTGCGGTGCGGGTGGGAGGTGAAGTTGTCGAAGCGCTTCGATGCTCGGCGAACGGAAAACGAGGGGCTGCGGACGCTCAGTCGGCGGAGCCCCCCGGCGGGGCGGCGAGGGAGCCGTGTGCGGCGTAGACGGGGTCGATCAGGCGCAGTCCCGGTTCGGGCCGATCCTCGCCGAGGCTCTGCAGCGCGAGGTCCACGGCGAGGTCGCACGAGGTCTGCGGCACGAGCGGGATCATGTCGACGGGCGTCCGCAGCGCGGCTGTGTCGAAGGACGCCCCCACCGAGACGAGCGAGACGTCCTCGGGGACGCGCAGCCCCCGCTCGGCGAGCTCGCCGAGCACGACGACGTGCGCCTCCTCGGTGCAGTGCAGCACGAGGGCTGTCGCTCCCTCGTCGAGCAGCCGCGCGACCGTGCGGCGCGTTGCCGTCCTGCTCGTGTGCTTGGAGCCGGTGGCCCCGAACCCGGACCGGATGTCGCGCTCACCGGCACGCTTCTCGAACGCGGCCAGGACGCGCGGGGGGAAGTTCGACATCTCGTAGCTGACCTCGGGTTGGCCGACGAGGCCGATCGCGCGGTGGCCGGCATCCGCGAGCCGATCGACGGCGAGTTCTGCGGCCGCCGCGAAGTCGAGGTCGACGCAGACGAGTCCGGCGTTGTCGTTCGGGATGCCGATGAAGATCGTCGGCGTGGAGATCGCACGAGCGAGCTTCACGCGCTCGTCATCCGGGGCGACATCGAGCACCAGGATCGCATCCACGAGTCCGTTCGAGGCGACGCGGCTCATACCGGCCGTCGCATCCTCGTCCGTCAGCAGGAGGATGTCGTAGTCGTTGCGTCGGGCCGCAACCGCCGTCGCGAGGACGAACGCCATGTGCGTCGGCGCGTGGGTGTCTTTGCGCAGCGGTTCGGTCAGCGCGAAGATCTGCGTCCGGCTGCCGGCCAGCATCCGCGCCCCCGCGTTCGGGCTGTATCCGAGCTCGTGCACGGCCTTCTCGATGCGGCGACGGGTGTCCGGCGAGATCGGGCGCTTGCCACTCAGCGCGTACGACACCGTGCTGATCGAGACGCCGGCGGCCTGTGCCACCTCGTTGATCTTGACCATGTCCGCTCCGTCGTCGTGGTCCGGACGCCCACGGTCCGGAGGATCGAAGCGCTTCCGCGAAGCGCTTCGATGGCGATGGTAAGCGCATGTCGACGCGGAGCGCAAGCCTTTTGCTGGAAGTGGCAACAAATGCGTTCCGTGGTGGGCGTCGGGAAGGTCGGCGCGGTCGCGAGCTGCGACTGAGCAATCTGTAACATTCCGTCACGTCGAGGCTGCGGCATCCGCGCGATTTGACGATTTTCGACGCAATCCGTCATAATCGCGACATGACTGACAACGCACGCTCTCTGTCCGCCCTGGAGGCGAACGGGACTGCCGGCATGATGATGGCCGGCCGCGTCGTCATGTGTTGTCGAATGTGTCGCTGACACGAAGCCGTCGCTGAACACAGCGACCCGCTCGATCCGCGCGCAGCTTCTGTAACGCTGCACGGATCCCTCGAGCATCCGAACCCCGCGTCGATCACGCGATGAGGATGCCGAATCACCGGCCCGCTCCGAGGCCGCATCGCAGCACACACCGAACCCGCGACCGGGTTCTCTCCGCAAGGACACCTCATGTCGAACACCGCCCTTCTCGAACGTCCCGCCGCCCCGCGTCACCTGCGCGCGGTTCCGTCTGCTCCGGCGGCTCCGGCCGCAACGCCCGTTCCGGCTGCCACACCCGCCGCCGAGGCCCGCGCCCTCCCGGCCGGCACCGCACCCCGCGGCTTCGCCCTGTACGTCGGCATCGACGAGGCCAAGGCCGCGGCATCCGGAGTGAGCCTCGGCGTCCTCGTCGACGCCCTCCGCCGCACGCTCGCCGATCTCGCGCCCGAGGCCGAGACGTACGCGACGGTCGCGCTCGCGCCGGTCGGCTCAGGCGGCCGCGACGTCGACGTCGTCCGCCTCGCCCTCCACGAGCCCTCTGCGATCGCCCGCACGAAGGCGGACGAGCCCGAAGACGAGGACCGCGCACCCGGCGGCGTCGTCGTGGACATCTCACGCAAGCGCGTGCTGATCGACGGCGAATCGGCCGCCTTCACGTTCAAGGAGTTCGAGCTGCTGCAGTACCTCGTGCTCCGCGAGGGGCGCACGATCGAGCGCACCGAGCTCGTCGGCTCGCTGTGGCAGAACGCGAGCGAAGAGGAGTCGCCCGGCGAGCGCACGATCGACGTGCACGTGCGTCGTCTTCGCGCCAAGCTCGGACGCTACGAGGACATCGTGCGCACCGTCCGCGGCGTCGGCTACCGCTTCGACCGCCACGCCGACGTGTCGATCCGCTACGGACACGGCACCCCCTCCCCCGACCGCTTCTAGCGTCGGCGGCGCGCTTGCGCACCGGACGCCGGCCGCCGGGATGCTGCTGCAGTTGACGCGGTGATCGGGCAGCATCTCGGGGCACGTATGCGGCCACCGAATCGTCGACACTGCCTTGGTCACGAAGTGATGAGCGGTGCCCTGGGAACTGTTTGAATGAGCGGCAGCGTGCGGGCGCGATCAGTGAGGCGCCTTCCCGGTCGAGGCCCCGCCTTCGATGAGGAGCGGCAGCACGTCGTGAGAGAACTGTGCGATGAATCGGCGTTGGTCGAGTCCGGGCGCATGGAAGATGAGGTGCGTGAACCCCGCCTGGACGTACTCACGGACGCTGGACGCCACCTGCTCGGGATCCGATCCGACGATCCATCGCGATGCGATCTGCTCGATGGACAGAGCATCTGCCGCCTGCTCCATCTCGACGGGGTCCGTCAGGTCATGCTTCTGCTCCTTCGACAGCGAGAGCGGCGCCCAGAACCGGGTGTTTTCAAGCGCACGGCCGGGGTCGGTGTCGTACGAAACCTTGATCTCGATCATCCGCTCGACCGATTCCGGATCACGGCCGACGGAGCGCGCGCCGTCGGTCACCGCGGGCTGAAGCTCATCGGTGTAGAGGGCCATCCCCTTACCGGATGTACAGATGAAGCCGTCTCCGGCGCGGCCGGCGTAACGGGCGACGACGGGACCACCGGCTGCGACGAAGATCGGAACCGGTCGCTCAGGCCGGTCGTACACCGTGGCGTCGCGGACCGAGTAGTACTCGCCATCGAGTGTCACGCGATCCTCGGTCCACAGCAGGCGCATGATGTCGACCGACTCACGCAGTCGAGCGAAACGCTCGCGGAAGGCCGGCCACGGGCCCTTCCACCCCGATGCGACCTCGTTCAGTGCCTCACCGGTTCCCACCCCGAGGAACACCCGCCCTGGGAAGAGACAGCCCATAGTCCCGAACGCTTGCGCGAGCACCGCCGGGTTGTAGCGGAACGAGGGCGTGAGCACCGACGTGCCGAGGGTCAACGACGACGTCCGCTCTCCAACGGCCGCCATCCATGCCAAGGCGAAGGGTGCGTGTCCGCCGGTGTGACGCCAGGGCTGGAAGTGGTCACTGACGGTCACGCTGTCGAAACCGGCCGCCTCCGCCTCGACCGCGATCTCCACGAGCTCACGGGGAGCAAACTGCTCCGCCGACGCCTTCAGCCCGAACCGAACGCGGCTCACGATCCGACCCCGTCGGTGGGAAACTCGATGATCTGGCGGATGGATCGACCGTCGGCAAGCTCGTCCATGCCCGCATTGATGTCCGACAGGGCGCGGTGCGCCGAGATGAGCCGGTCGATCGGCAGCCTGCCACTGCGCCACAGCTCAACGTATCGCGGGATGTCACGCTCGGGCACGGCGGAGCCCAGATAGCTTCCCACGACATGCCGACCCTCGGCGACGAGCAAGAGGGGACTCACTGACACTCGCGCATCCGGATGCGGGAGACCGACGGTGACCGTCGTTCCACCCGGCGCCGTCAGGGCGAGTGCCGTCTCAAAGGCCGCCGCCGCGCCCGCCGCTTCGACCACGACCTCCGCTCGAACACGCGCCTCACGTGCATCATCCGGCGCAAACACCCGCGCTGCCCCAAGCTCGAGCGCCGTCGCACGCTTGCCTTCGTCGAGATCCACGCCGATAACCTCGACACCGTCGATCGCACAGGCCGTGAGAAGCGCCGCCATCCCGACGCCCCCGAGCCCGACGACGCAGACGCGATCCCCAGATGTCGGAGGCGCAGCGTTCAGGATGGCTCCGCCGCCCGTCAGGATCGCGCACCCGAGAAGCGCCGCGATATCGGCGGGCACGTCCTCATCAACGCGCACGACGGAGCGCCTGTCGACGACTGCGGCTGTCGCAAAGGCGGACACTCCGAGATGGTGCTGCAGGCCGCGTCCGTTCTGGTGCAGACGGCGCTCCCCTGAAAGCAGCGTGCCTGCCGCGTTCGACGCACTTCCTCGTTCGCAGGGCATGCGCCCGTCGCTCGCACATGCAGGGCACTCGCCGCACCGCGGGAGGAACGTCATGACGACGCGATCGCCGACCCCGAGGTCGTCGACGTTCGGACCGCAGTCGATAACCCGACCGGATGCTTCATGCCCAAGCAGCATCGGGAGCGGACGCGAACGGTCGCCATTGATGACCGAGAGATCCGAGTGACAGAGCCCCGCCGCTTCGATTCGCACAAGGATCTCGCCGCGACCCGGCGGATCGAGATCGATCTCGGCGAGCTGCAACGGCATCGACTCGCTGTAGGGTCGGGCCGCGCCTTCGGAATGCAGAACTGCTCCTCGGATTCTCACAGTGCGGGCACCACCTCTCTGACCAGAAGATCCAGCGACGAGTGCGCCGACTCGGCGGGCATGTCGGGCCACTCGGTCCGGTAGATGAACTCGTCAACACCGATCTCGTCGCGGAAGCGAGTGAGCTCCGTCAGGCAGTGCTCGGGGTCGCCCACGATGAAGCGGCCACGGCCAACGGTGTCGGCCCCTCCCGTGAGGGCTCGTTGGCCGGGATGCCCATCGTCCTGACCCCAGGTTGCGTAGCGGCCGTACTTCTTCTCGAGGTAGGGCAGCGCCTGCTCCCGGGCTTTCTTGGTCGTGGGGGCGCAATACACCTCGCGAAACGCCGCGATCCACCCACGACCATTGCCGTGCTGGACGGATGTCTCGCGATAGAGCACGGCTTGCCGCGCGATCGTCTCACTCGGCGCGGCGGGGTTGAGGATCCACCCCTCCGAGAGCCGTCCCGCGCGCCGTACGGCAGGGTCGCTCGTTCCCCCGATCCAGACGGGGATGTCACCCGCGACGGGGGGCGTTCCGATCGTCGCCCCTTCTAGCCGGCACCACGGCTCATCCGCGTCGACCGCCTCGCCGCGCCAGAGTCGACGAGCGATCTCGAGGCTGCGTTCGAAGCGCTTCACGCGCGACGAACGGTCGACGCCGAAGGCAGCGAATTCCTCGGGACGGTAGCCGAGACCGAGCCCAGCGACGGTTTTGCCGCCCGTGATGACGTCGAGCGTCGCGAACTCCTCGGCCATCGCCACCGGGTTCCCGAGCGTCCAAAGGTGTATGCCGGTCCCGAAAGAGAGGCCGGGCGCCTCAGCCGCCAGCCGGGCGAGGAACGGCAAGGGCTGCAGGCGCTGCGTACCCTCCGTGATGAAGTGCTGTCCCGTGAAGATCGAGTCCCAGCCGGCATCCGCGACCACCGCCGTCATATCCAACTGCTGACCCAGGTGCGCGGAGAGATCGGCAGGTGCCGTGTGCTCGTTCGTGAGGAAGAGTCCGGCCTTCATCCGGCATCCGTCCGGGCGAGATGGGCGAACTCGTCGGTGGCGAGGACCTCCTCTAGAAGCGGGAAGGCCATCATCGGCACATGGAAGCCCCCCACGAGGCCAGCGAGCTCGAGGGCGTTGACGATCTCCTCGCGTGTCGCACCGTGACGCAGCGCCTCGCCCATGTGGAACTTTAGACCGTAGGTGAAGTAGACCGCCGCGTCAGCGGCGATCATGATGAGCTCCTTCGTCGCGCGCGGCAGCACGTCGTTCTGGTGCACGGCGTGCATGTATGACTCGTGGAACTGCGCGAGAGCGTCCGGGCTCTGCCGTGACGCGATCTCGAGATTGGGATGCACGACTCCCCGATCGCTCTCGATCCGGGCGACCAGGTCCGTCACAGCGGCGGCATCCATCAGCGTCCCTTCGTGAAGGTCGTCGGCTGGACCCAGTCGAAGGGGGCGTCCTGAAGAGCCCAGCCGTGACCGAGCTCGTACGCGCGCGCGAGTCGCAGCAGCCGCGCGTCGTCATGGCGCCGAGCGACGGCCATGACGCCGACCGGAAGACCTCCCGCATCAGCGGCGGGCATGCTGATAGCAGGGTGGCCCGTCAGGTTGAAGAGCGGGACGTTGTGCATCATGCCCCAGCCCCGCAACGACGTCTCGACCCCGTCGACATCGTCTCGCGCGAGAAACGGCGTGTGCGACGTCGTCGGCATCATGAGCACGTCGACCCCGTTGAGCGCATCGTCGACCGCGGCGCGCATCCCCGCGGCCAGCTGATGGGCGCGCGCGCCGACCTCGCCTCCGCGCTGACGATTGAGATACGTGCCGACCATGAGTACGGCCTTGAAGTTGTCGGGCATCCGTTCTCCCCGGCCGGCGATCGCGGTCGACAGCGCTGCGGCGAACTCCGGCGACGACTCCGCGAGCCAGTGGTAGGCGTTGGGCCAACCGAAGGTCGCGGCGGTCGCCGATTCGAGCATCGCGGCGAACATGACGTCACCGCCCTCAGCGAGCACGCCCAGATCGACGTCGGCGACCTCGGCCCCGAGGGCGGCGAAACGGTCGGCGGCGGTCCGTACGGCATCCGCCGTCTCGATCGCCCCCTCCGCCGCGTCAGGATCGTCAGCCGCGCGGAACCCCTGGCGGACGAGTCCAATCCGGACTCCCGTGAGGTCGGGGCCCGTCGAAGCCACCTCCGCCGCGTAGGCGGGGCGTTCGATACGGACCGGGGATACATAGTCTGCGTCGTCGTAGACGATAGGCGACACGACCGCATCCATTCCGCGCGCCATGATCTCGACGCTGCGCGCAAGGGGCCCGGCATGATCGAATCGCCAGTCCGAGGTCGGGATGCCTCCGAACGGCACGAGGCCGTGCGTCGGCTTGAGGCCTAGGACACCGCTCCACGAGGCGGGGATCCGGCACGAGCCACCCGTGTCCGTCCCCCAGGCCAAGTCGACGCCGTCGTACCAGAGCGCAACGGCCGACCCGGTCGAGGACCCCGAGGCCGTGCGCGCTCGGTCAAAAGGATTCTCGACGCGACCGTGCCCCGACGTCTCTCCCCCACCCGAGAAGGCGAACGCCTCCATGTTCGTCGTCCCCACGATCCGACCGCCGGCGGCAAGCACGCGCCGGGTCAACTCGGCGTCCTCGGCAGGCACGTAGTCCGTCAGGACGTCCGACCCCATCGTCATAGGCACACCCGCGATGGGGATGTTGTCCTTCATGACGACGTTGATCCCATCGAGGGCGCCCGATGCGCTGGGCTGGAAGATGTCGACGACACGCAAGACCGCGTTCAGCGGATCTTCGTCGGGGCGAGGCACGCGTCCGGCGTCCCGCGGCGGCGCAGAGGGCCTCGGCTGTGCACGAGCGACGTTGTCAAACCGGTCGACCGTGTCGATCATGTAGTCGGTGAGCGTCTGGAATCGCTCAGCCTCGGCAGCCGGGATCGGGAAGCCCAGTTCAGTGGAGAGGTTCGTAATGTCCTCGGGAGTCAGTCGGCGCATCGTCGCCCCTTTCTCGGTCAGGTTGTCAGAGGTGGTTGTGAACGAGATGAGCCGGATTGTCGCGGAAGATGAGCTCCAGTTCGCGCCGCGACAGGCCAGCAGCCGCAAGTCCGTCGGCGAGATCCTGAAGCATCGCGCTGGACGGAGGGCTCCACGAGAAAAAGTAATCGGATGTCGCGACGCATCGTTCGGCCCCGACCAGACGCACCATGCCCGCGAGGTCGGCGTGGGTGACGCGCCCGATCTGGGGGTACGCGCCCAGCGCGCAGATCTCGACGAAGGCGCCCAGCCTGGCGGCCTCGGCCATCTCGTCGGCACGTGCACCGATGGAATGGCTGTCGGGGTGCGCGAAGACGTACCGGTCGCTGAGTCTGCCCGTCTTGAGCAGAGCGATCGTCTCGGTCGTGCTCACGTGCCCCGAGTAGACGAGCACGGGGAAATCGTCGAGCACGTCGAGCAGATTTCGCGCGTCGGGGGTGAGTTCGCCATCGGACGTCAGCATCCGGGTGCCGACCTCGCGCGCGGCATCGAACCGATCGATGACGCCGGCGATGCGTGCGGAGATTCCAGCGCGCGCGAGGTCGCTTGCCGCGCTGACCGTCGGCAGGAAGACGACACCCGCACCCTGCTTCACCGCCATCTCGACGATGTCGGGTGTGATGCCGCCCGCGAAGCGGTTGAGCGTGATCGATGGGATGACCGCGATCCCCTCGACGGCTTGCGCCACCAGTTGCGCACGCCCGATCGTGGGCCACACATGGGACTTCAGAACGACGCCGCGCATCCCCGCATCCCTGCAGGTCGTGATGTCGTCGACGTCTGACACGGGAGTGCGCAGATCGTCGGAGATCTCTGGATAGCCGTGCCGATGGAGGTCGACGGCACCCTCGAGGATTCCTTCCGCGAGAGTCACGGCCCCACCTCGCCGAGGACCGCGGCCTCCAGACGCTCCGCCGCCTCTATGCCCACGAGGGTGTTGAGGCTTCCCAACGTCGACATCCGGTCGACCCACGCGGAACTGTCGCCGTCGGCGAGAAGGTCTCGGAAGAAGCGGACGAACGCGTCCGACGCGATCCGCAAGGACGATGTCGGGTACAGCACGATCCCGTAGCCGAGTTCTGCGAACCTCTCGCGGGACAGCATGGGCGTCAGCCCTGATTCCGACATGTTCGCGACGAGGATGCCGGGGACCTCGGCCGCGATCCGCTCGAGCTCCGCCTCACTTTCCGGCGCGTCGATGAAGAGCGCATCGGCGCCCGCGTCGTGGTAACGCCGCGCGCGATCGATCGCCTCTCCGATGCCGAAGGGGGCGCGGGCGTCGGTGCGGGCGACGATGAGCGTCGTTTCGTCGGCCCGGGCACGCACGGCTGCGCGGATCTTCCGTTCCATCACGTCTGTCGGCTCCACGGACTTGCCTCGCAGATGGCCGCAGCGTTTGGGCCACGTCTGATCTTCCAGCTGGATGCCGGCCGCCCCCGATGACTCGAGGCGCTCGACGGCGCGCGCGACGTTGACGACGTCGCCGTAGCCCGTGTCGGCATCGACGATGACGGGCATGTCGACGACCGCGGTCACCGCTCGCAGCGACTCAGTGATCTCGGCGAGCGCGATGATGCCGATGTCCGGAAGGCCGTGCCGCCAGGCGGCCGTGGCGTACCCGCTGACATAGGCGGCCCTCGCCCCGGCGCTCTGCGCCGCCAGGGCTTCGAGCGGTGTCCCGACGCCGGGGAGGACGATCGTGCCGCCCGCTTCGCGGATAGCGCGGATGATGCGCGACTCAGGCACCGGCGGATCCTCTCCGTCCTCGGCCTGCGAGGATGGCGGCGAACGAGACGGCCAGCAGCAAAGCGAGACCGTTGAAGACGGGCGCGACCCAGAATGGCGCTCCCAGCAGGTTGAGACCGGACACTCCCACTGCCAGCACGAGAACTCCGACCATGGTTCCCCAGACGTTGAATCTTCCGCGCCGGATCGTGGTCGCCCCGAGGAAGGCTGCTGCGTAAGCGGGCAGGAGGAACGCAGGACCCGTGCTCGGGCTTGCCGAGCCCACGGTCCCGGTCTGGAGCACACCGGCGACTCCGGCGAGAGCGCCGGCGCCGATGAATGCGATCGCGAGATACGCGTTGGTCGGGACCCCGGCGAGGCGCGCGGGAGCACGGCCGAGTCCCGTCGCGGCGAGGTAGCGGCCGAACGGGGTCCGCTCCAGCAGTATCCACAGGATGAGCGCGATGACGATGAGGTAGTAGAACGTGAGGGGGAGCCCCAGGAAGCGGCTGCGGGCGATCACGGTGAGCCCCTCGTCGATGCCCTCGAAGAGCACTGATCCGTTCGTGAGGAGCAGATTGCCGCCCGAGAGCAGCGTCCCCATTCCGAGCGTCGCGATGAACGCGCTGACCCGTACCTTGACGACGAGGAAGGCGTTGACCGCGCCGATGAGCGCGCCCGCGCCGATGCCCAGCAAGATGGCTGGTACGAGCGGCACGCCACCGATGGACGCCCATGCGGTGAGGACCGAGGTGAAACCGAGCGTTGCACCGACGGACAGGTCGAATTCTCCCGCCGCGAGGGGCAGGATCACGGCGAGGGCGAGGATCGCGGGCACGGCCTGATTGTTGGCGATTGCCTGGAAGTTGGACCAGGTGGGGAAAAGGGTCGGCGCCACCATCGAGAAGACGGCGATAAGCACGAGCAGGAAGATGACGATGGCGTAGTTGCCCACAGCCTGCTGCGCGATGCGGCGGCCCGTGCCGCGCGGGGCGGCAGTAGTGGCCGTAGTGGTCATGAGAGGGCTCCTGACGAGGATTCGGATGACGGTGGGGAGAAGCTGGATGAGGTTAGGCGTTCGACCGTGATGTCGGACCCACGGACCTCGTCCACGAGGCGTCCGCGGTCGAGGACGAGGACCCGATCGCAAAGCGATGCGAGTTCGTCGAAGTCGGTCGATGCCACGACGAGCGCGATGCCGGTTGCGGCGAGCTCGCGACAGATGGCCGCGATCTCGCCGCGTGCGCCGATGTCGATTCCCTGCGTCGGCTCATCGAGGACCAGCACCGACAGATCGAGGGCCGCGTTCCGCGCGAAGACGACCTTCTGCTGGTTTCCGCCGCTGAGGTCGTCCATCGGCGCCGCGGGGATCGGGGGACGAACACCGAACCGTCGCACGAGCGTGCGGGCGAGATCGTCCTCTTTGCGCCGATTGACGAAACCCGCGTCACTGACGCTGTGGAGCACGCTGAGCGTTGCGTTCTCCGCGACGGTCATTCCAGTCACGGCCCCCTCGGCCCGCCGGTCCTGCGGGACGTATCCGACTCCACGGCGACGAGCGTGACGAGGTGAGCGCGGAGCGTACCCCTGGTCCTTGAGTCTGAGGCCGCCCGCCGCGGGAGACTGCGCACCGGCCAGCATGCGCGCCAGCTCGGAGCGTCCGCATCCGATGAGGCCGGTCACGCCCAGGATCTCTCCCCGGCCGAGCTTGAACGAGACGCCCTGGAGCCGTGGGCCACCAAGCCCTTCGACCGCCAAGACGGTAGGGCGCTCGATGCTGGAGCGCTGGTGGGAGACGACGGGCGCCGGGCGTCCGAGCACTAGCTCGATGAGGTCCGCGGTCGAGTGACCCGCGTTCGGCGTGTGCGTCACGAGGCGTCCGTCGCGCAGGATGACGAGATCGTCGGCGATCTGTCGGACCTCGTCCAGGCGATGCGAGACATAGACGATCGATGCACCTTCGGAGACGGCCGTGCGCAGAGCACCGAGGACCTTCTGCACCTCGGACTCGGGGAGGGAGGCCGTCGGCTCATCGAGGAAGATCGTCGGTCGGTCGGCCTCGAAGAATGCCCGCGCGATGGCGACCATCGTCTGCTGGGCAGGCGCCAGCTGACTCATGAGCGTCGAGGGATCGACCTCGACGCCCAGCCGGTCGAGCGTGTCTGCGACGCGGGCGTCCTGACGCCGCTGCGCGATCAGCCCGCCCCGGACGACCCCCGTGAAGCGCTCCGTCAGCGCGAAGTTGTCACTTACCGACATCGCCGGAACGATCGCGAGGTCCTGATGCAGGAAGCGCACGCCGAGCGAGTGGACGTGGCGCGGGGCAACCGGGAGCGCTAAGGGCTGGCCGTGCACGAACGCCTCGCCCTCGCCTGCGTCTGGGGTGTAGAACCCGGACAGGATCTTGATGAGCGTCGACTTGCCGGAGCCGTTCTGTCCGAGCAGAGCCGTGACGCGCCCGGTTCCGAAGGCGACGGTCACGTCGTCGAGCGCACGCTGGGCGCCGAAGGTCTTCGAGATGTTTCTGACCTCGATGGCAGCATCCATGGGAATTCCTAGCGTCGGGGTCGGGGAGGACATGCGCGTCCTCCCCGACGGGGGTGAGAGGCGACGTCAGCCGATGCCCCACATGCGGCTGTACTCCGAGCGGAAGTCGAAGTCGCCCGTCCAGGCGGTGCCCTTCTCGGGGAGGTTGTCGGCGGTGAGGATGCGCGCGGGAACGCCGTCATCCTCGACCATCGGAGCGCCCTGGCTCAGTCGAAGCACCGCATCAGCACCTGCCCAGCCGACCCACTCGAGCGCCTCGCCGACCACGATCTTTTGGGGTGCGCCGGCGCGGATGAACTCGAGGTTCTGCAGGTTTCCATTGAACGACGCCACCATGACGTCGTCACGACCGGATTGCTGGACCGCCTGGACCATGTCTGTGGCAGCGGCGTCATACGGAGCCCACAGCACGTTCACGTCGGGGTTGGCCTGGATCGTGCTTTGCACGAGCGAGACGAGATCGGCACCGCCTGCGGTCTGCGAGATGTCTTGCTCAGCCACGATCTCGCATCCGGAGCAATCGGCGAAGACCTCCTTGCTGCCCTCGACGCGTTTGACAACGGTCTTGAACTCGTTGCCCGTGAACATGGCGACCTTCGCATCGCCGCCGGTCTCCACGACGATCTGCGCCGCAAGCATCCGACCTTCCTCGTCTCCATGAAGAGACACCTCGTGATCGAGTCCCGTCGTGTTGTCGGTCGCGGAGGCGACGACAAAGATGCCCGCATCACGAGCGCGTTCGAGCGCGCCGGCGACGATGTCAGGGTCGATGGAGACGAGGAACACGGCGTCCGCGTCCTGCGTGATGGCCTGGTCAATGGCGGCGTTGTCCAGCGAGGGGTCACCCTTCGGGTCGACGAGGGTCGTCTCCCATCCGAGGGCGTCGGCGGCTTCGATGAAACCTTCCGCCTGCCGTTTGCATCCCTCGGTCGCCATTCCACAGGGAACGACGACGACGGACAGCGCCGTCCCGTCTGTCACTGGGCTGTCTGTCGGACCGGGCCAGGTGGAAATCTCCTGGCGGCCCTGCTCGGCGATTGCAGCGACCGCCTCCGGCACAGCACCGGCCTGGGCGCTGGGCGCCGCGACGTCTTCGTCCGGACCGCTGCATGCGCTGAGCAGCAGAACAGCCGTAGCGAGGACGACGGGCGCGAACCACATCTGCTTCTTCATGGCTCGACTCCTTTCACATTCGATGTCGGGTGCGGCGGCTGCCGCGTGTGGTGCAGTCACCCGGTCAGGCACGTCGGGCGAGAAAGCTCCGAGTGGCGCCGAGGTCGGCTCCAACTTCGGACACTGGTTCGCTCAGCGGACCAGCGTTTCTCTTTCTGGACCACACGTTAGGGCTGACTCCCCGCATCGGTCAATACGCGATGTGTGACGTTCGTGTTACGACACCGGGCGCGGCCAGGCGCCCTAAGTGCCGAACTCGGGCGCGCCGAAGACACCCGTCACAGCGATAGCCGCGCCAGGTGTTGGGGAGTGGGTCAGCTCCAGCCCATCGCGGAGGTTACGGCGGCCGCGGTCGCACTCACGGACGCAGCGAGTTGCGTCTCAGCCGCTTCGACACGTTCGAGAAGACCGCCGAGGCTCACGGCACCCACAGGTGCGCCCGACTCGTCGCGCAGGGCGACGGCGATGGCCCCCACGCCTTGTGAGACGTCTCCTCGTGCAACGGCATAGCCATGCTCGCGGGCGAAGGCCACGCGGCGCCGGACGGCCGCTCCGCGTTCCGGATCGAGGCCGGAGACGGCCGCATCCAGGGCGTCGGTGTCAAGGACGCTGAGTATGGCGCTTCCACTCGCGCCGACGTGGAGGGGCACGACGGTGCCGGGAGGGGTAGAGAGATCGCGCATCGGATGCCACCCCTCGATGCGCTCGGCGCAGGCTGCCGCATTGTCTCGCAAGAGCATCAGATAGACCGTCTCCCCCGTCTGCTCGCGCAGTTGACGCAGTGCCGACCGGGCCTCTTTACGGATGTCGAGCGACGAGGCGACGACGTCGGCCAGCTGCATGATCCGCACCCCCAGCCGGTAGGCCCGCGTCTGGTCGTTCTGCTCGAGCAGGCCGAGCGAGACGAGCGTCTGTGCCACACGATGCACGGTCGCCTTGCTCAGCCCGACCTCGGCAGCAAGGCGGGTGAGCCCCATTTCGGGACGCTCACGGGTGAATGCGAACAGGATCTCTCCCGCGCGCGTGACGCCGTTGAGGTCGGATCCGCGCTCCGGACCATCGTTTTGTCCCATGAACCGAACGGTAGGCGTCGCAAAGACACCAGTCAAGCCGCACCGGGTCGGATCACATCCGCGGGGTGCGGGTCCGCTCTTTCCGGAGACCGGTCCATCCCATCGCTCGAGAGGGGCAGAAGGCCACCGTCTCTGTCGAGCCGCGATTGGGTCGTTCATAGGCCGCGGGCTCTATCGGTGGCGTTCCCCAGCATCGGATGACGAAAACGAGTCGTACGTCGTCCACGGTTCTCGTGGCGGGCACGACTGGCACGCTCACCATCTGCACTCCTCATCTCGCGCCGAAGATGCTGACCCCGCGCGCTCGTGGCCGTCGCTCCGACCGCCGGTTCCCGCATGGCGATGGCCGCCTCCGTCGCCGAGGGGCTAACCAACTCGGGCATCGCCGCAAAACTGTTCATATCGGAACGCACCGTGGAGACGCACATTCAGCATCTCTTCGACAAGCTCGACCTCCCGGGTCATCCCCACTCCAACCGACGAGTGCTCGCAGCCCTGTGATTTATCGACGCAAGGCGAGCGGCTCGTCCATAGCTCGCTGCAGACAATCCCGCGCGACGCCCACACCACCGGCGCCGCGCGGCACCTCTGGGCGGCAGGCGGTCGCGGACCGACCGCGAACTCCCCTCCCGGACACAGCCCGCACAGGCGTCCCGCTCCAGCGCCTGCGCCCGTCCCCTGTTGAGGCATCGCCCGACTGAGGATCCGCGCACGGAACGCGATCGGCCCTACAGCTGCGTCGCGGTGCGCGCGATTGTGGAGGTGACCCAGAATGCCAGGACCAGAACAAGAGCCCCGGCAACGGGTGCGATGAGAACCCACCACCCCTTCGCGCGGAGCAGATAGCTGCCAGCAACAGCGGTGGTGAGTGAAAGACCTGCGGCGACCAGGAACCCGTTCATGGCGCGCGTGATCGACGGGTAGTCGCATCGGTCTCCACATCCTGCGACATTCAGACCGCTGACCACCATCGTGTATGTCAGAGCGATCGCCGCCAAGAGGAGTATCAGCGTGAGCAGCGCTGCGTAGCTCAGGCGGCTTCCGTCCATGGACCGACCGTACCCGCCGCCCTCGACAAATCAGAGAGCATCGTGCACCTCTTGACGAAAGTGAGACACGCGTTGCGCGGTCACGGATCCTTTTGCGCACCGCCGGCGGACACACGCCGCTGCTCACGGCGCGATGTTGCTTCTCCACATCCATGCCAGGGCCGGGATCCAGGCCACCAGCACATAGGAGGCGCCCGCCATCATGATGAGGAGGACGACCGACCACGCGCTGATCATTCTCAAGTTCTTCGGCCGTTCCAACAGCATGGCGACCGAGAGGAGGGCTCCTGCGATGATCACGATCGTCGGCAAGATGGCGGCCTGAACGCGATCACTCACGAAACAGTTGCGCGGTCCTGGCATAGATAATGCACACGCCTCGGGCCCGATCGGCACAGCGATCAACCAGACAACTGCAAGAGCGAGGACGGTGGCAATCCCCACCGCCAGGAGGCGCTTTCGAAGAGCCAGGCCGTAGCGTCCGACCTGCTGCGAAGCGGTCATGGCTTGAGCGTATGTCGGTACGACTCGGGCGGCGCGTGCCGCCGCAGAATCATCTTTTGCTTTCTGGTAACGGCTGCGCGCTGTGGAGGCGGGGATGCCCGTGACCTGGGCGGCTTGGGCCAGGGTGAGCCTGTCCCAGTGGACGAGTCGGATGAGCTCGGCAAGGTCTGGCTCGAGGCGGGCAACGGCATCTCGGACGTCCACTCCGGCGTCGGAGGCGGGTGCGGGGTTCTCCGGGGCGAGCATGAGTCGGAGCCGGTCGGCGAGTCGCCAGCGGCGTCGTTCGGCGCGGTCGGCGTTGGCGAGGACGTTTCGTGCGACGCCGAACAGCCACATGCGCGCTTCCGTCGTGTCCTTTGGCACGTCTGCTGCTTTCCGCCAGGCTGTGAGCATGGTTTCGGCCACCAGGTCGGCGGCGTCGTTTGTTCCGACTCGTCGTTCAAAGTAGGCGAGGATGTCGACGGCGTTGAACGAGATGACGTCGGTCAGGTGCGCCGCGAGGTCCTTATCTGTGCGCGTCACCACTGCATCCCCGGGCAGCTCGCCTCGCTTTGCCAGGAGAAATCCTCCGGCCCGACGCCGTACCCGTTGCGCTGCAGCTCCGCAGCGACGGCCGTGGTGACGGCCGCCGGCACCGCCAAGTAGTACTCCACGTCGGGGCTGGGATAGTTCTCGGTCCCGTACCCGACCTGGATGTCTTTGCCATCGACGCGAGCGACCGAGGGCGGGGCCATGCGCTGCTTCTGGATCTCCGCATCGACGTCGAGGATGGTAGCGATGTCCACGCTGCGCAGGTAGGCAGCTGTCTCTTCGCTGATCGCTGGGGTGGGGCCCTGCAAGTTCCCGATGACCTGGAACTCGCAGTTCACGCCGCTGGGCAGGGTGACGCTGAACGAGTCCGGCGAGTTCTGCTGCCACCACGGCACCAACCCCCAGGTGCTCGCCGCGGCCGCGCCCGCCCCACCCAGCAGCACCACGGCCGCGACACCGATCGCTGCGGCACGGGTGAAGCCCCGCCCCGCCCGTGCTGGGCGGTGATCGGTTCGAGCGGCCACGCTCATCCGAGCAAGCTCATCCTCGATCGCGTCAGACACCACGGTCGTAACCGGGCCTGCGTCATCCAGCAGACCATCGAGCGGATCGTGTGGTGCGTTGCTGCGTTCCGTCATTGCCCCGAATCCTTTCACCGGACACCTTCACTCTGTGCATGTCCGGCACAGCCCAAAACGTCCACGCGAGAGAAGACCGATTCTCGCGCGGCCGAAAGCCGGCCGTTCGGCGCAACGTCCCCTATCCCTGGTGCGGGTCGCTCACCGCCCGGAAGCCGGTGGGCCAGTGCGACGCACCTCGACGGGCGACTCGAGCGCCGGCTTGACAATCCTCAAGCTGTCTGAATTCCCGCAAGACCCGCCCGATGCGGATTCGCGTTAACGGGCGTCTTGCGCATCGGGAAGCGTGTCAGAAGGGATCGACTCGCGGGCACGGTATCCGTCGCGAGGTGGAGGCGGGTCCGGCCGCCAATACATAGCGTGGTGGACGGAGGTGGATCATGCAGAGCACATGGGCAGCGAAAGTATTTGGAGATCGAGAGGATCCGCGGAGGAGACTCCAGCTCCTCTTCGGTGGCACGATTCCGACCGGTGGCCAACCGCCCGCACCCGCGCTCGCTTGGGCGCGCGACGTGATTCCCTTCGACGTCGCGGCGGCGCAGGACACCGTGGCTGCAACCAAGTACCTGCGCGACGCAGAACCGCGCTTGACACTCCGAGCGGCCACCTTCCTCGCCACTCACCTGACGACCACGTAACCACGGTGCGATGGATTAACGCGACTACTGCAGACCCTGTGCGTCGATCAAGTCACTCGAGTTCAGACCACCAGTTGTGAACGTCTGGAGTGAACGCGACCGCAGGGAAGTCCGCCTCGATCGGAAGGGAAAAGATGGACTCGTCGCAGAGCATTCAAGACACACCGAATATCGCCGTCTGGTACTTCGTGGGAGCGACGTTCATCTTCGCCGCGCCTGCGCTCTTCATGCCTGAAGCGGAAATCTGGCTTCGCGCTCTCCTCCTTGCGGCCGGCTTCGTCGCGGTCATCGCAGGCGCCATCCAGCTCGGGCGAGAGATCAAGCAGAGAAGCGCCCGTCGGGTCGTGGCACCCAGCGAACCTCCCACCGAACACCGTGGTTGACAACGCAGTGACGACTGTGCCCACGATTTAGCCGCCGTGTATGGTCAGCGCCTCGTCCCGCTAAATCCTCGCGCGGGCCCGTAGACCGATCCCCACGCTCGGCACCTGGATAATGTCGACGCGTGATCGAACGCAAGAAGTCCCGGTTCGTCATGGAATTGCCTCGCGCTGACTGACTCGACCATGAGCCCTCCCGTCGTGAATCATTCGCAACGGGACATCACCGTAGCCAACGGGTGCGACATCTCAACCGCGCAGTTCCATGGGCCCACGTGATCCGACGGTGCACCCGAGCTCATCCAAGGCCCGACCGTGCTGTCCGGAAACGCGAGCCGACACGAACACGCCGCAGCGACACTCGACCTACCTTCAGCGTTCAGTGCGCGCATGGGGATCGAGGGTGATCGGCGCAGCGCCGGCGGATGTTCAGAGCGCGACAGCGTAGATCCGGTTCTGACCGGTCGCATCCTGCCCGGCGAACAGGTGCGAGAACGCCTGCCAGCCACCGAAGCCGACCACGACCGGACTGGACACGTTGCCGGGGGTGCCGGCATCACCGTACGACAGAAGCCGACCGTCCCGGTCGACAGCGTAGATCCGGTTCTGACCGGTCGCATCCTGCCCGGCGAACAGGTGCGAGAACGCCTGCCAGCCACCGAAGCCGACCACGACCGGACTGGACACGTTGCCGGGGGTGCCGGCATCACCGTACGA